>NZ_JAPEPJ010000001.1:0-645000 GCF_026340255.1 Streptomyces sp. NBC_01408 | reverse complement strand
CGGCTCCGGGATGCGGGCGAGCGCCTGCCACAGCACCGCACGCAGCTCCGTACCGCGCATCGCGTCCGTGTCGGAGGCCTGCTCCGGCAGTTCCTCCGTCGGGTACTCGTTCAGCTTCCGCCGGCGCCACGCGCTGATGTGCAGGTTCGTCATCGTGCGCCGCAGGTAGCCGCCGACGGCCGCCTTGTCGGTGATGCGGTCCCACGCCCGGTACGTGGAGAACAGCGCGCTCTGCAACAGGTCCTCGGCCTCGTGCCGGTCGCCGGTGAGGTGGAAGGCCGTCGCGTAGAGCGCGGCCCGCCGCTCCTGCACGTACGCCGTGAACTCCGCCTCCGACGTGGAGGACGGGGTGCGCTGTGCGGGAACCGCCTGGTACTGGTTCGCGTCAATGGCTGTGACGTGTGCCGGCCGCGGACGGGCGACCGTCACCGTACGGACACCCGCCCGGCGGTTCACATCGTGCAGCCGCGTGACAACCGCGCTGGTCGTGGTGCTGTGCAGCGTGTTCATCTCGCGCCCCCCGTCGTGGAGTCTGCTTCGGTCCGTTGTGCGTTGGTAGAAGCCTGCCCCGCTGACATAACCGGGGTGTCCGCCGACTGTCACAGGCCTGTCACAGCCACCGTGACCGGATCTCCGCCGCACGAAGGTCGAAGTCCCAACGGGGGATGGGACAGAATGAGCCCGTGCCTTTCCTGTTGCTGATCGAGGACGACGACGCCATCCGCACGGCCCTCGAACTCTCCCTGTCACGCCAGGGCCACCGAGTGGCCACCGCGGCGACGGGCGAGGACGGCCTGAAACTGCTGCGCGAGCAGCGGCCGGACCTGATCGTGCTGGACGTCATGCTGCCCGGGATCGACGGCTTCGAGGTGTGCCGGCGGATCCGCCGCACCGACCAGCTGCCGATCATCCTGCTCACCGCGCGCAGCGACGACATCGACGTGGTCGTCGGCCTGGAGTCCGGTGCCGACGACTACGTGGTCAAGCCCGTCCAGGGCCGGGTCCTCGACGCCCGGATCCGGGCCGTGCTGCGCCGCGGCGAGCGCGAGTCCAGCGACTCCGCGAGCTTCGGGTCCCTGGTCATCGACCGCGCCGCGATGACGGTGACGAAGAACGGCGAGGACCTCCAGCTCACCCCGACCGAGCTGCGGCTCCTGCTGGAACTGAGCCGGCGGCCCGGCCAGGCCCTCTCCCGTCAGCAGCTGCTCCGCCTCGTCTGGGAGCACGACTACCTCGGCGACTCCCGGCTCGTCGACGCCTGCGTGCAGCGGCTGCGCGCCAAGGTCGAGGACGTGCCGTCCTCGCCCACCCTGATCCGTACCGTCCGCGGCGTCGGCTACCGCCTGGACTCTCCGCAGTGATCCCGGCGCTGCTCGCGGGCCGGCGCTGGACCAGCCTGCGGCTGCGGCTCCTCGTGGTGTTCGCGCTGGTCGCGCTGACGGCCGCGGTCTCGGCTTCCGGGATCGCGTACTGGCTCAACCGGGAGGCGGTTCTCACCCGGGTCCAGGAGGCCGCCCTCGGCGACTTCCGGCAGGAGATGCAGAACCGGGCCGCCGCGCTGCCCGCCGACCCGACGCCCGAGGAGATGCAGCGCACCGCCGAGCTGATGGCGGGCAGCAGCCCCGGCTACAGCGTGCTGCTGGTGGACGAGGGCAAGGACAGGCACCAGGTGTTCGGCGCTGCGGGCCCCGACTCCTTCGGGCTGGACGACGTACCCGCGTCCCTCCAGCACGCCGTGAACGACCAGCAGAAGATGACCGCGGCGAACGACTCCGAGTACCACATGTACTGGCAGCGGACGAAGCCGCAGGGCAATCCGTACCTGGTCGGCGGGACGCGGATCGTGGGTGGCGGGCCGACCGGCTACATGTACAAGTCCCTCGCGCAGGAGCGGGACGACCTGAACGCGCTCGGCTGGTCGCTGACCATCGCGACGGGTCTGGCGCTGCTCGGGTCCGCGCTGCTGGCGCAGGCCGCAGCCCGGACCGTGCTCAAGCCCGTGCAGCGGCTCGGTGACGCGGCGCGGCGGCTCGGCGAGGGCGAGCTGGACCACCGGCTCGACGTGTCGGGGACCGACGAACTCGCCGACCTGTCGCACACCTTCAACAAGACGGCCGAGGCGCTGGAGAAGAAGGTCGCCGACATGAGCGCGCGGGAGGAGTCGAGCCGGCGCTTCGTCGCGGACATGTCGCACGAACTGCGCACCCCGCTGACGGCGTTGACGGCGGTGGCCGAGGTGCTGGAGGAGGAGGTCGACGACCTCGATCCGATGATCGCACCGGCCGTCGCGCTCGTCGTGAGCGAGACCCGGCGGCTCAACAACCTCGTGGAGAACCTGATGGAGGTCACCCGCTTCGACGCGGGCACCGCCCGGCTGGTCCTCGACGACGTGGACGTCGCCGACCAGGTCACGGCCTGCATCGACGCGCGGGCCTGGCTGGACGCGGTCGAACTCGACGCCGAGCGGGGCATCGTGGCGCGCCTCGACCCGCGCCGCCTCGACGTCATCCTGGCCAACCTGATCGGCAACGCGCTCAAGCACGGCGGTTCGCCGGTGCGGGTCTCGGTGGTCGTGGAGGGCGAGTGGCTGGTGATCGCGGTCCAGGACAACGGTCCGGGCATCCCGGAGGACGTCCTGCCGCACGTCTTCGACCGGTTCTACAAGGCGAGCGCGTCCCGGCCGAAGTCGGACGGGAGCGGGCTGGGCCTGTCGATCGCCGTGGAGAACGCGCACATCCACGGCGGCGACATCACCGCCGCCAACGGGGCGGGGGGCGGAGCGCTGTTCACGCTGCGGCTGCCGGTGGACGTGGGGAAGGTGATCGCGGGTGACGAGGACGCGTAGGGTCCGGGCGGTGGTGCCGGCCCTGCTCGCGCTGGTCGCCGTGGGCTGCCTGCCGGGCTGTGGGATCAGGGCGACGACGGTCCCCGTGGACGTGGGCGCGGCGCCGTCCCGGGTGTCCTGCGACACCCCGGCGCAGCCGGGCGGGCAGAACACCGTGCAGGGCTTCCGGGCCACGCTGGAACTGGTCTGCGGATCGCAGCTGGTGGGCGTGGAACGGGTGGTTCCGGTGCCCGAGAAGAGGGTCCTGCGGGACCCCGTTGCGCTCGTGACGCAAGCGCTGCTGGAGGAGCTGGAGCGGACGCCGTCGGCGGAGGAGCGGGATGCCGGCTTCACCACCGGGGTGCCGTCGGGGCTGGCGGCGGTCGAGCCGCGTACGGGCGACCCGGTGGGCACGGTGCGGCTGAGCCGCAAGCCGGAGGACCTGCCGCCGGTGGCGCTCTCGCAGCTCGTGTGCACCCTGGCGGGCAGCGAAGCCGTGTCGGCGGGCCGGGGCCCGGTGGTCCTGGGCGGGCCGGACGCGGATCCGCCGCGGGCGTGGGAGTGCACCGACGCGGTCCGCTCCCGCCCGGAGTCGGTGCCGACCCTGGGCGAGATCGTCAGGCCGACCGCTTCCGCGGGGGTCCCGCCGCCGCGCTGACGGCTCGCCGCCAGGGCGCTGTATCGCGCGTGGGTGCGCGCGGGCCCGCCATCTCCCCCTCGACGGGTCCGGGGGCCGGGCAGCCGTGAGATGGGGGCCAGGAGCGGCCCCGTGGTCCGGCTACAGGAAGTACGGGGACTCGGCTCGGAGTTCTTGCCTTGTCTTGATGACCCGAAGCCCCTTGGGGTGCGTGGCTTCCCGGGTATTTGCGGTGCCCCCGTACAGGGGGCGCAGGATCGGTGTTCCGCCGCGCCGGTCCGTATAGATCCACTGACCGCCGCCGGGGCCGTCTTCGACCAGGTCCCCGATCTGGGCGGCGCTCACCGGGCACCGCCGGCGCGGGAGATGTCGGAGGCCGCGGTGGTCCACTCGATTCCTCCGCCAGGGGGGCGGATGTGGGCGATCTCCAGCAGACGGCCGCCGTGGCGTTCCCCGGTGACGCAGGTCAGGGTGCCGGTGAGGCCGTTCGCGATGTCATGGACGGTCTCACCGGTCAGCGGATGGTCGATGGGGTGCCACTCGCCGCCGGAGACCGAGCCCGAGACGCGGCCGGTCACCGGGACCACCCCTGGATGAGTGCGGCGGAGATTTCCGTGGGGTGTGCCGGTCTCAGGTATTCGGGGGTGGCGACCCACTCGCGGCCGCCTTCGAGCGGACGTACGTATCCGTAGCCGGGGAACGCGTCGGCCGGGGTGCCGTAGCGGGCGAGGACGCCCACGGCCAGGTGCTCGGGGGCTTCCATCGCACGGACGGTGGTGCCGGGCGCCGGCCACAGGTGGCGGGGCAGCGCGATGGCGCGCGGGAATCGGCGTTGGTGGTCCTGTAGCTGTGTCGTCATCGCCGCCGCCCTGGGTCGTGATCGCTGGGAATGGTGCGGGGGTGGTGCTGATCTCCAGTCAACGGCCATGAGACGGCCGGAGACAGGACAGGTTGGTGGGGGCAGGGGCGCAGACAACCGGAAGACTTTACGGCTGATTGACCCTTCGCCTGGATCGCCCCGTGATCGTGGGCTTACGGTCGGTGGCATGGCAGAGAACGCCGCACTGGGGGCGCGAATGGCTGATCTGGGTCTGACTCAGGACGAGTTGGCAGCTCAGATGAACGGCGCGCTCCAGTCGATCACCGGCAGACCGGGCAACGTGTCCGCGCGGAGCGTGCGGAATCTCGTGAACGGGACCACGACCAGGCCGATCGGCCGGACCCGGGCAGCGCTTGAGCAGGTGTTCGGATGTCCGATCACGGTTCTAGGGTTCGCCTCACCCGCACTACCAGCACCGCTGGAGGACCCCGTGCTACGCCGCACCTTCTGCTCTCTGACCGTCGGCGCGGCCGCCGCTGCCGCTGTTCCCTCCGGCCGCCGGTCGGTCGGTACTGCGGACGTGATCCGTTTGCGGGAGGGGATGAGCGGCCTGACCGCGCTGGACCAGACCCGGGGCGGCCACGGGGCGTTGGAGAGGGCCGCGCTCGCCAGGGCCGCCGAGGCAGTCGCGTTGCAGCAGCGGGCCGCCTCCCAGACCGTGAGGCAAAGGCTGTTCTCCCTCGCGTCGCACTACACGGCGTCGGCCGCCTGGTCGTGCATCGACGCATGCCAACCCGACCGTGCCCGCACCCATCTCGATCAGGCGCTGCGCCTGGCGGGGATGGCGCAGGACTCCATGGCGCAGATGCGGGTGTGGAACTCGACGGCGATGCTCGCGCACCAGTGCGGGCAGTTCGGGGAGGGAGTCGCCGCCTCCCTCGCGGCGCAGGCCACGACCACCGCCCGCCGAGACCCGCTGTTCGCTTCCCTGGCCCACGCGCGTACCGCGATCGGGCACGCCTCACGCGGCGACCGGCAACCGGCGCTGCGCTCCCTCGGCTACGCCGAAGACGCCCTGACCCGCGCCCACGCAGCTCCGCGGCCGCCGTGGATCGGGTTCTACGGGCCGGCGGAGCTCGCCGCGATCACGGCGATCGTCCGGGAGCTGCTGGGCGAGCCCGCGCACGCCGAGGCCGCATCCCACCGGGCGTTGGCCGCGCTCCCCGCCACCCTGCGCCGTAACCGGGCCATGACCATGGTGCGTCTCGCGCACGCGCAGCTCCGCCAGGGCGACACCGACCAGGCGTGCGCGACGACGGGCAAGGCGTTCGACCTGATGGCCGGTGACCCGATCCCGGGCCGGATGCGGACCCAGATCGGTGACTTTCACCGGGACTTGTTCACCCTCGCCCCCACAGACCGGGCGGCCCGCGAGTGGGGCGACCGATACCGCACCGAATGGAGCCCGCGTTGAGCGACATCACCCTGAGCCGCCACGCACACGATGATCTGCCCGCGATACGGCAAACCCTCCTGGAGGTTCACGCTGACGCGTACGCGGACCGCATCAACGAGGAGTTCGTCCAGCGCTTCCCCTGGTTCGTGGACCACTGGGGTGGCAACCCCGGTTTCACCTGCGTGATCGCATGGGAGTGCGATGTGCCCGTCGGGTTCTCTTACGGGGCCCCAGCCGCCGAGGGCCGCCAGTGGTGGCAAGGGCACCTCGACACCCCGCCGGCCGACCCGGCCACCCTCCACGTCTCCGAGCTGATGGTGCGCCCGAAGTGGCGCAGGACCGGCCTCGGTCCGCGCCTGCACGATGCGCTCCTCGAAGGCCGCGGCGAGGCATCGGCGGTTTTGACCGTGGACACCAGGCGGCCGCGGTTGCAGGCCATGTACGAGGGGTGGGGCTACCGGAAGATCGGCGAGAACCAGCCCTTCGCCGACTCGCCGGTGTATGCGGTGATGCTGCTGGAGCGGAGCGCCCGCTGACCGCAAGGAGCGTCGACATGACGAGCGATGCCCCGCCGGGTTCATCCGGCGGCGCCTCGAACGCCGGCCCCGCCGGGCTGCACCCGGATACGGTGACGGCCCCCTGAGCCGGACGGGGCTCGGGGGGCCGTCGGACTGGTGGGCGGGCTCAGATGCCCGCCGCGGCCGCCAGGTCCTTCTTGATCGCGTCCAGGACCTCCTGGCCGCGGGTGCGGGCCGGGGCCAGGTCGGAGGCCTCGGGGACCGGGACCACGACCTCCAGGTAGCACTTCAGCTTCGGCTCCGTGCCGGACGGGCGGACGATCACCCGGGCCTTGTAGTCGCCGTCCAGGTAGTAGCGCAGGCCGTCCGTGGGCGGCAGCGCGGCCGAACCGACCGACAGGTCCTCCGCCGAGACCACCCGCAGGCCCGCCAGCGAGACCGGCGGCTCCGCGCGCAGCGCCGCCATCGCCGAGGCGATGACCGACAGGTCCGACACGCGGACCGACAGCTGGTCGGTGGCGTGCAGGCCGTGGGCCATCGCCAGGTCGTCCAGCAGGTCGGCCAGGGTGCGGCCCTGCTCCTTCAGCTCCGAGGCCAGCTCCGCCACCAGCAGGGCGGCGGTGACGCCGTCCTTGTCGCGGACGCCCTCGGGGTCCACGCAGTAGCCGAGCGCCTCCTCGTAGCCGTAGCGCAGGCCCTCGACACGGGCGATCCACTTGAAGCCCGTCAGGGTCTCCTCGTAGCCCACGCCCGCCGCCTCCGCGATCCGGCCCAGGAGGCTGGAGGAGACGATGGACTCGGCGAAGACGCCCTCGGCGCCCTTGTGGACGAGGTGGGCCGCGAGCAGCGCGCCGACCTCGTCACCGCGCAGCATCCGCCAGCCGCCGTTGTCCGGGACGGCCACCGCGCAGCGGTCCGCGTCCGGGTCGTTGGCGATCACGATGTCCGGGTTCACCTCGGCGGCCTTCGCGAAGGACAGGTCCATCGCGCCCGGCTCCTCCGGGTTGGGGAAGGCCACGGTCGGGAAGGCCGGGTCCGGCTCTGCCTGCTCGGCGACCAGGACCGGCTCCGGGAAGCCGTGCCGGGCGAAGGCCGCCATGACGACGTCCTTGCCGACGCCGTGCATGGCCGTGTAGACGGTCCGCACGCCCCGGGGGGAACCGGGGGTCAGGACGGCGTCCGTACGGGCCAGGTAGGCCTCCAGGACCTCGTCGCCGAGGTCCTCCCAGCCGGCCGGGGGGCGCTGGACCGAGGCCAGCGGCCCGATCGCCGCGATCTGCGCCGCGATCTCGGTGTCCGCCGGGGAGACGATCTGCGAGCCGTCGCCGAGGTAGACCTTGTAGCCGTTGTCCCGGGGAGGGTTGTGGCTCGCGGTCACCTCGACGCCGGCGACGGCGCCCAGGTGCCTTATGGCGTACGCGAGGACCGGCGTCGGCAGCGGACGGGGCAGGACGGCCGCACGCAGCCCGGCGCCGGTCATCACGGCCGCGGTGTCGCGGGCGAAGTCGGCCGACTTGTAGCGCGCGTCGTAGCCGACGACGACCAGGCCGCCGGCGTGGCCCTGGGCCTTCAGGTAGGCCGCGAGGCCCGCCGCGGCCCGGATGACCACGGAGCGGTTCATCCGCATCGGACCCGCGCCGATCTCGCCGCGCAGCCCGGCGGTGCCGAACTGGAGCGTGCCGGAGAAGCGGTCCGCCAGCCCGGCGGTGTCGCCCGCCTCGATGATCGCGGCGAGCTCCGCCGCGGTCTCCGGGTCCGGGTCCTCGGCCAGCCAGGCCTGCGCCCGGGTGATCAGGTCGTCCTGTTCCTGCACTACTTCCGCCTTACCTCTCGTACGGTCCCGGTGCCTCAGATGCGGGCGAGGACCTGGGTCAGCAGCTTGCCCATGCGCGCGGCCGAGTCACGGCCGGCCTGGAGCACCTCTTCGTGGTTCAGCGGCTCGCCGGAGATGCCCGCCGCCAGGTTGGTGACCAGGGAGATGCCGAGCACCTCGGCGCCGGCCTCACGGGCGGCGATGGCCTCCAGCACGGTGGACATGCCGACCAGGTCGGCGCCCATGACGCGGATCATGTTGATCTCGGCCGGGGTCTCGTAGTGCGGGCCGGGGAACTGGACGTAGACGCCCTCTTCGAGGGTCTCGTCGATCTCCTGGCACATCGCGCGCAGACGCGGCGAGTACAGGTTGGTGAGGTCGACGAAGTTCGCGCCGATGATCGGCGAGGTGGCCGTCATGTTGATGTGGTCGCTGATCAGGACCGGCTGGCCGGGCTGCATGCCCTCGCGCAGACCGCCGCAGCCGTTGGTCAGCACGACGGTCTTGCAGCCGGCGGCGACGGCGGTGCGCACGCCGTGGGCGACGGCGGCGACGCCGCGGCCCTCGTAGTAGTGGGTCCGGCCGAGGAAGACCAGGGCGCGCTTGTCGCCGATCTTGTACGAGCGGACCTTGCCGCCGTGTCCGGCGACGGCGGCCGCGGGGAAGCCGGGCAGCTCGGTGATCAGGAATTCGGCGTCGGGGGTGCCGAGCGCCTCGGCGGCGGGGGCCCAGCCGGAGCCCATGACGAGGGCTACGTCGTGGGTCTCGGCGCCGGTGAGCTCACGCAGACGCGCGGCGGCGGCGTCTGCGGCAGAGTGGGGATCGGTAACAGATGCGTTCACGCAGACGAGCGTAACCGCTGGATGCCTACGCGCGTAGATGGCACAGCTCACGGTGTTCGGATCGTTGCTTTGTCGTTTCCGCCGAAACGTCCCCCGACGGGTGCGAGGACCTCTGCGCCGCCGCCGGGGCTCTGCCCGGACCCCGCGCCTCAAACGCCGGCGGGGCTGAGATGGCTCAGCAGGGGCGCTTGCGCAGTTCCATCACGTAGTCGTGCGGAGCGCCGGCGGATTCCGCGGCGTCGGCGAGCTCGCCCAGGTAGCGCGCCGAGGGCAGCCCGCCCTCGTAGCCGTTCAGGACGTACACCCAGGCCGCCTCCTCGCCGTCCAGCGTGTGCACGCGCACCCGCATCCGGCGGTAGATGTCGAGCCCGACGCCCTCCCAGCGGTCCATCGAGTCCTCGTCCAGCGGCGCGATGTCGTAGAGGGCCACGAAGACCTGGTGGCGCGGGGCTTCGACGATCGTGGCGAGTGCGCCCTCCCAGCCCATCTGCTCGCCGCCGAAGGTCAGCCGCCAGTCGTTGATCCAGCCCGTGCCGCGCAGCGGCGAATGGGGAGCGCGGCGCGTCATCAGCCGCGGGTCGAGGTTGCCGGCGTACGCGGCGTAGAGCGACATGAGGTCGAGGGTACGGGAGGGGTGGCGGTGACGGCGTGCCCGGACGGAGGGGACCAGGGCCTGTCTTTCGGATCAGGCCGGGCCCGTGGCGTGTCCGGGCTGTCCGGCCCCCTGATCCCCCGGACCTCCCCTCGGCGCGAAGCACCTTGGAGCGTGCGGGACAATGGGGCACGGAATGCATCCCCCGGGGAGACCCCCCGGACCCCCGGCCGGGGCGGCAGCCGGCCGGGTAGACGTGAGGCGGACTTTTCGTGACCCGGATCGTGATCATCGGCGGCGGACCCGGCGGGTACGAGGCGGCCCTGGTAGGGGCCCAGCTCGGCGCGGAGGTGACCGTCGTGGACTGCGACGGTCTGGGCGGGGCCTCGGTCCTGACCGACTGCGTACCCTCCAAGACTCTTATCGCGACCGCCGAGGTGATGACCACCTTCGACTCGTCCTACGAAGAGCTCGGCATCGTCGTCGCGGACGACACCCCGCACATCGAGCAGGCCGCGCGCGTCGTCGGCGTGGACCTCGGCAAGGTGAACCGGCGCGTCAAGCGCCTCGCGCTCGCCCAGTCGCACGACATCACCGCCTCCGTCACCCGGGCCGGCGCCCGTGTGGTGCGCGGCCGCGGCAAGCTCGGCGGCCCGCAGGGCATCGACGGCACCCGCGACGTGATCGTCACGGCGGCCGACGGCTCCGAGCAGATCCTGACCGCCGACGCGGTGCTGATCGCGACCGGCGGGCACCCCCGCGAGATCCCCGACGCGATGCCCGACGGCGAGCGCATCCTGAACTGGACCCAGGTCTACGACCTGGACGAGCTCCCCGAAGAGCTCATCGTGGTCGGCTCCGGTGTGACCGGCGCCGAGTTCGCCGGCGCCTACCAGGCCCTCGGCTCCCGGGTGACCCTGGTGTCCTCCCGCGACCGGGTGCTGCCGGGCGAGGACCCCGACGCGGCCGCCGTCCTGGAGGACGTCTTCCGCCGCCGCGGCATGAACGTGATCTCGCGGGCCCGCGCCGAGTCCGCCAAGCGGGTCGGCGACCGGGTGGAGGTCACCCTCGCCGACGGCCGGGTCATCTCCGGCACGCACTGCCTGATGGCGGTCGGCGCCATCCCGAACACGGCGAACATGAACCTGGAGGAGTCCGGGGTCCGGCTCAAGGAGTCCGGCCACATCTGGACCGACAAGGTCTCCCGCACCTCCTCGCCCGGCGTGTACGCGGCCGGTGACGTCACGGGCGTCTTCGCGCTCGCGTCGGTCGCGGCGATGCAGGGCCGCATCGCGATGTACCACTTCCTCGGCGACGCGGTGGCCCCGCTCAACCTCAAGACGGTGTCCTCGAACGTCTTCACCGACCCCGAGATCGCCACCGTCGGCTACACCCAGGCCGACGTGGACGCGGGCCGGATCGACGCCCGCGTGGTGAAGCTGCCGCTGCTGCGCAACGCGCGCGCCAAGATGCAGGGCATCCGGGACGGTTTCGTGAAGCTGTTCTGCCGTCCCGGCACCGGCATCGTCGTCGGCGGCGTGGTCGTGTCGCCCCGCGCGAGCGAACTCATCCACCCCATCTCGATCGCGGTCGACAACAATCTGACGGTCGAGCAGATCGCAAACGCGTTCACCGTGTACCCCTCGTTGTCGGGATCGATCGCCGAGGTGGCACGGCAACTGCACGCGCGGAAGGCCGACGGGGAGGCGTAACCGCCACGAACCCCCGCACACCGTAAGGTTTTTGGGGCGGGGCGCCGTGGTGGCGCGAGAGGTTGACGCAGTCGACCGACCGCGTATACCACTAGTCGCCCCGTCTTATGGACAACTTCGGTATTCCGGCGCAAAGAGCTGAAAGCAGACGGTCGTTGGGGTTACTGTCAGTTTCGTGTTCGCTGCAGAACGTCGCCAATTGATCCTCGAAATGGTGCGGGCCAACGGAGCGGTGTCGCTCCGGGAGCTCGCCCGCGTCGTCCAGACCTCCGAAGTGACCGTACGGCGGGACGTGCGGGCACTGGAGGCAGAAGGACTCCTCGACCGCCGACACGGCGGTGCGGTCTTGCCGGGCGGTTTCACGCGGGAGTCCGGCTTTCCGCAAAAGTCCCATCTCGCGACGGCGGAGAAGACCGCCATTGCCGATGTCGCGGCCTCCCTCGTCGAAGAGGGCGAGGCCGTCGTCGTCGGCGCGGGCACCACGACCCAGGAGCTGGCCCGCCGGCTCGCCCGGGTGCCCGGACTGACCGTCGTCACCAACTCGCTGCTCGTCGCCCAGGCCCTGGCGCACGCCAACCGGGTGGAGGTGGTGATGACCGGCGGAACCCTGCGCGGCTCCAACTACGCCCTCGTGGGCAGCGGGGCCGAGCAGTCCCTCCAGGGCCTGCGGGTCTCCCGGGCCTTCCTGTCGGGCAGCGGCCTGACCGCCGAGCGCGGGCTGTCCACGTCCAACATGCTCTCCGCGAGCGTGGACCGGGCGCTGGTGCAGGCGGCCGCCGAGGTGGTGGTGCTGGCCGATCACACGAAGCTCGGCACCGACACCATGTTCCAGACCGTGCCGACCGATGTGATGACCCGGCTGGTGACGGACGAACCGCCACCGCACGACGACCGCGCGGCCACCGAGTTGCAGGCGCTGGCGGACCAGGGCGTGCAGATCACCGTGGCGGGCGGGGCGTCTGCCTCCGGCGGGGTGGACGGGATGCAGGGGCGGCGGCCTCGACGGGACTCCCCGCTGCCGGTGCAGAGGCGGGGCGGGCCCACCGCTCAGCTGCGGAGTGCGCCTGGTGGGTTGCTGGAGCAGCAGGCGTCGGAGCGGGCGCGGGTGGCGGATATGCGGCGTCGGTAGCCTGCGGCGCCGTGTCCTGGGGCTCCGCCCCAGACCCCGCGCCTCAAACGCCGGCGGGGCTGGATTGTGCCCGGCGGGGCCGGGTGGTGCCGCGCAAACGCCGGCGGGGCTGGAATGGCCGCATGGCGGCAATTCCAGCCCCGCCGGCGTTTGAGGCGCGGGGTCCGGGGCGGAGCCCCGGCAAGGACGTCAGTCCTTGATCTCGCAGATGGTGGCGCCGGAGGTGAGGGAGGCGCCTACCTCGGCCGTCAGGCCCACGATGGTGCCGGAGCGGTGCGCGTTGAGCGGCTGCTCCATCTTCATCGCCTCGAGTACGACGACCAGCTCGCCCTCGGTGACCTGCTGGCCCTCCTCGACCGCGACCTTGACGATCGTGCCCTGCATCGGGGACGCGAGGGTGTCGCCGGAGGCGGCGGGACCGGACTTCTTGGCCGCGCGGCGCTTCGGCTTCGCGCCACCGGCGGCGGCCGTGCGGGCGAGCGTCATGCCCAGCGAGGACGGCAGCGAGACCTCGAGGCGCTTGCCGCCGACCTCGACGACCACCGTCTCGCGGCCCGGCTCGTCCTCGGTGTCGTCCGCGGCCGGAGCGGTGAAGGCCGGGATCTCGTTGACGAACTCGGTCTCGATCCAGCGGGTGTGGACCGTGAAGGGTCCCTCCGCCGGGGCGAAGGCCGGGTCGGCGACGACGGCACGGTGGAAGGGGATGGCCGTGGCCATGCCCTCGATCTCGAACTCGGCGAGAGCGCGGGCGGCCCGCTGGAGGGCCTGCTGGCGGGTGGCGCCGGTGACGATCAGCTTGGCCAGCAGGGAGTCCCAGGCCGGGCCGATGACCGAGCCGGACTCCACGCCCGCGTCGAGGCGGACGCCCGGACCGGACGGGGCGGCGAACCTGGTGACCGTGCCGGGGGCCGGCAGGAAGCCGCGGCCCGGGTCCTCGCCGTTGATGCGGAACTCGAAGGAGTGGCCGCGCAGGACAGGGTCCCCGTAACCGAGCTCCTCGCCGTCGGCGATGCGGAACATCTCGCGGACCAGGTCGATGCCGGTGACCTCTTCGGTGACCGGGTGCTCGACCTGGAGACGGGTGTTGACCTCCAGGAAGGAGATCGTGCCGTCGGTGCCGACCAGGAACTCGACCGTGCCGGCGCCGACGTAGCCGGCCTCCTTCAGGATCGCCTTCGAGGCGGCGTACAGCTCGGCGTTCTGGGCCTCGGAGAGGTACGGCGCCGGGGCCTCCTCCACCAGCTTCTGGTGACGGCGCTGGAGCGAGCAGTCACGGGTGGAGACGACGACCACGTTGCCGTGGCTGTCGGCCAGGCACTGGGTCTCGACGTGCCGCGGCTTGTCGAGGTAGCGCTCGACGAAGCACTCGCCGCGGCCGAAGGCGGCCACGGCCTCGCGGACGGCGGAGTCGTACAGCTCCGGCACCTCTTCGAGGTTCCGGGCGACCTTCAGACCGCGACCGCCACCGCCGAAGGCGGCCTTGATCGCGATCGGCAGGCCGTGTTCCTTGGCGAACGTGACGACCTCGTCGGCCCCGGAGACCGGGTCCGGCGTACCGGCGACGAGCGGCGCGCCGGCGCGCTGGGCGATGTGCCGGGCGGCGACCTTGTCGCCGAGGTCGCGGATGGCCTGCGGCGGCGGGCCGATCCAGGTCAGGCCCGCGTCGATGACGGCCTGCGCGAACTCCGCGTTCTCGGACAGGAACCCGTATCCGGGATGGATGGCGTCCGCACCGGAATCGGCTGCGGCCTGCAGGACCTTGGAGATGTCCAAGTAGCTGGCGGCCGGGGTGTCACCGCCCAACGCGAAAGCTTCGTCGGCCGCGCGGACGTGCAGAGCGTCCCGGTCCGGATCGGCGTAGACGGCTACGCTCGCGATTCCGGCATCCCGGCAGGCCCGAGCAACGCGGACAGCGATTTCGCCACGGTTGGCGATGAGCACCTTGCGCACGATGGCTCCCTCCTTGAAACAAGCTGAGTTTAGGGACAGCCCACACGGCCTTACGACCCTTATCCAGTGGTGAGCTTGCCCACACGGAGTGTGATTCGAGTCCGTCTCTAGGCTGGAAAGCCCTTGTGGCGCCCCTCGTAAGGGGGATCGCCGACTGCACAGTAACCCCGTCGCATCGTCGGGGTCGCTGTGCTCCAGGTCAGCGGGCCCGGGCGATTCTTTGTCGAGTCCCTACGAACGGCCCATGAATTCTTTGCTTGATCACTGTCCGGAGCCCCTGGCGCAACGAAGCCGTCCGAACCCCTTGTCCGTACGTTTACCCGTTAGTAGCCTCCAGGGCGTCGAACAGGCTTGTGACGTGAGGGGGGTGGAGTCATCGTGCTGCGAAGACTCGTGGCCGCGCTGGCCGCGATCGTGCTCGTCGCGGAAGCGGCGGTGCTCGTACTCGTCCATGTCGTGCTCGGCCGGACCACGGCCAGCCAGTCGATGTCCATCGCGGGCAGCGATCCGAAGGTCATGTCCAAGGCGACCTATGCGCTGGGGGCGGGCATGGGGGCCTTCCTCGTGCTGTGCGCCGTACTCCTCGCCGTCGCCGCACTGCGGGACCGGGCCCCCGGCCGGTCCGCCCGGATCGTGCTCATCACCGCCGCCGTCACCCACGGCCTGCTCGGCGCGATAGCCGTCGCCGTCGTCGGGTGGCCCGCCTTCGCGGCGGTGATGGTGATCCTCTGCCTCCTGGTCCTGGCCCTGACGCTCTACGCGGCCCAGCCCGCCCGGACCGGGATCCAGGACGCGCCGCCGCCCGCGCCCGGGGAGCTCAGGCCCACAAATCCGTGATGGATACACCCAGTTCGCCCAGCAGGGAGCGCAGCAGCGGCAGCGACAGCCCGATCACGTTCCCGTGGTCCCCGTCGATGCCCTCGATGAACGGCGCCGACAGCCCGTCCAGGGTGAACGCCCCCGCCACGTGCAGCGGCTCGCCGCTCGCCACGTACGCCGCCACCTCGGCGTCCGTCGGCTCGCCGAACCGGACCGTCGTGGACGCCGTCGCCGAGACCTGACGCCCGCTCGCCGTGTCGATCACGCAGTGCCCGGTGCGCAGGACGCCCGCCCGGCCGCGCATCGACTTCCAGCGGGCGGTGGCCTCCTCGGCGTCCGCCGGCTTGCCCAGCGCCTCCCCGTCCAGCTCCAGCACCGAGTCGCAGCCGATCACCAGGGCGCCCGCGGCCTCGTCCAGGGCCGCCACGACGGCCGCCTTCGCCTCGGCCAGCGCCAGCGCCAGCTCGGCCGGCTCGTCGTGGTCCAGCGCGTCCTCGTCGAAGCCGCTGACGATGACGTGCGGGGCGAGCCCGGCCTGGCGCAGCAGGTTCAGCCGGGCGGGGGACGCGGAGGCGAGGACGAGCTGGCGCCCGTTCGCGGGCAGCGGGTGGTCAACAGTCATGGGGTCATCGTAGGGGCGCGGCCGGGCCCCACCGGGGGCGGTCCGGCGGTCCGGCGGTCCCGGCCCGTCGCCAGGACAGGGCGGGGAGAGCCCGACGTGCCTACTCGTCTAGAAGCTCATGTCCACGCCCAGGACGTACACCACCACGAGCATGGCGACGGCGAGCACCACGGTCAGCCGCCGGATCATCGCCTGCGCGTCGCGCATGTCCTTGGGCGGCTCGTTCTTCGGGTCGGACCAGAGCATGCCCCGATCCTGGCCCCGAGGCTGGTGTGGCGCCTGAGTACGGGTACTCAGGCGCCACCGTCCGTTCCCGCCATCTTTCCCCGGGTCCCCTACGGCTTTCCCGGGATTCCCTACGGCTTGGCGCCGGAGGGCTGCTTCCAGAGCGTGAGCTTGCCGGCGTAGCCGGGCGGGTCGTACGTCCGGCCCGACGGCTTGACCTCGGTGATCTGGAGCATCGCGAGATTGCCCTTCGAGGTCACCGAGCACAGGACGTCGCCCGCGACGATGGCGTCGGCGCGGAGGGCTGGGCGGACGGCTGCGCCGGCTGCTGCGCCGGGAGGCGGGGCGTGGCCGCGGGCGTGCGCCCGCGGCCACCACCGCTGCCGGGGTCTATCCCGGCCAGTACGTACGGCCCCACGCGCGCGGCCCCGGCTGCGGCAGCCGGTGGCGCGCCACCCGGGCCGGAGCCGACCACTCGTCCGCCACCCGCTGCGCGCCCGACGGCTGGGAGGCCAGCGCCGCGGCGCGCGCTTGGACCACCGCCAGTGCGGCGGCCAGCTCCTCCGGCGTCGGGTTGCCCTTGACGACCTTGATCACCACAGAGACCTCCTGGAAGGGCTAGAGGGGGATGTTGCCGTGCTTCTTCGGCGGCAGGGACTCCCGCTTGGTGCGCAGCTGCCGCAGCCCCTTCACCACGTGCGCCCGGGTCTCGGACGGCATGCTCACCGCGTCGATGTAACCGCGCTCGGCGGCCGTGTACGGGTTCAGCAGCGCGTCCTCGTACTCGGCGATCAGACGGGCCCGGACCTCCTCCACCTCCTCGGGAGCGGCCTCCGCGATGGTCCGGCGGTGCAGGATGTTCACCGCGCCCTGCGCGCCCATGACGGCGATCTGGGCGGTCGGCCAGGCCAGGTTGAGGTCCGCGCCGAGGTGCTTGGAGCCCATGACGTCGTACGCGCCGCCGAAGGCCTTGCGGGTGATGACGGTGATCAGGGGGACGGTGGCCTCGGCGTAGGCGTAGATCAGCTTCGCGCCGCGCCGGATGATTCCGTTGTACTCCTGGTCCGTGCCCGGCAGGAAGCCCGGGACGTCCACGAAGGTCAGCACCGGGATGTTGAAGGCGTCGCAGGTCCGCACGAACCGTGCCGCCTTCTCGGAGGCGTTGATGTCCAGGCAGCCGGCGAACTGCATCGGCTGGTTGGCGACGATGCCCACCGGGTGGCCCTCGACCCGGCCGAAGCCGGTGAGGATGTTCGGCGCGAAGAGCGACTGCGTCTCCAGGAACTCCGCGTCGTCGAGCACGTGCTCGATCACGGTGTGCATGTCGTACGGCTGGTTCGCGCTGTCCGGGATCAGTACGTCGAGCTCGCGGTCGCTGTCGGTGACCTCGGTATCCGCCTCCTCCGGGAACGCCGGCGGCTCGGACAGGTTGTTCGACGGCAGGTACGCCAGCAGGGACTTGACGTACTCGATCGCGTCCTTCTCGTCCCCGGCCATGTGGTGGGCGACGCCGGACGTGCTGTTGTGCGTCCGCGCCCCGCCCAGCTCCTCGAAGCCGACGTCCTCGCCGGTGACCGTCTTGATGACGTCGGGGCCGGTGATGAACATGTGCGAGGTCTGGTCGACCATGACCGTGAAGTCGGTGATGGCGGGGGAGTACACGGCGCCGCCCGCGCAGGGCCCCACGACGAGGCTGATCTGCGGGATCACCCCGGACGCGTGCACGTTGCGGCGGAAGATCTCCCCGTACATGCCGAGCGCGCTGACACCCTCCTGGATGCGGGCGCCGCCGGAGTCGTTGATGCCGACGAGCGGGCAGCCGGTCTTCAGGGCGAAGTCCATGACCTTCATGATCTTCTGTCCGTAGACCTCGCCCAGGGCGCCGCCGAAGACCGTGAAGTCCTGTGAGAACACGGCGACCGGGCGGCCGTCCACCGTGCCGTACCCGGTGACGACGCCGTCGCCGTACGGGCGGGTCTTCTCCAGCCCGAAGTTGGTGGAGCGGTGCCGGGCGAACTCGTCCAGCTCCACGAAGGAACCCTCGTCGAGGAGGAGCGCCACCCGCTCACGCGCCGTCAGCTTGCCCTTGGCGTGCTGCTTCTCCACGGCCCGCGCCGACCCGGCGTGGGTGGCTTCGTCGATGCGGCGCTGCAGGTCCGCGATCTTCCCCGCGGTGGTGTGCATGTCGATCGGCTCTGAGGGTTGTGACATCGGGGTCGCGGCTCCCTGCGTGGTGTCAACGGCCTGGTCAATTGATTGACTACTGCTGGCTACTGGTGCGTAGCGTAACGGCGGGCATGGCGCTCGGCAGTGCGGCGTTTGACACACCTACTGTGGGTTGCTTGGCCTCGCCACCTTCCCTAAAGGGAGGGGATCCCACCCTCGCGGGTGGGACTTCCTGCTTCATCGCGCGCTGCCACGTCCGGGAGGACTCCCGCCGAGGACCTACGCCCGCTCCACAGGCAGACACCGCCAGCCCGGCGGCCAGAAGGTTGATCGCCGCGTTCTCGTGGTTGGTGATCTTCTCGCCGGTGGACAGGGTGAGGAGGGTTGTCAGTCCGGCATCGATCCCGACCGCCTGTGTGGCAGGCGGCAGCAGGGCAGGTGTGTCCTCGAACAGCACGGAGACGAACCAGCGGCCAGCCGAGTCCCGGGACACAGTCACGGTGGTCGGCTCCGGTGTACTCGGCGCTTGCCCGGGACTTCCGTTTCGACTTGAACCGCGGGTAGCGCGACCGTTTCCCCCAGAAAGCGGAGGAAGCGCTCTGCAGATGCCGTAGCGCCTGCTGGAGGGGCACGCAGGACACCTCGCCGAGATAGGCCAGTGCCTCAGTCCGCTTCCATGCGGTGAGCATCGCTGAGGTCTGTGCGTAGTTCACCCGTTCTCGGCGAGTCCAAGCCTCGGTGCGGGCGGAGAGCGCCAGGTTGTAGACCTTCCGCACACACCCGAGTGTCCTGGACAGCTCCATTGCCTGCGCGTCGTCAGGGTAGAAACGGAACCTGAATGCCCTCTTTACCGCAGAATTCCCCACAGGCCGGAAGCTAGGGTCAGTCAAGATCCGAACGCAATCCCGGGTCAGAGGATGACACACGGCGACATAAGGAATCCGATCATGCCATCAGATGCCTCAGCAGGTGCTTCCGCCGGTCGTTGGTCGAGCCTGGAGCGGCCGCCCCTGAATGCCGCCGCGCTCCAGCGGGCCGTCGTCACCGAGGGCGGGCTGTGGACCTCCCTCGACGTGGTCGCGGCCACCGGGTCCACCAACAGCGACCTCGCCGCCCGGGCCGCAGGGCTGCCCGAGGGGGCCGTACTCGTCGCCGAGGAGCAGACCGCCGGGCGCGGGCGGCTCGACCGGAGCTGGGTCGCACCGCCCCGGTCCGGGCTGTTCTTCTCCGTCCTGCTCAAGCCGGGCGACGCGGTCCCGCAGGAGCGGTGGGGCTGGCTGACCCTGCTGGCCGGGGTGGCCACCGCGACCGGCCTGTCCCGGGCGGCGGGCGTGGACACCGCACTCAAATGGCCCAACGACCTGCTGGTCAGCGTGGACGGCGAGGAGCGCAAGACCGGCGGGATCCTCGCCGAGCGGGTCGCCGACGGCGTGGTCCTCGGGATCGGGCTCAACGTCACCCTGACCGAGGACGAGCTGCCGGTGCCGGCCGCGGGCTCCCTGGCTCTGGCCAAGGCCTCCGTGACCGACCGGGACCCGCTCCTGAGGGCCGTACTGCGCTCCCTGGAGCAGTGGTACGGGAACTGGCGCGCCTCCGGCGGCGACCCGGCGGCCAGCGGCCTCCAGGAGACCTACGCGGCGGGCTGCGCCACCCTGGGCCGGCACGTGCGCGCGGAGCTGCCCGGCGGCCGCACGCTCACCGGAACGGCCGAAGCGGTCGACACCGACGGCCGCCTGGTCATCCGTACGGCGGAAGGACAGCACGAGGCGGTCGGCGCGGGCGACGTGATCCACCTCCGTTCCGTGCACTGACGGCCCCGGTCCGGCCCGTCCGGCCTGGCCGGTGGGCCGAAGGGATGCGACGGGGAGTGAGGGCGGACGCGCGATGGGGCGCGGGAGCGGGCGTGACGAGCGCGTACGTCCTCACGAGCCGGCGAAAGGCGTCCGGAGGGAGAGCGGCCCGCCGGGAGAGGGAGTGAGGTACGGCACACCTGCCGTATGGTTTAGGCGATCCCGGTCCTCCCGGTGATCAACCGGTTCGGCAGGGCAGTGCGCACGGAATGGACAGGAGGCGGCCCTTGACCGTCGACGACCCTACGTCCAGCGCGTCCTCCGGATCCGGTGCGTCCGGATCTGGTGCGTCCGGATCCAGTCCGGCCACCCCCATCGGGCGTGATCAGCACACGCCCCACCACGAGGTCGACCACACGGCGCAGCCGACGGCCGACCCCCTCGCCATCCGGCTGGAACAGCTGATCCTGGGCGCCGAGCGCCGCTACACGCCCTTCCAGGCCGCCCGTAGCGCCGGTGTCTCCATGGAGCTGGCCTCGCGCTTCTGGCGGGCCATGGGCTTCGCCGACATCGGCCAGGCCAAGGCGCTGACGGAGGCCGACGTACTGGCGCTGCGCCGGCTGGCCGGTCTGGTGGAGGCCGGGCTGCTGTCCGAGCCGATGGCGGTGCAGGTGGCGCGGTCCACCGGCCAGACCACGGCGCGGCTGGCGGAGTGGCAGATCGACTCCTTCCTGGAGGGGCTGACGGAGCCGCCGGAGCCGGGGATGACCCGTACGGAGGTCACGTACCCGCTGGTCGAGCTGCTGCTGCCGGAGCTGGAGGAGTTCCTCGTCTACGTGTGGCGGCGCCAGCTGGCGGCGGCCACCGGGCGCGTGGTGCAGGTGGCGGACGACGACGAGATGGTCGACCGGCGGCTCGCGGTGGGCTTCGCGGACCTGGTGGGCTTCACCCGCCTCACGCGGCGGCTGGAGGAGGAGGAGCTCGGCGAGCTGGTCGAGTCCTTCGAGACGACGTCGGCGGACCTGGTGGCCGCGCACGGCGGCCGGCTGATCAAGACGCTCGGCGACGAGGTGCTGTACTGCGCCGACGACGCGGCTACGGCGGCGGAGATCGCGCTGCGGCTCATCGAGACCATGGAGGCGGACCCGCAGATGCCGGAGCTGCGGGTCGGGATCGCCTTCGGCACGGTGACGACGCGGATGGGCGACGTCTTCGGCACGACGGTGAACCTGGCGAGCCGGCTGACGTCGATAGCGCCGAAGGACGCGGTGCTGGTGGACGGGGCGATGGCCGAGGAGCTGGCCCGGACGGGGGCCGCGCCGGTGTCGGAGAAGGAGGCCGAGGCGTCGCCCGAGGAGGGCACGGCCTACCGCTTCGCGCTCCAGCCGATGTGGCAGCGGCCGGTCCGCGGGCTCGGGGTCGTGGAGCCGTGGTCGCTGACGCGGCGCAAGCGGGCGGGGTCCGCGTAAGCCGCTCCCCGATCCGGCGCGGCCCGCCGGACACCCCCTAAGCTGCCCGGGTAACGCTCGTTAACCGGGAGGGTCGCAGGATGTCTGAGCAGCGCTTCGGAGAGTTCGTCGCGGTACGTCGGGAGGGCGACGGGCACGTCGCCGAGCTGGTCATGGACCGGCCCAAGGCGATGAACGCCGTGTCGACGGAGATGGCCCGCTCGATCGGGGCGGCCTGCGCCGCGCTGGCCGCCGATCCTTCCGTACGGGTGGTGGTGCTCTCCTCCAGCGCCGGGCGGGCGTTCTGCGTCGGGGCGGACCTCAAGGAGCGCAACTCGCTGTCGGACGCCGAGCTGGTGCGGCAGCGGCCGACCACGCGCGGGGCGTACGGGGGTGTGCTGGAGCTTCCGGTGCCCACCGTCGCGGCGGTGCACGGCTTCGCCCTCGGCGGCGGCTTCGAGCTGGCGCTGGCCTGCGACGTGATCGTGGCGGACGAGACGGCGGTGGTCGGCCTGCCCGAGGTGTCCGTGGGGGTGATCCCGGGCGGCGGGGGCACGCAGCTGCTGCCGCGCCGGGTGGGCGCGGCCCGGGCCGCCGAGCTGATCTTCACGGCGCGCCGGGTGGAGGCGGCCGAGGCGCTGGCCCTGGGCCTGGTGGACTCGGTGGTTCCGGCCGGGCAGGACACGGCCGAGGCGCTTGCCCTCGCCGGGCGGATGGCGGCGAATTCCCCGGTCGGGCTGCGTGCCGCCAAGCGGGCGCTGCGGCTCGGCCACGGCATGGACCTGGCGGCCGGGCTGGAGATCGAGGACGCGGCCTGGCGGACGGTGGCCTTCTCGGGGGACCGGGCGGAGGGCGTGGCGGCGTTCAACGAGAAGCGCAAGCCGAACTGGCCCGGCCAGTAGCCCGTCTGCCGCGCCGTTGCCGGGGGCTCTGCCCCCGGACCCCCGCGCCTCAAACGCCGGCGAGGCCGAGTGATGTCGCGCCAATTATCACCAAATCGGACAAAACTCCCTAACCTGGGGTGATGGGAGTTGACGGGCGGCTACGAGCCGTCGTGGGCCTCGCGCAGGCGATGGCCGCGGCCTGCGCGCCGCGGGACAGCGTGCGGGCGGCCGCGCGGGGGGCGCGGACGGCGCTGGACGGCTCGTTCGCCGCGATCTCCGCGTGGGAGCGGGAGCGGGGGCGCCTGCGGGTGCTCGTGAACGAGGGTGAGCGGCGTCCCGGGGAGGAGGAGTTCCCCGAAGACGAGTCCTATCCCGTGCACGACTTCCCCGAGATCACCGAGTTCCTGCACGAGCGGTGGGCCGGTGGCGGCGGCCCCCACGCCTGGGTCGAGAACGCCGGCGGCGACCGGCCCGGACGCCGTGGCGAGGCCCTGCGCCGCCGCGGACGGGGGACCTGCGTGGTGGCGCCCGTCGTGCTCAGCGGGCGCGCCTGGGGGGAGCTGTACGTCGCCCGGGACGAGGGGCTGCCCGACTTCGACGAGGACGACGCCGAGTTCGCGACCGTCCTGGCCGCCGTGGTCGCCGCCGGGCTCGCGCAGAACGAGCGGCTGGAGGAGGCCCGGCGGCTCGCCTTCACCGACCCGCTGACCGGCCTCGCCAACCGGCGGGCGGTCGACATGAGGCTCGACGAGGCGCTGGAGGAGCACCGGCGGACCGGGGTCGTGGTCAGCCTGGTGGTCTGCGACCTGAACGGGCTCAAGAAGGTCAACGACACCCTGGGCCACGCCATGGGCGACCGGCTGCTGGAGCGCTTCGGCTCGGTGCTCAGCCTGTGCGGGGCCATACTGCCCGGCGCGCTGGTGGCCCGGCTCGGCGGCGACGAGTTCTGCCTGGTGGGGGTCGGGCCGACCGCCGACGAGGTGGTACGGGTCACCGAGGAGCTGTGCACCCGGGCGGCCGCGCTGGAGCTGGGCGAGGGCGTGGCCTGCGGGGTGGCGTCCACCGGGGATCCGATCGGGCTGGTCACCTCCTCCAGGCGGCTGTTCCGGCTGGCCGACGCCGCCCAGTACAAGGCCAAGGCCGCGCGCTCGCCGAAGCCGGTCGTCGCGGGGCGCGACACCGCCGTGGTGCGCCTGGCCGACGCCGCCGCCGAGGCTGCCGTCGGCGAACGCCGCCGTTTCCGGGGGCGGCCGTGATCCCGCCGCTCCACTGCTGGCGTCCGCCCCGGACCCCGCTCCTCAAACGCCGGAGGGGCTGAAAATCCGGCCCGTGCGAGCGGCGCGTTCGGAAGGGGTGACATGAAGCGATTCAGTCCGTAGGGTGCTGAATATGGATATGCACACTGTCGTGGTGGGGCCCTTCGGGACCACTGCCGAGGACGTCATCGCCGTCGCCCGCGGCAACGCACGGGTCGAGCTGTCCGGCGAGGCGCTCGACGCCCTCGCCCGCGCCCGCGAGATCGTCGACGCCCTCGCGGCCAAGCCCGAGCCCGTCTACGGGGTGTCCACCGGGTTCGGTGCGCTCGCCTCCCGGCACATCAGTCCCGAGCTGCGCGCCCAGCTCCAGCGCAACATCGTCCGCTCGCACGCCGCCGGCATGGGCCCGCGCGTAGAGCGGGAGGTGGTCCGCGCGCTGATGTTCCTCCGGCTCAAGACCGTCGCCTCCGGGCACACCGGCGTACGGCCCTCCGTCGCCCAGACCATGGCCGACGTCCTGAACGCCGGGATCACCCCCGTCGTCCACGAGTACGGCTCCCTCGGCTGCTCCGGCGACCTCGCGCCGCTCTCCCACTGCGCGCTCGCGCTCATGGGCGAGGGCGACGCCGAGGGCCCGGACGGGACCGTCCGCCCCGCCGGCGAACTGCTCGCCGAAGCCGGGATCGAGCCCGTCGAGCTCCGCGAGAAGGAGGGCCTCGCCCTCCTCAACGGCACCGACGGCATGCTCGGCATGCTGGTCATGGCCCTCGCCGACCTCGGCAAGCTCTACACCTCCGCCGACATCACCGCCGCGCTGACGCTGGAGGCGCTGCTCGGCACCGAGAAGGTCCTCCAGCCCGAGCTGCACGCCATCCGCCCGCACCCCGGCCAGGGCGCCTCCGCCGCCAACATGGCCGCCGTGCTGAAGGGCTCCGGGCTCACCGGGCACTTCCAGGAGGAGTCCGCCCCGCGCGTGCAGGACGCGTACTCCGTGCGCTGCGCCCCGCAGGTCGCCGGCGCGGGCCGCGACACCATGGCGCACGCCGCCCTGGTGGCCTCCCGCGAGCTGGCCGCCGCCGTGGACAACCCGGTGGTCCTGCCCGACGGCCGCGTCGAGTCCAACGGCAACTTCCACGGCGCCCCGGTCGCCTACGTCCTGGACTTCCTCGCCATCGCGGCCGCCGACCTGGGCTCCATCGCCGAGCGGCGCACCGACCGGCTGCTCGACAAGAACCGCTCGCACGGACTGCCGCCCTTCCTCGCGGACGACGCGGGCGTGGACTCGGGCCTGATGATCGCCCAGTACACGCAGGCCGCGCTGGTCAGCGAGATGAAGCGGCTCGCGGTGCCCGCGTCCGCCGACTCCATCCCCTCCTCCGCCATGCAGGAGGACCACGTCTCCATGGGGTGGTCGGCCGCGCGCAAGCTCCGTACGGCGATCGACAACCTGACCCGGATCGTCGCGATCGAGCTGTACGCGGCCACCCGGGCCATCGAGCTGCGCCACGGGCTCACCGCGGCCCCGGCCAGCCTGGCGGCGATCGAGGCCGCCCGCGCGGCGGGTGTCGAGGGTCCCGGGCCGGATCGTTTCCTCGCCCCCGACCTGGCCGCGGCCGACGCGTTCGTGCGCAGCGGCGCGCTCGTCACGGCCGTGGAGGCGGTGACGGGTCCGCTCGCCTGACGGGCTCCGTACGCACGGAAAGGGCCGCCCTCCGGGGCGGCCCTTTCCCGTACCCCGGGCCGGCCGGGCCCGGGGGAGTGTCCGCAGGCTTACCGGGCGTGGGAGCGGCGTACGGAGAAGGCCACGGACCCGGCGCCCAGGAACAGGCAGAGCGTGCCGCCGAGCACGTAGGGCGTGGTGTCGACGGAGCCGGTGTCGGCCAGGGAGAGCGGGGCGGGCGCGGCCTGCGCGGCCGTACGCGGCTCCGTGCCGGCGCCGGTGTCCGGGCCGGAACCGGAAGCCGGACCGGAAGCGGCGGGGGCCGTCCCGGTGGTGTTCGCCCCCGCGGGCGCGGCGGAAGCGCCCGCCGGGTGCCCGGGTGCGGTCGCGCCCGCGGAGGGCACGAACCAGAGGGCGGCGAGGAGGGTGGTCGCTCCGAGAGCGGTGAGCAGCGGTCGACGTGCGGACACGGTGCGATCCCCCTTGTGGCAGCAGCGAATTGGCCGTGTGCGGTGATGCTACGGAAAGGGGCGGGTCGTGGGAAAGCCGGGGGTTCCGCGGGCTTACGCTCCGTCGTATGAACCCTTCTGAGACATCACGATACGTACGACTTCGGGTGGATTTGGTGCTTGAGGTGCCGGATCCGCAGGCACTCACCGGAGCCGCGCTCGACCACATCAAGGCCGACGAGTTCATGCCGGACGACGAGCGCGGCCACGCCGAGGCCGCCGTCCGGGAGGACGAATCGGAGGCCCTGGCCTACCTGGTGGACCCCACCGACCTGGTCGCCGACATCCCCGGAGTGGAGCTGGCGCAGGCCTCCTGGAGCAGCGAGCCCGTCGAATACGACCCCGAGTCCATGGAGTGGGACCTGGACGGGGAAGATGGGGACTTCGACGAAGAGAAC
Organism: Streptomyces sp. NBC_01408; assembly: GCF_026340255.1. GTDB lineage: Bacteria > Actinomycetota > Actinomycetes > Streptomycetales > Streptomycetaceae > Streptomyces. Next base: position 618,930 of record NZ_JAPEPJ010000001.1, on the reverse strand, counting down.
GACAACGCCTGACCGTGGGGTTGCCCACATTCGAACGGAATGTGGAACCGATCCGCGACGTTAACGCGTTGTCAGGGCGAGGCAGGGGGCGCGTCCCCCTGCCCGGCCCGACCCCGGGACGGCAGCCTCGGGGTTTCCGGCAACGATGGAGTGGCGTGTGAGGACGGACAGCAAGCGTCGGAGAAGGTCCCTGGTGGCCGTATCCGCCGTGCTCGGTGGCGTACTGATGCTCTCGGCGTGCAACGACGGGGGCGCTGAGCCGAAGGGGAACGGCGAGGCCAGCAAGTCCCAGGCGGAGGTGGACGCGGCGGCGGCGAAGGACGCCTCCAAGGCTCGAATAGCCATCTCCCCCAAGGACGGCTCCACCAACGTCGCCCTGAACGACGGGGCCGGGGTCACCGTCAGCGACGGCACGCTCACCAAGGTCGAGCTGAAGACCACCGAGGGCGCGGCCGTGGCCGGCAAGATAGCCGCCGACGGCAAGAGCTGGAAGCCCGACGCCGCGCTGAAGCGCTCCACGAAGTACGCCCTGGCGGCGACCGCGAAGGACGAGGCCGGGCGCGAGGCGCACGAGAACTCCTCCTTCACCACCCTCTCCCCGGAGAACAGCTTCATCGGCTCGTTCGTCCCGGAGGAGGGCCAGACGGTCGGCGTGGGCATGCCGGTCTCCATCACCTTCAACAAGCCGATCAAGGACCAGAAGGCCGTCCAGGCGGCCATCTCCGTCTCCTCCAGCAGCGGCCAGGAGGTCGTCGGCCACTGGTTCGGCAACCAGCGGCTCGACTTCCGCCCCGAGCAGTACTGGCAGGCGAACTCCACGGTCACCCTGAAGCTGGAGCTCCAGGGCGTGCAGGGCGCACCGGGCGTCGCGGGCGTGCAGAACAAGACCGCCACCTTCAAGATCGGCCGGAGCCAGGTCTCCACCGTCGACGTGAAGGCGAAGACGATGACGGTCACCCGGGACGGCGCGGTCCTCAAGACCATCCCGATCTCGGCCGGTGCCCCGGCGAACCCCACGTACAACGGTCAGATGGTGATCTCCGAGAAGTTCAAGGAGACCCGGATGGACGGCGCCACCGTCGGCTTCAAGAACGAAGAGGGCAAGGGCGAGTACGACATCAAGGACGTCCCGCACGCGATGCGGCTGTCCACCTCCGGCACCTTCATCCACGGCAACTACTGGGGATCCGACTCGATCTTCGGCAAGGTGAACACCAGTCACGGCTGTGTCGGTCTGAACGACGCCAAGGGCGCCAACGACCCCGAGCAGCCCGGCGCGTGGTTCTTCGACAACTCGCTCATCGGCGACGTGGTCACCGTGATGAACTCCCCGGACAAGATCATCAAGGCGGACAACGGCCTCAACGGCTGGAACATGAGCTGGGCGGAGTGGAAGGCCGGCGTGGCCTCCTGACGGCACGGCACATCCGACGGCGGACGGCCGGCAACCCCGCGCGGGTTGCCGGCCGTCCGCCGTTTCCGCGTCCGCCGTTTCCGCGTCCGGGGTGACCGTGCCCGGCCGTGGCCGTGACGGGGGAAATCCCTGAGCACTCGGGCCAGGGCCGGTTTAGGGTCCGGGACATGACGATCCGTTCCCTCACCCTGCCCCCTTCCGACGCGGAGGTGGACAGCTGGCTGGCGGTGCTCGTCGCCGCCGCGGCCGCCGACCTGCCCGACCTGCCGCCGCCCGCCCGGGTGGAGACCGCCGGGCGGCTGGTCGTGACGCCGGTCCGCGGCCGCGCCGTGCTGTTGACGGCCGACGAAGGGGCGGGCGTGGCGGGCCTGCTGCTGTTCTCGGAGGAGGCCAACCGCCACACCGCGTTCCTGGACGTGCTGGCGGTACGCCCGGACGCGCGGCGGCGCGGCGTGGGCACGGCCCTGTGGGAGCGGGTACGCGAGGAGCTGCTCGCGGACGGCCGGACCTCGGTCGCCACCGTGGCCGACCTGGGAGGACCCGGGCAGGCCTTCGCGGAGTCCCTCGGCTTCGAGAACGTCCTGCCGATGGACTGGTACGTACAGGACGTCCCGCAGCCGCGGGCGGTGGAGGTCCCGGTCACGCCGGGCTACACCCTGCTGACCTGGCCCGGCCTGACCCCGGACGACCGGGTGCAGGCCCTGGCCGTGGCCCACCAGGCGATGGAGGACGCGCCCACCGGGGACATGGACCAGAACATCGCCGACTGGGGCACGGAACGGGTGCGCGCCATGCAGCGGCTGGTCCTCGACCGGGGCGGTGAGCTCACCACCGTCGCGGCGGTGACCGACGCGGGCGAAGTGGCCGCGTACACGGTCCTGGTCCTGCCCGACCCGTCGGGCCCGCGGGCGCTCCAGTACGACACGGCCGTCCTCCCCGGCCACCGCGGCCACGGCCTCGGCCGCGCCGTGAAGCAGCACATGCTGCGGGAGGCGGCCGGGCGGTATCCGGCCCTGCGCACCATCGCCACGACGGTGGCGGACGAGAACACCCCGATGCGGACGGTCAACGAGGCCCTGGGCTACCGCCGCGAACGCGGCGCGGCCGTGTTCCAGTGCAAGATCTAGACGAGGAAGTCCGGACCCCCGGCCCTGGCCTACAGCGCTTCGAAAGGCGGCACGATCCGCACCACGACGATCAGCCGCGCCCGGGGCGCGGCGAGGAAGTAGAACCAGCCGTCGGCGGCGTCCATCCGACGCAGGCCGCCGGGCCGGGGGCCGTTGCCCATCTCGGCGAGGTCGACCCCCATGTCGGCCAAGTCGACGAGTTGCCCCGCCAGCCGTTCGACCTCGGCGACGACCGAGGCGGGAATGCCGCCGGTCACGTGGGCGTGGTCCGGGTCGTACTCCCAGCGCCAGCCGAGGCTCACGGCCGGGGCGAGGTGAGGGCGGCGTGGGTCGCGTCGAGGATTCTGCCGATCTCGGCCGCCGCCCGTCGGACCTGCGTCGCGTCACCTGTGGCGGCAGCTTCTTCCCAGCGGCGCAACTCCGCGGCCAGATGCGGCTGGCGCTGGATGTACACGTAAGCCGCCCACTGCGTGATGAACCGTTGCAGCGGTGCCAGGTCGGAGCCCTGCCGGGACTGGTCGGCGGCCTGGTCCAGTTCGCGGGTGAACGCGGGCAGGGCAGCCGGGGCGACCTGTGCGACGGCCTGCCGCAGCGCGGTCACGGTGGCGGGCGGCTGCGGGATGAGCGGCTGCCCGGCGGTCGAGGTCGACACGGTTGCTCCCATGGGCGAGATTCTGGGCCCCGGCGCCAGCGTACCCAGCGAAACTCCGGGGCCCCACTCGAAAGGATGAGCCGCGCGGGCTACTCCGCCGTCGCCACGCCGATCGGGCAGGAGACGCCCGTGCCGCCGATGCCGCAGTAGCCCGACGGGTTCTTGTCGAGGTACTGCTGGTGGGCGGCCTCCGCGGGCCAGAAGGGGCGCTCCGACGCGGGCAGGACGGCCGTGGTGATCTCGCCGTGGCCCGAGGCCGTCAGGACCCGCTGGTAGGCCGTGCGGGAGCCCTCGGCCGCCGCCTGGTGGGCGGGGGAGTGGGTGTAGACCGCCGAGCGGTACTGGGTGCCCACGTCGTTGCCCTGGCGGAAGCCCTGGGTGGGGTCGTGCGACTCCCAGAACAGCTTCAGCAGGGCCGCGTACGGGACGACCTCGGGGTCGAAGACCACGCGGACGACCTCGGTGTGGCCGGTGAGGCCCGAGCAGACCTCGTCGTAGGTCGGGTTCTCGGTGAAGCCGCCCTGGTAGCCGGCCAGGGTGGTCCACACCCCCGGGGTCTGCCAGAACTTGCGCTCGGCGCCCCAGAAGCAGCCCAGCCCGAAGTCGGCGACCTCCAGTCCGGCGGGGTACGGGCCGGCCAGCGGGTTGCCGAGGACGGTGTGGCGGCCGGGGACGGGGAACAGCGGCTCCGGGCGGCCCTTCAGGGCCTCCTCGCGGGTGGGGAGCTCGGGCGTGCGGCGGTACGAGAACATGGATTCCCTCCTTGTGGAAATGTCAACGGGCGGGGGCGGGCAGGGATTCCCCGGCCCGCCCCCGGCCCTGCCCACGTCACCGTTCCGTAAGGTGCCGTCGTGCGAGCGGCGCCCGCTCAGGCGTCCCGCGCGACCAGCGACACCGCGAAGTCACGCGCGTACAGGTAGCGGCGCTTCGGCGTCCCCACGTACGACCACGGCATGGCGCCGATGTGCCCGTCGATGTGGCGGAACTGCTCGACCGCCTCCGCGTCCCGGTCCTGCCAGAACAGCAGGTACGCCAGCATGTGCCGCAGCAGCGGGGCCTGCGGGTGGTCGGCGCCGGCCGCCGCCAGGTCCGCGAGCGCCGCGTCCACCGCGGCGAGGATCTCCGGCTCCTTGTAGTAGGTGTCGACCGACAGGTCGTCCTCGTCCGTCTGCTTCTCGAAGTACGCGATCAGCGGGAGCAGCGACAGCAGGTCGCCGGGCGCGCCCGCGGCCGCCGACCGCTGGGCGAAGGCGAGCGCCAGCTCGTGCGAGCCGCACCACTTCCGGCACCAGTACTGCAGGGCGGTGTAGTGCGCCCACAGCACCTTCGGGGCGCGCGTGGTGATCTCCTCCCACAGCTCCCGGTAGCGCTCGTGCGAGTAGCCCAGGCCGAACGCGATGGCCTGTTCCGCGATGTACGGGGTCGGGTCCGCGGGATCGGCCAGCCGCTGGGCCTCGTGCGCGTCCCCCTGGGCCTTGGACAGCAGCTGGTGGAAGAGCCGGAACTGCTCCTGGGTGGTGTGACTGGCGCGCAGGGAGCCCCGTACGTTCCAGGCGACCTGCACGGAGGTGTCGGCGTTGAGCAGCGCGGCCGTGGGGTCCGAGGGCCGCGCCGCGCGCCAGGCCAGCAGCCACGCGTCGTCCTCGGCGGCCGCCTCGGCCAGCGGGCGGACCCGCTCCATCCGCTCCTGCCAGTCCTGACCGGCCGCCTCGATGTAGGCGGCGACGGCCGCCCAGTCGCCCGCCTGGGCGGCCGCCAGCGCGGCGGTCCGCTCCGGCGGCACGGGCGCCGGGTTGTCCGTGTCCAGGTCGGCCTCCGGTACGAAGCCCTGCGCGACGGCCGTGGCCGCCCGCTCGGCCTCCTCCGCGTCCTCCTGCTCGGTCTCGATGGTCTGCGTCCGGCCGTTCAGGACGCCGATCTCCGCTTCGAGGGCCCTGGCCTTGCGGATGTAGTACACGCCGCGCAGGACCTTGAAGGCCCCGGCGAGGAGGATGACGCCGAATACGGCGAGGGCGATGATCACGGGGCGAGTACCAGCTTTCGCAGGGGTTCGGTGTCGCACTGGTCGGCGGTCACCGAGTCCAGGGCGGGGCCGAGCTCGTCCTCGAAGCCGGGGACGGGGTAGGTGAGGGTGGCCGAGTCGGCCCAGGACATCTGCCAGCGGGCCGCGCCGCGCGCCGTCAGCTCGACGGTGACCAGCTGGTTCAGGGCGCCGCGCAGTACCGGGCGGGCGAACTCCCGGGCCGTGCGGCCGGTGGCCGCCTGCGCCTTCTCGGACTTCGGGAAGTGCTCGGTGATCCGCCAGCGCACCGCCTGGTCGGCGTCGACGGCGTCCAGCAGCGTGCCCAGGTCCGGGCCCGCCCCCTCGGCGGTGAGCACCTCGCGGACGTCCTGCGCGCCCTGGCCGACGTACAGGGTCATCGACGCGTGGACCAGCTCGTCCCAGCCGACCCGCTGGAGCGCGAGGGCCTCGGGGGTGAGGACGGCCTGCTCCAGCGCGGCCAGCGCCGCGTCGGCGTCGGACAGCAGGTCCAGGGCCGGGCGGGCGCTCTGGCCGGTGCGGCCGTCGTCGGGCAGGGCCTCGATGCGGGCCACGCGGTCGGCGAGCGCGGGGTGGGAGTCGTAGGGGGAGGCGGGCTCGGTGGACAGCTCCTCGCGCAGCTCGTCCAGCTCCTCCGAGCGGGCGTCCAGAAGGCTGCGCAGGCCGCCGAAGACCTGGCCGGGCGGGGGCAGCAGGCCGGCGCCGACCCCGAGGGTGGCGTACGAGCCCATGTAGAACTCGTGCGCCGAGCCCAGGGCGCCCAGCTCGCGCAGTGCGGACGCGGCGGAGTCGCGCCCGGCGACGCGGACCGAGGCGAGGTCGGCGGCGAGCTCCTGGCGGCGGGCGGAGGAGAGCGTGGCCCGCATGTAGAACTTGGCGTACGCCGTGTACAGCTTGGCCATCGCGCGGTACATCGCGCCGTCGCCCGTGGTGTCGACCTCCTTGGCCTGCTTGCCCTTGGCGATCCGCTTCTCGGCCTTCTTCTCCTGCTTCGCGCGCTCCTTGGCGACCTTGTTCTCGGCGCGGGCGTTGAAGTGCTCGATGGTGCGGATCAGCTGGGCGCGGCCGCGTGCGATGAGCGGGGTCAGGCGGGTGTCGAGGTTGGCGTAGTGGCCCATCTCGTGGGCGAGCACGGCCCGCAGCTGCATCTCGTCCAGGCCCGTCATCAGCGGCAGGCCGATGTACAGGCGCCGGGTGCCGGAGCGCAGGCCCAGCAGCTCCGCGTCCTCGCTGACGGCCGCGTTGACCTCGCCGATGAGCACGATCTCGTCGGGGGCGCGGGTGCCGACCTGCTGCGCGACCTCGCGCACGGCCTGCCACAGGGCGGGCTCCTGCGCCTCGGTGACGGGGACGCCGGCCGGCGGTTCGCCCTTGGGGGTGCGCAGCATGAACATGCCGCGCACGATCGGCACCGCGAGGACGACGGAGACGATGAGGACCTTGACGGAGGCCGGGCCGTGCAGCCAGGTGACGGCGGCCAGGTCGGCGCCGGCGAGGACGGCCAGCAGGACGAGGCCGAGCAGGTAGAAGCCTGCGAGCAGGACGAGGGCGCGCGTGGCGCGCAGTGAAGCGCCCATATGGACAGATCTCCCCACGGGATGAAGACGGAGACGGCGAAGGACAGGGGTAAGGAGAAAGGGCACTCGGGCAGCGGGGCGGCCGAGGCCGTCAGCCGCGGGCGCCGTGGGCCGCGAGGCCCCTGGCGAGGTCGAAGGCCGCCACCGGGCCCGCCGGGTCGGCGTTCCACGGTGCGGCCCCGCAGTACGGGCCGATCCTGCGGAACTGCTCCAGCGCGGCGCCGGGCAGCCCCGAACGCAGCAGGTGGTGCGCGAGCAGGTGGCGCAGCCGCGGCAGGTCCTCGTGGTCCTCCCGTACGGTGTCCAGCCGTTCGGCGACGGCCGTCAGCAGCGCCGGGTCCGCGCCGGGCCGCTTCGTGCGCAGTTCGGTGAGGGCGTGCAGGTAGATGCCGGGCAGGGTGCTCCCAGCCGGGGCGCTCAGGGCGGCGCGCCGGGCGAAGTCCAGCATCGCCTCGTCGGAGCCGCCCCATTTGGCACACCAGTACTGGAGGGCCTGCCAGTGGGCGGCGGTGTGGTGCGGGGCCCGCTTGGTCAGGTTGCGCCACAGGTCGCCGAACTGGCCGCGCGAGTAGCTCATCGCCCGCGCCGCCGTGATCATGACGACCCAGGGGCCCGGGTCGGCGGGGGCCAGCTCGGCGGCCCGCTGCGAGGCGGCCATCACGGCCGGCAGCGTCGCCATGAACTGCCGCATGTCGCCGTCGGGCACGTCCTTGGCGTAGGCCGAGCCGCGTACGGCCCAGGCGCGGCGGAGCAGTTGCTGCGCGTGCACGGTCGCGGCGTCCGCGTCGGAGGGCTCGGCCGTGCGCCAGTCGGTGAGCCAGCGGTCGTCGGACGCGGCGAGCTGGAGCAGCAGTTCCAGCCGGGACCAGCGGTCGTCCCAGTCGGCCGGCTGCGCGGCCCGGACGTGGGCGGCCGCCGGGCGCCAGTCACCCTCGTACGCGGCGTCGGCGACGCGGCTGCGCTCGGCGCGCAGGCCGGGGTCCGTCTCGGGGCCGCCGCGCCGCGGGTCGAGCTGTTCGCGGGGGACGAGGCCGAAATCGGCGGGTTCGAACCGGGTGCGCGCCCACCGATTGGCGAGGATGCCGGAGCGCCGGTTCCGCAGGGAGATCACGGCCGGAATCATGCGGCCTGAAGGTCACTTACAGCAACTTTATTGGCCAGGGGTTTTCGCTGGTGGGGCGCGGCCGCCGGTCACGGCCCCGCCCGGCCGCCCCGGCGCGGCGCGCCACCGGCTCCGGAGGGGCGGGCCCGGCACGGGAGTTGCCGTACGGGAGCCCCTACGGTCGCCTCGGTACGGCCGCCTCAGTACGACGGCAGCCGGACGGCGGGCCGGTGGCAGCGGCCCCGGTGGCCCCAGTGGCAGTGGCCCCCGCCGGCAACGGCCCTGGAGCAGCCGCCACCGGCGCGGCGACACCGTACGGAGGCCCGGCCCGGCGGCAGCCGCACCACGTCAGTGCGGCAGCCGGCACGGCCTCAGTGCGGCAGCGTCGCCGGGGAGCCGCCGTTCGCCTCGTACCCCGCCACCGCCAGCGCCCGGAACACCGCGTACTGCGCCGCCGGGTCCGCCGAGGCCGACCACGGCAGCGCGCCGACACAGCCGTCCACGTGCCGCACCTGCTCCATGGCCTCCGCCCAGCGCTCCATGTTGACCAGGAACATCAGCAGCATGTGCCGTACGTGCGCCAGCATCGGATCGTCCTGCCGCGCCGTGTGCACCGCGTACAGCGCGCCCTCCACCGCCCGCGTCACGACCGCGCTCTGGTAGAAGCTCCCGGCCAGCACCAGGTCCGGGGTGTTCTCGTACACGGCGAACAGCGGCAGCGCCGCCAGCAGCGAGCCCTGCGGGGCGCGGGCCGCGGCCGCGTGCGAGAACGCGTCGGCCTTCTCCCGCGAGCCGTGCCACTTCTCGCCCCAGTAGTGCAGCGCGGCCAGGTGCGCGCCCATGTGCGCCGGCGCCACGTCGATCACCTTCGCCCACAGGGCGTCGAACTCCGCCTCCGAGTACCCGAGGCCGCGCGCGATCGCCAGCTCCGCGATGTGCGGGACCGGGTCGCCCGGCGCCAGCAGCGCGGCCTTGCGGCACGCGTCCCGCGCCTCCTCCAGGATGATCCGGTGGTCGGCGGAGCCCACCCCGCCCGAGTGCCGCCACGCCTGCTGCACCAGCAGCTCGGCGTGCACCTGCGCGCCGCCCGCGTCCTTCTCCGCCTCCAGCCGCCAGGCCTTCAGCCACTGCGCGCCGACACCGGGCTGCTGTACGAGCTCCAGCGCCGCAGCCCCGCCGAAGGCCTGCACGCGCTGCCAGCGCTGCTCGCCCTCCTTCGGGGTCCCGGCGAGCAGCTGCGAGGCCGCCTGCCACGTGCCGCTGCGCTGGACGTTGCCCAGGGCGTCCATCAGGTCCTCGTCGGGCCCGGGCACCCGGATGTCGAGCTGCTCCTGCCGGACGAATCCGTAGTTCTCGGGGTCGGCGGCGTCGGGGCTGCCGGGCGCGACCTGACGGATACCGCCGCGGCCACGCCGTACGAAGGGAACGACGATGGCCACGAGCAGCCCGATCGCGAACAGGAACAACAGAATCTCCATGCCTCCAAGCGAACCAGACGCAGGGCACCCGGGGCCAACAGGGGGTGGCCGCCAGGTGGGGCAGCCGATCCGGACGGCTTAGGCTCTGCCCATGAGCGATGACAGCCACGAGCACCAGAGCTTCGAGACCCGCGCTATCCACGCGGGTAATACGGCCGACCCCCTGACCGGCGCGGTCGTACCGCCGATCTACCAGGTCTCCACGTACAAGCAGGACGGCGTCGGAGGACTGCGCGGCGGCTACGAGTACAGCCGCAGCGGCAACCCGACCCGTACCGCGCTGGAGGAGAACCTCGCGGCGCTGGAGGGCGGCCGGCGCGGCCTCGCCTTCGCGTCGGGGCTCGCCGCCGAGGACTGCCTGCTGCGCACGCTGCTCTCCCCGGGCGACCACGTGGTCATCCCGAACGACGCCTACGGCGGCACCTTCCGCCTCTTCGCGAAGGTCGTCTCCCGCTGGGGCGTCGAGTGGTCGGTGGCCGACACCTCCGACCCGGCGTCCGTACGCGCCGCCCTCACCCCCAAGACCAAGGTCATCTGGGTCGAGACCCCCTCCAACCCGCTGCTCGGCATCACCGACATCGCCGTCGTCGCCGACATCGCGCGCACGGCCGGCGCCAAGCTGGTCGTGGACAACACCTTCGCCTCCCCCTACCTCCAGCAGCCGCTCGCGCTCGGCGCGGACGTGGTCGTGCACTCGCTGACCAAGTACATGGGCGGCCACTCCGACGTGGTCGGCGGCGCGCTGGTCACCGCCGACGAGGCGCTGGGCGAGGAACTGGCCTACCACCAGAACGCGATGGGCGCCGTGGCCGGGCCCTTCGACTCCTGGATCGTGCTGCGCGGCATCAAGACCCTGGCCGTGCGCATGGACCGGCACGCGGAGAACGCGGCGAAGGTCGCCGACATGCTGACCCGCCACCCCAAGGTCACGCACGTCCTCTACCCGGGCCTGCCGGAGCACCCGGGCCACGAGATCGCCGCGAAGCAGATGCGCAACTTCGGCGGGATGATCTCCTTCCGGGTCGCGGGCGGCGAGGAGGCGGCGGTCGAGGTCTGCAACCGCGCCAAGCTCTTCACCCTGGGCGAGTCCCTGGGCGGCGTCGAATCCCTCATCGAGCACCCCGGCCGGATGACCCACGCCTCGGTGGCCGGCTCGGCCCTGGAGGTCCCGGCGGACCTGGTCCGGCTCTCGGTGGGCATCGAGAACGCGGACGACCTCCTCGCGGACCTCACCCAGGCCCTGGGCTGACCCCCCGCGACCCGCTGAAACCTTCCCGCCGGACGCCCGGCGGGAAGGGAGCGGCGCTCACCAGCCCTCCAGGGGCGGGGAGACACCGCTCGACGGCGTGACCCACGGCTGGGTCAGCGAGGCCCACACCGCGAAGGCCACCGCCGCCGCGAACAGGACCGCCCACCCCAGCCGCCGCAGCGCGCGGCGGCGGCGCAGCAGCCGGTCGCCCCGCGCGGCGGCCCCGGCCGCCAGATCGGCCGGCACCACCGGCTGCGGGCCGTCCAGCAGTCGCCTGATCTGCGCCTCCTTGCCGTCCCGGGAGCTCATGCGGCGCCCGCCGCACCCTGGCCGGAGGCGGGACGTACCCCGCCGGGGCCGGACCGCAGCGCGTGCACGGCCCGGTTGCACAGCACCCGGACCCGCTCGGCCGGCAGCCCCAGCTGCGCCGCCGTGACCTCCTCCGCGACCCCTTCGTAGATCCGCAGGACGAGCACGAGCCGCTCCGCCGGGCTCAGCCGCGCGAGGACGCCGACGCCCCCGTGATGGCGCCAGCCGGTGCGGGCGAAGGCGGTGCACAGCTCCTGGCGCGTGTAGTCGTACGGGTCGTCCCCGCGCAGGCGCCGCCAGTTCGCGTACGTACGGGCCAGCGCGCCGCCCAGCAGCCGGCGTGCGGCGGTGGCATCGGTCTCCGCCTCGGCGGTCAGCAGGACCGCGACACGCAGGAGCCGCCCCGCCGCACCCGCGACGAAGGCCTCGAACTCCCCGTAGGGCCCCGGCCGTTGCTCCACAGGCCACATAGTGCGGCCTGCGGGACCACCCGGGTCAAGAGGTCGGACGCAGCTGCCTCACGGCAGGTTCACCGCGCTCAGGACGCCGGGCCGGCCTCGGCCACGGCCGCCATCAGCTCCGACAGCGACAGGTTGAAGCGGGTCAGCAGCCCGGTGAAGGACTCGCGCTCCTCCTGGCTCCAGCCCTCCGTCACCCGGGCCATCAGCTCGCGCCGTGAGGAACGGACCTCCTCCAGCCGCGCGAGCCCGCGCGGGGACAGCGCGAGGACCACGGCCCGGCCGTCCTCGGGGTGCGAGGTCCGCTTGACCAGACCGCTGTCGACCAGCGGCGCGACCTGCCGGGTCACGGTGGAGGAGTCGATGCCCATGCCGCCGGCGAGCGCCTTGACGCCCATCGGGCCTTCCAGGTCGAGCCGGTTCAGCAGGAGGTACGCGGCGCGGTCCATCGAGTTGCGGGCCTGGCCGACACCGCCCAGGCGGGTCTGCTCGGCGCGGCGGGCGAAGACCGCCACCTGGTGCTGGAGCGCGTCGAGGAGACCGGCTGCGGCGGGTGCTCCGGCCGCCGCGGGCAGGTCGGAATTGGCCGGGATGGAAGGCATGGCCGTGGGCTCTCTTCGCGTGGGTCCGACAAGGATGGGGGACAGAGTACGCGGCCGTGCGGCGGCTCGTACGCCCCGTTTGAGAACTGATACGGCGGGTGAGGAGCGAGGCCGCGGGCCCGCCCGGGATGGCCGGATTTCGCCCACCCTGCGAGCCCGCTGACGTTGGCGGCGCGGGCCCCCATCCAGCCTTGCGCGGCTGAGGCGCGGGCCCCATCCAGCCTTGCGGCGTTTTGAGGCGCGGGCCCGATCCAGCCCCGCCGGCGTTTGAGGCGCGGGGTCTGGGGCAGCGCCCCAGGAAACCCGGCTCCGCCGGGCACCGGGCTCCGCCCGGACCCGCGCCTCAAACGCCGGCGGGGCTGGATCGGGCCCGGCGAGGCTGGATGGCGCCCGGCGAGGCGGATGACACCCGCCGGGGCTGGATGGCGCCCGGCCAGGCCGGATCGGCCACGCGCCGCGCAGCGGACCGGCTGCGAGACTGGCGGCATGAACTACCGAGTGCCCACGCCCGTCCCGCAGGTCATCCTCGACGACGTCCGGGGGGCTCAGAAGATGCTCTCCGGCGTCTCCCGGGTCACGGCCATCGAGGGCAGCCGGCACCTCTCCTCGCTCACCGGCTCACCGGTCCACTTCAAGTGCGAGAACCTCCAGCGCACCGGCTCCTTCAAGCTGCGCGGAGCCTACGTACGCATCGCGGGCCTGCGCCCCGAGCAGCGGGCCGCCGGAGTCGTGGCGGCCAGCGCGGGCAACCACGCGCAGGGCGTGGCCCTCGCCTCCTCGCTCCTCGGGGTCCGCTCGACGGTGTTCATGCCCGTCGGGGCGCCGCTGCCGAAGGTGGCCGCCACCCAGGAGTACGGCGCCGAGGTGCGGATGCACGGCCAGGTCGTCGACGAGACCCTCGCCGCCGCCCAGGAGTACGCGGACCGCACCGGGGCGGTGTTCATCCACCCCTTCGACCACCACGACATCATCGCGGGCCAGGGCACGGTGGGCCTGGAGATCCTGGAGCAGTGCCCCGAGGTGCGCACGATCCTCGTCGGGATCGGCGGCGGCGGACTCGCGGCCGGAATCGCGGTCGCCGTGAAGGCGCTGCGGCCCGACGTACGGGTCATCGGGGTGCAGGCGGCGGGCGCGGCCGCGTACCCGCCCTCGCTCAAGGTCGGGCACCCGGTGTCGATCGACGACCCGCAGACGATGGCGGACGGCATCAAGGTCGGCCGCCCCGGCGACATCCCCTTCAAAATCATTGGCGAGCTGCTCGACGACGTGCGTACGGTCTCAGAGGACGCGCTCTCCAGCGCCCTGCTGCTGTGCCTGGAGCGGGCCAAGATGGTGGTCGAGCCGGCCGGGTGCAGCCCGGTCGCCGCGCTGCTGAGCGAGCCCGAACTGTACGGCGGGGGACCGGTGGTGGCAGTCCTGTCCGGCGGGAACGTCGACCCGCTGCTGCTCCAGCGGATCCTGCGCCACGGCATGGCGGCGGCGGGCCGGTACCTGTCGCTGCGGCTGCGCGTGGCCGACCGGCCGGGGGCCCTCGCCGGGCTCCTGGCGGTGTTGTCAGTGGTGGATGCGAACGTACTGGACGTGAGTCACGTCCGGACCGACCCGCGGCTCGGGCTCACCGAGGTGGAGGTGGAACTGCACCTGGAGACGAAGGGCCCGGAACACTGCGCGGAGGTCGCGCGGGCGCTGCACGGCGCGGGGTACAAGGTCACGGGATAGGCCGGCCGTCCGGCCGGTCCGGGAGGCCTCGCGCGGTTGTGCGGAGGCATTTCCCATGGCGGAACGCGATATGACGCGATAGTGTGCCCGCCGGGCAGCGGGGGGATCCCCCGGACGACCGAGCGAGAGCGACTCGGCGACATGTGTTGTGCCTAGAAAAGTGCCGGTTCGCCGGCCCGATTCACACTGGGAGAATCCCTATGCCAGGCGCCATCTACGCCGAAGGTCTGGTCAAGACCTTCGGCGATGTACGGGCTCTGGACGGCGTGGACCTCGACGTCCCCGAAGGCACCGTCCTGGGTCTGCTCGGCCCCAACGGCGCGGGCAAGACCACGACCGTACGCGTCCTGACCACCCTCCTCCGGCCCGACAGCGGCAAGGCCGTCGTCGCCGGGATCGACGTGCTCAAGCACCCCAACGAAGTCCGCCGCGCCATAGGACTGTCCGGCCAGTTCGCCGCCGTGGACGAGTACCTGACCGGTCGCGAGAACCTCCAGATGGTGGGCCGGCTCTACCAGATGAAGGCCAAGGCCGCGAAGGCCCGCGCCGACGAACTGCTCGAACGCTTCAACCTCGCCGACGCCGCCGACCGCACCGCCAAGACCTACTCCGGCGGCATGCGCAGGCGCCTCGACCTCGCGGCCGCCCTCGTCGTCAGCCCGCCCGTGATGTTCATGGACGAGCCGACCACCGGACTCGACCCGCGCAACCGCCAGCAGCTGTGGGGAATCATCCAGGAACTGGTCGCCGGCGGCACCACCCTGCTGCTCACCACCCAGTACCTGGAGGAGGCCGACCACCTCGCGCACGACATCTGCGTGGTCGACCACGGCAAGGTCATCGCCCGTGGCACCTCCGACCAGCTCAAGGCCCGCACGGGCGGAGAGCGCGTGGAGGTCGTCGTCCACGAGCGCGGCCACATGGCCACCGCGCGCGAGGTCCTCGCGGGCTTCGGCAAGGGCGAGACCACGGTCGAAGACCACACCCGCAAGCTCACCGTGCCCGTGGCGGGCGGCGCCAAGCTGCTCGCCGAGGTCATCCGCGAGCTGGACGCCCGCGGCATCGAGATCGACGACATAGGCCTGCGCCGTCCCACCCTCGACGACGTGTTCATCTCCCTGACCGGCCACGCGGCCGAGCTCGCCGCCGAGGAGAACGGCGAATCGCCGGCGGACGGCGACGGCAGGGGCAAGGGCACGGGCAAGGGCAAGGACAAGGACAACAAGGCGCTTAAGGAGACGGCGAAGTGACCATCACCTCCCCGGACCCGGGCACCTCCCCGAGTCCAGGCACCTCCCCGAATCGAGAACTTGCGGCACCGCGGCCGCGCGGCGGCATCGTCCAGGGCGTCAACGACTCCCTCGTGATCGCCAAGCGCAACCTCATCCGCATGTCCCGCATCCCCGAGATGATCATCTTCGGCGTGATCCAGCCCGTGATGTTCGTCGTGCTGTTCAGCTACGTCTTCGGCGGCTCGATCAGCGTCGGCGGCAACACCTCCCCGGAGGCCTACCGCGAATTCCTGATGGCGGGCATCTTCGCCCAGACCGTCACCTTCGCCACGGCCGGCGCGGGCGCGGGCATCGCGGACGACATGCACAAGGGCCTGATCGACCGCTTCCGCTCGCTGCCCATGGCCCGCGGCGCGGTCCTCACCGGCCGTACCCTCGCCGACCTCGTCCAGACCACGCTCACCCTCATCGTCCTGGCGGTCGTGGCCCTGCTCGTCGGCTGGCGCACCCACACCAGCATCGGCGAGGTCCTCGCCGGCTTCGCCCTGCTGCTCCTGCTCGGCTACGCCTTCTCCTGGATCGGCGCCCTGATCGGCCTGTCGGTGCGCACCCCGGAGGCGGCCACCTCGGGCGGGCTGATCTGGCTCTTCCCGCTGACGTTCATCTCGAACGCCTTCGTCCCCTCCGACAACATGCCGACCTTCCTGCGGCACATCGCGGAATGGAACCCCTTCAGCGCGACCGTCCAGGCGGCCCGCGAACTCTTCGGCAACCTCCCGCCGGGATACGAGGCCCCGGCGGCCTGGCCGATGCAGAACCCGGTCCTCGCGTCCGTGCTCTGGTCGGTGCTGATCGTCGTGGTCTTCCGGTCCCTCGCCGTACGCAAGTACCGCTCGGCGACCGCGTAGGCCCGCGGGGCCGACCGGCGCGCCGCGAGCGCGACGGGGGGCCTCACGCACGAATGCCCGGCCGGATCTGTCCGATCCGGCCGGGCATTCTTGCGTCTACGGATGAGGGTGATCAGCCGGTGAAGGGCTTGACGTCAAGGATCTTGACCGAGGCCTTCTTGCCGTTCGGCAGCTCGTACTGGGCGTCCTCGCCGATGACCTTGCCCATCACTCCGGTGCCCAGCGGGGACTGCGGCGAGTACGTCTCGAAGTCCGAGGACGCGTACTCGCGGGAGGCCAGCAGGAACTCCATGGTGTCGTCCTCGTCGCCGTCGAAAGCAATCTTGACGAGGGTGCCGGGGGCGACCACGCCGTCGGCCGCGGGAGCGGTGCCGACCTTGGCGTTCTCCAGCAGCTGCGTCAGCTGGCGGACCCGGAGTTCCTGCTTGCCCTGCTCCTCCTTGGCCGCGTGGTAACCGCCGTTCTCGCGCAGGTCGCCCTCCTCGCGGGCGGCTGCGATCTTCGTGGCGATCTCCGTGCGTGCGGGACCAGAGAGGTAGTCCAGCTCTGCCTTCAGCTGGTCGTACGCCGCCTGGGTCAGCCAGGTGACGCTTTCGCTCGTCTGGGTCACGGGTGCTCCTCGTCGGTACAGGGGGACTACATAGCCGCCAGCGGCGGACGAAACCACGAGCCTAACAATTCGGGAAGAAAAGGGGGAGGACCCTCGACGCTCATTGCCCCCGGGCCGCGTCCCGGAGCGTGCCCGTCCCGAGGCGGGAATCGTGCGGTTCGCGCACGTCCGGCGGCTCCCCGGGGGCTCCCCGGCAGCTCTCCGGCAACACCGTCCCGTACCGGAGGCGCTCTTGCGGCCCGGGCCCCGCCGGTGACCGGTGGGGGTCAGGAGGCGGGCTGGCAGCCGATCAGCTCGATCATCGTGGCGCGGCTGGTCGTCTTCAGGGAGACCATCTCGTCCACCCGCGCCTGAGGCTGGGCGAAGGTGAAGTCCGCGCGACCCACCTCACCGTGCTCCTTGTCCTGGGAGCTCAGGGTGCACACCCCGGTGGCCGAGGCGTCCTTGCGGACCTCCAGGTGGACCTTCACCTCGGTGTCCGAGACCACCTGGAACTTGATCACCTCGGCGCTGACGGCCTGACCGGCGACGTAGCCCCAGCCGATCCAGCCGACCACACCCAGCAGCACGACACCCAGCACCGACCCGACGACCTTGAGCCTGCGATCGGCACGCTCGTCCGCCGACCGGCCGTAACGGACTTCGGGAAGGCCTTCGCGTACCGCGCTCATCGATCGTTCCTCTCCGTGGAGGCCGATGCCTTCCGGCTCCGACCCGGTCACCTGGTCACAGGAGCATGTCACGGCCCTGAGCCCGGGAAGAATCCACCCTTCCCGTCCGGCATCGATCCACACATGCAGTCAGTCACCCTTTCGAGCCACAGCACCAGGAGTCCAGGCTCAGCGCCCGGCCATCATGAGGATCGCGTTTGCGGCGAGCGCTGCGGAGAGGCCATCACACGAGCGGGCCGGGTAGTGCGGGCCAGAGACTGCAACGAAAACCCGCAGGTTCACGTCGCGTGCGGTCACACTGCAACCGTTGGACGATGTGATCCGGAGGCCCTCCTCCGCGTAGGAGATCTTGGCCTCGGTCGCTCCGATCCGGTAGGCATCGTGGCCGAGCTTGGCGCTCCGGGCTCCGCTCTTCACACCAGGCCGGGTCGGGTAGCGGTTCCACTGCACCCAGATCGTGTCGCCCGAGCGGTTCTTCCAGGTGCAGGAGCTCTCAGCGTAGGGCGCGCCGGACGCGTCCCCGAGTTCCAGGACGCGGCCGCCGGACGGGGCGTCGAAGTCCTTGGGAACGACGCCGAAGAAATCGGCATCCTCACAGCTCAGGGGCTTGTTCCCCAGATACCGGTCCTGGACCTGTGCCAGCGGGTCCGGGGCCGGGGCGGTGGCCTGCGGCGCCGAAGCCGACGGGGTCTGTTGCTGCGCCCCGCCCGCCGCTTCCTCGCCGGAGTGAGCCCAGCGGGCGGCCGCGACACCGCCGACCGCCACGACGGCGCCCAGGCCCACCGCGGCGGCCACCCACCGCAGGCCTGACCGACGGCGACCCGGAAGGTAGGACGGCGCCCCGCCGAGCGATCGGACGATGACATCCCGCCTGATGGTGGCGGGCTCGGGCTCGGGCTCGGGCTCGGGTTCGGGCTCCGAGGCGACGAGGGTGCCCGTGTCTCCACCGGCACCCCCGCCGAGCAGCACTTCCACCTCCGCCTTCCGTTCGGCGATCATCCGGTGCACCTCGGGCGGCCATCGCCTGCCGCTCACGGTCACCGGGCCGAGGCCGTCGAGCAGCTCCGCCGGGGTGGGCCGGTCGCACGGGTCCTTGGCCAGGCACTGCGCGATCACGGGCCGCAGCCCCTCAGGGACGGCGCTCAGGTCCGGTTCCGCGTGCACCACGTTGTAGAGCGTCCGCAGGGTGGACGTGGCCGTGAAAGGGCTCCTGCCGGTCGCGGCGGTCACCAGGATCGAGCCGAGGGAGAAGATGTCGCTGGCGGCCGTCAGCTCCCCGCTCTCCGCCTGCTCGGGCGACATGAAGGAAGGCGATCCGACCACCCACCCGGTCCGGGTCAGCTCGGTACCGCTCTCGCTCCGCACCGCCCGCGCGATACCGAAGTCGATGACCCGTACGCCGTCCTCGGCGATCAATACGTTGTCCGGCTTGAGGTCCCGGTGGATGAGCCCCGCCCGGTGGATCTCGGTGAGCGCCGTCGTGAGGCCCGTCGCGAGTCGCCGCACGGCCTCCTCGGGCAGCGCTCCGGCGCGTCTGACCACGTCACCGAGGGGTGGTCCGGGCACGAACACCGAGGCCAGCCAAGGCATGGGCGCGTCCGCGTCGGCATTCATCACAGCAGCCGTGTAGGCCCCGGAGACCCGCTGGGAGGCGGCGACCTCCCGCCGGAACCGGGCCCGGAATCCCGGGTCGCAGGCAAGGTGGGTATGGATCTGCTTGACGGCTACGAGCCGTCCGTCCGGGGAGGCGGCGAGCAGGACCCGACCCATGCCGCCTTGTCCGAGCACGGCAAGTGCCCTGAAAGGCCCCACATGTAATGGATCATCGGCTTTCAGCGTCTCCATGCCGCCCGCCCCTCCCAGGACACCTTGCCCTCCGGTGAGTGGAGGGATTTTCTAGAAAATTATTGTAGTTCCATTGTGTTCTACGCTGGCGCCATGGTGAAGCAACAGCGTGGCGAGGCCACCGTCGACCAGCTCCTGACCGCCGCGCTGCGCGTGTACGTCGAGTCGGGGCAGCAGGGCTTCACCGTCCAGGCCGTGACGGCGGCCAGCGGGGTCAGTCTGGGTAGCCTCTATCACCATTTCGGGAGCTTCGACGGGCTGGCCGCCGCCCTCTACACCCGCTGCATGGGGCAGCTCTTCGAGGACCTGACGGAGGCCGTCACCCGGACCCGGACCGCCCGCACGGGGGTGCGGGCGCTGGTGCGCGCGTACCTCCGCTTCACCCAGGAACACCGGGACGCCGCCCTGTTCCTCCATGCCTCCGCCTATTCCGGATACCTCGCGATACACGCCGAGGAGATTCGCGCGGCCAAGGAGGTCATGCTCGCGGACATGGGCCGCTGGATGTGGATCCGCATGGAGAAGGGCGAGATCCGGCCACTGTCGATGCCGCTGGTCGAGGTGCTGGTCATGGGCCCGGTCGCGGAGGCCGCCCGGCGCTGGCTGGCCAGCACGTACGAACTCGATCTGGGCGAGGCCGTGAAGGTGCTGCCCGACCGCATCTGGTGCTCCCTGCAACCGGAATAAGTTTCTAGAAAAGTACTCCACAAAGAGCCTTGGGCGGCCCATGCTTGCGGCACGGCATCTGCGGCCACAGGGGAGTCGCAGATGCCGGTGGGCGGCTGCCTGGCGCCGGTGGCCTCGGCCGGCGGCAGCGGGGCCCGGTCGTAGCCCGCCCGGTCCGGGCGGACGAGGACGCCGTTCGCGACGTGATCCACAAGTTCACCCGCTGGTCCCCGACGCGGCGATCTCCGTCACGAAGCGTCAGCTGATCAACACGGCGCGCAAGCATGGTCGTGACCTGCGGCTCGTGCATCCCGCGTCCGGGCTGGTCTCACCCCGGCTGATGCTGATCGCGGAAGACCCGACGGGCCGTTGGTCCGGCGGGCAGCGTGGGTCAGGAATCCCCCGCGTCGTTCGATTGCTGAGGGAGGAGTCAATATAGGAGTCGCCCGCCCGCGACCGCGCCGAATTGCAGAGGATCCGTCTTGACCGAGCAGCTTCGACTGATGGCCGTCCATGCCCACCCCGACGACGAGTCGAGCAAGGGCGCGGCCACCATGGCCAAGTACGTGTCCGAGGGGGTGCCCGTGCTGGTCGTGACCTGCACCGGTGGCGAGCGCGGCTCCGTCCTGAACCCCAAGCTCCAGGGCGACAAGTACATCGAGGAGAACATCCACGAGGTCCGCGCCAAGGAGATGGACGAGGCCCGCGAGATCCTCGGCATCGAGCAGGAGTGGCTCGGATACGTCGACTCCGGCCTCCCCGAGGGTGACCCGCTGCCCCCGCTGCCCCAGGGGTGCTTCGCCCTCGCGGACGTGGACGAGGCCGCCGGCGAGCTGGTGAAGAAGATCCGCGCCTTCAAGCCGCAGGTCATCACCACCTACGACGAGAACGGCGGCTACCCGCACCCCGACCACATCATGACCCACAAGATCTCGATGGTGGCCTTCGACGGCGCGGCCGACACCGACAAGTTCCCCGAGGCCGAGTTCGGCCCGGCCCACCGGCCGCAGAAGCTCTACTACAACCAGGGCTTCAACAAGCCGCGCACCGTCGCCCTGCACGAGGCACTGCTCTCGCGCGGCATGGACTCCCCCTACGGGGAGTGGCTGGAGCGGTGGAAGGAGTTCGAGCGCACGGAGCGGACCCTGACCACCCACGTGCCCTGCGCGGACTTCTTCGAGATCCGTGACAAGGCGCTCATCGCGCACGCCACGCAGATCGACCCGGACGGCGGCTGGTTCCGCGTCCCGATGGACGTCCAGAAGGAGGTCTGGCCGACGGAGGAGTACGAGCTGGCGAAGTCGCTCGTCGACACTTCCCTCCCCGAGTCCGACCTCTTCGCGGGCATCCGGGAGAATGCGTAGCTATGAGCGCTACGCAGGCAGCACTGACCGAGCTCCTTCCGCTGGCCGGGGACACCTTCGACAAGAACAAGGTGACCCCCGGAATCCTGGGCTTCATCGTGTTCGCGGCACTCGCCGTCGGCGTGTGGGCCCTGATGAAGTCCATGAGCCGGCACATGGGCCGGGTGAACTTCCAGGAGGCGCCTGAGCCTGCGGCGCCCGCCGGTTCCGCTTCCGCCGGCGAAGGCACCCGGGCGCCGTAGGCCCCGCCTCCACCCCAGGCCGGGCTCAAGGCCCTGGGGCTCTGCCCCAGACCCCGCGCCTCAAACGCCGGCGGGGCTGATGGTGCCCGCGGGGCTGGGTGGTGCGGGCCGGGCTCAAGGCCCCTGGGGCTCCGCCCCAGACCCCGCGCCTCAAGCGCCGGCGGGGCTGGGTGGTGCGGGCCGGGCTGGGAGCTGCCCGGGGGCGCAGGGGCCTTACGTGGGCGGCGCTGGTACCGGGACGCCCATGATTTCCCGCGCGTGCAGGTTCGGGACCAGTCCCAGCCGCCACGCCTGCCAGCCCTCCGACGGGTCCACGCCGCGGCCCAGGACGACCCCGTACGTCTCCAGGCAGTCCGCCAGCCGGCCGTCCCGGGCCGGATGCGGCGCCTGCGCCAGCCGCGCCAGCTCCGCCCGCGCCTCCTCCGGAGCCCCGGGAATCGCGTAGGGCAGCAGCGTGCACCGCAGGAAACGGGCCCAGTCCTCCCCTCGCCGGTCCCCGTACGAGATGAACAGCCGTACCGCCTCCTCGCACAGCCCCAGCGCCTGCGAGACCTTCGCGTTGCCCGCGTCCACCACCGCCAGCTCCAGGCAGGTCCACGCCTCGCCGTGCGCCAGCCCGATCCGCCGGAAGTCCGCCCGCGCGTCCACCAGCAGCTGGCGGGCGAAGCCGGAGTTGCGCAGGTTCCCCGTCTGCGCCGCCCGCTGGTCCCGCGTCACCCGACCCGAATGGTGCCGCGCGTGCGCCAGCCCGTACACGTCACGCATCCGCGAGAACATCGTCCGGGCCCGCTCCAGCTCCCGCACGGCCTGATCGCGCTCGCCGCCCTCCTCCAGCGCCTGCCCGAGGTAGTACAGCGTCCACGCCTCGCCGCGCGCGTCCTCCGCCTCCCGGTGCCGGACCAGCGCCTCGCGCAGCCGCTCCACCGCCGGCCCCGGATCCCCGTCCACCACCCGGGCCCGGCCCAGCTGGGTCAGCGCCCAGGCCTCGCCGCGGTCGTCGCGCGTGCGCCCGTACAGGTCGAGGGCCAGGCGCAGTTCCACCTCCGCCTTCGCCACCTCGCCGAGCCGCAGGTACACCTGGCCCAGCTGGAAGTGCGCCCACGCCTCCCCGTGGACGCTCTCGCTCTCCCGGTGCAGCGCCAGCGAGCGGTGCAGCAGCGCCGTCGCCTCCCCGAGGTGCGCGAGGTCGCGCTCCACGGCCGCCAGCGCGTGCAGCCCCCACGCCCGGTCGCCCGCCAGCTCCGGCGGCTCCTGGAGGACGAGCGCCTCGCGGATCCGGACCGCCGCCTCCGGAAGGTTCCCCTGGTGGTGGAGGGTGATCCCGAGCGAGACGAGCGCCATCGCCGCCCCCGCCTCCTGATGCGCCTCCATGTACTCGTCGACCACCGAGGTCAGCGTGGTCCGTGCCTTGTCCAGCTCGCCCAGCTGGCGCGCGGCGATGCCGGTGCGCCACCGCACCGACCGCACCAGCCGCCCCTGCTGCCCGCCGCCGGCCGCGCCGTTCCCGTCGTCCGACGCGGCCGCGGCGGCGACCGCCTGCGTCAGCTCGTCGATCTCACCGAGCCGGTACAGGTCCCCGCGCAGCAGGCAGAAGTCGCACAGCGCCCCCAGCAGGTCCAGTACCGCCTGCTGGTCCACGCCCTCCGAGTGCCGCAGCGCCGCCGTGATGAAGCTCGACTCGTCGTCCAGCCAGCGCAGCGCCGCGTCCAGCGAGGTGAAACCGTGGCCGCCGACGGAGCCCTTCAGGAACGTGTCCGCCCGCGTCGACATCTTCCCGTCGACCATCCGGATCACCGAGTCCGCGAGCTTCGCGTAGTTGCGGATCAGGCGTCCGTGCGCCGCCGCGGACTCGGCGCGGTCCTCGTCCGCCGCCAGCCGCGCCGCCGCGTACGCGCGCACCGCGTCGTGCATCCGGAACCGCTGCCCGCGCACCCGTTCGATCAGCCCGGCCTCCCACAGCTCCTCCAGCGTCCGCAGGGCCGCCTGCTCCGGTACGTCGGCCAGCGCGGCCGCCGCCGCCCCGCCGAGGGAGGCCCGCCCGGCCAGCGGAAGCCGCCGCAGCAGCTGCCGCGCGGGCTCGGCCAGCCGTGCGTCGGCCGCGCGGAGCGCACGCTCCACCGGGTGCACCCCCGCGTCCCCGGGCCCGTCCCAGGGGGCCTCGCCCGCAGGGGCCAGCGGGGCCAGCATCCGCAGCGCGAGCGGAAGCCCGCCGCCCGACTCCAGCAGGGCGGCCGGGACATCCGCGCCCGCCGCCGCTGCCACCGGCCCCGGCGCGACCGGCCCCGGCCCGCCCGCACCCTGCGCACCCGAACCCGGCCCGCCCGCACCCTGCGCACCCGAACCCGGCGCGACCGGAACCGGCGCACCCGCACCGGGCGCGACCGAACCCCGTACCAGTTCCGCCGCGTCCGCCTCCGCCAGCGGCTCCACCGGCAGCTGGTGCACCCACGCCGCCAGATCCGCCGGAAGCTCCATCGGCTCCCGCGCCGTCACCAGCACCAGGCTCTCGGACCGCTCCGGCACCAGCAGCCGCACCTGCGCCACGTCCACCGCGTCGTCCAGCACCACCGTCACCGGCAGCCCCTGAAGGTGCTGGTGGTACAGCTCGCAGAGGCGCCGCACCTGCTGCTCAGCCGAGGCACCCTCGCGGAACAGCAGCTGCTCGCGCGGCGCGCCCAGCCGGTTCAGCAGGTGCAGCAGCGCCTCCCGCGTCGACAGCGGGGCCTCCCCGCTGGGCGAACCGCCCCGCAGGTCCACCACGCACGCGCCCCGGAACTGGTCCCGCAGCCCGTGCGCCGCCCGCAGGGCCAGAGCCGTGCGGCCGACCCCCGGCTCGCCGTGCAGGACCACCACCACCGGGCGGGTCTCCGTACTGGCCCGCGCCGCCTGCACCCACTGCGCGATCCGGGTCAGCTCCGCCCGCCGGCCCACGAACACCCCGGCGGGGTCGGGGAGTTGCCCGAAGGACTGCTCCAGTACGCTGCGCCGCCGGGCCTCCGCGCTGCGGTCCGTGCCGCGCAGCTGCGGCGAGGCGGGCCGGGGCGCGGGCCGGGGCGTCCGCGCCGCTGCCGCCACCGTGCGCTGCTGCTCCAGGAACGGGCGGATCCCGCGCACCTCCAGCGCCGACAGCCACTGGAGCTTCAGCTGCTCGGGGCCGCCGGGCCGGCCCAGCTCGCCGGCCCGCCGGTTCGCGGCCGGCAGGTGCAGGGCCGTCACCTTCGCCACCGTGGCCGCCGCCCCCGCTACGCCCGCCACGGCTCCCGCGGTCAGCGCCGTGCCCGCCGCGACGCCGAGCGCCAGGTCCGCCCCGACGGCGGCCGCCGCCGCGACCGCCGTCACGAGCAGGGCAGTCGAGGCGCTGTTGCGGCGGAATGCCTCGCCGAGGGACTCGTTCCCGGCCGCCGCTTCGTCCAGGGCCCGCACGTAGGCCTCGTACTCCGGTGCCGCACTCGCCGCGAGGGCGTCCAGGGCCTCCTTGCCGCGCGCCAGCAGGGCCGCCCGGTCGACCGGCGCCCCTGGGCCGCCCGCGCCGCCCGCTGCCCGCCGGCCCTCTTCCTCCACGGCCCGGCCCAACAGCCGCTCGGCCTCGCCGCGATGGCTGTCCCGCATCGGCATCCCCCTCAGAGAGCTCCGGCAACGAGCCCCAAGTGTCCTGCGGGACGGTCGCGAGCGCGAGGGAACTTGAGCTTCTTCAGAGGGAGCGGCCCGGCCTTCGTACAGTCGGGTCGAAACCTTCCAACTTCCGTGAACCGAGGCCCTCATGACGGAACAAGAGATATATACGACGGTGGCCGTGCCCAGGCGCGGGCCCGCGGACGGCCGCACGGCGCTGCCCGTCCGCCGCGCCGACCGGCGGCGTGGGGCCGCGGGCGCCGCCGCCCTCGCGGCCGCGACGGCGCTGCTGCTCCCGACGGCCGGATGCCGGGCGGAGCTCCCCGACCAGGGCTTCGTGCTCCGCTACGAGAAGCCCGCCGCCGCCGACCGGGACGGCTCCCGCTTCCTGAAGGACCGGGCCCTGGCCGAGTCCACCCTCGCCGACCTCAACGCCTACGTCGACCTGCCGTACCGGGTCACCGTCGTCGCCCGCTCCTGCGCCGGGGAGGGCAGCGGCTACGACCCGGCCGGGCACCGCATCGAGCTCTGCTACGACGACCTGGCCGAGGAGCGCGAGCTGTTCGAGCGCGGAGAGTCCCGCAACCCGGACGAGGACCTCTCCGAGGTCGTGCGGGAGACCCTCCTCCACGAGGCGGGCCACGCCCTGGTGGACGCGCTGGACCTCCCGGACGAAGGGGAGCGCGCCGAGGAGGACGCCGCCGACCGCTTCGCCCAGCTGATGCTGCTGCGCGGCGACCCGGAGGGCGAGGGCACCCTCCTCACGGCGGCCCGCGCCTACGACCTCGCGGCCGCGGCCGACCCCACCCCCGACCCGGCCGACGAACACGCCCCGCCCGCCACCCGCGCGGAATCCCACCGCTGCGCGGTCTACGGCGCGTCCCCCGCCCGCCACCCGGACCTCGCCACCCCGTCCCGCACGGACTGCGCAGCCACCTGGACCCGTACCCGCGACGCCTGGCTGAAGGACCTGGAACCCCTGCTCAGGGCGTAACCCGACGGTCTGTTCGTGAGTTGTAGCGAGCATCGCAACCACTCTCGATGGGAAAGCGCACCGTGGATCACATACCTGTCGCCTCGTACGCCCGTACCTCGCAGGACACGCTTCAATGCGACGCGCGCGGCGTGCGCCACCAGCACCGGATCAACGAACGCACGGCTCGCGAGCACGGCTGCGTCGTCGTCGCCACGTACACGGACAACGCACGCAGCGCGACCAAGGACGACCGGGAACGGCCCGGGTTCGACCACCTGCTCGCCGACCTCCACCGAGGCCACGCCTTCACAGCCGGGCCGCTTCACGGCGTCGTCGCCGTCGCGGACGACCGCCTGTACCGCAGGCCCGAGGACTTCATCCGCTTCATGGCAGCGCTCACCTCGGAGCCGGGCCGGGTGTACGTCGACCGTGATGGTCTGCGGGACCCGTACAGCAAGGCCGGTCTCTTGCAGGGAGCCGAATGCCTCCAGGGCGCCGTCGCCGAGAAGGAGATGCGTAGTCGCCGGGTCAAGGACTGGCACTGGTCCCGGGCCATGGACGGACTGCCGCACAGCGGGCCGAGGCCGTTCGGTTGGCTGGAGGACCGGCAAACCCTGCACCCGGTGGAGTCGGAGCTCGTCCGTAAGGCGATCGAGCACCGCATCGCCGGTGGTTCCATGGGGCAGGTGGCACGAGATTGGGCTGAGCTGGGAGTCACGGGAACGCGCGGTGGCCGCCCGAATCCGCAGACGGTCACGCAAATCATCACCGCCCCGAGGGTGTGCGGCTTGCGCGCCAACCGAGGTGAGTTGCTGATCGATCCCGATACGGGGAAGCCGCTGGTCGGGACATGGCAGGCCATCGTCAGCCCTGAGCAGTGGACGGCTGTCTGTGCGAGGTTCTCCGCGGGCAGTCTGTACATGTACAGGGGGGCGCTCAGTCCACGACTGACCGACCGCAAGGCCGGACCGAAGTATCTCGCCAGCGGATTCCTGCGTTGTGGGGCGGAGCTTGCGGGCGGCGCTGAGTGCCATCAGCTCATGGGTGGCGGCAAGACCGCCAGCCGGAAGAGCCCGTACAACTACATCTGCGTCTCTGGCCGCGGCTGCGGGCGATGTGCCATCAGTGGTCCACTCGTGGAGGACGCCATCGAGAGGCTGCTCTTCCCCATCGACGGACAAGGGCGAGTCCGGCTGCCGGAGCCGATGCGGTTGCGGTGGCAGTCGGGCGAGATGGGTTTCGAGGAGAAGCGCAGGGTCATCTCCTCCGTCTTCACTCACCTCGTGATCAAATCGGGGCGGAAGGGGTGCGGGACCTGGGACTACTCTCGAGTGGTCCCAGTGTGGAAGTGGGCTGATCGCATCGGGGCCGCCGAATCAGCGGCCTGAGGGCCCTGTCATGAGCCGCCGTTCGGGAGTTGCGGCAGGATGGCCCCATGCCGAACCGCCTCGCGTACGAGACCTCGCCGTACCTGCTCCAGCACGCCGACAACCCCGTCGACTGGTGGCCGTGGTCGCCCGAGGCCTTTGCCGAGGCGCGCGAGCGTGGCGTGCCCGTGCATCTCAGCGTCGGCTATTCGAGTTGCCACTGGTGCCATGTGTTCGAAGCTGAAAGCTTTACTGATGAACTAACGGCGGCGTATCTCAACGAGCACTTCGTCAACATCAAGGTGGACCGCGAGGAGCGGCCCGACATCGACTCCGTGTACATGGAGGCCGTGCAGGCCGCCACCGGGCAGGGCGGCTGGCCGATGACCGTCTTCATGACCGCCGACGCCGAACCGTTCTACTTCGGGACCTACTTCCCGCCCGAGCCCCGGCACGGGATGCCCTCCTTCACGCAGGTCCTCGAAGGCGTGCGGACCGCCTGGGTCGGGCGGCCCGAGGAGGTCGCCGAGGTGGCGCAGCGGATCGTGCGGGATCTGGCCGGGCGTCAGCTGGACTACGGGAAGGCCGGTACGCCCGGGCCCGAGGAGCTGGCGCAGGCGCTGCTGGGGCTGACGCGGGAGTACGACGCCACGCGCGGCGGGTTCGGCGGGGCGCCGAAGTTCCCGCCGTCCATGGTGCTGGAGTTCCTGCTGCGCCACCACGCGCGCACCGGGTCCGAGGGGGCGCTCCAGATGGCCGCCGACACCTGTGAGGCGATGGCCCGCGGCGGGATCTACGACCAGCTCGGCGGCGGGTTCGCCCGGTACTCCGTGGACCGGGAGTGGGTCGTGCCCCACTTCGAGAAGATGCTCTATGACAATGCGCTGCTCTGCCGGGTGTACGCGCACCTGTGGCGGGCCACCGGGTCGGACCTCGCCCGGCGGGTCGCCCTGGAGACGGCCGACTTCATGGTCCGGGAGCTGCGTACGGACCAGGGCGGTTTCGCCTCCGCCCTCGATGCGGACAGCGAGGATCCGCTGACCGGCGAGCACGTGGAGGGGGCGTACTACGCCTGGACCCCCGCCGAGCTGCGGGAGGTGCTTGGGGAGGAGGACGGGGCGCTGGCCGTCGCGTACTTCGGGGTGACCGAGGAGGGCACCTTCGAGGAAGGCAAGTCCGTGCTCCAACTGCCCCAGGACGGCCCCGTGGTGGAGGCCGGGCGGCTCGCGGGCATCAAGGAGCGCCTCCTCGCCGCGCGGGCGGCGCGGCCCGCGCCCGGGCGGGACGACAAGATCGTCGCGGCCTGGAACGGGCTGGCGATCGCCGCGCTCGCGGAGTGCGGGGCGTACTTCGACCGGCCCGACCTCGTCGAGCGGGCGACCGAGGCCGCCGATCTGCTGGTCAGGGTGCACATGGACGGCCGCGCCCGGCTGGCGCGGACCAGCAAGGACGGTCAGGTCGGAGCCAATGCCGGGGTGCTGGAGGACTACGGCGACGTGGCGGAGGGCTTCCTGGCCCTGGCCTCCGTCACCGGGGAGGGGGTCTGGCTGGAGTTCGCCGGGTTCCTCGCGGACCTGGTCCTGGACCGCTTCGCCGCCGAGGACGGCTCGCTCTACGACACCGCGCACGACGCCGAGCCGCTGATCAGGCGGCCGCAGGACCCCACCGACACCGCGGCCCCGTCGGGCTGGACCGCCGCGGCCGGCGCCCTGCTCTCGTACGCCGCGCACACCGGCTCGGAGGCGCACCGCACGGCGGCCGAGAGGGCGCTCGGGGTGGTGCACGCGCTGGGTCCGCGCGCCCCGCGCTTCATCGGGCACGGGCTGGCGGTCGCCGAGGCGCTCCTCGACGGTCCGCGCGAGGTCGCGGTCGTCGGCCATCCGGAGGACGAGGCACGGGCGGAGCTGCACCGGACCGCGTTGCTGGGGACGGCTCCTGGGGCTGTGGTGGCGGTCGGGCTGCCGCGTGCGGCGGACGGCAGTGGGGGCGAGTTCCCCCTCCTGGCCGAGCGCACACTCGTACGCGACCTTCCCACGGCGTACGTCTGTCGACATTTCGTCTGCGCGCGGCCTACGACAGACCCGGTCGAGCTGGCGGAGCAGTTGGGGACGGTTCGTCCCTGAAGGGGCCGGAGTACCGTCAATTCCGGTTGCTCTGCTATGACTTGAGAAACGTGCTTTTTAACTGGACTGCGCCTGAGTGTCATGTTCAGTGCCTACTCTCATGTCTTCGGGAGTCACCGAGACGGCGCGCTGGGGGGTGCGCACGAGGGGGAAGCGGGGGCGGCGGGCCGGGGGGCCCGCCGTGAGCCTCCGGGGGGTTTCACGATCGCCGCCTGGGGTTGCGGCATGTCTGTGGGGGACAATTTGTACACCTCTGTGTTCATATCTGTCATTTCGCTTGCGCTTTTCGGGATAGCCGCCTTCACGCTCTGGTGGCAGATGCATGCCTGGCGGACACCCGAGGTGCTCGCCTCCACCCGTTTCGACCGCCCCGA
Source organism: Streptomyces sp. NBC_01408 (assembly GCF_026340255.1). GTDB lineage: Bacteria > Actinomycetota > Actinomycetes > Streptomycetales > Streptomycetaceae > Streptomyces. The sequence goes on along the minus strand of NZ_JAPEPJ010000001.1, from coordinate 589,212 downwards.
CGGGGGCGGCCGGCTGGCGTTCTCGCTGCTGCTGCCGGCCCGCCACGAGCAGGCCGTGCTGGAGCACACCATCGACCGGCTGCTGGAATCCACGCACACCGACTACGAGATCATCGTGATCGTCGGCCACGACGACCCCGAGACCGCAGCCGTCGCCGAACGGGCCGCGGCCCGCGAGCCCGTCCGGGTCCGGGTCGTCGTGGACACCCACGAGACCAAGAACAAGCCCAAGGCCCTCAACACCGCCCTCCCCTCCTGCCGGGGCGACATCGTCGGAGTCTTCGACGCCGAGGACCAGGTCCACCCCGAGCTGCTCGCCCACGTCGACCACGCCTTCCGCTCCACGGGCGCCGACGTGGTCCAGGGCGGGGTCCAGCTCATCAACTTCCACTCCAGCTGGTACAGCCTGCGCAACTGCCTGGAGTACTTCTTCTGGTTCCGCTCCCGGCTGCACCTGCACGCCGAGAAGGGCTTCATCCCGCTCGGCGGCAACACCGTCTTCGTCCGCACCGAGGTGCTGCGCGAGGCGGGCGGCTGGGACCAGAACTGCCTCGCCGAGGACTGCGACCTGGGGGTGCGCCTGTCGTCGGTCGGCAAGAAGGTGGTCGTCGCCTACGACTCCGACATGGTCACCCGGGAGGAGACCCCCGGCTCCCTGATGAGCCTGCTCAAGCAGCGCACCCGCTGGAACCAGGGCTTCCTCCAGGTGTACCGGAAGAAGGACTGGCGGCAGCTGCCCGGCCGCGGCCAGCGCTGGCTCGCCCGCTACACGCTGATGACCCCCTTCATGCAGGCCGCCTCCGGGGTGATCATCCCGCTCAACTTCGCCGTCGCCCTCTTCCTCGACGTGCCCGTCGGGATCGCGATCATCACCTTCCTCCCCATGATCACGGCCATGGTGACCTTCGTCTTCGAGATCGTGGGCCTGCACGACTTCGGCCGCCAGTACGGCCTGCGCATTCGCTTCGTGCACTACCTCAAGCTCGTGGTCGGCGGCCCCTTCTACCAGGTGATGCTCGCGGGCGCCGCGATCCGCGCCGTCTGGCGCGAGCAGCGCGGACGCAACGAGTGGGAGCTCACCAGCCACACCGGCGCCCACCTCACCGGGTCCGCCGCCCCCGCCCCCGCCCTGGCCGGAGCCTCCGCCGCCCCCGTCCTGGCCGGAGCCTCCGCCGGGTCCGCAACCCTGTCCGCGCCCGCGCCCGCCACCGCGTCCCTGCCCGCGTACGCGTCCACCGCGTCCACCGCGAACCGAGAGGACCGCCACCAGTGACCGCCACCCTGCCCACGGCCACTGATCCCCATCCCCGGCCCGGCGGGACCGCCACCGCCACCGCGCCCCGCGTCCCCGCCCAGCGCGGCGGCAGTGGCGGCAGCGGCTCCGGCGTCGGGCCGCCCGCCCCCGCCCGTCCGCTCGTCCGCTTCCGCTCCTCCCGCCCGGACCTGCTGCTGTGCGGCACGCTGCTGCTCGCGATCGTCCTCGTACAGGGCTGGAACATCACCAACTTCCCGACGCTGAGCGACGACGAGGGCACCTACCTCGCCCAGGCCTGGGCCGTCCAGCAGGGCGACGGCCTCGCCCACTACACCTACTGGTACGACCACCCGCCGCTCGGCTGGATCCAGGTCGCGGGCCTGACGTACCTCCCCTCCCTCTTCGTGCCCGACGCGATGACCGTCGCGACCATGCGGTTCTCGATGCTCGCCGTCTCGGCCGCCAGCTCCGTGCTGATGTACGTCCTCGCGCGCCGGCTGTGGCTGCCGCGCTGGGCCGCCGGGCTCGCCATGGCCCTCTTCGGGCTCTCCCCGCTCTCCGTCGTGCTCCAGCGGGAGATCTTCCTCGACAACCTCGCCGTGATGTGGATCCTGCTGGCCTTCTGCCTCGCCGCGTCGCCCAGCCGCCACCTGTGGCACCACTTCGGGTCGGGACTCGCGGCCGCCACCGCCGTGCTGACCAAGGAGACGATGCTGGTGGTGCTCCCGGCGCTGCTGGTGACGATGTGGCGCCACAGCCACCGCGACACCCGCAAGTTCGCCGTCACCGGAGCCATCACCGCCTGCGCGCTGATCGGGCTCACGTACCCGCTGTTCGCGCTGCTCAACGGGGAACTGCTGCCCGGCGCCGGGCACGTCTCGCTGATCGACGGCATCACCTACCAGATGGGCCGCGAGGGCTCCGGCTTCATCCTCGACCCCGGCTCCGGTTCGAACGGCGTGTTCCGGAGCTGGCTGTACTACGACACCGTCCTGCCGCTCGGCGGACTGGCCGGCGCCGTCCTGCTGCTGGTCACCCTCCGCTGGTCCGTCACCGCCCGCGCGCTCGCCGGTCCCGCGCTCGCCGCCGTCATCCTCGCGCTCGTGGCGATGCGGCCCTCCGGCTACCTCCCCGCCATGTACGTGATCCAGGCGCTGCCCTTCCTCGCCCTCGTCCTCGCCGGGGGCGCGGCCAGCATCGCGCACGCCGTGCTGCGCCGCCGCCGCACGCCGGGGGAGAGCAGGAAGCTGGTCCACGGACGCCGGGCGCTGGTCTGCGTGCTCGCCGCAGCCGCCGCCGTGTACGTCCTGCCGCGCTGGTACGAAGGCAACCGCACCGCGCTCACGGTGGACGCGAACGGCCCGTACCGGCAGGCCGCGGCCTGGCTCGGCAGCGAGGTCGCAGACCCGGGGAAGACCCGGGTCCTGGTGGACGACGCGCTCTGGCTGGACGCCGTGCACTCCGGCTTCGAGCCGGGCCTGGGCGCCATCTGGTTCTACAAGGCGGACCTCGACCCCGCCGTCACCAAGACCCTGCCGCGCGGCTGGCGGGACATCGACTACGTGGTCTCCTCGCCCACGGTCCGGCGCGACGCGGTGGACCTGCCGAACGTGAAGGCGGCGCTGGAGCACTCGACGGCCGTCGCCGTCTTCGGCTCGGGCGAGGACCGCATCGAGATCCGCCGGACCGACCGCGAGAGTGGGAGCTGAACCACCATGAGCGAAGACGTGTGGGCACCCCCTGCCCCGAACGATCCGGAGCTTGTGATTCCGGCGGAGCTGGACCCTGCCGCGAGCGTGGTCCCCGGCAGCGTCACCCTCATCGTCCCGACCTTCAACGAGGCCGGAAACGTGGCGGAGTTGCTGCGGCGCCTCGGCGACGCGCTCCCCGCCCACCTGCCCTGCGAGGTGCTGTTCGTGGACGACTCCACGGACGACACCCCCGCCGTCATCGAGAAGGCCGCCGCCGACTGCCCCTTCCCGGTGGCCGTCCTGCACCGCGCACAGGCGGACGGAGGCCTCGGCGGAGCCGTCGTCGAGGGCGTCAGACGGGCCGGCACCGACTGGATCGTCGTCATGGACGCCGACCTCCAGCACCCGCCCCACCTCGTGCCCGAACTCGTCGGCGAGGGGATACGCACCGGCGCCGACCTCGTCGTCGCCTCCCGCTACATCAGCGGCGGCAGCCGCGCCGGGCTCGCCGGCGGCTACCGGATCGCCGTCTCGCGCGGCGCGACCTGGCTGGCCAAGGGCCTCTTCCCGCGCGCCCTGCGCGGCATCAGCGACCCCATGAGCGGCTTCTTCGCCATGCGCCGCTCCGTGGTCACCGCCGACGCCCTGCGCCCCCTCGGCTACAAGATCCTGCTGGAGCTGGCGGTACGCTGCCGCCCCGCGAAGGTCGCCGAGGTGCCCTTCGTCTTCCAGGACCGCTACTCCGGCGAGTCCAAGTCCACCGCCCGCGAGGGCCTGCGCTTCCTCGCCCACCTCGCCGCGCTGCGCTCCGCCCACCCACTGGCCCGCATGGCCGGCTTCGGACTGATCGGACTCTCCGGCTTCGTCCCGAACCTGGCCGCGCTCTGGCTGCTCATGGGCGCCGGGATGCACTACCTGCCCGCCGAGATCGTCGCCAACCAGGCCGGGGTGCTGTGGAACTTCGTCCTCATCGAGGCCCTGCTCTTCCGTGACCGCCGCCGGCACCGCCACTGGGCGGACCGCATCGGCCGCTTCGCGCTGCTCGCCAACGCCGATCTGCTGCTGCGCATCCCGCTGATCGCGGTGTTCGTCGCCAAGTTCGGCATGGCCGTACTGCCCGCCACCGCCCTCGCGCTGGTCACCACCTTCGTCCTGCGGTTCGCGGCGACCGAGGCCCTCGTCTACCTGCCGCGCAAACCGCGCACCGCGGGACGCCACACCAGGAGTTGAGCCGCACAGAAGGGAACTTGTCCATGCGTCTGAAGATCCGGCGGAGGTCCGGGCGGCGGGCCGCCCTGCTGGCCGTCGGGGCGATGACCGCGGGCCTGCTGCTCACCGCACCGCAGCAGGCCACGGCCGGACCCCCCAATCTCCTCACCAATCCCGGGTTCGAGAGCGCGGGCGCGCCCGGCTCCGACATGCCGTCCTGCTGGTCCAAATCCGGCTGGGGCGACAACGACTTCACCTTCGCCACCGTCGCCGACGCGCACACGGGCACCAAGGCGATGAAGGTCTCCCTCACCCGCCGCGTCGACGGCGACCGCAAGGCCCTGGTCACCGAGACCACCGCCTGCGCCCCGACGGTCGCGCCGGGCAAGCAGTACGACCTGTCCGCCTGGTACAAGTCGAACACCCCGGACGTGTCGGTGACCGTGTTCCGCCGGGACACCACGTCGGGCTGGCAGTACTGGACCGACCTGCAGAACCCGCCGGTGAGCGCCGGATGGGCGCGCACGGAGGTCCGTACGCCGGTGGTCCCGCCCAACACCGACAAGATCGCGTGGGGGCTGTCGGTCTACGGGGTGGGCACGCTCACCTCCGACGACTACGCGCTGGAGGAGGTGGGCGCGCCCGGGCCGCAGCCGGCCTGTTCGGGCACGGCCGAGGAGTGCGCCAAGGGCAAGTGGGAGGTGATCCCGGCCCAGAACCCGGTGCGCTCGATGCACGCCGTCGTGCTGAAGAACGGCAAGGTGCTGCTGATCGCCGGCTCGGGCAACGACATCGCCCAGTTCAACGCGGGCACCTTCACCTCGGCCGTCTACGACCCGGCGAACGGTTCGTTCAAGACGGTCCCGACGCCGGTGGACATGTTCTGCTCGGGCCACGTGCAGCTGTCCGACGGCCGGGTGCTGGTGATGAGCGGCAACAAGGGGTACCCGTCCGCCGACGGCACGATCGGCTACCAGGGGCTGAAGGACAGCTACGTCTTCGACCCGGCCACCGAGGCGTACACGAAGACGAACGACATGAACGGCGGGCACTGGTACCCGTCGGCGACGATCCTCGGCAACGGTGACGTCATCTCCTTCGGCGGGCTGAAGGAGGACTCGACGGGCAACGTGACCGCGGAGAAGTTCTCGGCGGCGCAGAACAAGTGGCTGCCGATGAACGAGGTCAACCAGACCTGGTCGTACTGGGGCCTGTACCCGTCGATGATCCTGATGCAGGACGGGCGGCTCTTCTACTCGGGCAGCCACACCTTCGGCAACGGCACCCCGGGCACCGGCGCCTCCGTCTACGACTACGACGCCAACACGATCACCGACGTGCCCGGCCTGCGCAACAAGGACCAGCGCGACGAGTCGGCGAGCGTGCTGCTGCCCCCGGCGCAGGACCAGCGGGTCCTGACCATCGGCGGCGGCAACAACGAGACCAACCCGGCGGCGAACCGGATCACCGACATCATCGACCTGAAGCAGCCGAGCCCCGCCTACACGGCCGGCCCGGACATCCCTCTCGGCCTGGTCGACCAGGGCGCGGGCAAGCGGCCGCAGACGGGGGCCGAGGGCAAGATGTACGTGTCCGCCGTGCTGCTGCCGGACGGCAAGGTGCTGGAGACCGGCGGCGCGCTCCACGACCGGGCCGACCCGGTGTTCGAGGCCTCGTTCTTCGATCCGGTGACCAACACCTACCAGCCGGGGCTGGCCGCCGACCCGATCCCGCGGACCTACCACTCGGCGTCGTTCCTGATGCCCGACGGCCGGGTGATGTCGGTCGGCGACAACCCGGGCAACGGCACGTACAACCACAACGTGTCGATCTACACCCCGCCCTACCTCTTCAAGGGGCCGCGCCCGCAGATCACCTCGGTGATCGACACCCAGTGGGTGTACGGGGACACGCAGCGGATCACCGTCGACCGGCCCGTAGCCAAGGCGGAGCTGATCCGTCCGGCGGCCGTCACCCACTCCTCGGACCCCAACCAGCGGTTCGTGGACCTGCCGATGACCGTGAACGGGAACACCGTCGACCTGAACGTCACCAGCAACCCGAACCTCGCGCCGCCCGGCTGGTACATGCTCTTCGCGGTCGACGCGAACGGTGTCCCGTCGGTCGCGAAATGGGTGCACCTGGGCGGGGCCCCGGCCCTGGCCAAGACGGGCGAGCAGCCCTCCGCGCACCAGCACACCTTCGCCGACGCCCTGGGGGCGCCGAAGAAGAACCCGGCCAAGCGGGACTCCGTACCCGTGGCGCCCAGCGTGGCCGGCTGCGACCGGCACTACGGCTCGGTCAACCTGTGCGTGCCGACCCGCTTCCCGGCGGAGGTGAAGGAGACCACGAAGGCGCGCTGCGAGTGGCTGGCCGCCCACCAGTACCCGAAGCGCATGAAGGTGAACGGCAGCGATCCGCTGCGCCTCGACCCGGACCGCGACGGCTACGCCTGCTGACGGCGGCCGCAGCGGCGGGGCCCGGTCGCGTGTCGCGGCCGGGCCCCGCCGTCAGTGCTGGTAGGCGGCGAGCGAGATGCCGACGTAGTGGGCCACGAAGGCCGCGAGCGTCAGGGAGTGGAAGACCTCGTGGAAGCCGAAGAAGCGGGGGGAGGGGTTGGGGCGCTTCATGCCGTAGATGACCCCTCCCGCGCTGTACAGCAGACCGCCGACGATCACCAGGACCAGGACGGCGATGCCGCCGGTGCGCATGAAGTCGGGCAGGAAGAAGACGGCGGCCCAGCCCATCGCGATGTAGCAGGGGGTGTAGAGCCAGCGCGGGGCGCCGACCCAGAAGACTCGGAAGGCGATGCCCGCGGCGGCGGCGAGCCACACCGCCCACAGCAGGGTCCGCCCGGTGGAGGGCGGCAGCAGCAGGACGGTCAGGGGGGTGTACGTGCCCGCGATGATCAGGAAGATGTTGGCGTGGTCGAGCCGCCGCAGGATGGCTTCACCGCGCGGGCCCCAGGTGCCGCGGTGGTAGACCGCGCTGACACCGAAGAGCAGGCAGGCCGTGAGGATGTACACCCCGCAGGCCACGCGGGCCCGGGTCGAGTCGGTGAAGGCCATCAGGACGAGGCCCGCGACGAGCACGGCGGGGAACATCCCCAGGTGGAGCCAGCCGCGCAGGAGGGGCTTGGCCTCCAGGGCGGACTCGACGGCCTCGGCCGCCTCGACGACCGGGGAGGACTCGGCGGCCGGGACGGCGGCGGCGTCAGAAGTCATGGCGCACATGCTACCTACGGGTCCGTAGGTTTCTGTTAGACCGCTTTACAGAAGATTGACGCGAGTGGCGATGCTCACGTGAGAGGCCCTCTGGACATATGCGCACATCCACCGGATGATCAGATGAGTGCGGTCGGCACCGGATGAGCGGAGCGCGAAGCGTCCGGGTCGCAGCCCCCACGGGGCAAACACCAAACACACCCCTCAACAAGGAGCAATCGTGGCGCGCGACAACGCGGCTCCCACCATCCCGACGACTCACCAGGAGCTGATCTCCTGGGTGGACGAGATCGCAGCCCTCACCCAGCCGGACCGCGTCGTCTGGTGCGACGGCTCCGAGGGCGAGTACGAGCGCCTGTGCGAGGAGCTCGTCGCCAAGGGAACGTTCAAGAAGCTCGACGAGACGAAGCGCCCGAACTCGTACTACGCCGCCTCCGACCCGTCCGACGTCGCGCGCGTCGAGGACCGGACCTTCATCTGCTCCGAGAAGGAAGAGGACGCGGGCCCGACGAACCACTGGAAGGCTCCTTCGGAAATGAAGGAGATCTTCGCCGGGCAGGAAGGAATCTTCAAGGGCTCGATGAAGGGCCGGACGATGTACGTCGTCCCCTTCTGCATGGGCCCCCTCGGCTCCGAGCTCTCCGCGATCGGCGTCGAGATCACCGACTCCGCCTACGTCGCCGTCGCCATGCGCACCATGACCCGCATGGGCAAGGCCGTCCTGGACGAACTCGGCACCGACGGCTTCTTCGTCAAGGCCGTCCACACCCTCGGCGCTCCGCTCGCCGAAGGCCAGGCCGACGTCCCGTGGCCGTGCAACACCACCAAGTACATCTCGCACTTCCCCGAGACCCGCGAGATCTGGTCCTACGGATCCGGCTACGGCGGCAACGCCCTCCTCGGCAAGAAGTGCTACGCCCTGCGCATCGCGTCCGTCATGGCCCGCGACGAGGGCTGGCTCGCCGAGCACATGCTGATCCTCAAGCTCACCCCGCCGCAGGGTGAGGCCAAGTACATCGCCGCCGCGTTCCCGAGCGCCTGCGGCAAGACCAACCTGGCCATGCTGGAGCCCACGATCCCGGGCTGGATCGTCGAGACCGTCGGCGACGACATCGCCTGGATGCGCTTCGGCGAGGACGGCCGTCTCTACGCGATCAACCCCGAGGCCGGCTTCTTCGGCGTCGCCCCCGGCACCGGCGAGCACACCAACGCCAACGCCATGAAGACCATGTACGCCAACACCGTCTTCACCAACGTCGCGCTCACCCCGGACGGCTCCGACGTGTGGTGGGAGGGCATGACCGAAGAGTCGCCCGCCCACCTCACCGACTGGAAGGGCAACGCCTGGACCCCGGAGAGCGACACCCCGGCGGCCCACCCCAACGCTCGCTTCGCCGTCCCCGCCTCCCAGTGCCCGACGATCGCCCCCGAGTGGGAGGACCCCAAGGGCGTCCCGATCTCCGCGATCCTCTTCGGCGGCCGCCGCGCCTCCGCCGTCCCGCTGGTCACCGAGTCCTTCGACTGGAACCACGGCGTCTTCATCGGCTCGAACATCGCCTCCGAGAAGACCGCCGCCGCCGAGGGCAAGGTCGGCGAACTGCGCCGCGACCCCTTCGCCATGCTGCCGTTCTGCGGCTACAACATGGGCGACTACATGGGCCACTGGATCGACGTGGCCAAGGGCAAGGACCAGTCCAAGCTCCCGAAGATCTACTACGTGAACTGGTTCCGCAAGAACGACGCGGGCAAGTTCGTGTGGCCCGGCTTCGGCGAGAACAGCCGCGTCCTGAAGTGGATCGTCGAGCGCCTCGACGGCACCGCCGAAGGCGTCGAGACCCCCATCGGCATCCTGCCGGCCAAGGACTCCCTCGACACCGACGGCCTGGACCTCCCGGCCGCCGACCTGGACTTCCTCCTCACCGTCGACAAGAAGGTCTGGCGCGAGGAGGCCGCCCTGGTCCCCGAACACCTCAACACCTACGGCGACCACACTCCCAAGGAGCTGTGGGACCAGTACCACGCGCTCGTCGAGCGCCTGGGCTGAGCCAGGACGCGCCCTGAACAAGGGCCAATGAACGTGGGAGCCCCCGACCAAGCGGCGCCCACCGCTGTGGGAGCCCCCGACCAAGCGGTTCCCACCGCAGCACATGACCGCCCTCAGGAGCGTCCTCGCTCCTCCAGGTAGGTCGTGTGCGTCTGCTGACGGCGGGCCTCCACCTCGTGGAGGTCCGCCGTCACGCTTCGCGCCTCCTCGACCAGGACCGCCAACTGCCGCTCCAGGTGCCGCTCCGGCGACTCGCCGCCCGGCGCCATCCGGTTCCACCAGCGCGTCCGGTTGTACGCGTCCACACACTCCGGCACGTCCTGCCGGATCCCCCGCGACAGCGCGTGCACCGCCTCCGGCTCCGTGGCCAGCACATCGGCCACCCAACCCGGCGCCAGCAGCGCCCCGTACAGCTCCAGCAGCACCCCCAGCGTGTCCCCCGCCCCCGACGGCAGCTCCACCTCGGCCAGGTACTCCCGCAGCCGCGCGAAGTCGTCGCGCAGTACGCCGAGCTCCTCGCGCGGATCGAAGGGCGGCGGCGCCGCCCGCTCCGGCGGGGCGATCAGCGCACCCGCCCCGTACAGCCCGGCGACCACCACCGGCCAGTACGCGCCGCCCGCCCCCGCCAGGGTCAGACCCACCCCGGCCAGACCGCAGGCCGAACCGGCCAGGTTCTTCTTCGACTCCAGGTAGCCGAGGACCTTTCCGGATCTACTGGTAGCCACGGATCTCCTCGAATGCTCCGTTCAGCGAACCGTTCCCGTCGGTGGCGTCGAAGAGGCGCCCGCCGGTCAGCTCGGTGATGTGGGTGAGCTCCTTGCGGTCCGATTCGCCGAACAGCACCGCGAAGACCGGCGTGTGCTTCTGCGCCTCGGGCAGCGCGGCGTAGAACGAGTCGAAGTGCTTGGCCCCCACGCCCTCCGTGTTCTCCCCGTCCGTCATCAGCACGATCGAGGTGAACGCGTCCGTACCGCCCTTGCCGAGGTGCTCGTACGCCGCCTCCAGACTGCCGTAGACCGCCGTACCCCCCTCCGGCGCCAGCGACTGCACATCGGCGCGCACCGCATCCAGCGCCGGGCCCGGATTACCCGGCTCGACGACGTGCGTCCGCACCTTCTTCACCTTGGACCCGAACGGCAGGAGCGTCACCTCCTCGCGGTCCCGGAACCGCTCCCCGGTCCCCGAACTCCCGCTCCCCGTCAGGTCCGTCAGCGCCGACTTCAGCCGCCCGATACGGTCCCCCTCGGCCATCGAACCCGACGTGTCCAGCACGTACACCGTCCGCGAAGGCCGGCGCAGCTCGTTCTCGTACGAGGCCAGCAGCCCGTCGGCCACCGAACGCGAACCGGGGAACGGCAGCTCGCGCCGCTTCTCCGCGTCCAGCCCGGCCGCCGGAGCCACCCCGGCCGCCACCGGGCGGCGGAACGTCTGCTCGGTGATCGCCTTCTGCGCCCCGGCGCCGCGCAGGTACTCCGTCAGCGCCCGCCCCGACTCACGGGCCCCGGCCGGGGCCGACGTCAGCAGGGTCAGCGGATAGTGCGCGGTCACCACCCCGTCGCGCGGCCGGATCACCGTCAGCGGCGCCTTGGCGTCGCGGTTCATGGACAGCAGCACCGACTCGTAGTTCACCAGCGCGTCCACGTCCCCGCGCTTGGCGTACGCCGAAACCAGCCAGCCGGAGGAACCCGAGGTCAGCTTCTGCCCGGCGAAGAACTCCTTCAGCCGCGGTGAGGCCGCCTTCACGTCCGCATCGGTCAGCGCGGCCTGCGCGCCCGACAGACCCGAGGCCACCGACACCAGGGCGGAGAAACCCGAGTTGGAGCGCACCGGGTCGGTCATCCCGTACGTCAGCTTCCCCCCGGCCACCGCCTCGTGGACCGCCGACCAGGTCACCTCCTCGGGCTTCCAGCCGAGCCGGGCCAGCGCCTCCGGCCGCACGCCGAGCGCGACCGGGGAGGACATCACCGGGGTCTCGTTGGCGAGCTTCCCGGCCGCCTCGGGACGCAGCCGCAGATAGTCGTTGGACGACAGCCAGATCGCGTCGTAATTCCCGTCCGCCTTCCCGGACGCGACCTGCTCGGCCGCGTCGAGCGTCCCGGACCAGGTCAGCTCGACGCTCACCCCGGTGGCCTTCTTGGCCTGCGCCAGTACGGGCTCCAGGTCGGCCAGCTCACTGGAGGCCAGCACCCGCAGGGTGCCCTCCTTGTACGCCGTCTCCTTGGGCTTGGGAGGCGCATCGGCGGTGCAGGCCGTCGCGGCCGCGAGCACGGCGAGGGCGACGGCGATCCAGCCTCGCCGAGCACCCCCCAGCCTCGCCGGCGTTTGAGGCGTGGGGGTCTGGGGGCGGCGCCCCCAGTTTCGGGAAGGGGCGGGGCGGGGAGAGGCTCCGCGCAGCGGCCCCACACGCCACCGGCCCAGGTCGCGAGAGCTCACAGCGCACCGCCTTCCAGCGCACCGGCGGTCCGCGTCCGCGCGAGATACGCCGACGCGGTCTGCAGCTCCCCGGCCAGCGACTCCACGGTCGCGGCCATGTTCTCCGTGGCCTGCACCTTGAACGTGTCGATCGCGTCGAGCGTCTTGTAGATCTGCGCGAACGCCGTCCGCAAGGTCTCCGCGCCCACCGCCGGATCGGCCGCGATCCGCTGGATCTCACCGCTCTGCGTGGACAGCATCTCCGCGTTGCCCCGGATCAGCTCCTCGGTCGTCCCCTTGAGGGCGTTGACCTGCTCGACGACCTTGCGCTGGTTGTCGAGCGCCGAGGCCAGCATGACCGCGATCCGCAGCGCCGAGACGGTCGTGGTGGCGGCCCGGTCCACGCCCTTGATCAGCTCGTCGTTGTTGCGCCGGACCACGTCCATGGCCAGGTAGCCCTGCGCGCACACGGCCAGCTGCGTCAGCAGGTCCTGGTGCTTCTGCCGGACCGGGAACAGCACGTCCGCGCGCATCGCGTCGGCCGCCTGCGGATCGGCGTACTCCGCCTCGGCTATCCGCTGCTCGACGGCCGCGTCCAGGGCCTCGGTGAGGACCGCGTACTCCTGGAGCTTGCCCATCGTCTCCCACAGGCGGGCCCGCTCGGTGTGCAGGGCCGCGTTGTCGCGGCGCAGCTCGTCCTGGCCTCCGCGCAGCGAGCCCACGATCTTGTTGAGGGTGGCCTGCGAGGAGGCGTACTTCGCCACGTGGTCGCGGAACCTGTTGCCGCCCGGCAGCTTCGCGAGCAGCTTTCGGGCCCCCTTGGCGGACGACTCCCGCGGGTCGAGGTCCTCGACGGTGCGCCGCAGCTCGACCAGGGACCCGGCCACGCGGGCCTGAGCGTCGCCGCCCTCGCCGGAGCCGAGGGAGCGCACGGCCCGCTCCAGCATCCGGTTGGACTGCTGGGCGGCGCTGCGGATGTCGGCGGAGCCCAGCCCGGCGATCTCGCCTATGCGCTGCGCGAACTCCGGGGAGCGGCTGTCGATCCCGGCGAGCTGGCCGACGTACTCCCCTGCCCGGCGGGCCATCTCCTCGTGGACGCCGTCCTGGAGCGGGACGAGCCCGGAGGCCTGCTCCCGGCGGACGGGGGCGACGGGATCGGGTGCGGTGAGGACGAGTGGTGCCCCGTCCCCGTCGGCGGTCGGCGTCATGTTCACGGTGTGTCCCCCTGGCCCTTGGCGCGCTCGGCCAGCGCCATCAGGATCTTGACGGTGGGTGTGCCGACCTGGCGGATGCCGGTCAGCCCCGGGTTGAGGTACGCGGCGTGCGGGGCGGTCGCGGTGGTGAACTCGCCCACGCCGTCCTGCGGCCGGAACCCGTGGCGCAGGGCCAGCTCGCGCAGCTTGGGGTCGGTGGCGAGGAGGGAGCCCAGCTCCTGGGCCTTGTCGCCGAGCGGGACGAAGGTGTGCGCGGTGTTGACGGTGGTGTCCGGGTAGAGGACGACCATGTCGCCCGGATCCTGCTTCTGCAGCAGCAGGGCAGCCACCTGGGACTCGTAGACCAGGATGAGCGGTTCGCCGCTGCCGCTGATGAAGGCCCGGAAGGGGTCGTCGGTGCTCTGTTCCAGCGAGCCCTGGACGGAGATCAGCTTGCGCATCAGCGGTGCGGTGCGGTCGACGCCCGCGTCGTCGGCGACGACGTTGCTGCTGTTGGCGACGTTGGAGGTGGCGGCCAGGAAGAGGGCGCCGGAGTTGGAGGTGGCCGGGTCGGTGGTCTTGACGAACACGGTGCCGGTCAGCTCGGAGTGGGCGGAGGAGCCGGACAGCTGCTGCCAGGTGCGGTCCTCGGAGGCGGCCTTGAGGAAGGGGCCCATGAGGAGGGTGCCGGAGTTCTTCCCGTTCATCTTCGCCAGGCCGTTGGAGGCGAGCACCTGGGCGGCATTGGTGCGGGCGATGACGACGAGCGGGGAGTAGAAGGGCTTGGTGGTCTGGGCGCCCTTGAGGCCGGCCGCGACCTCGATCTCCTTGGCGGGTTCACTGCTGCTGGGGAAGGCGAAGTCGAACTCCTTGAGGGCGAGTTGGTCCATCGCCCAGGAGCCCGAGGTTTCGGTCTTCACGGTGTAGCCCTTGTTCGCGAGGGCCTTGACGACGTCGGGGTCGCGGAAGAACTCGGACTTCTCCGAACCGATGACGCCACGCACGGTCTTCGTTGCCGTGGTTGCTGAGTCCTGCCCCTGGAGGACGGCGACGATCACGCCGCCTACGAGGAGGAGGCCCAGGACGATTCCTAGGATGCGTCTCACGAGGTGCAGCGTGCTCGCGGAAACCCACATTCCGCGATGAGTTGAATGAACGTCAGGTGGCCAGGCGGTCCCACTTCGAAATGCTGTGTGAGCCCGTGGGTGCTGGTGGGCGGGGCGGCCGCCGGGGAGGATCGTGCCATGGGCGTGAGCGCGTTGAAGTGGCAGGGCTGGCTGGTCGGTCTGGTGGTGCTGGCCGGACTGCTGGTGTTCGCCCCGCTGGGCCTGTACGTGTGGGCCAGCGGAGGCGATCCGCCGGCGCCGCCGCCGCGGGCCGCGGTGGAGGACGTACGGGTCACCGCGTGCCGGATCGATCCGGCGAGCCGCCGGGTGGTCGCGGGGGTGACGGCCGCGGGGCGGCCCGAGGGCCCGGGCGCCTACGTGGTCACGGTCGAGTTCCGCGAGACGGCGCAGCCGGACCCGGCGCAGCGGGCCGCGCAGGCCCTGGTCAAGATCCCGGGCGTGGCCCCGGCGGCCACCGAGTTCGGGGAGGCGGTCGGCCCGGTGTGGCCGATCGCCACGGTCCCGTGGTGCGGAGTCGCGGCCGCGGCCTTCACCGTGGAGCCGTAGCCGGGCGGTGGCCCTGGCCTAGCGGGGCGGTGACCCTGGCGGGGCGGGGCGGGGCATGGCGGGGCCGTGCGGCGTGGCGCGGCCTTGGCCCTGGCGGGGCGGCGTGGCCCGTGGCCGGGCGGTGGTGCGGGTCGCGGGGCGCCAGGCCTGTGGTTCGCCGGGCTTCCCGCAGGGAACATGGCACCCGGTCCGGAGCCTCCGCGGCCCCGGACCGGGGCCGTCAGTGGGCGCCGGCCAGGTCGAGGGCGTCGAGGGCGGCGGAGTGCGCGTCCATGCGCTCGGCGGCGAGGATCGCGACGGTGGTGTCGGCGCGGGACGCGGCCACGAGGAGCGCGCGGGCGGCGAGGTCGTGCGCACGCTGGTGCAGTACGGCGGTGTCCCCGGTCGGCCCGCCCTGCGCCGCACGCGCGGGCTCGGCTCCACGCAACCGCGCCACCTGCGCGGCGATCGCACCGGCGGCCCCGTCGAGCCCGAGCTCGTCGGTGACCGCGAGCAGCGCCGCGAGGTGCCCGGCGAGCTGGATGTCCAGGGCTTCGCCGCGGCTGCGGTGCGGGTAGTCGGCGGGGGCGGCGCCCATGCGGTGGACGACCGGCTTGGTGCGGCTCGGCTCGTACATGAGGAGGCCTCCTGCGTGGGGTCAGGAGACCATCCTACATTGGATTCGTTCTAAAGTTGAGCTGGATCCGGTGATGCTCGAGCCACACGCAGGACTGAAGCCCCCCGGCGGCTACGGCTGGCCGTACCCGTCGAGGAACTTCCCGATCCGGGTCACCGCGTCCGCCAGGTCCTTCGCGTTCGGCAGCGTCACGATCCGGAAGTGATCGGGCTCGGGCCAGTTGAAGCCCGTACCGTGCACCACCATGATCTTCTCGGCCCGCAGGAGGTCGAGGACCATCTGCCGGTCGTCCTTGATCTTGTAGACCGAGGGGTCGAGCTTCGGGAAGAGGTACAGGGCCCCCCGGGGCTTCACGCAGGTGATGCCGGGGATCTGGGTGAGCAGTTCGTACGCCGTGTCGCGCTGCTCCAGCAGCCGCCCGCCCGGCAGCACCAGGTCGTTGATCGACTGCCGGCCGCCGAGGGCGGTGGCGACCGCGTACTGCGAGGGCATGTTCGCGCACAGGCGCATGTTGGCCAGGATCGTCAGGCCCTCGATGTACGACGAGGCGTTCTTCTTGGGGCCGCAGACCGCCATCCAGCCGGCCCGGTAGCCGGCGACGCGGTAGTTCTTCGACAGCCCGTTGAAGGTGAGGGTCAGCAGGTCCGGCGCGATGGCGGCGGTGTTCGTGTGCGTCGCGCCGTCGAACAGGATCCGGTCGTAGATCTCGTCCGAGCAGACGACCAGGTTGTGGCGGCGCGCGATGTCCGTCAGCCCGCGCAGCATCTCGTCGTCGTAGACGGCGCCGGTGGGGTTGTTCGGGTTGATGATCACGATCGCGCGGGTGCGGTCGGTGACCTTGCGCTCGATGTCGGCGAGGTCCGGCATCCAGTCGGCCTGCTCGTCGCAGCGGTAGTGCACGGCCGTGCCGCCCGCGAGCGAGACGGAGGCGGTCCAGAGCGGGTAGTCCGGCGCCGGGACCAGCACCTCGTCGCCGTCGTCGAGCAGCGCCTGCATCGACATCTGGATCAGCTCGGATACGCCGTTGCCGAGGTAGATGTCCTCGACGTCCAGCTCGATGCCCTTGGTCTGATAGTGCTGCATGACCGCGCGGCGCGCGGAGAGCAGCCCCTTCGCGTCCCCGTAGCCGTGGGCGTTGCCCAGGTTGCGGAGCATGTCCTCAAGGATCTCCGGGGGGCACTCGAAGCCGAAGGCCGCGGGGTTGCCGGTGTTGAGCTTGAGGATGCGATGACCTGCTGCTTCGAGCCGCATCGCCTCTTCGAGCACGGGGCCGCGGATCTCGTAACAGACATTGGCGAGTTTCGTTGACTGGATCACCTGCATGACGGGAGCTTACGGGCCCGCGCGCGGGCGTGCCCTGCCATTTGGCGGCCGGATGCCAGGAGTGATATGTCCTGGTTCGCGCGATGGGTGGGTGGCGGCCGGGTCCACCCTTGGAATCCGGGGCCGGGCCCACGCTCCGGCCTGCGGAACGGGTGCGCCCGCACGGCGGCGGCGCGCCCGATGTTGCGCTCGTCACCTCGGACGCCGCGCGGGGGAGCCGGGGGCGGGCGCGCCGGGGTGATCCTCCGCGTGAGTACGCGGCATGAGTACGCCGCATGAGTACGCGCACTCATGCGGAGGATCACCCCGGCGCCGAGGCTGGACGTCGTGGATCAGCGGTGGGTCGGTCGTGGGTCAATCGGGTTCAGTCGTGGATCAAGCGGGGGTCGGGCGACTGCTCCCGGACATCAGCTAGCGAAGGGCGCGAGCAGTGGAGTTCGTAGTCGGCGACATGACGATCACCACCGTGGGCACGGACGGTGACGACCGGGTGATCGAGTTCCTGGTGACGGACCGGCACGCCACCGACACCGCGGGCTTCGCGATCTTCCGCGAACACGGCGAGGGCTGGGAGGCCGCCCGACTCGCCATCGCCCCCCAGTCGGGCAGCGTCCCGGTGGCCGCGGTGGAATGGGCGGTGGAGTTCGCGCGCGAGTACCTGTGAGGGGGCGGGGGGCTTCGGGGGCGGGGCGGGGTCAGGGTCGGGGTGGGGGCGCTTCGGCTGGGCGGTGGCGTGATGTGGGGCGGGGGCTTCGGGGGGCGTGGAGCGGCGGGGCGGGATCTTGGGCGCGGGGCGGGGGCTTCGGGGGCCATGTGCCTGCGGGGCCTGATCAGGGATGGTTTGGGGGTTTCCCGTCAGTCCCATCGTCTTGCCGTGTCGGGCCGGCCCCTCAAGGGCGCTCCTTCGTCGCGTCGCTTCGCGATGGCCTGCGGCCACCCTTGACCGGCCGTCCCGCCCCGGAAAGACAGGACTGTCGGGAAGCCCCCAAAAAGACGGTTACCTGGGGACGGGCAGAGGAGCGGGTCATCAGCGATGGGCGGCCTGGTCCCCAGGGGCACGACCGAGCCCGGCCCGACCACCATCTGACGGCTGCCGGGGGCGCGGGGACGGCCACCCATCACCAGACAGCGGCGAGACGGGGGTCGGAAGCGGGGGCGCATCAAATCGCTACACACTCCTACCGAATGGCGTCCGCAGACCGCCTGTGGCTGGGCATAAGCCGCCACAGATCGCTACACACGTCTCCCGGACGGCGTCTGCCGGTCGCCTGTGGCCGGACATAAGCCGCCCACGACCAGTCACCCGTCTCCCGTCTCCCGGCCGGCGCCAGCGGGTCATTTGTCCCTATTTGGCGGCCGGTTGGGGTGCGGATGACGTCCAGTCGGAGTGAGAGACCGAGAAATCCGGCATCAGACTCCGGCAGGGTGCTTTTCCCGCTCCGGACGGCCGTCAGGGGCCCTCTCCGACCTCCGGACGGCCGGTGGACGCCCCTTTCGCGACCCGCGACGGCCGGCAGGCGCCCTTTCACGCTCCCATCGTCCGGCCGTGGGCGGCTTGCGCGCATCTCACACTCGGCTGGTCGACGCCGGCTCACCTCAGGCACCCACCGGACCGGTGGCGGCCTATGTCCAGCCACAGACGGGTGGCAGACGCCGAGAAATGAGACGCATGTAGCGATCTGACGCGCCCCCGCTCCTGCCGGGGGTCTGGTCGGGGTCTCGCTCCGACAGGCCGCTGCACCCAGCCCGCCCATCCCTGGCTGCCCCGTGCATGGATCGGTCCCCGGTAACCGTTCTTTTGGGGGCTTCCCGACAGTCCTGTCTTTCCGGGGCGGGACGGCCGGTCAAGGGTGGCCGCAGGCCATCGCGAAGCGACGCGACGAAGGAGCGCCCTTGAGGGGCCGGCCCGACACGGCAAGACGATGGGACTGACGGGAAACCCCCAAACCATCCCTGATGAGCCTTACGGGTAGCAGGCCCCCGAAGCCACCGCCCCACCCTCCGACTCCGCCCCACCGGTACACGCCCCCCGAACCCCCGCCCCCGATTCCGCCCCCACCCCCGCTGTCAGTGCCCTCCCCTAGCGTTGGGGTAGTGCCGTTGCGCAGCGGCAAGAGCAAGAGCAAGTGCAAGGGCAGCGGCAAGCGCAGCGGCAGCAGCAAGGGCAAGTGCAAGGGCAGAAGAGGGGGTCGGGGCGTGCAGTCGTTCAGGATCATTGCCGGGGATGCGACGAGTCCTCAGGCCAAGGGGCCCAAGGTCATCGCCCATGTGTGCAACGACCTCGGGGGGTGGGGGAAGGGGTTCGTGCTGGCCGTCTCGAAGCGCTGGCCCGAGCCGGAGGCGGCGTATCGGGCCTGGCATCGGGGGCGCAGTGGGAACGACTTCGGGCTGGGGGCCGTGCAGTTGGTGCGGGTTCAGCCCGACGTGTGGGTGGCGAACATGGTCGGTCAGCACGGCATACGCACCGGGAGCGGGGGGCCGCCGATCCGGTACGACGCCGTGCGGCGTTGCCTCGACGCGCTGGCGGGGCACGCCGTTGAGCTGGGCGCCTCCGTTCACATGCCCCGCATAGGGTGCGGGCTCGCCGGTGGCAGCTGGACGCGTATCGAGCCGCTGATCGTCGACACGCTGGGGGCTCGGGGGGTGGAGGTGAGCGTCTATGACCGGGGGTGAGGTGGGACGATCGCGCCATGGACTACCGGTATGCCACCGAAGCCGATGTGGCCGGCATGGCCGCGCTCTTCGCCGCCAATCACCGTGACGTGCTGACGGAGCGGCAGCGGGCCGAGCAGGGGTTCGTGCAAGGGGCTTTCGGGGTTGCCGAGTTGGGGGCCATGGCCGAGGCCGGTCAGCTGCTGGTCGCGGCTGACGAGGGGCGGGTGGCCGGGCTCCTGGCCCTATGCGTGCCGCAGGACGTGCCCTCCCCGCCGCCCCCGCTCGTCGGGCTGCTGGCGGCCCAGGATTCGCTGGAGTGGCGGGGCCGCCCGCTGAGCGAGGCGCGGTGGCTGCTCTACGGCCCGGTGGTGGTCGATGCCGCCTACCGGGGGCGCGGCGTCGCACGGGAGCTGTTCGCCCTGGCTGTCAGGGAGGCGGCCGGCCGGGCGGACGCGGTGGTGGCGTTCATCGAGGCCGGGAACGTGCCGTCCTGGCGGGTGCACGTCGACGGGTTCGGCATGAGCCCGCTCGGCGAGTACGTCGCGGGCGGCCGTACGTACAGCGCGGTCGCGGCGCCCGCCTGAGGGGTCAGGCGGCGGTGACCCGGGCCGCGAAGGAGTCCAGGTTGTCCGTCATCCGGGCGAGGCGCTCGTCCAGGGTGAGCGACTCCTCGTACCGCGCGGTGCGCAGCTTCGGCTGCCGCTTGCCGCGTACGTACAGGGGGCAGGCGAGGTCCGCGCAGACGTAGATGCCGACGGTGTTGCCCTCGCGGCCGCGGGCGCCCGCCAGGGGCGCGGCGAGCAGGGTGACGCCGGAGGAGGCGTGGCCGGTCAGGCAGATCTGGCACAAGCTGGACTTCAGCGCGCTGGTGCGGTTCACGGACGGCACGCGCAGGGAGATCCCCAGGGGGCCCTGACTCGCGGGCAGTACGAGGTGGGCCCGCAGGGGCGCGCCCGGATCCACCCAGCCGAGGAAGTCGAGGTCTTCCCAGGGCAGTTCGGCGAAGTCGAGCGGCAGCCGCAGGCGCGCCGCCTCGCCCTTGGTGCAGTTCACGAAGGATGAGCGGATTTGCTTTTCGGTCAGTGGTTCCACGTGCAGCGACCCTACGTGTGCCCTGACCGGCCCGCATCCGGATATTTCGGCGTGCTCCGCCGGGCCGGCGGAGCATCCCCTAGGAATGCGAGCGGCCGCCTTCGGCCGTGCCCGCGGTGATCGCGGCGGCCAGCAGCAGGGAGATCAGCGAGGCTGCCGCCGCCGCCCACCAGAGGTACGGCATGACGTCCAGGGCGGCGATTTCGGTGCCGTCGGGCCAGACGCAGGTCTCGTTCGGCGGGAGCGTGCTGGTTCTGAGCCGGAACGGGCCGCCCGGGCCGACGATGGAGTGGGCGCACCTCTCGCGCTGCTCGGACATGGCCGTCGCCAGCCAGCACGCGACCCACAGGACGGCCGTCGAGGCGAGGCGCCGGCGGAAGACGGTCCAGGCCGTGCCGGCGGGAGTCCGCTGGGCGCGGCCGGGCGCCGGAGTGCGTATGTGGGGCATGGGCGGAAGGTTACTGCGGCTCCCTCGGCCAGTGTTCCAGGATCACCAGAGGGATCTCGCGGGGCCGGGCGGCCGCCTGGTCGTCCTCGAACGGGGGCCACAGGGCGGTCATCAGCTCCCAGTAGACCTCGCGTTCCGACGGGCCGGCCGTGCGGGCCGTGGCCTTGAAGGCGGCGGAGCCGACCTGGAGGCGGACCTCGGGGTGGGCGGTGAGGTTCCGGTACCAGCCGGGGTGCTGGGGGGCTCCGTATCCGGCCGCGAGGACGATGTGGCGGCCCGCGTCCTCGCCGTAGATCAGCGGGGTGCGGGTGGTGCGGCCGGTGGCGCGGTCGACCGTGGTGAGCAGCAGGGTGGGGACCCCGTGCCACAGGTGGCCGTCGGCGCCGGCGCTGGTCACGTACGCGCGTACGTGGTCGAGGCGCGGGCCCGGGCGGGGGTCCGCGGGGTGGTTCCAGTCGACATCGAGTGCGTGCATTTACCCGTCCTTTGGGTTTCGGCCCCCTGGCCGATAACGAGCATTCACCGATTCTGGATGCGGTCGGACCGTAGCGCAGGTCAGCTGGTCTGGACCAAGCTCGTCCCATGGACCTGGAGCTGAGGCACCTCAAGATCATCAGGGCCGTCGCCGATGCCGGGAGTCTGACCCGGGCGGCGACCGCGCTCGGGCTCGCGCAGCCCGCGCTCAGCGCCCAACTGAAGCGGATCGAACGCGGGTTGGGCGGGACGCTGTTCGTGCGCGGGCGGGAGGGCGTACGGGCCACCGCGCTCGGGGAGCTCGTACTGGACCGGGCCCGGGTGGTGCTGCCCGCGGTGTGCGAGCTCCAGGAGGAGGCCCAGCGGTTCGCCCGTCAGGGTGCGGAGGGGTACCGGCTCGGAGGGACGCACGGGCCGCTGCTCGGCGGGCTCGTGGACCGGCTCGCCCGGGAGGAGCCGGGGGTGCCGGTGACCACGTACACGTCCTGGTCCGAGACGGAGATCGCCGCAGGCGTCGCCGCCGGGCGGCTGGACTTCGCGATGGTCGGGGTCTGCGGAGAGAGCGCGCCGCCCGAGCCGGGGCCGGAGCCGGGGCGGCTGGCCTGGATGGAGGTGGCGCGGGACGCGGTGCACGTGATGCTGGCCGAGGACCATCCGCTGGCTCTGGCCCCGCGCGGGGAGGTCGAGCTGGCGGAGCTGGCGGCGGAGGCGTGGGCGGACGTGCCGGGGGACGGGTGCTTCGGGGACTGCTTCGCGGCGGCGTGTGTGCGGGCCGGGTTCACACCCGCGTGTGTGTACGAGGCGGACACGGCCTCCTGCGTGCACCTGGTGCAGGTCGGGCGGGCCGTCGGGCTGTGCCGGGCCACGTTCCCGGCGACGCCGGGGGTGGTCACCCGGCCGCTGGCCGGGGCGCCGCTGGTCTGGCGGCACCTGCTGGGGTGGCACCCCGCGGGCCGGGCGGCGGCCCGTGCGCCGGCGGTCCTGGGTCACGCCAGGGCTGCGCATGCGGAGGCCTTGGCCAGGGCCGTGTGCCCTGCGGGCGGCTCGGCGGTATCCGGCTCGGCTGCGCCGGGGCCTGTTCGTGCCCGGGCCCCTGGGGCTCCGCCCACCTGCCCTGCGGGCGGCTCGGCGGGGTGAGGTTCGGCTGCGCCGGGGCCTGGCCGTGCCCGGCCCCTGGGGCTCCGCCCCAGGCCCCGCGCCTCAAACGCCGGCGGGGCTGGATGTGGCCCTGGCTTCGCCGGGTGCCCTGCGGGCGGCTCGGCCGGGGCCTGGTCGGTGGGGTCGGTCCGCGGGGCCGCTCCGGGTTGTCTCCTCGGCTCGCGCACTGAGCCCGACCCGACGTCCTCGGCCCAGGTTGCGCGCTCGTCCTGCGGGGACAACCCTGCGCGTCCCCACTCCCCTCCGCCACGGCTTCCGCTTCCGGAGCCTGGGCGTGGGGCGGGGTCGCGCAGGAGAGTCCCCGCAGGACGAGCGCGCAACCTGGGCCGGACTGTCGTAGCGGGGGCTCAGTGCGCGAGCCGAGGAGACGCTCCGGAGCGACCCCGACCCACACCCCGCCAAGCCCCCGCAGGGGCCAAGGCCAAACCCAGCCCCGCCGGCGATTGAGGCGCGGGGTCCGGGGCAGAGCCCCGTGCAGCCGCGCCGCAGACGCACACCCCGCCAAGCCCCCCCCGCAGGGGACACCGCGGAGCCCCGTGCAGCGGCGCGGCAGACGCACACACCCCGCCAAGCCCCGCAGGGACACGGTGGAGCCCCGTGCAACGGCGCCGCAGCCGCACACCCCGCCAAGCCCCTTACGGGAGGTAGCGCTCGATGACCTGCGGGCCCTCCTTCTCGATCAGCTGGCGGGCCTTCTCGACCCGCTCCGGAGTCGGGTCGTGGCCTGTCGCCATCACGAGGTCCTCGGGGTCGTACGGTCGCTCACCGCCCGTGAAGAGCCGGTCCGACCGTGTCGGCTGCTGGTCCGATTCACTGTCCATCGCATACCTCCTCGGTGCCCCCTGGCCCCCATCCTCCGGCGGCGGCCCCATGAACGCACGTCGGCCGGACGCCGGCGGCGGCCATAACACCGGGGGAGGGGCCAACTGGCAGCTGCCGCAAGCCGGTTCGGATTTCTACGGTTTCCGCAGACCCCGCCCCGCCCCCACCGGAAACCGAGGAGATCCCCCATGCTCAAGCGACACGCCCGCGCGGCGTGTACCGCCCTGGCCGCCGCCGGGCTGCTGCTGGCCGGGACGGGCGGCGCGACCGCCGACCCCGCCCCGCCCGCCCCCTCGGCGGCGACCACCCTGCGGACCGCCGACGCCCCGCCCGAGCTGCTCGCCGCCATGCAGCGCGACCTCGGCCTGACCCCCACGCAGGCCAGGGCCCGGCTCGTCCACGAGGTCGAGGCGGGGGCCACCGCCGCCCGGCTCCAGGCGCAGCTCGGCGCCGCCTTCGCCGGGGCCTGGGTGGAGGGCGCCGACGCGGGCACCCTCACCGTGGCCACCACCCGCGCCGCCGACGCCGCCGCGATACGGGCCACCGGGGCCCGGGCGAAGCTCGTCACCCGCACCCTGGCCGACCTGGACACCGCCAAGGCCGCGCTGGACCGGGCCGCCACCGCCGCGACCCCGGTCCGGTACGTCGACCCGCGCTCCAACACCCTGGTCGTGGAGGAGGCCGAAGCCGGTGCCGCGGCCGGGCTGCTCGCCGCCACCGGGACCGATCCGGCCCTGGTCACGGTGGCCCGTACGGCCGAGGCCCCGCGCCCGCTGTACGACCTGCGCGGCGGGGACGCCTACTACATGAACGGCAGCGGCCGCTGCTCGGTGGGCTTCCCGGTCACCCGGGGCACCACGCAGGGCTTCGCCACCGCCGGGCACTGCGGCCGCGCCGGGACCACGACCAGCGGCTTCAACCAGGTCGCGCAGGGGTCCTTCCAGGCCTCGGTCTTCCCCGGCAGCGACATGGCCTGGGTGGCCGCGAACGCGCAGTGGACCGCGACCCCGTACGTGAAGGGCAGCGGCGGGGCGAACGTGCAGGTCACGGGCTCGGTACTGCAGCCCGTAGGGGCCTCTGTGTGCCGCTCCGGCTCGACCACCGGCTGGCACTGCGGGACGATCCAGCAGCACAACACCAGCGTCACCTACCCCGAGGGCACCATCTCCGGGGTGACCCGTACGACGGTCTGCGCCGAGCCCGGCGACTCCGGCGGCTCCTACATCTCCGGCAGCCAGGCCCAGGGCGTGACCTCCGGCGGCTCCGGCAACTGCTCCAGCGGCGGAACCACCTTCTTCCAGCCGCTGAACCCGATCCTGTCCGCGTACGGCCTGACCCTCAAGGTCGGCGGCAGCGACCCGGGCCCCGGCCCCGGTGAGCCCGATCCGGGCGGCACCTGGAACGCGGGCACGGTCTACGCGACCGGCGCCACCGTCACCTACGGCGGGGCGAACTACCGCTGCCTCCAGGGCCACCAGGCCCAGACGGGCTGGGAGCCGCCGAACGTCCCGGCCCTCTGGCAGCGCGTCCAGTAGGCCGTGTGGGAACCGGTGCCGTGGCTGCCGAGGGGGGGAGTCACGGCACCTCCGCACGATCAGGTGGTCACGGCCACGGCGGACAGTGTGCCCAGCGCGCCCAGGGCGATCAGCAGCCCGCAGATCCCCAGGTTCACGGCCTTGTGCTCCCAGAACACCGCGACGAACTCGCGGATGGTGGCGCTCGGCCAGTAGTACTTCGCCGTGGGAGAGCCCAGCACCTGACCGTTGACCCCGGCCTTGCGGGCCAGCATCGCGGCCCGGAAGGCGTGGAAGTTGTTGGTGACCACCACGCACCGGTAGGCCGGGTCCTGCGCCGCCATGATCTCCCGGCTGAACCGCATGTTCTCCTCGGTCGTCGTGGAACGGTCCTCCAGCGCGATGTGCTCCGCCGGCACGCCCTGCGCGATCAGCCAGTCCGCCATCGCCCGGGCCTCGGCCACCTTCTCGTCCGAACCCTTGCCGCCCGAGGTGAGCAGCACCGGCGGCCGCCCGCCCCGGGCCAGTTGGGCCTCGTAGATCTCCTGCCCCTTGCGCAGGCGCGAGGCCAGCAGCGGCGGCACCCGGTCCCCGCCGACCAGGCCCGAGCCCAGCATGACCACGTGGTCGACGTCGCCGCGCACCTTGATCCGCCCGTACAGGAAGGCGTAGCCGAGGAAGCACAGGAAGATGAAGGAGACGTAGCCGACGACCAGGGTGAGCGTCCCCGCGAGACCGCCCAGGAGCGGGGAGCCGAACCAGCCCACGGCGATCAGCAGCGCGATCATCCCGAAGATCCCCAGCCCCGCGAGCATCGACAGCAGGTTGGCCGGGCGGCCGCCCTCCTTGCGGACCATGGTCACGCCGTTGGCGACGAGGAAGACGCCCAGGGCCAGAGTGCCGAGCGCGGGTGTGGCGAAGACCAGCAGGACGACGACCGGGGCCGCCCAGCCGGGCAGCCGTTCCACCTGGAGGAGCAGGGCGAACGAGAGGGTGATGAAGGTCAGCCCGAACAGCACGGCGTTGCGGAAGCGGCGGCGGTCTTCTCTGGCACTTATGCAGAAGGCGAGGAAAAACAGGGCGGCAAGAGCGAAGGCGACCATGCCGACCATCGTAAATGTCAGATATGCGTACGGGGATGAGCGGTGCGGCGCACCGAGCGGCCGGCCAGCACGTCCGTCCGGCGCCCGTCGCGCATCACGAACCGTCCGCCGATCAGGACGTGCGGGATGCCGGCGGGCAGCGCGCGCGGGTTCTCGTACGTGGAGCCGGCCGCGACCGTGTCCGGGTCGAAGAGGGCGAGGTCGGCGCGCAGGCCCTCGCGTACGAGTCCCCGGTCGGGCAGGCGCAGCCGTGCCGCCGGGCGGCCCGCCAGGTGGGCGACGCACTCCTCCAGGCTGAGCACGCCGAGTTCGCGCACGTAGTGGCCGAGGTAGTGCGGGAAGGTGCCGTAGGCGCGCGGGTGCGGTTTCGCGCCCTGGAGGATGCCGTCGGAGCCGCCGGTGTGGACGGGGTGGCGCATGATCGCCCGGACGTTCTCCTCGTGGCCGACGTGCTGGAGGACCGTGGGCCCGAGCCGGTCGCCGATCAGGAGCCGCCGGGCGGTGTCCCAGCCGTCCAGCCGGGTGCCGACCAGGGGTGCGAAGGCGGGATCGGTGACGCCGGAGATCTCGATCGTCGACCAGTCGACGGGCACCCCGTGGCAGCCGTCGGCGCCCTCCACCTCCAGGGCGTGGCGGATCCGTTCGGCCTGGGCGTCGTCGCGCAGCCGGGCCAGGACCGCGTCCGGGCCGCCCTCGTTGGCCCAACTGGGGAGCAGGGCGACGAGGGTGGTGCAGCCGGGGGTGTACGGGTAGCTGTCGAGGGTGATGTCGGCGCCGTCGGTCAGCGCCGCGTCGAGCAGGGCGAGCAGCTCGCCGGCCCGGCCCTCGTTCTCGCCGAAGTTCATGGTGGCGTGCGCCAGGTGCAGGGCGCAGCCGGCCTCCCGGGTCAGGCCGACCATCTCGGCGTAGGCGGCGAGCGCGCCGTGGCCGTACGAGCGGTGGTGCGGGCAGTAGTAGCCGCCGTAGCGGGCCACCACGCGGCACAGCTCGGTCAGTTCGGCTCCGGAGGCGTACATGCCGGGGGTGTAGGTGAGCCCGGAGGACATGCCGACCGCGCCCTGGGCGAGGCCGTCGGCGACGAGCCGCCGCATCCGGTCCAGTTCGGCCGGGGTGGCGGGCCGGTCCTCCCAGCCGAGGGCGTACGCGCGGACCGTGCCCTGGGGGACGAGGTACGCGGCGTTGACGGCGATGCCCTCGCCCCCGAAGCCGGTGTCGAGGCGGTCGAGGTACTCGCCGACGGTGCGCCAGTCGAAGTCGAGTTCCGTGCTGCCCGGCCCGCCGCCGTTCCATCCGGCGATGGCGGCCCGCACCTCGCCGAGGGTCCGGTCGTCGGCGGGCGCGTACGACAGGCCGTCCTGGCCGAGGACTTCGAGGGTGACGCCCTGGGCGGCCTTGGCGCTGTGGTCCGGGTCGCGGAGCAGCGCGAGGTCGCTGTGGGCGTGCATGTCGGTGAAGCCGGGTGCGAGGGCGAGGCCGTGCGCGTCGAGGGTGCGCCGGCCCCCGCCCGGGATCCTGCCGATCGCGGCGATCCGGCCCTCGTGCACGCCGACGTCGGCGGTGTACGAGGGCCCGCCCGTGCCGTCGACGACGCGGGCCCCGCGGATGACCAGGTCCACGGCCGGGGCCTAGAAGAAGGTGCGCACGTAGTCGGTGACCGTGCCGTCGTCCTCGACGACCGGGATCAGCGGCCACTTCTCGAAGATCGTGCAGGGGTGGGACATGCCGAGTGCTACCCAGTCGCCGACCTGGAGGCCGTCGGCCGCGTCGGTCTCCAGCCAGGCGTGCTGGTCGGACAGTTTGACCACGCGGACTCCGGTGGCGGGCCGCTCGGTTCCGTCGAGCGCGTCGCGGACCAGCTCGGCGGTGGGCAGGCCGAGGTCGTAGGCGATGTCGCGCTTGCCGGCGTTGACGAAGGCCTGGGTGGGGGAGGGGCGCGAGACGACCTGGGTCCACAGGCGGAAGGCGGGCCGCAGGCCGCCCTCTTCGGGGTGCCGGTTGAAGGGGGTGAGGCGGGTGTACCAGCCGTGGTCGTGGGAGACGTACGCGCCGGAGCGCAGCAGCTTGAGGACGGGACGGGACAGCTCGGGGATCTCGGCGAAGACCTCGGCCACGGCGTCGAACCAGGCGGAGCCGCCCGCGCTGACGACGATCTCGTCGAGGCCGGCGCCGAAGCGGCCGGCCTTGTCGAACTCGACGGCAAGGCCGGTGAGGCGGCGCAGGTACGCCTCGACCCGGTCGGGGTCGGCGTCCGGGACCTCGGCCTCATAGCCGGCGACGCCGACCAGGCGCAGGGTGGCGGCGCCGGCCACGGCGTCGGCGACGGCCCGGCAGTCCTCGTCGGTACGGGCCCCGGTGCGGGCTCCCTCACCGGCGCCGAGCTCCACGACGACGTCGACGACGGCCGGCTGGCCCCGCAGGGCGCGGTCCATGAGCTGGACGCCGCGCACGGAGTCGACGTAGCAGACGAACCGGAAGCCGGGGTCGGCGGCGAGTTCGGCGGCGACCCAGCGCAGGGCGGCGGCGTCGACGAGTTCGTTGGCGAGGAAGATCCGCTGGATGCCGAAGGCGCGGTAGACGCGGGCCTGGTGGGGGACGGCCGCGGTGATGCCCCAGGCGCCGTGGTCCAGCTGGCGGCGGAAGAGCTGGGGGGACATGCAGGTCTTGCCGTGCGGGGCGAAGGCGAGGGCGTGGCGGGCGGCGTACGTGCCGAGGGCGCCGAGGTTGTGCTCCAGCGCGTCCGCGTCGAGGGTCAGGACGGGGGTGGTGAAGCCCCCGTCGAACAGGTCCCGGCGCTGGGCGGCGAGCTGTCCGACGGTGAGGCCGTGCGCCTGGGCGTCCGGGGGGAGGCCCTTGAACCGGTGGTCGACCGGTTCGTCGGCGAGGTCCTTGACGGGGTCGCTGGCCATGCGGTGCCCTCCCGGGGTTGCGCTGTATGCAACGGTCGTTGCGTGTGCCGCTGCCTGCTGTCTAACATCCCGGGTGACGGTGGGTCAACGTCGGCCGGGCCGCTGCCGCTGGGGCCCGCCCGGGTTCTGGCCGCGCCGCCGCTGCCGGGGCTCCGCCCCGGACCCCGCGCCTCAAACGCCGGCGGGGCTGGATTCGGCTGATGCCGTCTGCCTCGCGCGCTGGATTGCCCGCAGGGCAATTTCAGCCCCGCCGGCGATTGAGGCGCGGGTCCGGGCGGAGCCCGGGGCGCCGGCGGAGCCGGTGTTCGCAGTGACCGGACGGGAAGGGACCGCATGAGCCAGTCCGTGGAGCGGGCGCTGGGGATCCTGCCGCTGCTCGCCAAGGGCCCGGCCGGACTCGGCCAGGTCGCCGACGAGCTCGGCGTGCACAAAAGCACCGCGCTGCGCCTGCTGCGCACCCTGCACGAGCACCGCTTCGTGTACCGGCAGGCCGACGGCCGCTACCGGCTCGGGGCGCAGCTCTTCGCGCTCGCCGCCGAGGCCGTCGAGAACCTGGACGTCCGGGAGATCGCGCACCCCCACCTGGTCGAGCTGAACAGGGCCACCGGTCACACCGTCCACCTCGCCCTCCACCAGGACGACGAGGTCGTGTACATCGACAAGGTCGACAGCCGCTACCCGGTGCGCATGTACTCCCGCATCGGCAAGCCCGTCGCCCTCACCGTCGCCGCCGTCGCCAAGCTGCTCCTCGCCGATCTGCCCGGGCCCGAGCGCGAGGCGCTGGCGCGGCGGCTGGAGTACCCGCGCCACACCGCCCGCTCGACGCCGGACGCAGCCGCCTTCCTCCGCGAGCTGGCCCTCGTCCGGGAGCAGGGCTGGGCCACGGACCTCGGGGGGCACGAGGAGTCCGTCAACTGCCTCGGCGCGCCGGTGCGCGGGCCGGGCGGGCGGGTCGTCGCCGCGCTGTCCGTCTCCGCGCCGAGCGTGGTCGTGTCCGCCGAGGGGCTGCTCGAACTGCTGCCCCTGGTCCTGCGTACCGCCGACACCATCAGCCAGGAGTACTCAGGCTCCGGCCCCGTACAGAAGGACGGTTCATGACCGAGAAGACCGCCATCACCCCCGACACCCACACCGCGCCGCCGGCGAAGTTCTCGCACGGGGTGCGCAAGGGGAACATCCTCCAGGTCGCCGGCCAGGTCGGGTTCCTGCCGCACGTGGACGGGCAGCCGCCGACGCCGGCCGGGCCGACGCTGCGCGAGCAGACCCTCCAGACGCTGGAGAACGTCCGCTCCGTGCTGGAGGCGGGCGGCGCGGGCTGGGACGACGTGATGATGATCCGCGTCTACCTCACGGACACCGCGCACTTCGCCGAGATGAACGGGATCTACAACACCTACTTCGAGGAGCAGGGCCTGGGGGAGGCCCCGGCCGCCCGGACGACCGTGTACGTGGGCCTGCCGGCCGGCCTGCTCATCGAGATCGACGCGCTCGCGGTGCTCGGCTGAGACGCCGAAGGGGCGCCCCCCTGGCGGTGGGGCGCCCCTGAGCGGTCCTGCGGCTAGGCGGCGCAGTATTGCGCTTCCTTGCCGATCGAGCGGTACATGCAGTCCGCGTTCTCCAGCAGCTGGAGCACGGCCTCCTTGTTGCGCGAGGTCTCGCGGTCGATCACCTCGTCGGGCGGGTAGAAGCCGCCGCCGCCTGCGCTCGCCGGGTACATCTCGAAGGTGTAGGCGAAGATCTTCTGGCTGCCCCACAGCCAGTCGTCGATCGTCCCGTCCGTGATGTAGAGGTCGCTCGACTGCTCCGGGGTGTAGCCGTTGCTCGACGCCATGCTCGTGCCGATCTTCTTGAACACGGCGAGGTCGTCGGCGGTCAGGCCGGGCGCGGTGTCGTTGTACGTCCAGCCGAAGGGCCAGAGCACCAGCTGGCTGTAGGTGTGGAAGTCGATCGATGCCTTGATCTGCTGCTTGCCGCCGATCACCCGGCTGCGGACGAAGTCGGAGACGACCTTCACCTCGGGCGTCGACTCGGGGGCCGTGCCCCGGTAGGTCTCGGAGCTCTTGCTGCTGCTGGAGCCGCCGCAGCAGCCCCACTTGTAGTTCCAGTTCCGGTTCTGGTCGGTGCCGACGTAGGAGGAGCCGGAGTTGGGCTGGCGGTTCTTGCGCCAGGAGCGGTAGGAGCCGGTGGCGATGTCGTACTCGCCGCCGTCCGGGTTGAGGTCCGGGATGATCCAGATCTCGCGGTTGTTGATCGCGTTGGTGACCCGGGACTCCGTGCCGTACTTGGCGCCGAACTCCTTCAGCAGGTACAGGGCCATTTCGACGGTCAGGTGCTCGCGGGCGTGCTGGTGCGCGGTGAAGAGCACCTCGGGTTCGGCCTCGTCGGTGGCGACGTTGTCACTGATCTTGATCGCCACGAGGTCGCGGCCCTGGTACGACTTCCCGATGACCCGCTTGCTCATGATCCCGGGGTACTGGGCGATGCGCTGGTCGATCTCGGCGCTCGCCTCGGCGTAGTTGTGGTACCTGGAGTCCGCCGAGGGGAAGTCCATGGTGCCCGCCGCGATTCCGGGCAGGGAGCGGTCCGGCGGTCCGGGGAGGGCGGTGAGCTGGTAGCCCCGCGCGCGCAGTTCCCTGGCCTGCATGGTGTCGGCGCTGACGACGACGGTGTGGTCGTCCACCTCGTCGATCGACACGCCGGTGCTGAGCAGCGCGGTGCGGTCGGCGACCGTGGAGGGGCCGTGGATCCGGTACTGGACGATGGCCTCGTCCTGGGTGGCGGTGGACGGGGTGGGTGGTGGCGATGCCGTCGCGCTCATTCCGTAGGCGGGTGCGCCGAGGGCGAGCGCCA
Source organism: Streptomyces sp. NBC_01408 (assembly GCF_026340255.1). Lineage (GTDB taxonomy): Bacteria > Actinomycetota > Actinomycetes > Streptomycetales > Streptomycetaceae > Streptomyces. Next base: position 557,550 of record NZ_JAPEPJ010000001.1, on the reverse strand, counting down.
GCAGGGCCGCCGTGACGGCGGCCCTCCGGCGGGTTGCCGACCGTCGATTTGGCTGTAGGTCATGGCTGGTCATCGGATACCTCGTTTGGGTGAACGTGGGGGGCAATGCGAGGTGAGTGATCCTGTTGGACTGATTGCCTGGGCAGGTCGGAATGACGCTGCGCCATGTAGAGAGGGGGCGGACGGTGGCACGCGGGGTACGAAAGGGGAAGCGCGAAGTCAGAGGGCTGGCCCTTCCCTTTACGGTTTCGGCCCCCACCGGTTCGCGCATCCGTGACCGCCTGCACCTGTCTTCGGTTGATGAGAAGGTCCTTGCGCTCCTCGGTGAACACCTCGGGCACCATGCACGTGGCGATCTGGCTGAGCGTGTCCGAATTGGCAAGGTGCCGGTCAAGGGCAATCGGCGGGCGGAACGGAAACGCGCGCTGACGAAGGCGTCGTCGTCGCGCTGGGCGGGGGCGATCACGCGCGCATCCGAGGATCAGTACCAGCTCTCCCTGCGATGCCTGTTCGACGAGCGAGCGTCCCTGCGCCGGGCCATTGTCAAGATCCGTAAGCGCCTGGAGGTGTCGTGCGGTCAGCGTGTGGGCGGTGTTCGAGGCTATCCGGACCGGGCCGAGCGAGCACAGAAGCAGCGCCGGTTGCAGGTGCTCAACGCACGCCTGGCGGAGGTGGAGCGCCGTATTGAGGCCGGGCATCCGGCGGTGGTTGTCGGGGGGCGGCAGCTGGCGAAGGTGCGGCACAACCTCGCCGACGCTAGTCTCACCGACGCCGAGTGGCGAGAGAGGTGGGATGCGGCCCGCTTGTTCGTGACCGCCGATGGGGAGTCGGGTGCGCCGTACGGGAACTACACGATCAGTGTGGACCCGGCCGACGGCACAGTCGCGATCGTTCTGCCCGCCCCTCTGCGGCACCTCGCCAACATGCCGCGCGGACGCTACCGCCTCGCCGCGAGCGTGGCTTTCAACCACCGAGGCGATGAGTGGCTGGACCGGATCAGTGCCAACCGGGCCGTCCGATACGACATCACTCTCGACCCAGTTCGCGACCGCTGGTACCTCGATGCTTCCTGGTCGACCCCGCAGACGGTGCTGCCTACCCCGGTCGAACTGGCTGCCGCAGGTGTCCGGCTGCTGGCCGTGGACCTCAATGCCGACCACCTTGCTGCGTGCGTCGTGGACACGCACGGCAATCCGGTCGGGCAGCCCATGACCGTGCCGATCGATCTGACCGGAGACACATCCCAGCGTGACGGGCGTCTGCGGGCCGCGATTACCGAACTGATCAACCTCGCGCGGATGAACGGCTGCGCTGGTCTGGCGATCGAGAACCTTGGCTTCGCCGACGCCCGTGCCACCGGCCGCGAGACGATGGGCAGGGGCAAACATGGCAAGAGCTTTCGCCGTACCGTCGCCGGACTGCCCACCTCGCGCTTCCGTGAACGACTGCGCGGCATGGCCCACCACGCCGGGCTTGTCGTCGTCGCGGTTGACCCGGCTTACACCTCCCGCTGGGGCGGGCAACACTGGAAGGCCCCGCTCCAGCAGCAATCCATGACCACCGTTGTCACTGGCCACCACGCGGCCTCGGTGGCGATCGGCAGGCGTGCCCTCGGATACGGGGTACGGCGTCGGCCAGGTGTGACCGCACACGACCAGAGGATCGTTGTACGGAGAGCTACCGGCCAGACCGTCCCCCGCCCCAGGGCACGCGGGACCACGAGCCCGCCGAGGGCCACAGGCACACCCCACCGGGGCACCAAGACCTGCCGGGACCGAAGCGACCAGCTCGCGCTGTTCCCCGTCTCCAAGACCGTTCGGGAGACACCCGGTGCCAGGCACCCTACGCCTGGCCCGGTTCACAGCGATTCCGCCAACACCGGTTGAATCGCGTAGGAATGGTGTGGAGCCGCATGCGTTCTCCTGGGTGGGGAGTGTGGGGGTAGCCGTGCGGACGTGCGCACAGCGTGCTCTCGTGGCATGTCCCGGTCAAGCACCCGTCGTGCTCGCCGAACCGATTCAGGCCACCCCCACACGTACCGCCTACGGCAGGCCGTGGACCTTGGGACCCACCGCGTCGGACCAAGCGTTACCCGCCTTGGCGTCCCAGTTGGTCGACCAGGTCATCGCGCCGCGCAGCCCGGGGTAGGTCTTCGAGGGCTTGAACGATCCGCAGCTCGTGCCGCGCGCCAGGCAGTCCAGGGCGTTGTTGACGATCGTCGGCGAGACGTAGCCGCTGCCGGCGCCGCTCGGGGAGGCCGGGACGCCGATGCCCACCTGGGAGGGGTCCAGGCCGCCCTCCAGCTGGATGCAGGCGAGCGCGGTGAGGAAGTCCACCGAGCCCTGCGAGTAGACCTTGCCGTCGCAGCCGTTCATCGAGCCGCTGTTGTAGTACTGCATGTTGACGACGGTGAGGATGTCCTTGATGTTCAGGGCCGTCTTGAAGTACCCGCCCTGCGTGGACTGCATGTCGATGGTCTGCGGGGCCATCGTGATGACGAGCGAGGGGCCCGCCTTCGCGGACAGCGAGCGCAGCGCCTGCGTCATGTACGTCGGGTTGATCCCGTTCTCCAGGTCGATGTCGATACCGGTGAACCCGTACTCCTGCATCAGCGCGTACGCCGAGTTCGCCAGGTTGTTCGCGGAGGCGGAGTCGTTGACCGAGATGGTGCCCTTCTCGCCGCCGATGGAGAGGATGACCGACTTGCCGGCCGCCTTCTTCGCAGCGACGTCCGCCTTGAACTGGGCGACGGTGTAGCCGCCGAGGCCCGCCGAGTCGAGGTTGAAGGTGATGGCGCCGGGCGTGGTGGTGGCGTCGGCGAAGGAGACGGCGATGATGTCGTACTGCGCGGAGACGTCGGAGATCTTCTGGACGGTCGCCCCGTTGTTGAAGTTCTGCCAGTAGCCCGTCAGGGCGTGCTTGGGGACGGCGGGGTTCGGGCCGGGGCCCGGGCCGCCGCCGGTCGTGGTGCCGGTCACCGGCGCCGACTTGGAGCCCTCGCCCGCCGCGTTGTACGCGCTCACCTGGAAGGAGTACGAGGTCGCCGCGGCGAGCCCGGCGATCTGGGCGGAGGCCGAGGTCGCGCTCTGCACCCGGACGCCGTCCTGGTACACGTGATAGCCGGTCGCTCCGCTGACCGCGTTCCACGAAAGGATGAGGCCGTTCGCGCTCTGGCCGGAAACGGCGGTCCCGGCCGGGGCGCCGGGGACGGACGGGCCGGGGTCGGTGCCCCCGCCGCCGTCCGGGCCGAAGACGCTGAACTCGTCGACGACGTAGGCCGGCTGGCCGTACCAGCCGTGGGTGTACACGGTGACCTGGGTGGTGGCGGGGCCGGTGGTGAAGGTGGTGGAGAGCTTCTGCCAGCCGGAGCCCGAGCCGGGGGTCCAGGTGGACACGTCCTGCGTGCCGGTCCCCGTCGCGCCGAGGTACACGTAGGAGCCCTGCACCTGGGTGCTCAGCGTGTACGTCGAGTTCGGCTTGACCGTGACGGTCTGGCTGCAGCGGGCGTTGTCGGAACCGGCCGGAGTGGCCCTCAGGGCCCCGGCCCCGGCGAAGACGGGGGAGGAGACGGCGGCGCCGCTGCCGCCCGAACACGACCAGTCGGCGAGACCGGACTCGAAGCCTCCGTTGCGGGCGACGTTGATGTCCGCGGCCTGGGCGGTGCCGGTGGCGAGGGCGCTCAGGCCGCCCGCGGCGAGGGTGGCGGCGCCCAGCAGGGCGAGGGAGCGTATGCGGTTCACGTGGGCTCCGGTGGGGGGAGGAAGGCGGACGGGTGGGGCCGGCCCGGTGGGGACGGGCAACTCAAGGCCTGCGGTGCCAAGTTGGTCCAGACCAATCCTGGTGTCAAGAGTCTTTGCAATGTGGCTTGAAATGGCCGAATGCCCGATCCCTGTTGTCCGGGTTTCCCGCCACCTGTGACATGCGCTCGTGTCACGGGAATTACCAAGACCCTGCCCGGCCAGGGGTGACGCGGATATGGTGCTGGAGCAAGGGGGAAGGGCGTCGATCGTTTGCGGTCGCGCAGTGCGTGCGCGTACGCGACGGGCACCGTACGGGCGCGTCGCGGGGCCTGCCACGGGTGTGCGGACGTCCGTGGCGTACGGGGTGAACAGGGGGATCCGCGTGCCGACCGCCATCGCTGTCACCAGCGCCGACCTGGTGCTTCCCGCCCCCGACCGGCACACGCCCGGGGCCGCCGTACTGCACCCGCCCGGGCGCCTCGACCTGGAGGGTGCGCTCGCCGAGACCAGCACGCTGCTGGAGGGGCACGGCCACCTCGTGGCCCTCGTACCGTCCTGGCTGCCCCCCGCCACCGTGCAGCGGCTGCACACCGTACGGGCCATCCTGGAAACCGACCGGATCGCGCTCCTCGACATCGATCTGCCGCCGCTGGGCACCGCCCTGCTGGTACGTCAGCTGCGCCAGCTCAGCGTCTGCGACTTCAGCCCCGGAGTGATCGCCTCCGCGGCCCGCCTGCTGTCCCACTACATCTACGCTGGCGCCCTGCTGGGCTCGGTCGCCAAACTCGACCGGGTCCCGGTCGGGCTCAAGGCGCACGCCAGGTCGTGGTCGCCGAGCGCGCAGTTCGCCGTACTCGCCCACCCGGCGCCGCACCTGGTCAGGCTGGGCGGCTCCGCCGCCTCCCGCGGCTCGCACGGCTCCCGCGGCTCCCACAGCTCGCACGGAGCGGGCGCGGCCCTGCCGGCCGGGCCCGAGTTCGCCACCCACCTCACCTTCGCCCGCGGGCAGCTCGCCTCCGACTGGGTCGCGGCCGAACTCGCCCCCGCCTGGCAGGTGCAGGGGGTCATGGAGAACCCGCTGCCGGCCGACTCGCCCGCCTGGTGGGGCACCCAGAAGCTCGTCGAGTTCGCCGCCGGCATCCCGGACCCGAACGTCCTCTACCAGCTGGTCGCCTCGGTCCGCCGCGACGAGTGCCGCTGGTGCGGCCTCGAACTCATCGGCGACCGGTGCGGCTTCTGCTCCGCGCCTCTCAGCGCACCGCCACCCGCGGGAGCGGGCACGGTCCCATCCGACCGGCCGGAGCGACCGGACCGCCCCGACCGATCCGCCCGCACCGACCGATCCGCCCGGCCCGAACGCAAGATCGAACGAAGAACGGCGAGGTAGTACGGCCATGAACTCACGCCAGCGCCGCGGCGTCATCCTGCTGCTCCTGTCGATCCTGTGCGCGCTCGGGGCCTTCGCCGGCGTCCTCGTGGTGATCGGCGACGTCAATTCCAAGGTCGGGGCCGAGGTCGTCGCCTACCGCGCCAAGGGCGACATCGCCCCGTACAGCCCGCTGGCGGAGGGGCAGTTCGAGGAGATCACCGTGCCCAGGCGCTGGCTCTCCGAGACCGCCGTCACCGACCTCGGCGCGCTCAAGGACAAGATCGCGCTCACCACCCTGAAGAAGGGCTCGCTGCTCCAGTCGGACATGTTCGTCGACCGGCCGCAGCTCCAGCCCGGCGAGCAGGAGATCGCCATCATGATCGACGCGGCGACCGGCGTGGCGGGCAAGATCACCTCGGGCGCGAAGGTCAACATCATCGCCACCTTCAAGGGAGCCAAGGACACCGACCCCTCCCGGTCGGTGATCATCGTCGCCAACGCCCGCGTCCTGGGCGTCGGCAAGCTCACCGCCCTGGAGAAGAACAGCGACCGCAACGGCCCGGCCGAGGCCGTCCCGATCACCTTCGCCCTCAACACCAAGGACACCCAGCGCGTCGCGTACGCCGAGTCCTTCGCGGAGCACGTGCGCCTGGCGCTCGTGGCCCCCGGCACCGACTCGGCGCCGAGCCCGAGCGACCGCACGTACACCCTCGACGGGGACAAGTAAGGCAGGCCCGGATGACCACCCGAATCCTCCCCGCGGCCGGCGACCCGGACGCCGCCCGCGCCATCGCCACCCTCCTCAGCCAGCTCCCCGCCGCCGAACCGGCCCTCCCGGTCCCCGACTCCACCACCCTGCTGGACACCCTCGCCCGGCTCGCCGCCGAATCCATCGACGAACTCCCCGAGGTCGTCCTGGTCCACGAGCGGATCGGCCCCGTCCCCGCCCTTGAGCTCATCCGCGAGGTCGCCCTGCGCTTCCCCGCGGTGGGGGTGGTCCTGCTCTCCTCCGACGCCGGACCCGCCCTCTTCTCCGCCGCGATGGACTCGGGCGCGCGGGGCCTGATCGGCCTCCCGCTCTCCTACGAGGAACTGGCCGCCCGGGTTCAGGCCGCCGCCCAGTGGTCCGTGGGCGTACGCCGCCACCTGGGGCGCGGGGCCGACGTGTTCACCGGGCCCGGCGGCCGGGTGGTCACCGTCACCGGAGCCAAGGGGGGCGTGGGGACCACCTTCACCGCCGTCCAGTTCGCGCTGGCCGCGGCCGCCTCCGGACGGCGTACCGCACTGGTCGACATGGACCTCCAGGCCGGGGACGTGGGCTCGTACCTCGACGTGCAGTTCCGTCGCTCCATCGCCGACCTCGCCGGGATCCAGGACATCTCCCCGCGGGTCCTCCAGGACGCCGTCTACGACGACCGCACGGGCCTGGCCCTGCTGCTGGCCCCGGCGGACGGCGAACGCGGCGAGGAGGTCGACGACCGGGCCGCCCGCCACATCGTCGGGGCGCTGCGCAGCCGCTACGAACTCGTCGTCATCGACTGCGGGACCCAGGTGACCGGCGCGAACGCCACCGCGGTGGAGATGGCGGACGTGGCGGTGCTGGTGACCACCCCGGACGTGGTCGCGGTGCGCGCCGCGAAGCGGATGGTCCGCATGTGGGAGCGGCTCCAGGTGCGCAAGGCGGAGGACACCGCGATGGTCGTCAACCGCTGGAGCAAGCACACCGAGATCCAGCCCGCCCTGATCGAGAAGATCACCAAGACCCGGGCCACCCGGACCCCGGTCCCGGCCGCCTTCAAGGAACTCCAGGCGGTGGTGGACGCGGGCCGGGTCCAGGACCTGGACAACCGCTCCTCCGTGAAGCAGGCCCTGTGGACCCTGGCGGGCGAACTGGGGCTGCTGGCCGCCCCGGAGGCCGCGGCGGGCGCTCAGCGTTCTCCGAAGGCCCTGGGCTCCGCGGGCTCCGCCGGACCGGCCGGTTCCGGCGGCTCGCCGGGCACCTCCCTGGCCGTCCGCGTGTCCGGCCCGGTGGCCCGTCTGCGCCGCGGCCGGGAGGGCTGACCGGTGCCGGCGGCGCGCAGACCCCGGCGCCGCGACCGGGGGGACCGCGGCCAGGTGGCGATCGAGTTCGTCGGCACGGTGCCGCTGATCCTGCTGCTGGTCGCGGCGGTGTGGGAGTCCGTACTGATCGGGTACGCCTTCTCCCTGGCGGGGAACGCGGCGGACGAGGCGGCGCGGGCGGGCGCGGTGAAGGGGGACAGCGCGTGCGCGGCGGCGGCCGGGGAACACATCGGGGGTGCCTGGGACCTGAAGGTGAGCTGCGGCGCACAGGGCGACATCTACAAGGCGACGGTCACGCTCAGCATCCCCGTCCTGCACCCCTCGCTCAACTTCGGTTCGATCGACGGCACGGGCGGCGCGGCGATGGAGAGGGAGGCGGGCTGACGTGAAGAGGCGGATGCGCTCCGACCGGGGAGACCGGGGCCAGGTGGCGATCGAGTACATCGGCTTCGTGCCGATCCTGCTGTTCGTCGCACTGTGCGGGATCCAGCTGGGCTGGGTCGCGTACGTCCACGAGCAGGCCGACACGGCCGCCCGTACGGCCGCCCGCGTGGAGGCCCGCAAGGGCGGCGGCGGCGCGGCGGCGGGCGCGGCGGCGGTCAAGGCGAGCCTCGGCGCGCAGGTCACGGTGACCAAGGACGCCGACGCCGTGACCGCGGTGGCGAGGATCGAGATCAAGGCCATCGTGCCCGGCCTGGACCTGGAGGCCGCGGTGGCCACCGCAGTCATGCCCAACGACGACCCGAAGGTGACCGGACCATGAGCCTGCGTTCCCGGGTCAACACCCCCGACGACCGCCACAGCCCGCGCGAGGACGGCCGGCTGGTCTCCTCCTACCGCGCCAAGCTGCTGGAGGAGATCGACCTCGCCGAGATGTCCGCGCTCGCGCCCGCCGAGCGCCGGGCCCGGCTGGAGCGCGTACTCGGCCACATCATCAGCCGCGAGGGGCCGGTCCTCTCCACCGTCGAGCGGGCGCAGCTGATCCGCCGGGTCGTCGACGAGGCCCTCGGGCTCGGTGTGCTCGAACCGCTCCTCGAAGACGCCTCGATCTCCGAGATCATGGTCAACGGGCCCGACCAGATCTTCGTCGAGCGGGCCGGACGCGTCGAGCAGCTGCCCATCCGTTTCGCCTCGCACGAGCAGCTGATGCAGACCATCGAACGCATCGTCTCCACCGTCAACCGCCGGGTCGACGAGGCCAATCCGATGGTCGACGCCCGCCTTCCCAGCGGCGAGCGCGTCAACGTCATCATCCCGCCGCTCTCCCTGACCGGCGCCACCCTCACCATCCGCCGCTTCCCGCGCGCCTTCACCCTGCACGAGATGATCGGCCTCGGCTCGCTCGACGAGCAGATGCTGCTCCTGCTGTCGGGCCTGGTCCAGGCGAAGATGAACGTGATCGTCTCCGGGGCCACGGGCACCGGCAAGACCACCCTCCTCAACGCCCTCTCCGGCCTGATCCCGGAGGGCGAACGCATCATCACCATCGAGGACTCGGCCGAACTCCAGCTCCAGCAGGCCCATGTGATCCGCCTCGAATCGCGCCCGGCGAACGTCGAGGGCAAGGGCCAGATCACCATCCGCGACCTCGTACGCAACTCCCTGCGCATGCGCCCCGACCGCATCATCGTCGGCGAGGTCCGCGGCGGCGAGACCCTCGACATGCTCCAGGCCATGTCCACCGGACACGACGGCTCATTGGCCACCGTCCACGCCAACAGTGCGGAGGACGCCCTGATGCGCCTCCAGACCCTCGCCTCGATGTCCGAGGTGGAAGTGCCCTTCGAGGCGCTCCAGGACCAGATCAACAGCGCCGTCAACGTCGTCGTCCAGCTGACCCGCTTCGGCGACGGCTCGCGCCGCGTCACCGAGATCTCCATCCTGGAGTCGCACGGCCGCGAACCCTTCCGCATCACGACCGTCTGCCGGTTCGCCGCCCAGCCCATGGGGCCGGACGGGCGCGTCCACGGCTACTTCGAGTACTACCCGCTGCCGCGCCGCATCGCCGAACGCCTCTACATGAACAACCAGCCGATCCCGCAGGCCTTCGGCGTCGCCCTGCCCGACGACCCCCTCGCCACCCGCATCACCCGGACCGCCCTGTGAACCCACTCGTCCTCCTGACCCTCGGCGCCACGCTCCTGGCCTGCCTGCTCGTCGTCCTCGGCGTGCACGCGTACTCCGCCGGCCGGGCCCAGCGCGCCGCCCTCATCGAACGCCTCTCGGCGAGCGGAGCCCCGGAGCCCACGGGCCGCCGTCGGCGCTTCCCCGCAGTGGACCGGCGCCTGCGCAGGACCGCACTGGGCCGGCGGATCGAACGGAAACTGGCGACGACCGGCCTGGACCTCACGCCCGGCGAGTTCTTCGTCTACATGCTGTCCGGCATCGCCGGGGTGTGGCTGATCGCCGCCTCGTTCCTGGCGCCGTTCTTCGGCCCGGTGGCGGGCGCGATCGGCGTCTGGGCGGCCGACGCCTTCCTCAACTGGCAGCGCACGCGCCGCACGGAGCGGTTCATCAACCAGCTCCCCGAACTGGCCCGCATCCTCGCCAACGCCACCCAGGCCGGACTGGCCCTGCGTACCGCCATCGGCCTCGCGGCCGAGGAGCTGGAGGCCCCGGCGGGCGAGGAACTGGCCCGCGTAGCCGACCGGCTCGCCGTCGGCCACTCCATCGAGGAGTCCCTCGGCGAGCTCACCGAGCGGCTGCCCTCGCGCGAACTGGTCGTCCTGGTCTCCACCCTCGTCCTGTCCGCCCGGGCGGGCGGCGCCATCGTGGACAGCCTGCGCAACCTCACGGTCACCCTGGAACAGCGCAAGGAGACCCGCCGCGAGATCCGCACCCAGCTGTCCCAGGTCACGGTGACCGCGTACCTGGTCCCGGCCATGGGCCTGGGCTCCCTGCTGCTGGTGGACATGATGATGCCGGGGGCGCTGGACCGGATGACGGGCGCCTTCATCGGGCAGACGGCCGTACTGGTCTCGCTCGGCCTGTTCACCCTGGGCTTCCTGCTCATCCGCCGCCTCTCGAAGATCGACGTGTGAGGGGCCCGGGACGATGATCGAACTCCTCCTCGCGCTGATCGTGGCCCTGTCGGTCCTCGGCGCCTTCCACGGCATCCGCCTCTACCGCGCGGACGTGAAACTGCCCACCGACCTCGCCCTCGCCCTGGAGGTCGGCGCCACGCGCACGACGGCGGTCGGCTCCGTCGTCGACCGCATGGGCATCCGCTGGGCCCCGCTGATCCTGCGCCTGATGGGCCCCAACCAGGTCGCGCGCAAACGCCGTCAGATCGACATGGCCGGCAACCCGGCGGGCCTGACCATCGACCGCTACGCGGCGCGCCGCGCCGTGTACGGGTTCCTCGGCGCCCTGGGCGCCTTCTCGATGCTGATCAACGGGCAGCTGGTGCCCGCGCTGCTGATGGTCGCCTTCGGCCTGTTCTGGATCGAGGCCGGCCTGTGGTCGGCGATCCGGGTCCGCCGGGACCACATCGAGCGCACCCTGCCGGACTTCCTGGACGTGCTGGCCGTCGTGGTCAGCGCGGGCCTCGGCTTCCGGCAGGCGCTGGACCGGGTGGCGGACAAGTACGACGGCCCCTGGTCCGACGAGATCCGCATCACCCTGCAGCAGATGGACATGGGTGTCAGCCGCCGCCAGGCCTTCGACGAGCTGCGGCGGCGCAACGACTCGGAGCAGGTCGCGCAGTTCGTCACCGCACTCCAGCAGGGCGAGGAACTGGGCTCCCCCATCGTGGAGACGCTGATCGCGATCGCCGAGGACATGCGCCGTACGGACGCCCAGAACGCCCGCCGGCGCGCGGCGAGGGCCGTCCCCAAGGCCACCTTCGCCGTCACCATGTTCATGCTGCCCGGCACGCTCATCCTGCTCGTCTGCGGGTTCGTCTACGGGGCGGACGTCGACTTCGGCGCCCTGTTCGGAGGCGGGTGAGCCATGGCGGCCACACTGGGCATCACGGCACTGACGGGGCTGGGGCGGGCGGCTGCGGGGCCGACTGGCGCGGCGGGGCGGTTCGCCGGTGCGGCGGGGCCTGAGCGGTCCCTCCAGGTGAACGCCCTCCAGGCGCTGTGCCGCCAGGTCTTCGCGTTCCGCCTGGTCATGATCGCGCTGGGTGCGCCGCTTGCGCTGGGCGGGGCGGCGCCCGGGGGACCGGCGTACCTCGTGGGCGGGGCGGTGCTGCTCACGTTCATGGTCTCGTACGCCCTGTTCCGCGACTGGGAGCGGTTCGGCCCGCTGCTGCTGCGCCACCGCTGGCTGCTGGCCCCCGACATGGCCCTCAGCGCGCTGCTGCTGGTCACGGCGACGCCCGAGTCCCCGCTGGGCCTCGTCTGCGTCTGCACCCCGCTGCTGGCCGGGCTGGTCTACGGCTGGCGCGGCTCGGCCCCCTACGCGGCCGTACAGGCGGTCGCCGTGGCCCTGGTGGCCGACGGGCTGCTGCTGGCCACGCTGTGCCTGCTGGCGGGGGCGGCGGGTGCCTGCCTGCGCGACCTGCTCTTCCGCTTCGGGTCGGCCGGCCGGGCCCTGACGCAGACCCGGGCCCGGTTGGCGGTCGCCGAGGCGGTACGGGCCGAACGCGACCACCTGGCCCGGGAGATGCACGACTCGGTGTCCAAGACCCTGCACGGCCTGGCCCTGGCGGCCGACGCCCTGTCCCGCACCACCGACCCGGAGGCCGCCCGCCACCAGGCCGAACTCATCGCCGGGGCGGCGCGGCGCGCGGCGGCCGAGTCCCGCGCCCTGCTGACCGACCTCCGCCGGGACCTCGACCTCGACGCCCCGGGGATCTCCCTCACCTCCGAACTGCGCGCGCTGTGCACCGGGGACGGCGTGGAGTTCAGGGTGTCGGGCGTCCTGCCGGTGGTCCCCTCGGCGGTGGCCCGGCACCTCGTCGCGGTGGTCTCCGAGGCCCTGGAGAACGCCCGCCGCCACGCGGACGCGCGGCGCGTGGTGGTCGAGGCCGCCGTCGACGGCCCGCGCCTCACCGTGACGGTCGAGGACGACGGCCGAGGCCTCCCCGACGGGGCGCCGGACCCGTCCGCTCTGCACCGTGAGGGCCACTTCGGTCTGCTCGGCATGACGGAACGCGCGAAGACCATCGGAGCCACCCTCACCATCGGCCGGGGCGCGTGGTCCGGCCGGGGTGCGGGTGCGGGTGCGGCTTCCGGCCCGGGTACGGCGACTGGCCCCGGTTCCGGCCCCGGTCCGGGTACGCGGGTCCGCCTCGACCTCTTGGTCGCGGCCCTGACCCCGGAGCGGGGGAGCCCGTGATGCCGCTCCACGTCCTGATCGCGGACGACAACCCGGTGGTCCGGGCGGGACTGGCCGCGCTCCTGTCCACTTCCCCCGACCTGGAGGTCATCGCCCAGGCGGCGGACGGCCGCGAGGCCCTCAGCCTGACCCGCCGGCACGCGCCGGACGTGGTCCTGCTGGACGTCCGGATGCCGGGCGTGGACGGCATCTCGGCCCTGCCCCACCTGGTCCGGCTGGCGCCGGTCCTGATGCTGACGTACAGCCAGGAGGCCGACATCGTCCGGGAGGCCCTGCTGCTGGGCGCGGGCGGCTACCTCGTCCACGGCGAGTTCACGGCCGACGACCTGCTCCGCGCGGTCCGCGACGTCCGCGAGGGCCGCCCCCACTTCAGTCCGACGGCGGCGAGCGCGCTGCTCGCGGAACTCCGTACCTCTTCGCAACCGCAACGAGTTGTGGCACAGTCTACTGAGCGCATGCACAACTCTGTGGAATTCGGCCTGAGTTCTCGGGAGGTGGAGATCATGGACCTCATCGCATCCGGAATGAGCAACCAGCAGATCGCCGCCGCCTGCTTCATCAGCGAGAAGACGGTCAAGAACCACATCAACCGCATCTTCGCCAAACTCCAGACCACCACCCGCAGCGAGGCCATAGCCCGCTGGCTGGGAACCGCCCGTCCAGGAGTGACCGGTCATGGGTAGACGGACTGCGCAGTGGGTCCGTAATTGGGCCCCGGGACCCTTGGTAACGACCGGTCACTGGCCGTACTGTCCGCAAATCGACAGCGGCACCGGCCCGGGAGGAAACCCTCATGTTGCAGAACACCCTGGCAAGGATGCGGAAGCGGTACGGGAGCAAGGGCACGGGGGATCGGGGCCAGACGGCGTTCGAGTACCTGGGAATCATCCTGGTGGTCGTGGTGATCATCGGCGCGATCGTCGGTACGGGTATCGGTCAGGACATCACCACGAAGATCAAGGATCAGATCACGGGTATCACTGCGGGCAAGTGACGGCCAGCAGACTCGGTGACCGAGGGCAGGCGTTCCCCATCTACATCGTGGTGGTGGCGGGGCTGCTCTTTGCTGCGCTGGCGTTCTTCGTCGTCGGGCAAGCGTCGACCGTGCGGAGCGATGCTCAAGGCGCTGCTGATGCCGCGGCACTGGCAGCGGCTCGTGACGCCAGAGATCACCTGGTGCCGGGGGTGGATCTCCTGACCCTCAAGCCTGAAGAGTGGAAGAAGGTACTTGAGGGGGCGTTCCTGGATGACGATGGCGCGTGCGACGCAGCCCACGATTTCGCAACGCGCAATGCTGCGACGGCCCAGTGTGATCCCGCCCTGCCCCGATTCACGGTCGAGGTGACGACGACACGCACCGTTGGTGACTCTGTGGTCCCGGGGGTCAGCGGCCAACAGGGGACGGCCGACGCCACAGCGGTCATCGAACCCCGTTGTCAGTTGGGTGTGGTGGAACCCTCCCCGGCGCCATCGCCGTCGCCTACACCCTCGTCCTCGCCTTTGCCTGGCGGCGAGGCGAAGCCCCCTTCGGTCGAGTTCAAGTGCAAGGGCGGCGACGTCATCAAGTTCGATCCTGCGAAACCCGAAACCTGGAGCAGCTTGGCGAGGACGCTCTTCGCCGTGCGACTGGTCGACTGACAGCGAACGACAGACAAGGAAGCGGCGTTGATGAGCATGCGGCACGTGGTGAACGTCCGCGGGGGAGCGGCCGTAGCGGTTGCGGCGGTCTTGACCCTCATGCTGGCTGGATGTGGTGGTGGCGATGGCAAGAAGTCTGCGGAGCCGCAGAAGTCGTCCACCCCCAAGGCTGGCAGCGATGCCTCGGCGCCTGCGCCCAGCACGAGTCAGACCTCCGATCCCGCCCAAGTACTTGCGACGGTGACCGGAGAGGGCGGCATTTCCATGGTGATCAATTCAGTGAACCGCGACGCAGGCGGCTTCCTTACGGTCAGCGGGCAGATCAAGAATTCGGCAGACAAGGACTTCACAGGTACCGCTGTCTGGCGTGGCAATGAACTGACCACCGGCGGCGAGTCTGTAGCAGGTGCAACATTGGTGGACCGCGCCGGGAAGAAGAGGTATTACGTGCTGCGCGACACGGAGGGGAGGTGCCTGTGTACCACGGGAGTCTCCCGCGTGAAGGCGGGTGCAACCATCCCCTTCTTCGCCCAGTTCCCCGCACCCCCCGCCACCACCACCGAGGTCGACTTCACGCTGCCCACCTTCGCCACGGCAACCATCAAGATTTCCGGGTGACGCCATGACCATAGTGACCCAACGCCACCGCATCGCCGCCGCCACGGCCGTCGCCGGGCTCGTCATCGCCGGGGCCCACATCATCGGCGCGACAGCGGCGTACGCCGATGACGTCAAGCCCTCCGCACCCCCCGGCACCGAGCCGTCCGCCTCCGCGCCCGTGCCCATCGACTCGAACTCGCCCGGGCTGAAGATCCCGCAGGGCGGGACGCTCGCGCCCGTCAAGGTGCTCGACATCGCCGAGGTCGTCGAGGACCTCGGTGGCGAGCAGCGGCGGCAGGAGACCAACCAGACCGTCATGATGGCGTTGCAGTCCGAGGTGTTGTTCCCCGAGAACAGTGCCGTCTTCAACGCGCAGGCGGCCGCCCGGATCCAGGCCATCGCCAACGAGATCAACCAGCAGAAGGCGACCCGCGTCCGGGTCTTCGGTTTCACCGACGACCAGGGCAGCTACGAGCACGGCAAGGAGCTGTCCAAGCAGCGGGCCGACGCAGTGCAGGCGGAGCTGGCCAAGACGGTGACCAATCCGAGCGTCGTGTTCGACGTGCGCGGGTACAGCGAGGACTACCCGATCGCCGACAACGGCACCGAGGAAGGCCGCAAGAAGAACCGCCGCGTCGAGATCACCTTCCCCCGCACCTCGGGCGGCTGACGCCGACGACCACCCTGCCGGGTATCGCCGATAGCCGCATCGGCGAGGAGCCCGGCGGGTGACCGGAGCCGTGGCCTCAGTCGGCCAGCAGGTGGTCGGCCTTGCCGGCCTTGATGTCCCGGATCAGTTGACGGAGGGCGTCCGCCGAGTCGGTGAGGTACGTGTCTTCCCGGCCGGCGATGGCGATGTAGCTGTTCCCGCCCCTGTCCACCCCTATCCGGGAACTGGTCTCCGCGGCCTGGCACTTGGACCCCGGACGGAGCCTGTACCTGTCCGTCCGCTACCGGGACGACTCCCTCCGGCTGACCGTCTACGACGGCCACGCGCCCCACGCCCACCCCCGGCTGGCCACCCACGCGATCCCCGGCGGCGGGCGGTGCTGCGGCTCATGGGCGCGGTGGTCCGGGAGTGCGGCGGGGCCTGGGGCTTCGGGGAGTCCTGCGAGCCCGGTGGTGGGAGCCGGACCTGGGCGAGCCTGCCGAGGTCCGGGGCCGCTGCGTACCTCGCGGGCTGACCGGCGCATGGTGCGCATCAAGTGCGAGACGGCCTCCCGCTTGCCCGCCGGGCCCCCGGTCATGGGTGCGGGCGCGTCCGACTAGCGGGTCGGAGTGCGGGGAGTCCCGCGCCGGAGGCGGCCGCGGGAGGCTTCTACGATCGTGCCGAGGGCGAGCGACTGGGCCAGTACGCAGAGGACGAGCTCGGTGAGGAAGAGCCATGTCTCGGGCTGGCCTTCCCCTCGGATCGTTCCCTCGGCCAGCGTCACGAAGAGGAACAGCGGGAACGCGGAGAGGGCGGGCAGCACCCATATGAATCCGGGGTCCGCGGCGAACAGCGTGACGGCCGTCGCGATGGCCACGGCGACGCCGACGAGGCCCAGGTAGATCGCCGAGGCGGGGTTCGCGAAGGTGAGGCGGACGAGCGTGCGAGCGGTCATCGGTTCTCCCCGGAGGCGTGGACTCCTCCCATGGTCCGGGGGAACCGGGGTCCTGTCGTGAGTATCCGTACCCGGCCGGGGCGGGGAGTCGGCCGAACCGGCCCACTGACCTGCGTCACTTCGCGAGGAGGAGCTCCGCGACCTCGCGCGCCCGGTGGGCCGGCTCCGGCCCGGGGCTCAGGGCGGCCACCGTCGTCGCGCCCTCGGCCAGGATCAGGAGCTGGTCGGCGAGGGCGGGCGGGGCGGGGGCGAGTTCGGCCAGGAGGGCGTGGAGTTCCGCCTTGTGGACGTGGACGATCTCCGGCGCGGCCGCGCCGAGTTCCCCGTACGTGTTGAGGAATGCGCAGCCCCGGAAGCCGGGCTCGGAGAACCACTCCGCGAGCCAATCGAACACCGCCAGGACGCGTGCCCGCGGCTCCGCCGGGGCGAGCGCGGCGCCGCGCAGGGAGTCCAGCCAGCGGCGGTCGCGGCGCTCCAGGTAGGCCGTGACCAGCGATTCCTTCGCCGGGAAGAGCCGGTACAGGCGCTTGAGGGGGACTCCGGAGGCGGTGCGGATGCGGTCCATGCCCACCGCCTGGATGCCATGCCGGTAGAACAGCTCCTCCGCCGCGTCCAGTAGTCGGGTCCGTGCCTCTTCGTCGTCCATGAGGGCAGGGTAGCCCGTTTTCGCTTGCGGGGAGAACGGTCGTTCTCGTACGGTGGAGAACGATCGTTCTCGCCTGTGGAAGGATTTGCCGTGACCCATCCGACCCACCACCCGACCCGTCCGCCCCTGCCGCCCTTCACCGAGGAATCCGCCCGTGCCAAGGTCCAGGCCGCCGAGGACGCCTGGAACAGCCGCGACCCCGAGCGCGTCGCCCTCGCGTACACCGAGGACTCGGTCTGGCGCAACCGCGACCGCTTCCTGACCGGCCGCGCCGAGATCCGCGCGTTCCTCGCCGACAAGTGGCAGCGCGAGCTCGACTACCGGCTGCGCAAGGAGCTCTGGGCCTTC
Source organism: Streptomyces sp. NBC_01408 (assembly GCF_026340255.1). Classification (GTDB taxonomy): domain Bacteria; phylum Actinomycetota; class Actinomycetes; order Streptomycetales; family Streptomycetaceae; genus Streptomyces. The sequence continues at coordinate 540,258 of NZ_JAPEPJ010000001.1, read as the reverse complement.
ACCGGCAACCGCATCTCCGTCCGCTTCGCGTACGAGTGGCACGACGCGACCGGCCAGTGGTGGCGCAGCCACGGCAACGAGCAGTGGGAGTTCGCCCCCGACGGCCTGATGAGCCGCCGCGAGGCCAGCATCAACGACGTCCCGATCACCGCCGAGAACCGCCGACTCGGCTGAGTCCGTGACGCTGTTGGCGATGGTCATCCGGTATGTAGTGCTCCCGATGCCATGGCTCTGCGGCGGTTCATGCCGAAGGCGCGGTGTGGAGCACGGGGGTGGCCGGGCCGGTGACGCCGACGTTCAGGCCGCCGTCATCGGCCCGGGCCAGCTGGGCCGCCACTTCGTCGGCAGGGTTGAGGGCGATGATGCGGCCCGCGACGCTGCGGACCCGCCAGCCGGAGCCCTCGAAGTACCCCTGCGCCCGTGCCATAGCCCGGGCCGCCCGGTCTTCGGCCAGGGGTTCGGTCGCCCAGGCGTGGTGGACGTAGGTCGAGCCCTCGTTCTCGACCGTACGCAGGTTCCCGCCGCCCGCCGCGTCGTGCCGGACGCGCAGGGCGTCGTAGATCCGGCTGGAGTGTGCGAGCACCGCCTGCTGCGAGGCCTCGTCCCCGGACTGCGACTGCGACAGTGCCTGCGGGGAGGGGGAGGCGCTCTGCTCGGGCTTGGGGTAGCAGGGGGAGTGGATGGTGATGTGGGCGATGCCCTCGCCGGTGGCCGCGTTCGTGATGCCGACGCCGCCGCTCATCCAGAAGTTGTCGGGCTCGGTGCGCATGCTGATGTAGGGGTCCGGCTTGGCCCAGTCGCCCTCGCCCTCCTTGGTCTTGAACTTGTACCCCTGCGCGACCCAGGCGTCCCGGACCTGACCGAGGAGGTCCTTTGCAGCGGAGCCGGGCACGTTCGTCAGTTGGTAGGAGACGCCTACCTGGGCTCGCGTGCTGACCCCGTAATCGGCGAGGCAGGCGCCGGGCCCCTGGCGTCCCACCGGCTGCAAGGTGGGCTGCGGAGACAGGCTGGCCACCGCCTGCTGGACGATCTCCTTGGCACGCGATACGGCCTGCTGCTCGTTCATGGCCACCTTCTCCGTCGGCTCCTCCTGGCCGGCGCACGCGGCCGTCGTTCCCATCAGCACAAGGAGCGCTCCCGATGCCACAACTCTTCGGAGGTTCATGATTTCTTCCCTGTCACTATGCCGCCCATGGCTCTCAGGGAGTCGTCCTCCCAGTACTGCGAGTGCGCGGGCATGAGCTCCCCACCCTCGCCGACCGATTTGCCGGGGGCCACACCGAAGGTCCGGCCGCCGAAGTCATCCGTGGACGGGTCCGTCCCGTACAGGATGGAGTGATCATCGAGAAGCTCGATGAGTCCCGGCGGGTAGAGGGGCCCGAGCCACGCGCCGGCGACCGCGTTGGGTGACGGGGCCCAGTTGATGAGGTCGTGATCGGCCGTGGCCGCCCACACCTTGTCCGGCGGGACCCCCAGGTCCTTCGCGTGGTCCACGCCCACGCCCGGGCTGCCCACGAAGACGACGTTGTCCACGGGCAGGTCGGGGTTTTCGGCCAGGGCCTTGCCCGCGACCAGCGTCCCGTAGCTGTGGCCGAGGACGGTGGAGTTCACCGGGCCGCCGGTGTGGGCGGTGTCGACCCCCGTGAGGAATCGGCTCAGCGGTTCCTTCGCGTCGTTGGCCCAACTGTCGCTGGCGGCCTCCGGCACGATGCTCTGAGGCGCCTCGTAGCCGAGCCAGAGGATCGAAGCCGTCTGCCGGTCGGGATCCTGGCGGTGCGTTTCCGCCCGAAGCAGCTCAGCCCGCTGGAGGTCACCGCCGATGCCCGCCAGTGTCGAGTACGTCCCCGGCACGTACGTCACCACGTTGTCCGCCGTGTCCGGGTTGCCGATCGACACGATGGCCTGGCCGTTCTTGGTGTCGGCGAAGCCCAGGAGGTAGCCCTCGGGCCGTTTGTCGGCCTCGGACTCGGTGAGCCGGTCCTGGACGTGCTGCATCCCGTCCAGCCGGCCCTGCATCTCCTTGCGCTTCTCGTCCCACTCCTTCCACGCCTTCGACTCGATCTGCGCGCCCTTGACCTCGCGGCCGGTGATCGGGCTGATGTACTTCTCGTACCGGGGCGGCTCCTTGCCGCGCCAGGCGTCCAGTTCCACCTGGCGCGTACCGTGCGTCTCGGCGAGGACGACGCGGTTCGCCGTGTCGCGGACCTCCGACGGGATGCCGTCCAGGGCGCCGACGCTCGCGGGGTAGAGGGAGATGTACTCGTCCCGCTGCTCCTGGTTGAGGCCGTTCCACCAAGCGGTGTTCTCCGCGGGGGACTTGCCGTGCGGGATGTCCGAGTCCTTGAGGTACTTGCCGGCGGCGTCGCGCGTGCGCTGGAGGTCCTTCGCCGCGTCCGCCCAGACCTTGTCGTCGACGCGCAGGCCGCGCTCCACCTTGAGCTCGGAGAGGGTGGTGCGGTAGCGGGAGTCGATCTCCGCCGCCGTGCGGCAGGCGGAGGCTATGCGCTGCGCGATGCCCTCGGCCTTGGCCTTGTTCGGGTTGATGACCAGGCCCCCGTTCGGCGCGGGGGACAGCGGGTTGCGGGCTCCCGGGAGCAGCGGGCCGCCGGGGGTCGGGCCGGCCGTGCCCGCCTCGGCGGGCTTGAGGTACGGGCTGGACGGGGCGCCGGCCGGGTAGGAGACCGAGCCGTCTTGGTGGACGGTGAAGCCGTAGCCCTCGGCGTCCTCCAGTGCCGCCTTGAGGAGGCTCTGCGGAGTGGCCACTTCGGCGGCGAAGCCGTTCAGGGCCGTACGGACGAGCCCGCACTCGGCGTGGATGTACTGGAAGTTGCGGGCCAGCCGGCTCAGGTCGCCGAGGGCCGCGTCGGCGGTCTGCGCGGTCTGGGTGTCACGCAGCTTCGCAAGCATCTCGTTCTCGACGCGCTCCTTGGCCGCGTAGGCGTGGCTGCTGACTTCACCCCAGCCGTCCGCCGCCTCCTCGTACTCGGTGCGCTTGAGGTCCTTCAGGTGCTGCCAGGTCATCATCGGGCGCTACCGGCCCTTGTCCGCGCGGTGCTGGCCGTCCGCGCCGTCGGGGTGGAGGGCGTCGAAGCCGCCCTTCACCCGGTGGTCGACCTCGCCGAACTCCTTGCCCGCGGTCTTCAGCGAGCCCTCCAGCCGCGTGCACTCGGCCCGGACGTCCTCGAGGCGGCCCTTCCAGGACGTGCGGACCTCTCCGAGAACCGCGGGCAGCATGAAGCCTTCGAGGGTGGGGACGACGCCTTCGTGCGCGCTGTCCAGCCGGGTCAGGGCTGTGCTGGTGGTGACAGTGAGTTCCGCGGACACGCCGGAGGCGCTGGTCCACGGACTCTGGCTCACATCGAGGTCCTTGTTGCCGCCGCCCCCGCCGCCCCCTCCGGGTGGGTTCGCCGAGGCCAAGTTCATCCGGGGCGAAGCCTCGAACAGCTTCTCCCACTCGGGGCTGAGCCCCATGTTTCCCTCCCACATCACACGCCACCAGAACCCCCATACCGTACGGAGATTCGAATGACAGGACATGAGTACGGGTACCTACCCCCCCCAGGGTCGTCCCGCGGGATCGGCCTGCGGGGTCTCACGCCTGGTGGTGGTGGGCCTGGGTGATGAGGTCGATGGCGACCTCCAGGGCGGCCTGGCGGGTTTCCTCCGGGTCGCCCTCCACGTGCTGGAGGAACATCATTCCGGCGTGCAGCGTGAACAGGGCGCTGACGCAGCGGACCTGGTCCGTCAGCGGGCCGTCGTCCGTGCGCAGCAGTTCCACCAGGCGGAACAGCCGCTTCTTGACCGTCTCGCCGATGGTCAGCATGCGCATCGTCGCCTGGTTCTCCTGCATGAAGCGGTACAGCGGGGCGCCCGCCGCCATCGCCCGGCTGTAGCGCCGCAGTACTTCCTGCTTGGTCTCCAGGGAGCCCGGCTGCTTCTCCGCCCAGGCGATCAGCTCGTCGATGGGCCGGGTGAGGTCCTCGAAGAGGCTGATGATGATGTCTTCCTTGGTCTTGAAGTGGTAGTACAGCGCCGCCTTCGTGACCTCCAGCCGCTCCGCGATCTCGCGCAGCGAAGTCTTCTCGTAACCCTGCTCGGCGAAGAGCTCCAGCGCGACGTCCTGGATGCGCTGACGCGTGTTGCCGCGACGCTGCTGCGGACCGCTGGTGGACATGGCTCTCCTCGGAGTTACTTACTTGACGCCCGGCTAGTTGCGGGTCTACCGTCCCCATTGTAATGAACTAGCCGGTCGGCAAGTAAGTGCCGGTGCGGGAAGACGTGCCTGGGGGAGTGGACATGGGTGACACGGTGAAGGCGACGAAGGCCTCGGGGGAGGTGGATGCGGCGGTGAAGCCGCGCAGCGTGCGGGTCGTGCTCATGGCGCTCATGATCGCGATGCTGCTCGCCATGCTCGACAACATGATCATCGGTACCGCCATGCCCACCATCGTCGGCGAGCTCGGCGGTCTGGAGCACCTCTCCTGGGTGGTCACCGCCTACACGCTGGCCACCGCGGCCTCCACCCCCATCTGGGGCAAGATCGGCGACCTGTACGGGCGCAAGGGCTCCTTCCTCACCTCGATCGTCATCTTCCTGATCGGCTCCGCGCTCAGCGGCATGGCCCAGGACATGGGTCAGCTGATCGGCTTCCGCGCGATCCAGGGCCTCGGCGCCGGCGGTCTGATGGTCGGCGTCATGGCGATCATCGGCGACCTGATCCCGCCCCGCGAACGCGGCAAGTACCAGGGCATGATGGCCGGCGTGATGGCCCTCGCCATGATCGGCGGCCCGCTGGTCGGCGGCACCATCACCGACCACTGGGGCTGGCGCTGGTCCTTCTACATCAACCTCCCCCTGGGTGCGGTGGCGCTCGCCATGGTCACCGCCGTACTGCACCTGCCCAAGCGGACCGACCAGACGCGCCCGAAGGTCGACTACCTCGGCGCGGCGCTGCTCACCGTCGCCATCACCTCCACCGTGCTGCTGACGACCTGGGGCGGCACCGAGTACGCCTGGGCCTCCGCCGAGATCATCGGCCTGATCATCGTCGGCGTGGTCTCGACCGCCGCGTTCCTCTACGCCGAGACCAAGGCCGCCGAGCCGGTCATGCCGCTGCACATCTTCCGCAGCCGCAACTTCAGCCTGATGTCCGTGATCAGCTTCCTGGTCGGCTTCGCGATGTTCGGCGGAGTCGTCTACCTGCCGCTGTTCCAGCAGTCGGTGCAGGGCGCGTCCGCCACCAACTCGGGCCTGCTGCTCCTGCCCATGCTGCTCTCGATGATGGTGATCTCGCTGGTCGTGGGCCGGGCCACCACCAACAACGGCAAGTACAAGATGTACCCGATCATCGGCGGCGCCCTCGTGGTCGTCGGGCTCTTCCTGCTCGCGACGATGGACACCGGCACCTCGCGCCTGGTCTCCGGCGTGTACATGGCCATCCTCGGCGCCGGCCTCGGCTTCCTGATGCAGATCACCATGCTGGTCGCGCAGAACAGCGTCGAGATGAAGGACATGGGCGTCGCGTCCTCCTCCTCCACCCTCTTCCGTACGCTCGGCGGCTCCTTCGGAGTGGCCCTGATGGGTTCGCTCTTCACCTCCCAGGTCACGAACACCATGGCCGACCGGCTGGGCCCGGAGGCCGCCGGAGCCGCAGGCTCCGCCCAGTTGGACGCCGCGAGCCTGGCCAAGCTGCCCGAGGCCGTACGCGACGCCTACCAGCACGCGGTGGCCTCCGGTACGCACTCCGCGTTCGTGCTCGGCGCCGCCGTCGCCCTCCTGGGCTTCCTGGCCGCCTGGTTCGTCAAGGAGGTCCCGCTGCGGGGCGCGGCCCCGGCCGACGGTGACGGCGACGGTGACGGCGAGGGTGAGGCCAAGGGCAAGGGCGGAGAAGGCAAGGGCGGCGCGTCCGCCCCGGCGCCGCAGGAGTCCCTCGCGCACTGACGCGAACGGTACGAAGGCAGGCCCGGCCCCAGTGGATGGACGGATCCACCGGGGCCGGGCCTTTGCTGTACACGGGCAGCGCGCGGGGCGGGTTCGATCCGCTCGCGGGCGACACGGTTTCAGGTGGTTCCCGTTGGGCAGGAATTCGGGACGATCAAGGACCAAAGTCCCATTACACGGAATTTATGGGGGAATTGGCTGGAACCCCTCTGCGGTGACGGACGTCCTGATGCACAGAACGTTCGCAAGGCGGATGGGGAGGGGACGCCCGAAATGGACGAACAGGGCACGACGAACGAGATGAACGCGGCGGACGCGGCGCACGCGACGGACGGGACGAGCGCTACGGAGGCGACGAGCGTCACGGACGCGAAGCGCACGACCGATCCGACACAAGCGAAGCGGCAGAGGATCCGGGCCCGCACGGCCGTCGCGGCATCGGCCGTCGCCGTGGCGGCGACGATATGGGCGGTGACGACCCTGGTGGACCCGGGCCATGACGCCCCGCACCAGAGCGTGTCCCGGCAGAAGGACACCGGCGCCGCGGGCCCGCAGGGGCAGCAGCCGGGGGAGCGGATACCCGAGGGCATAGCCCACGCGTCGGAGAACGGCGCGGACGCTGTGAACATCACCATCGACGACGGCCCCGACCCCCGCTGGACACCGAAGGTTCTCGAGGTGCTCGCGGAGCACGACGTGAAGGCGGCCTTCTGCATGGTGGGACCGCAGGCCAAGGCCCACCCCGACCTGGTCAAGCAGGTCGTCGCGGCCGGTCACCGGCTCTGCGACCACACCATGGACCACGACACCGCCATGGACAAGAAGCCCGTCGCCTACCAGGAACAGCAGATCCTGGACGCGAAGAAGCTGATCGAGGAGGCCGCGGGCGGCGGGGCGAAGGTCGAGTACTACCGGGCCCCCGGCGGGGCGTTCACCCCCGACAGCCGCCGCATCGCCGCCGCCCACGGCATGCGGCCCCTCGGCTGGAACGTCGACACCAAGGACTTCGGCAAGCCGGGCGTCGCGGCCATCGTCGACGCGGTCAAGCGCGAGCTCGGCAACGGCCCAACTGTGCTCTTCCACGACGGCGGCGGCAACCGCGCCCAGACCGTCGAGGCGCTGGACCAGGTGCTGGCCTGGCTGAAGGAGCAGGGCCGGCCGACCGGTTTCCCGGTCCGCACGGCCCCCGACCCGTCCTGACCGTGTCCCGAACCCGTCTGACACGCCGTCCGGCGGCGAACGGGTGAGGGTCGACGCCCCGGTCCCGCCGACGGTGTTCCCTGGTCGCGCGCGCAGCCCCGCACGCAGCCCCGCACGCAGCCGCGTACGCCGTCCCGTACGTGCGTCCGTACGACCAGGAGGACCCCGTGATCGAGCCGAGCAAGCTCTCCGACCCCGCCGTCCGCGCCTTCGTCACCGCCGTCAACGCCGGTGACCGCAACGCCTTCGAGGCCAACCTCACCCCGGACGCCACCATGTCCGACGACGGCTCGGACCGCGTACTCCAGCAGTGGGCCGACAAGGAGATCTTCTCCTCCGGCGGCCACATGGAGGTGCGGTCCCAGTCCCCGGACGGCCGCGAACTGGTCGTCGGCTACCGCAACGACACCTGGGGCGAGATGCAGACCGCCTGGCGGTTCTTCATCAGCTCCGACGGCCTGATCAGCCGCTTCGAGACCGGCCAGGCGTAGCTCCGGGGCGGGACCGGCACCGGGACCGGGACCGCCTCAGCCGGTCACAGCGACCGGGCCACCTTCAGCACCGCCGCCGTCAGATCCAGGTTCTCCGCCGCCGCCCCGCCCGGGAAGCCGTAGCGGCGGCGCGTGTACCCGTACGCGACCCCGGTGGCCGGGTCGGCCCAGCCCAGCCCGCCCGCCGCGCCGGAGTGCCCGAAGGCCCGCGGGCCGACCGTCGGCAGGAGCTGAAAGCCCAGGCCGAAGTGGTGCGGCTCCGGAGCCACCAGGTCCGCGCCCGGCGTGTGCAGCTCCGCGACCGCGGCCGCCATCCAGGGCTCCAACAGCGGAGCCCGCCCGTCCACCTCGCTGATCGCTGCCGCGTACATGCCCGCCACGCCGCGCGCCGTGGCGACCCCGCCGGCCGAGGCCGGGCCCAGCTCCAGCACCTTCGGGTGGTTGGCGTACGTGACCAGGTCCATGGGCGGCTCCCGGTGCGCGTTGAAGGCGATCGGCAGCAGCTCCGGCACGGGCCCGCCCACGGGCTGTCCGTCCGGCACCACCATCTCCAGCACCGGCTTCCAGCGGTCCGCGGCCCCGGCCGGCAGCCCCAGGTACAGGTCCAGGCCGTACGGGGCGCGGACGCGCTCCTCGTACACCTCCTGCAGCGAGCGGCCCGTCACCCGCCGCACCACCTCGCCGGTCAGGGCGCCGATCACGAAGGCGTGGTAGCCGTGGCCCTTGCCCGGCTCCCAGAACGGCTTCTGGCCCGCCAGCCGGGCCGCGACCAGCGCGTCGTCGGCGATCTCGTCGTACGCGAAGCCCTCGTCGGTGTTGATCAGCCCGGACTGGTGGGAGACCAGCTGTCGCACCGTCAGGTGCTCCTTGCCGTGCCCGGTGAACTCCGGCCAGTACGCCGACACCAGAGCGTCCAGATCGAGGACGCCGTCCTGCGCGAGCAGCGCCACCACGAGGTGGGCCGCGCCCTTGGTGATCGAGTAGACCCCGGTCAGGGTGTCCGCTGCGGTGGCCTCACCCGCCCACAGGTCGACCACCCGCCGCCCCTCGTGGTGCACCGCCAGCTGCGCCTCGGGAGAGTGCGCCTCGGCGGCCACGAAGGACGCGAACGCCTCCCGCACGGGCTCCCAGCCCGCTGCCACCGTGCCCTGTACGCCGCCGTTCACGCTCGTGCCCATGGGGTCCCCCTGTAGCTCGTCAGCTCGTTGCCTCGGGTCTGCCCGGCTCAACAGGAGTGGATCATGCGATATTCCGTCCCGCCGGCTCTCACGTACGGGTGAATGCGCGTGCGGTGTCGTTCCGGCCCGCCGGAGCGGTCCGTTGGGCCGGGCATGAAGCGCACCCGGATCGCCGCTCTCGCCCTCGCCGCCACCGCGAGCGCCCTGGCCCCCGTCATGGGCCAGTCCGCCACCGCCGCCGAGGGCACGGTCTACCTCCAGGACCCGGCCGGCGGCGAGAAGACCATGAAGTCGATGTGGACCAACGACGAGAAGCACAAGGTGGAGGGGCAGTTCCGCTTCCACCCGGGGGTCCAGTACGAGACGGTCACCCGCCCCGGCCCCTCGGGCGCCCCGGACTACGAGCGGCAGGTCCCCGACCCGAAGACCCTGGCGTGGCAGCCCGGTTACGAATTCGCCTGGTCGGTGTCGGACTCGGCGCTGGTGAAGAAGGCGGTGACCACCAAGGAGGGCGGGCATCGGATCGTCGTGCACGCCGTGCTGCGCAGCGCGAAGGGGGCCGAGGTGGCGGAGGTGGAGCGGGAGCTGACCGGGAAGCCCGCGACGGGGCGGGAGAAGATCGAGGGCGGCAAGCGGATCGCGTGTGACACCGGCGAGTACACGGTGGAATGGTCGGTCACGCGCTCGGGCTACGGGACGCTCACGGGGAAGCTGCCGTGGAACTCCAGCTGCGAGCAGTACCGCACGGCGTTCGCCTCGGACAACGGCCGGCGCTGACCGGCGGGTCGGGGGGTGGGCCGGCCGCCCCGCGCACCTCGTGAGTGCTCGGCGGGCGACTGGGCCGCGGGCCTTGGATCAAGTGCCGTGACAGCCGTGGTGCCGCACGGGGTGCGCTGCGGCAGGGGTCGAAGGTCCCGATCAGGGGGGTCCTTCAGTGCTTCTTGGAGGCCTGGTTCGCCTTGGCGGCGATGTCCTCGAGGACGAGCTTCGGGTCGCCGCCCGGTTCCACGGCGCGGCCGATGTTGCGCTTGATGGTGTCGCTGACCGTCACCCAGGACGGGTCGTTCACCGGGTAGAGCTGGGCACCGCGCAGCGCGGTCAGGAACTGCGTGTCGTTCTTGCTGAGGCCGCCGCCGCCCTGGGTGCGCAGGGCGCTGGTGGTGGAGGGCAGCAGGTGGTAGCGGCTGGCGAAGTCCGTCAGGTTCTTGTCCTGGTAGAGGAACTCGACGAACTTGCCGATCTGCTCGCGCTGGCCGTTCTGCTTGAAGGCCATCATCCAGTCGGCCACGCCGACGGTCGGCGGGTTCTCCCCGGATCCGAGGGTGTCCGAGACCGGCATGGCGACGGCGCCGACACCGATGCCCTTGGCGCGCGCCTCGTGGTCCAGCGAGGGGTAGCCGTTGAGCATGCCGACCTCGCCGCGCAGGAAGGCTGCGAAGGCGTCGGCGCGGTTGAGCTGGGCGGGCGGGACGGGGCCGGTCAGGCCCGGCTCGACGAGGTTGCTCTTGACCCAGCGCCAGGTGTTGATGTTCTGGTCGGAGGCCAGGTTGTAGTTGCCGCTGCTGTCGGCGTAGCCGCCGCCGTTGCTGAGCTCCCAGATCATCGCCTCGGCGTGCGCCTCCTCCGGGCCCAGGGGCATGGCGTACGGGAACTTCACGCCCTTGTCCTTGAGTGCCTTGGCGGCGGCCTTGAGTTCGGGCCAGGTGGTGGGGGGCTTGCTGATGCCGGCCTTGGTGAACAGGGCCTCGTTGTAGAAGAGGAGCCGGCTGCTCGCCACGAAGGGCAGCCCGTAGAGGGTGCTGCCGACCGAGCCCGCCTCGGCGAGCGGCTGAATGAAGTTCGCCTCGGCGGTGACCGAGAGGATCTGGTCGGCGGAATAGAGCTTGCCCTGGGCCGCGAAGTCGGAGTACGAGCCCATCAGGGCCATGTCCGGTGCTTTGCCGGCCTTGACCATACGGGAGACCTCGCGGTCGATGTCGGCCCACGGAAGGAGCTGGACCTCGACCTTGATGCCGGGATTGGCGGCGGTGAAATCGGCCGTCAGTTTGTCCCAGAAGGCCTTGGAACTGGTGGCCTGGGTGTCACCGTATTCCGCGGCGACCAGGCGCAGCGTACCGCTGTCACCTGCACCGTCTTCGGAACTTCCACATCCGGACAGTGGTATCAGCAGACCGAACACGACCGTGGTGGCGGCCGCGCCGAAAATTCTTCGTCGCACGGGTGTATTCCCCTGATTTTCTTTTGGATCCCGTTACTACTCATGAGTTGCTCCGGGCTGGGGATGTACTTCCATGGCCCGTTGGCCGGAATTCTCTCCCGGCGGCGGGCGGTTGGCCCCATTGGGGCCGTACTTGTGGTCAATGCTCCAACTGGGGCTTTTCCGGCTGGTGTTTTCCGATATGTGATCAACTGTCGGGACGCGCGTAGACATGCGAATTGCCCGTTTCCGGTCACGGAAAACGGGTGGACGGTTCTCATGGGTCCTACGGGGGTCCCACGGGCCCTACGGGTCCTAGTCGGGGAAGTCGCCCGCGTACGGGTCGGGCTCGCCCGTCTCCGGATTGCGCCCCTCCTGCCACCGGCGCTGGGCCTTGCGCCAGTGCACGAAGCTGAGGTGCCCGCCGTCCCAGAAGGTGATGCTGACGGGACTCACGTCGAACTCGTCGGAGCACAGCCGGTAGAGGAACTCGGCCATGCCGTACGGGTACACGGCGAAGGAGTCGGCGGTGTGCCGCCCGCACACCAGGACCGGCCAGCGCTCCGGGTCCGGGTCGGTGGTGAGCCAGCACAGGATGTCGGACCCGCCGGTGACGCCCCAGGCGATGACCGACTCCGGGTCCAGGTCGAAGGCGGACCGGCCGCCCTCCGCCTCCCAGATCTGCCGGGCGTTGTCCGTCTCCTCCGCCATCCCTGCCGGGTCCCACTGGAGTCCGGCCTTGGGCAGCGGCAGCAGGATGCTCGCCTCGCCGTTGATGGAACCCGCGCCGAAGCGCCCCATGAAGGCGATGAAATCGGCCGGGAAACGGGTACCCCAGACGGCCTCGGCCGCCTGCCAGTCGATGTCCTCGTCGGCGCCGTGCGTCGCCGGCATGATCTGCTCAAGCGCCTTGATCCGCGCGTTCTCCGTCATGCCGCTCCCCTGACACCCCAGCTCAACCGCCCCAACCTACCGCCCGCGCGACGGCGCGCCCAGTCCCGTCTCGCCCGTCGGCCGCGCGTCAGGGTCCGGGTGCGGGGCGCGGGGCGGTTTCCACCTGTACGGGGGTTCCGACGCGCAGCCCCCAGCCCGCCATCGCGCCCGCCTCCGCCTCCAGGACGTGCCGGGAACGCGGCCGGGGCAGCCCCAGCCGGCCGGGGGCCGTGGTGGTCACGGCGATGACGCGCAGCCGCCGGTCCAGGTAGGCGACGTCGATCGCGAACCGCATCCCGAAGGTGTGCACGCTCGCTGCGGGGGTCAGCAGCAGGGCCCCGTCGATGCCGTCCCGGCCGAGCAGGCCGCGGGTCCGGGCCCGGTAGGAGGCGGCGACCTCCAGTGGGATCCGCTCCGTGCCGACCTGCAGGGTGGCCGGGCCGTCGTGCCAGTGCCGCGGGTTCGCCATGCCGGCCAGCCTAGGGGGCCGTGCCCGTGCCGCGCCGTTGCGGGGCGCGGCCCCCGAGCCCCCGCGCCTCAAACGCCGGCGGGGCTGAAAGAGCGCCTCAAGCGCCGGCGGGGCTGAAAGAGCGCTTCAAGGCGCCGGCGGGGCCGGGTTGGCCGGCAGGGCTGGGCCGGGTCGGGCGGAGGGGCTGAAAGTGGGGGTGGGGGCGGGCTACCGTCGCCGGATGGGTGTGGTGCTGATCGTCCTCGCCGCCGGGTACGGCGCCGCCGCCGGGCTGCTGCTGCCCCGCGCCGCGTACCGGCTCTCCGTCGCCCCGGGCGAGCCCTGGCGCGACCGCTGCCCGCAGGGGCACGCGCTGGCCGGCTGGCTCGGCCCGGCCCGCTGCCGGCCCACCGTGGCCTCCGCCGCAGGCCCGGACTCCTCGGCCACCCCGGGCTCTGGCGCCGCCCCGGCCTCCGCCAGCGCTCCGGGCTCTGCCGCCGCCCCGGCCACCCCGGCCGTGCCCGGCCCCGCCGCCGTGCCCGGGCCTGCGGCGGTGGCCGCGGCGGCCCGGCACGCCTACGGGGCGCGGCCGCTGCCCCTCGCCGCCCTGACCGGGGTGGTCTGCGCGGTGCTCGCCGGCGCCGTCGGGCTCCGCCCCGAGGTGGTGGCGTACGTGGGGCTCGCCCCGCTGTTCGTCCTGCCGGCCCTGGTCGACCGGGCCGTGCGCCGACTGCCCGACGTACTGACCCTGCCGCTCGCCGCCGCGGCCGCCGCGCTGCTCGGAGCTGCGGCCCTGCTCCCTGGGGCGGCCGGGTCCTGGCGGCTCGCGCTGCTCGGCGGGGCGGCGCTCGCGGCCGGGTACCTGCTGCTCTTCCTGATCAACCCGGCGGGCATGGGCTTCGGCGACGTCAAGCTGGCGCTCTCGCTGGGGGTCGCTCTTGGGTGGTACGGGTGGGGGGTATGGTCCGCCGGGGCCTTCCTGGGCTTCCTCTACGGGTCCCTGTACGGCCTCGCCCTTGTCCTGCGGGGCCCGGCGGCCCGGAAGCAGCCCTTCGCCTTCGGCCCCTTCATGGTGGCCGGCGCACTCACCGGAGTGCTGCTGGGTGGTTTCGGAGCGTAATCGTGGCGCGCCAATGCACGCAGGACGCTTTACGAAGGGTTATGGTGGAACCCCCCCCTCGGGCCGGTCCGTATCCCCCCCACGGACCGGCCCGTTTTTTGTTTCTCCCGGCTCCCGACGGCGGGCGCCGCATCAGCGCAGGTCAGCCGCGCTGGGCCCAGATGTTGGTGCCGGGGGTGGAGACGGCGAAGGAATCGATCTCCTTCAGCTCCTGCTCCGACAGCGGCGCACCGGCCAGCGCGGCCACGTTCTCCTCCAGCTGCTTCACGCTCGACGCGCCGATCAGGGCCGAAGTCATCCGCTCGTCGCGCAGCACCCACTTCAGCGCCAGCTGCGCCAGCGACTGCCCGCGCCGCGCGGCGATCTCGTTCAGCCCCGTCAGCCGGCGGAGCACGTCGTCCGACAGCAGGTCGGGGTTGAGGGACTTGCCCTGGGCGGCCCGCGAGCCTTCCGGGATGCCCTTGAGGTACTTGCCGGTCAGCAGCCCCTGCGCGAGCGGCGCGAAGGAGATGCAGCCCATGCCGTTCTCCTCCAGGGTGTCCAGCAGCCCGTCCTCCTCCGTCCAGCGGTTGATCATGGAGTAGGAGGGCTGGTGGATCAGCGGCCGCACCCCCATCTCGCGCAGGATCCGCGCCGCCTCGGCGGTCTGCTCCGCCGTGTACGAGGAGACGCCGACGTACAGCGCCTTGCCCTGCTGGACCGCGGACGCGAGGGCGCCCATGGTCTCCTCCAGCGGGGTCTCCGGGTCGAAGCGGTGCGAGTAGAAGATGTCGACGTAGTCCACGCCCATCCGCTTCAGCGAGGCGTCGAGCGAGCCGAGCAGGTACTTGCGGCTGCCCCACTCGCCGTACGGCCCGGCGTGCATCAGGTACCCGGCCTTGGTGGACAGGACCAGCTCCTCGCGGTGGGAGGCGAAGTCCTGGGCGAAGATCTTGCCGAAGTTGAGCTCGGCCGAGCCGGGCGGCGGCCCGTAGTTGTTGGCCAGGTCGAAGTGGGTGACGCCGAGGTCGAAGGCCCGGCGCAGGATGGCCCGCTGCGGCTCCAGGGCCTTGTCGTCGCCGAAGTTGTGCCACAGGCCGAGGGAGACGGCCGGGAGCTTGAGGCCGCTGTGGCCGGTGCGCCGGTAGGGCATGGAGTCGTAGCGCGAGGGCTCTGCCCGATAGGGATTGGTATCAGTCACGTTGTCCTGCCTATCACGGAGTTGTGACAGACCGAGTTGGGTAGGGCCTCCCGCTGCGCAGTAATGTGGCGCACTCGGGGGTCCGCAATCGCACGGGGGCATTGCACGGAGGGGCTGGAAGATCGTGAAGCTGCGCGACCTGGTGTACAGGCTGTACGCACGCCGGGTGGAAGGCCGCCTCGACCATGACGCGGCGCCCAAGCACATCGGCGTCATCCTGGACGGGAACAGGCGCTGGGCGAAGGCTTCCGGAGGTACGACGGAGCAGGGCCACCAGGCCGGCGCCGACAAGATCTCCGAGATGCTGGGCTGGTGCACCGAGACGGACGTCGAGGTCGTCACCCTGTGGATGCTGTCCACGGACAATCTGGACCGGCCGGAGGTCGAGCTCCGCCCGCTGCTCAACATCATCGAGAACACCGTGCGGGGCCTCGCCGCGGACGGCCGCTGGCGCGTCCACCACGTCGGCAACCTCGACATCCTGCCCGCCCGGACGCAGAACGTGCTGAAGGAGGCGGAGCAGGCCACCCACGACGTCGAGGGAATACTCGTCAACGTCGCCGTCGGCTACGGCGGCCGCCAGGAGATCGCCGACGCGGTCCGCTCCCTGCTCCTGGAGCACGCGGAGAAGGGCACCTCCTTCGAGGAGCTCGCCGAGATCCTGGACATCGACCACATCGCGGAGCACCTCTACACGCGCGGTCAGCCCGACCCGGACCTCGTGATCCGCACCAGCGGCGAGCAGCGGCTGTCCGGATTCATGCTGTGGCAGAGCGCGCACTCCGAGTACTACTTCTGCGAGGTCTTCTGGCCGGCCTTCCGGAAGGTCGACTTCCTGCGGGCCCTGCGCGACTACGCCGCGCGCCACCGGCGGTACGGGAGCTGATTCGGGGGGCGCCTGACGCCCCCTCGGTACCACCCCCGCACCCTCCCCGGGTCCGCGCCGCGCCCGCCCCCCGAAAGCCTTCACCAGGGATTCACCGAGCGTCCGTCATATGCCATGGCATGGCCTGGCCTGTTCGGGGAATATCCCTTGCAGGTCGACGCCCGATCCACGGGTGTCGAGTCTCAGCGGACGGCATGGGGTCGTCCGCCCGGGAGGCCCTTTGCACCAGGACGCACGTGCGGTTCGCACGGACGGAGTGGAGGGCCGGAAATCGGCCCTGGCATGGGTGCCGATGACCGGTCCGGTCTTCATGGCCCGACCTCTTCCGAGGGGGTACGTCCTTCCGTGGTGACCAGCACTAAGAGCCGCCTGCCCGACAGGCGGACCTACGTCCTCGACACCAGCGTCCTGCTGGCAGACCCCAACGCGATCACCCGCTTCGACGAGCACGAGGTCGTGCTCCCGATCGTGGTGATCACCGAGCTGGAGGCAAAGAGGCACCATCCCGAACTCGGCTACTTCGCGCGCCAGGCCCTGCGCCTGCTCGACGACTTCCGGGTTCGCAACGGTCGTCTCGACGCCCCCATCCCGCTGGGCGATCTGGGTGGCACCCTGCGTGTCGAGCTCAACCACTCCGACCCGGGTGTCCTGCCCGCCGGCTTCCGACTGGGGGACAACGACTCGCGGATCCTCGCCGTCGCCCGCAATCTCCAGGCCGAGGGCTACGACGTCACGGTCGTCTCGAAGGATCTCCCACTGCGCATCAAGGCCTCCTCCGTGGGGCTGATCGCCGAGGAGTACCGAGCAGAACTCGCGATCACCGATGCCGGCTGGACGGGCATGAGCGAGCTCTCCCTCTCCGGGGAACAGGTGGACCTCCTCTACTCGGAGGAGCGGCTCTACGTCCCGGAGGCCGCCGAACTGCCCGTGCACACCGGACTGGTCCTCCAGTCCGAGCGCGGCAAGGCGCTGGGCCGGGTCACCGCGGACGGCAACGTGAAGCTCGTACGGGGCGACCGCGAGGCCTTCGGGCTGCACGGCCGCAGCGCCGAGCAGCGCATCGCGCTCGACCTGCTCCTCGACCCGGAGATCGGGATCATCTCCATGGGCGGCCGGGCAGGTACCGGCAAGTCGGCGCTGGCCCTGTGCGCGGGGCTGGAGGCGGTGCTGGAGCGCAGGCAGCACCAGAAGGTGATGGTCTTCCGGCCGCTGTACGCGGTGGGCGGGCAGGAGCTCGGCTACCTGCCCGGGGACCAGGGCGAGAAGATGAGCCCCTGGGCGCAGGCGGTCTTCGACACGCTCTCCTCGGTGGCGGGGCGCGAGGTCATCGAGGAGGTGCTGAACCGCGGGATGCTGGAGGTCCTGCCGCTCACGCACATCCGGGGCCGCTCGCTGCACGACGCCTTCGTGATCGTGGACGAGGCGCAGTCCCTGGAGCGCAATGTCCTGCTGACCGTTCTGTCCCGTATCGGCGCCAATTCGCGGGTCGTTCTGACCCACGACGTCGCCCAGCGGGACAACCTGCGGGTCGGTCGTTACGACGGAGTCGTCGCCGTGGTCGAGAAACTGAAGGGGCATCCGCTTTTCGCCCACGTCACGCTGAACCGCTCCGAGCGCTCCCCGATCGCCGCTCTGGTCACGGAGATGCTCGAAAACATGTGACACCGACCCACACCGACGCACATCGGCGAACACTGACGGATCGAAAGGGTCAAAAACCTCATAGCGGCAGGACGAGTTGACGCCGCCCGGCAAAGGCCCAGGAGCCTAGCCGGGCGGCGTCGTGCTGCACAGGTCTTTGGCGAAACCGACAGCGGCATGCCAGGTGTGACCTTTCCCACGCAACAGAGAATTGCCTTGCGGCGTCGAGGTCCGGCAGAGTCTGTTTTCCGTCAGGCCCCGCATACGGCACACCTGTATCTCCCGTTGAGATACGCGCAGCACCACAACTCCACAGCCATCAGCCGTATGCCGCCCGGAGCATCACGCGGCAGCCCCCGCAAGGGAGTTGCCCACGGGCCCGCGCCTCCAGTGACCGCACCACCACGGAGGCCAGTGTCGAGGGGCACTCTTGCGCCCGCGCGGTCACTTGCGGACGCTGCTGGAAGGACACCGTGTGAGCCGGATCTCGGTCCGGGGGTTCGCAGTGGCTTCGGCCACCGCGGTCACCACCGTTGGCGCAGTCGTCGGCGTTGCCACTGGCGACGCCTCTTCGAACGATCTTGAGACGACCGCGTCCGGCGCGACTCTCCTCGCTGACATCCCGGTCGGTGACCAGGCCGCGGTCCTGACGCAGCAGGCCGACACGATCGCGTACGCCGCCGACGCCGACGCCAAGCGTTCGGCCGAGGAGAACGCCCGCCTCCAGGCCGCCGAGACCGCCAAGTCGAAGAAGGCGGAAGCGGAGAAGGCGGAGGCCACCAAGAAGGCCGAGGCCGACGCCAAGCTGAAGCAGGAACGCGAGGAGAAGGAGCAGGCCGCCAGCCGCTCCGCCGCCCGCGACGCCGGTGACTTCGCCCCCCAGAGCTCGTACACGGTCGCGCAGGTCAAGGCCATCGCCCAGCAGATGGTCCCGGCCGACCAGTTCCAGTGCTTCTCGAAGATCATCAACCAGGAATCCACCTGGAACTACAAGGCCGTGAACTCGTCCTCGGGCGCCTACGGCCTGGTGCAGGCACTGCCGGGCTCGAAGATGGCCTCGGCCGGTGACGACTGGCGCACCAACCCCGCCACGCAGATCAAGTGGGGTCTGAACTACATGAACGAGCGCTACGGCAGCCCGTGCGGAGCCTGGAGCTTCCACCAGGCCAACAACTGGTACTAGACACACTCGACAGCCGCGGTCGTTCAACCTCGAGGAGCCCCGCACCGTCCTACGGTGCGGGGCTCCTCGCGTGTACGGTCTTCGGGGTGTGATCGCATACCGGGCGGGGGGAAAGGAACGACATGGCGAAGAGGGCAGGCTGGCTCGGCCGGCTCGGGAGCAGGCTCCACAAGATGGAGGCCCGCCTCAACGAGCGGCGCGCCGAAGTCGAGGCCGAGAGCACCGGTGATCTGCCGCGCCCGGCCGCGTCCGCCCCGGAACCGGCCGTCGTCGAGCCGGCCCCCGCGGTGGCCCCCGTTCACGGGCCGCTCCTCCCCGAGCGCCCCGACCCGGTGAGCGTGGTCCCGTGGGGCATGCGGGTCGCGGCCGAGGCCAGCTGGCGGCTGCTGCTCCTCGCCGGGATGCTCTGGGTGCTGATGAAGGTGATCAGCGAGGTCCGCCTGGTCGTCCTCGCCTTCGCCGCCGCGATGCTGGTCACCGCGCTGCTCCAGCCCTTCGTGGTCCGGCTGCGCCGCCTCGGCCTGCCGCGCGGACTGGCCACGGCCGTCACCGCGATCCTCGGCTTCGTGGTCATCGGACTCGTCGGCTGGTTCGTGGTCTGGCAGGTCATGGAGAACCTCGACGACCTCTCCGACCGGGTCCGCGACGGCATCAACGAACTCAAGCTCTGGGCACTGGACAGTCCGTTCCACGTGACCGAGAAGCAGATCAACGACATCGCGAAGAACCTCAGCGAGACCATCGGCACCAACACCGAGCAGATCACCTCCGCCGGCCTGCAGGGCGTGACGGTGCTGGTCGAGGTCCTGACGGGCATCCTGCTCGCGATGTTCTCGACGCTCTTCCTGCTCTACGACGGCAAGCGCATCTGGAACTGGACGCTCGGCCTCGTCCCGGCCGCCGCCCGGCCCGGTGTCTCGGGGGCCGGTCCGCGCGCCTGGCGCACGCTGACCGCGTACGTACGGGGCACCGTCCTCGTCGCGCTCATCGACGCCATCTTCATCGGCCTCGGCATCTACATCCTGGACGTGCCGATGGCCGTGCCGCTGGCCGTGTTCATCTTCCTGTTCGCCTTCATCCCGCTGGTCGGCGCGGTGGTCTCCGGGGCGCTGGCCGTGGTCGTGGCGCTGGTGACCCAGGGCGTGTTCAGCGCCCTGATGGTCCTGCTGGTGGTCCTGGCCGTGCAGCAGATCGAGGGTCACGTGCTCCAGCCCTTCATCCTGGGCCGGGCAGTACGGGTGCACCCGCTCGCGGTGGTGCTCGCGGTGGCGGCCGGCGGCATGGTCGCGGGCATCGGCGGCGCGGTGGTCGCCGTACCGCTGGTCGCCGTCACCAACACCGCGGTGGGCTACCTGAAGGCGTACTCGCGCGAGCAGCACCACTTGGGCGCCGGAGCGATCGGTCCGGGCCCGCACGGGGCCACGGCCGTGGACCTGGCGCTGGACGGCCAGACGGGGCCCAGGACTTAGCGGACCGGCGGAAGAGGGGGCGGGGGATGATCAGCGAGCCCGAGCTGGAGGAGCAGTGGGAGCCGGGGCGGCCGGCCGAGGTGGCACAGGGCGCCGGCCCGCCGCGTGAGCGGGGACCGGGCCGGCCGTGGCGGTGGGTCGTGGCGACGGCCGTGGCCACCTCCGCCGTGTGGGCGGGCGGCCTCCACTTCTACGGGGACCGCCTGGCGGCGCCCGGGCTGCGCCACCGGGCCACCGACAACCTGTGCGAGCAGGTGAAGCTGCCGGCCCTGGGCGAGGCCCTCGGCGGGCTCTCCGACACCGCCGACCCGCACATGGAGGGCCGGCACCCGGCGATGGACTGGGCGATGTGCAGCCGGTCCGGCTCCACCCCGGCCGGCGAGGACGCGTACTTCGTCCAGGCCGAGTTCGAACTGCACAAGAAGACCGACCCGGCGGCCGAGTTCGAGGTCGGCAGCAAGTACGAGCGGGCGTACTCCGACGAGGCCAGCGTCTGGGAGCCGGTGCCCGGCATCGGAGAGCAGGCCCTGATCAGCGGCCCCGGAGCCGACGCCGAAGCCGGCGCCGACACCGACCGGGACCTGCGGCTGCGGGTCCGCGACGGCGGCGCGGTGTTCGTCCTGCAGGTGGTCTTCCTCGGCGAACGGGAACCGGACGCCCAGCCCCCCGAGGCCCAGGACGGCGAGGCGCAGGTGCCGGTGCGGCCCCGGCCCGACCGGGGGACGCTGAAGGCGGCGATCGTCAAGGACATGCGGGTCATGATGGCGGCGCTGGAGAAGTGAACGCGCAGGGGCCCCGCGGCCGTTCCCGGCCGCGGGGCCCCTGCGTCGTACCGTGCGGTGTCACTCGGCGGCGAGCGCCGCCTCCGCGTCCAGGGTGACCGCGACGGCCTGGATGACCGAGGCGATCTTGAAGGCCTCCTGGACGGCCTCGCGGCCGACGCCGGCCTTGCGCAGGACCTGCTCGTGCGAGTCCAGGCACTGGCCGCAGCCGTTGATCGCGGAGACCGCGAGCGACCACAGCTCGAAGTCGACCTTCTCCACACCCGGGTTGCCGATGACGTTCATCCGCAGGCCCGCGCGCAGGGTCCCGTACTCCGGGTCGGAGAGCAGGTGCCGCGTGCGGTAGAAGACGTTGTTCATCGCCATGACCGCCGCGGCGGACTTGGCGGCGGTGTACGCCTCCGGGGAGAGGTTCGCCTTCGCCTCCGGCTCCAGCTCACGCAGGACGCGCGGGGAGCGGGCGGCGATCGCGCAGGACAGGACGGTGCCCCACAGCTGCTGCTGCGAGAGGGTGTCCTGGTTGCCGACGACCGAGCCGAGGTTCAGCTTCAGGTCCTTGGCGAAGTCCGGTATGGCGGACTTCAGGGAGTCGAGGGACATCCGTCACTCACCGGCCAGCAGCGCGCCGGCGTCGAGGGTGGTCTCGCCCTTGGTCCAGTTGCAGGGGCACAGCTCGTCGGTCTGCAGGGCGTCGAGGACCCGCAGGACCTCCTTGGGGTTACGGCCGACGGAGCCGGCGGTCACCATGGAGAACTGGATCTCGTTGTTCTGGTCGACGATGAAGACGGCGCGCTGCGCGAAGCCGTCCTCGCCCTGCACGCCACAGGCCTGCATGAGCTCGTGCTTGGAGTCGGCCAGCATCGGGAAGGGCAGGTCACGCAGGTCGGCGTGGTCCTTGCGCCAGGCGTGGTGGACGAACTCGGAGTCGCCGGAGACGCCGAGGACCTGGGCGTCGCGGTCCAGGAACTCCTCGTTCAGCTTGCCGAACGCGGCGATCTCGGTCGGGCAGACGAAGGTGAAGTCCTTCGGCCAGAAGAACACCACGCGCCACTTGCCCTCATAGGTCTTGTGGTCGATCTGGGCGAACTCGCTGCCGGCCTCGAGCGAGACGCAGGCGGTCAGATCGTAGGTGGGGAACTTGTCACCGACAGTGAGCACGTGCTCTCCTTGCGGACAGGAAGACGCAGCCCTTTTGGGGCGATTGCGGCTTTCCAAGGGGGTTGGACGGATCTCACATGCTGGCACAGCCGCATTGATTACAGAAATAGCTACTCTTGTGCCGGGTGATCGGAGGTACCTATCAGTGGCTGTCAGTAGTAGGGGACCGAAGCAGGCGACGTTCGCGCAGTTGCGCGCCTTCGCGGCGGTCGCCGAGCACCTGCACTTCCGGGACGCCGCCGCGGCCATCGGCATGAGCCAGCCGGCCCTGTCCGGGGCCGTCTCCGCGCTGGAGGACGCCCTCGGGGTGCAGTTGCTGGAGCGGACCACCCGCAAGGTGCTGCTCTCCCCGGCGGGCGAGCGCATCGCCGCCCGGACGCGGGTGGTGCTCGACGCCATGGGCGGGCTCCTGGAGGAGGCCGAGGCCGTACGGGCCCCCTTCACCGGGATACTGCGGTTGGGGGTGATCCCCACGGTGGCGCCGTACCTGCTGCCGACCGTGCTGGGGCTGTTCCACCGGCGCTTCCCCGGGATGGACCTCCAGGTGCACGAGGAGCAGACGGCCTCGCTGCTGGAGGGGCTGGCGGCCGGCCGCCTCGACCTGCTGCTGCTGGCCGTGCCGCTCGGGGTGCCCGGGATCATCGAACTGCCCGTCTTCGACGAGGACTTCGTCCTGCTGGCGCCCCGGGAGCACCCGCTGGCCGGCCGCCGGGACGTGCCGCTGGAGGAACTGCGGGGACTGCAGCTGCTGCTGCTGGACGAGGGCCACTGCCTGCGCGACCAGGCCCTGGACATCTGCCGCGAGGCGGGCCGCACCACCGGGGCGGACGTCACGACCACCGCCGCCGGGCTGTCCACCCTCGTACAACTGGTCGCAGGGGGACTTGGCGTGACGTTGTTGCCGCGCACCGCGCTGCGGCTGGAGACCGCCCGCAACGAGCACCTGGCCACCGGGTACTTCGCCGAGCCCGCCCCCTCGCGGCGGATCGCGCTGGCCATGCGCACCGGGACGGCCCGGCAGGAGGAGTTCCGGGCGATCGCCGCCGCCCTGCGCGAAGCGGTACGCCCGCTCCCGGTGTGGCCCACCGACTGAGCCGGCAGGGCCGCGGGAGCGGGCGCAGCCGCCCGCGGGGGAGCGGGGGTCACTCCGTCCGCAGGCCGTCCGGGCGCATCAGGCGCAGCAGTACGGGCAGGCTGAGGACGGTCACCAGGATGACCACGCCCGCGCCGACCCCGGTCATCGCCAGGACCGAGGGCCAGTCGACCCGGACGGGACGGCCGGCCATCCGCATCAGGACCGAGCCGAGCCCGACGCCCACGCCGGCCGCCAGGCCCAGGCCCAGCCCGATCGGCAGGGCGGTCTGCCACAGCACCGACAGGCTCAGCGTGGAGCGCTTGGTGCCGAAGGCGACCAGGGCCGAGAGCAGCTTCTTGCGTTCGCGCAGCTGCTCCAGCTGGGAGACGAGCAGGCTGGAGCCGATCAGGATCAGCACGCCGGTCGCGCCGAAGAACAGCCCGGTCCGGATCGTGGAGTAACCGGCCGCCTGCTCCGTCGCCTTCAGTGTCATCGCGGTGGCGAAGGGGTCCGCCCTGAAGGTCGCCGTGCGGACCCGTTCCAGGGCGTCCGGCACCGCGTCGTCGAACTGGACGAAGATCTGCGCGTTCTGGTGGAAGCCCACCTCCTTCGGGGCGGCGGCCGGGGTGACCAGCAGCCCGGTGCGCAGCTGGCCCGTCGGGTCCTCGCGGCTGGCGACGGTCCGGGCGCCGGCCGGGAGGGTCCACGGGACGGCCTTGCCCATGACGACCTCGTTGCCGGCGAGGTCGTTGATGTTCCCGGCGAAGAGCCGGTCTCCGGGCCGGGCCGTGTCCCCGTACCCGCCGGTGGTGCCCAGGGGGGCGCCGGTCAGCACGAAGGCGTCGCCGTCCCGGCAGGAGTCGAGCACCGCGACCTCTGCGAGCGCCGCGCAGGTGCCGACGGTCACCGAGATCCGCTCCTCTCCCGCGGGGACCTGGTGTGCGGCGGGGACGCTGATCAGCGGGACGGCCTGGACGACGCCCTCGGTACGGGAGATCTGCTCGGCGAGGGAGTCGACCTTGGCCTCGGTCCCGCTGCGCAGGAGGACCGAGACGGCGGCCCGCGAGGGGTCCTGTCCGGTCTCCGTGGCGTAGTCGCCCTCGACGCCCGCGAACAGCATCTGCAGGGCGATGGCCCCGGCGACCGCCACCGCGATGCCGTTGACCAGACGGGCTGCTGTTCCGCTGCTCACCTGGAGGCGGCGTACGGCCAGCTGCCAGGACACCGGACCGCCGGACATCCGGCCGACGAACCGTTCCAGCAGCCAGGGCAGCAGGGCGGTGATCCCGACCAGCAGGAGCACCACGCCGGCGCTGACCTGCCACTGGTTGAACTGGCCGTGCTCCGTGCCGCGGCCCATCAGCGGGGTGAGCAGGGCGACTCCGCAGAGCGGCAGCAGCAGCCGCCACCAGATGCGGCGCCTGGCCGGCGCGGAGGTACGGACGACGCCCAGCGGCTCGATGACGACCCCGCGCAGCGCGAACAGGGTCACGGCGACGGCCGCCGCGGGCACGGCGGCGGCGACCAGGACGGCCAGCCACGGTGCGGGGTCCAGGTCGGCGGGGAAGACGCTGCGCTGCTGGAGGCTGATCCCGCCGACCAGTTGGCGGCCGATCAGGAAGAACCCGACGCCGAGCCCCAGCCCGACCAGGGATCCGGCCAGCGCCTCGCCGGCCGCGATCCGGCGGACCATGCGGCCGTCGGCGCCGACCAGCCGCAGCGCGGCGAGCCGCCGGTCGCGCCGCTCCCCGCCGAAGCGGACGGCGGCGGCGATGAACACGGCGACCGGCATGAGGAGGGCGACGAAGGTCAGGACGACCAGGAGCATCAGCACCGGGTCGAGCGGCTGCTCGTCCACGGGGTCGGCGAAGCCCGTGATGCGGTCGGCGCGGAGGCTGCCCTTGACGTCCATGGCCGAGGGGAGCTGGTCGTTGCCCAGGTAGAGGAGGAGTTCGCCGGGGCCGGTCAGACCGGCGTCGCCGATGACCTCGGTGATCTTGCCGTCGAAGCGTGCGCGCAGCAGCTTGCCCTCGGAGGACTTCATCAGCTCGTCCAGGGCGGGGGAGACGGCCATCTCGCCGGGGCCCGGGATCCTTGTGAGGCCCGGGGGGACGGGGGCGTCCGGCCCCTCGGCGTACACGATGAGGCCGCCGATGTCCTGGCCGTGGTACGTCTGGCCGACGCGTGTGACGAGCAGGGTGTCGCGGCCCGGCTGCTCGGCGGTCGGCGCGCCCAGGGTGGAGCGGGCGTCGCCGCGCTCGCCGCGGGCGGTGAACGCGCCGGGGATCGCGGTGCTGATCAGCAGCAGGGCGACGCCGAGGCCGACGCCCACGCCGGTGAGCAGGGTGCGGGTCCAGCCCTCGCGGCCGCCGCCGAAGGCGAAGCGGGCGCCCATGGCGAGGTCGCGGGCCCAGACCGAGACCGTGCTCATACGATCCGCTCCATGTCGCGGGACCTGCCGTCGCGTACGACGATCTCGCGGTCGGAGTACGCGGCCACCCGCGTCTCGTGCGTGACGAGGACGACGGCGGCGTTGGCGGAGCGGGCGGTCTCGGTGAGCAGCTGCATCACCAGCTCGCCGTTGAGGGAGTCGAGGGCGCCGGTGGGCTCGTCGGCGAAGATCACCCGGGGCTGGGTGACGAGGGCGCGGGCGACGGCCACGCGCTGGCCCTGGCCGCCGGATATCTCGCCGGGGCGCTTGCGGCCGAGGTCCTCGACCTGGAGCTTCTCCATCCAGTGCAGCGCGGTCCGCTCGGCCTCCGTGCGCTTGACGCCGGCGAGCCGGAGCGGGAGGGCGACGTTCTCCGTGCAGGTCAGCTCCGGTACGAGCTGGCCGAACTGGAAGACGAAGCCGAACTCGCTGCGGCGCAGGGCGCTGCGCTGGGCGTCGTTCATGGCGGACAGCTCGCGGCCGGCGTAGGTGACGGAGCCGGAGTCGGGGGTGACGATCCCGGCGAGGCAGTGCAGCAGGGTGGACTTGCCCGAGCCGGAGGGGCCCATGACGGCGACGACCTCGCCGGGGTGGACGGAGAACTCGGCGCCGTCGAGCGCCTGGGTGGTCCCGTACGCCTTGCGGAGGTCCGCGGCGGCGAGCAGCGAGCCGGCCGGGGTCATCGGCGTACCTCCTTCGCGAGCTGGTCGAGGCGGGCGGCGGTGAGTTCGAGCCAGCGCAGGTCCGCTTCGAGGTGGAAGAGGGCGTGGTCGCAGACGAGCTGGTCGGCGAGGTCGCCCTTGCGCTTGCGCTGGGTCAGGATGCGCATCAGGCGCAGGTGCTCGGCGCGCTGGGCGTCCAGCACCCCGGCCGCGCCGCGGCCGGTGAGCAGGGCGAGGACGACCTTGGTGTAGAGGGTCGAGTGGAGGTACGGCTCGGGCTTCTCCGGCTGCGAGAGCCAGGCCTCGACATCGGTGATGCCCGCGTCGGTGATCGCGTACCGCTTGCGGTCGGGACCGCCGCCGCTCTCGATCCCGTCGACCTCGACGAGGCCGTTCTTCAGCAGCCGGGACATGGTCGAGTAGACCTGTCCGTAGGCCAGGGGGCGGTCGTGGCCGAACTTCTCGTCGAAGGCGCGCTTCAGGTCGTAGCCGTGGCGCGGGCCGGCCTCGAGGAGGCCGAGCAAGGTATGACCGATGGACATGCCGAGGACTGTACACCGCGTGTATACCTCGGGTGTATACCTGGCGCGTATAGGGCGCGCGGGTGCGGCGCCGCCGGCAGGGGCTCCGCCCCCGGACCCCTGCGCCTCAAAGGCCGGCGGGGCTGGATTTGGGCGGAGCCTTACTCGCCTAGTGCGGCCACAGCACTAGCAGCGGCGGGTCAGTCGGCCGACTTCGGGGGGCGGCCGCGGCGGGGGATCGGGCCGGGGCCGGAGGGGAGGCGGCCGGACTCCGCGAGGGCCCGGCGGAGCAGGAACTCGATCTGCGCGTTCGCGCTGCGCAGCTCCTCGCCCGCCCACCGGGCCAGTGCGTCGTACACCAGCGGATCGAGCCGCAGCAGAACCTGCTTGCGCGGCTGCCGGCCCGCCCGGCCACCTTCCTCGGGCGGGGTCACTGGTAGAGGGTGCCCGTGTTGAGCACCGGCTGGGCGGCGCGGTCCCCGCACAGGACCACCATCAGGTTCGAGACCATGGCGGCCTTGCGCTCCGGGTCCAGGTCCACGATGTCCTGCTCCGCCAGGCGGGTCAGAGCCAGCTCGACCATGCCCACGGCTCCTTCCACGATCAGCTTGCGGGCCGCGACGACCGCGCCGGCCTGCTGGCGCTGGAGCATCGCGGAGGCGATCTCCGGAGCGTACGCGAGGTGCGTGAAGCGGGACTCGATGATCTGGACCCCGGCCGCCTCCACCCGTGCGTGCAGTTCGACGGCCAGCTTCTCGGTGATCTCCTCGGCGTTGCCGCGCAGGGAGAGGCCGCCCTCCTCGTGCGCGTCGTAGGGGTACTCGATCGCGATGTGCCGCACCGCCGCCTCGGTCTGGGTCTCGACGAACTCGGTGAAGTCCTCGACCGCGAAGACGGCCCTCGCCGTGTCCTCGACCCGCCACACCACGACCGCCGCCAGCTCGATCGGATTGCCGTACGCGTCGTTGACCTTCAGGACGGCCGTCTCGTGGTTGCGGACCCGGGTGGAGATCTTCTCCCGGGTGGTCAGCGGGTTGACCCAGCGCAGTCCGTCCGCGCGCAGCGTCCCCCGGTAGCGGCCGAACAGCTGGATCACCCGGGCCTCGCCCGGCGCCACCATGTTGAGCCCCGTCGTCGCGACGAAGGACGCGATGGCCAGCAGGCAGCCGGTCACGATCAGGGCCGTCACGAGGACGGCGCCCGCCGCCATCGCGCCGGCCACGACCAGGCCCGCCCCTGCCGCGATGCCCGCCAGTCCGAGCAGCAGGGCGAGGCCGCCGCCCGTGCTGTGCGCGGGGAACTCCCGTATTCCGTCCGCTGTGGTGACCGAGTTCGTCATTGTTTGCCCCGTTTCCCTGAGTCGCGGCCGGTCGGACCGCTTAGCAAAGTGATATCACTTTTCCCGATGAGGGGCGCGCATCGGCAACCCTTAGGCCGTGTCGTGCGTCGGTTCCAGTGGCGCGGGTGCTGATTCTCACGTCCGAATTGACCGTTATTGGCCATGGTTGGCCAACCTTTGTCACAGCCTGCGGTGTTAGCTTTCTGAGCTGACGTCGGGGGGTTATCGAGCGGAGCGGGAGCGATGGGCCGAGCAGAAGCGCGTAAGGCGCAGCAGCAGCGCGGTGCGCGGCGGGCGCCGACCGAACGCACCAAGGGTGAGGGGAGCGGCGGCAAACGCAGCGGCATACGCCGGTTCTTCACCTGGAAGACGATCCTGGGGACCTTCCTCGGGGGGATCCTGGTGCTCATGGCCGCGGCGGTCATCCTCTACTTCTCCGTGGACGAGCCCACCGACCCGAACAGCCTGGCCACGCAGCAGAGCAACACCTACAAGTGGTCCGACGGCTCGGTCATGGCCCGCGTCGGCGAGACGAACCGCTCGATCCTGCCGATCGACAAGATCCCGCCGGAAGTGCGGACCGCCTTCATCGCCATCGAGAACAAGTCCTTCTACGAGGACCGCGGCATCGACCTGATGGGCGTGGCCCGCGGCCTGTTCAACACGGTCACCGGCAAGGGCAAGGCCGGCGGTTCGACGATCACCCAGCAGTACGTCAAGAACTACTACCTGACGCAGGACCAGTCGGCGACGCGCAAGGTCCGTGAGCTGGTGATCTCCCTCAAGGTCGACCGGCGCATGGAGAAGGACGACATCCTCGCCGGGTACCTGAACACCAACTTCTACGGCCGCAACGCCTACGGGATCCAGGCCGCGGCCCAGGCCTACTACGGCATCGACGCCGACAAGCTGACCCTGGAGCAGGGCGCCTACCTGGCCGCCGTCATCCAGGCCCCCAGCCAGTACGACTGGGCGACCGCGGGCCCGAACGGCAAGCGGCTGGTCATGATCCGCTTCAACGCCGTCCTCGACAACATGGTCGAGATGGGCGAGCTGGACGCCGCCAAGCGCAAGGAACTGAAGTTCCAGGAGCCCATCAAGCCCAAGCCCACCCCGGGCATGGACGGCCAGAAGGGCTACCTGGTCCAGGCCGCCAACGACGAGATGAACCGGCAGAACATCACCGATGCCGAGATCGCGGCCGGCGGCTGGGAGATCACGCTCAACGTCGACAAGAAGAAGCAGGGCGCGCTGGAGAAGGCGGTCCAGGACGAGCTGGAGTCCAAGCTCGACCGCAAGGACGCCAAGAACCGCCCCCAGGACCAGAGCGTCCAGGCCGGCGCCACCTCCGTGGACCCCAAGACCGGCGCGATCGTCGCCATGTACGGCGGCCAGGGCCTCGTGGAGAAGGAAGCGAGCAACGCGCTGCGCACCGACTACCAGCCGGGCTCCACCTTCAAGCCGGTCGTGCTCGCCTCCGCCCTGGAAACCGGAGCGACCACCCAGGACGGCAGGGAGATCAACCCGAACACCCTCTACGACGGCACCAGCAAGCGCCAGGTGGTCGGCAGCAAGATCCCGTTCAACCCGCAGAACCAGGACGACAAGGACTTCGGCAAGGAGATCACCGTCCAGGAGGCCACCAACTACTCGGTGAACTCCGTCTACGCGCAGATGATCGTGGACGTCAAGCCGCAGGCGGTGAAGAAGACGGCACTCGCCCTCGGCATGAAGGACCGCGAGGGCTGGCCCGAGGACAAGCCGGCCATGTCGCTGGGCACGATGAGCGCCAACACCGTGGAGATGGCCGCCGTCTACGCCACGCTCGACAACCACGGCAAGAAGGTCACCCCGACCATCATCAAGAGCGCCGAGCACAAGGACCGCGAGTACGCCCCGGCCCCCGCCGTCGGCAGCCAGGCCATCACCCGTGAGACCGCCGACACGGTGACCAAGGTGCTCACGGGCGTGGTCAACGACGGCTCCGGCAGCAAGGTCCAGAGCAGCGCCTACCAGGCCGCAGGCAAGACCGGTACCACCGAGTCCAACGTCGCGGGCTGGTTCACCGGCTACACGCCCGAACTGGTCACCGTCGTCGCGATGTTCGGCGAGGAGCCCGGCTCGCACAAGCAGGTCACGCTGACCGGCACCGCCGGCGGCGGCCGGGCCGGCGGCTCCAGCTTCCCCGCGGAGATCTGGAAGGCGTACACGCTGGCCGTCCTCAAGGGCGGGACCACGGCCAAGTTCGACCTGTCGGAGGCCGAGATGGGCACCCCGGTGGCGCCGTCCCGCAGCGCCTCCACCGCGCCCTCGCCGAGCCAGTCCTCCAGCCCCCCGGCGAGCAGCAGCAGCGCGCCGCAGAACACCCCGGACCCGACGAAGAGCAACACCAAGTCGCCGGACCCGACCAACAGCCCGCCGAAGTCGCCGACGTCGACACCCACGACGACGCCGACCACGACGCCGAGCAGGAACACCCCGAAGCCGCCGGACCCGCCGCTGTTCCCGCAGTCGCAGCCGCAGCCGCAGGACCGCTGACCCGCGGTGACCGACAGAGCGCCGCCCCGCAGCCTTCGAGGCTGCGGGGCGGCGCTCGTCTTCGTCCACGGCCCGGCGGGCGCCGGGCGCAGGGCCGGGCCGCTGCGGATCGCCTGCCCGGTCAGCGCCGCTCGTGCGCCGCCCCCGGCAACGCGAGCTCGAACCAGACCACCTTTCCACTGCTCAGCCGGGTCGCACCCCAGCGGCGGGCCATCCGGTTGACCAGGAACAGGCCACGGCCGCCCTCGTCGGTGTCCCGGGCCCGGCGCTGGCGCGGCAGCTGCGGGGAGTCGTCGCCGACCTCGCAGCGCAGCACGTCCGTACGGAGCAGGCGCAGGGTCACCGGCCGCTCCGCGTACCGGACGGCATTGGTGACGACCTCGCTGACCAGGAGCTCCAGCGAGTCCTGGAGCTCCTCCAGGCCCCACCGCGTCAGGGCGCGGCGGGCGAACCGCCGGGCACGGCCCGGAGCGGTCTCCTCCGGGTCCAGGAACCAGTACGCGACGTCACTGGGCGCGATGCCGTCGAACCGGGCCGCGAGCAGCGCGATGTCGTCGTCCCGGTCGCCCGGGCCGAGCATGTCCAGCACGTCGTCGCACAGGGCCTCCAGCGGCGGCGGGTGGTCCAGGCCCGTCAGCTGCGCGGTGGTGGC
Source organism: Streptomyces sp. NBC_01408 (assembly GCF_026340255.1). GTDB lineage: Bacteria > Actinomycetota > Actinomycetes > Streptomycetales > Streptomycetaceae > Streptomyces. The sequence goes on along the minus strand of NZ_JAPEPJ010000001.1, from coordinate 509,234 downwards.
CAGCCGCTCGCGGAGCTGCTCGATGCCGGTCCACACGTCCCGCAGCCGCGACTCCACCAGGCCGTCGGTGTACAGCAGCAGGGTGGCCCCGGCGGGCGCGTCCAGCTCCACCGCCTCGAAGTCCACGCCGCCCACGCCGATGGGGGCGCCGGGCGGTACGCGCAGCACCTCGGCGCGCCCGCCCAGGTGCAGGAGCACCGGCGGCGGGTGGCCGGCGTTGGCGATGGTGATCCGGTGCGAGACGGGGTCGTAGACCGCGTACAGGCAGGTGGCCATCCGGTCGGAGCCGAGGCGCTGGGCCTGCTCGTCCAGGTGGTGCAGGACCTCGGCCGGCGGCAGGTCCAGCTGGGCCAGGGTCTGCGCGGTGGTGCGCAGCTGCCCCATGATCGCGGCGGAGGTCATGGAGTGGCCCATGACGTCGCCGACGACGAGCGCGACGCGGCTGCCGGGCAGAGGTATGGCGTCGTACCAGTCGCCGCCCACCCGCGCCGTCTCGGCGGCGGGCAGGTAGCGGGAGGCGAGCCGCACCCCGGTGGGCTGGGGCAGGCTGTCGGGCAGCATGGTGCGCTGGAGCTCGTCGGCGATGTACGCCTCACGGCCGTACAGCACGGCCTTGTCGATGCCGAGCGCCGTGTGGGTGGCGAGCTGGGCGGCGACCAGGAGGTCGTTCTGCTCGAAGGCGGGCCGCTCGGGGCTGCGCAGGAAGACGGCGGCACCGATCACCCGGCGGCGGCCGCGCAGCGGCGCGAGGACGGCCCGGTTGCCGCGCGGCAGCGGGTGGTCCAGGCCCAGCAGCTCGGGCAGGGCGGCCTTGGCGGCGGCGGAGGACCCGAAGACGGGCCGGACGCCGCGCAGCACCTCGGCGAGCGCGCCGCCGGTCCGGATCTCGCACAGCTCGGCCGCGGGCAGGTCGCCCTGCGGGCCGACCAGCGGCAACTGGCTGAAGTCGAGCTCGCCGGTGGCCCCCGCGGCCCCGGCGAGGTCCATCCCCGCGCCGATGGTGCTGCTGCTGCCGATGTCGGTCAGGTCGTCTATCGGCCGGAGCCGGTCGGTCCGCCGGAGCCTTAAGACGACGGGGCCCACGGGCCGTTCGTCCCCGACCGGGAGCGGATCGCGGAGGTAGACGAGGATCGCGTCGGAGAAGGTCGGCACGGTGGCCCGGCACAGGCCGAGCACGATCTCGTCGAGGTCGATGCCGCGGGCGATGCGCCGGGTGGCGGCGCCGACGAAGCGCAGCCGGTCCCCCTCGCGGCTCTGCGCACTGCGGGCCGGCTCGGCGGGGTACGGGACGCTGCCCGGGCCGGTGGCGGCATCGCGCGCGGCGCCGGCGCCGGCGCCGGTGTCCTGCGCACCACGTGCGGGCTCGGCGGGGTACGGGGCCTGCGGTGCCTGGTCGGCGGCGGAGGCGCTGCGGGCGGCCTCCAGGTCCCGCTGCCCGGCGGCGTCGCCCCCGGCTTCGCCGTGCGCGGCGCCGGTACCCGGGGTGCCGGCCGCGCCCGTCCCTGCGGTGTCCCGGGGGCCGGGACCGGGGCCGGGGGTGAGCGGGCCGCCGTCCTCACCGCGGGTACGGGCCGCCGGGATCTCCGGGCGGGTGGCCTCGACGGCCGGGACGGGGGCCTTGCCGTGGCCGGGCTCGTCCGTACCCGCGGCGGAGGCGGCGGCTGCGCCGGCCGGGGCGTGGCCGAGTTCGCGGTGCGCCGCGCCGGAGGCGAAGGGCAGGCCGGAACCGCCCGGGACCGGTGCCGCGGTGGCCGCGGCAGGCTGCGGGCCCTCCTGAGAGGTGGGGTACTCCGTCACGCGTGGAATTCCGTCCGTCTGCGCTCGATGTGCGCTGCACTCAACTCGGTCAGTCGCGGTATACCCGCTCAGCGGCCGGGGCACCACCGCCCCGCGTTTCCGCGTCCCCCTCGTTACCTGTCGCTCTGCGTTGACCTCCGGTCAAGTTCCGCGTACAGCACGGTACTTACGGATGTTCACCCCGAGCGCACCGCATCGCGCACGCGGTCTTCCGGAGGACGATCCTACGTTTGAACCCCGGGGGCGCATCAAGGGTCTCATGAGGTCATATGCGCCGGGGTCCGGTCCCAGTCCTCGGGCAGGACCGGAACTCCCCAGGCCGGATCCGGCCGCCAGTCCTGCCAGCCGTCGGAGAACGGAGCCCCCCACCGCGTGATCGACTCGACGGCCGCGCGCCCGGCGGCCCGGACCCGTCGCGCCTGCTCACCGTCCATCAGGCCGGAGCGCTGCGCCTGGGCGAACTCGTCCTCGTCCAGCCACTTCCAGCTGCGGTCCGGGTAGACGGCGATGTCCAGGAAGTGGTCCTCGGAGTCCACGCCGCCCGACCAGCGCGAGCGGGGCTCCTCCAGGTTCACGTACCAGTTCTTGAACTGCCAGCCGCTGCCCCAGAACAGCCACACCGACCACGGTTCCCCGGGCCGGGCCAGCTTCAGCACGCCCCCGCCGAACCAGCGCGACCGTACGGTGGTCCGCGGCGCGGTGTACCGGGTGACGAGCGGCTCCTCGTGGACGGAGGTGCCGTCGGCGAGCACCGGCTTGACGCACTCGGTGCCGGGAGCCATCCACACCGCGAGCAGCTCGTCGGTGTCCTGCACCACGGTCACCGGGCGGCAGATGTGCACCTGGCCCTTCAGCCCCGGGGCGTGGTCGCGGTAGCGCCAGAGGATCTGCTCACCGGGCGCCCATCGCTCGTCCCGCGCGCCGTCCTGCGCCGCGCCGCCCCCGGGCCGGAAAGTACCTGTCATGCGGAGATCTTAGGGCGGGGCCTCGCGCCACCGCTGCGGTGCAGGTCACGGAGGGGGACGGGGACGGTAATCGACCGGATCCGGCCCCCGCCGCGGGCCTGTCAGGGGTGCGTCATGCGCAGGACGTCCAGGGCCTCGTCCAGCTGCTCCAGGGTCAGGTCGCCGCGTTCCACGTAGCCGGACTCCAGGACGACCTCCCTGATCGTCTTGCGCTCGGCGAGGGCCTTCTTGGCGACCTTGGCGGCCTCCTCGTAGCCGATGTAGCGGTTCAGTGGGGTCACCACGGAGGGCGAGGACTCCGCGTACTCCCTGGCCCGCGCCACATTGGCGGTGATCCCGTCGACCGTGCGGTCCGCCAGCAGACGGCTCGCGCTGCCGAGCAGCCGGATCGATTCGAGGAGATTCCTCGCCATCACGGGGAGCATCACGTTCAGCTCGAAATTGCCCGAGGCGCCCGCCACGGTGACCGCCGCGTCGTTCCCCATCACCTGGGCACAGACCATCAGCACGGCCTCCGGGACGACCGGATTGACCTTCCCGGGCATGATCGAGGAGCCCGGCTGGAGGTCCGGGAGATTGATTTCGGCCAATCCGGTGCGCGGACCCGAGGCCATCCAGCGCAGGTCGTTGGAGACCTTCGTGAGCGAGACGGCGACCGTACGGAGCATCCCCGAGGTCTCCACCAGCGCGTCCCGCGCCCCCTGGGCCTCGAAGTGGTTGCGGGCCTCGGTCAGCGGCAGGCCGGTGGCGGCGGCCACCTCCGCGATGACGGCGGCGGAGAACCCGGGAGGTGTGTTGATCCCGGTGCCCACCGCGGTGCCGCCGAGGGGGAGTTCGGCGAGCCGCGGCAGCGCCGAGCGCAGCCGCTCGACGCCGTAGCGGATCTGGACCGCGTACCCGCCGAACTCCTGGCCCAGGGTGACCGGGGTGGCGTCCATCAGGTGGGTCCGGCCGGCCTTGACGACCTGCGCGAACTCGGCGGCCTTGCGCTCCATCGCGGCGGCCAGGTGCTCCAGGGCGGGGATCAGCTCGCCGGTGACGGCGGCGGTGGCGGCGATGTGGATGGAGGACGGGAACACGTCGTTGGAGCTCTGCGAGGCGTTGACGTGGTCGTTGGGGTGGACCTCCCGGCCCAGCCGCTCGGTGGCCAGGGTGGCGATCACCTCGTTGGCGTTCATGTTGGAGGAGGTCCCGGACCCGGTCTGGAAGACGTCCACGGGGAAGTGCTCGTCCCAGCGGCCGTCCGCGACCTCGGTGGCTGCGGACCGGATGGCGTCGGCGATGTCCTGGTCCACGACGCCGAGCCGGGCGTTCACCGCGGCCGCCGCGGCCTTGATCCGGGCGAGGGCCCCGATGTGGGCGCGCTCCAGGCGCTGCCCGGAGATGGGGAAGTTCTCCACCGCGCGCTGGGTCTGGGCCCGCCATTTGGCGTGCACGGGGACCCGTACGTCACCCATGGAGTCGTGCTCGATCCGGAACGCGTCGGCCTGCTGATTCTCTGTCATGTTCGTGGCCTCCTCAGAAAGTTGAGCAATTGTCTTGTTCGAAGTGTTCCCATCTCCCCTACTGACCAGTAAATACCGTGGGTAACACCGGCATTCGGGGAGGCGTTCATGACACGCGCACAGAAGAAACCCAGGCTCAGATCTACCTTCGCCGCCATCGTGGCGGCGGCGGCCGCCCTAGGAGGCGTCACCGCCATCACCCCCATGGCCCAGGCGGCCCCCACCGCGGGGGTGGCCACGCCCCTCCCGCCCGAGCTGGAGGCCGTCCGCGCCGCGGAAGCCACCAAGATCTACGGGGATCCGGCCGTCCGGCCGCTGAACGAGCGCAAGACCGGGCTCATCTCCCTGGGCGACAGCGAGATCTCGGGCGAGGGCATCGGCAACTACGACCCGGCCACCAACACGCCGAACAACCAGTGCCACCGCTCGCCGGACTCGGCGATCCACCGCACCGGCATCCCGGCCGACCTTACCTTCAACGTCGCCTGCTCCGGCGGCTACACCGGCAACATCAGGATCGGCGGCAGCAAGCAGTACGCCGACGAGCTGGTGCAGAGCGACAGCCTGGCCGTCAAGGCCCGCAACACGAAGATCAAGATGGTGCTGCTGGTCGCCGGGGCCAACGACGACCTCCAGTTCGGCCCCGTCATGACCGACTGCGTCACCCGCTGGGTGCTCAGCCAGGGCACCTGCGAACCCAAGTACGGCCCCGGCTGGCAGGCACGCGTCGACGGCCTGAAGCCCAAGGTGGAGTCCACCGTCGCCGACCTCAAGACGGTCATGCGCGACGCGGGCTACGCCGACTCCGACTACAAACTGGTCGTCATGGGCTACCCCAGCCCCATCGGCCCCGACTTCAACGACAACCCGAACTTCCCCGGCAAGCTCCCCGGCGGCTGCGCCGGCTACGACTCCGACGCCACCTGGGGCCGCAACTACGCGGTGCCCACCTTCGAGAAGGGCATGCGCGAGGCCGCCCGCAACTCCGGCGCCGTCTACCTCGACAACTCGCGGCTCTTCCACGGCCACGAGGTGTGCATGGAGGACACCTGGGCCCGCGGCCTCTACCTGGACCTCGGGGACCACTTCCCGTGGGACGAGAACACCGCCCGCCAGTCCTTCCACCCCAACTACCGCGGCCACGGCGCCTTCGCGTCCTGCCTCACCCAGCTGTACGCCTCGGGCCTGCGCGAGGCCTCCTGCGCCGACCCCGCCAGCACCGGCACACCGGTCCTCCAGGCCGGGGCCTGGGACGACAAGTTCAAGCCCCTGAAGAACGAGGCCACCGTCACCTGCCTCGACGCGAACGGAGGCTCCAGCGCCAACGGGACGGCAGTCTTGGGCTGGGACTGCCACGGCGGCCGCAACCAGGGCTGGTGGCACGACGCCACCCGCAAGTCCGTCCACGTCGAACTGACCCAGGACCGCTGCCTCGACGCCCCCGGCGCCAACTACGGCAACGGCGCCGGCCTGATCATCTGGAACTGCCACGGCGGCACGAACCAGCAGTTCGTCCGCGACGGCTCCACCATCCGCCCCGCGGCCGCCACCGGCATGTGCCTGACGCTCTCCGCGCCCCAGCAGCCGCTGCGCCTGCAGACCTGCAACGGCTCGGCGAACCAGCGCTTCGCCTGACCCTCTCCGCCCCAGCGACCCCCCACACCCGGCCGGCGCAACCCGGCCGGGTGTTCACATGTCTCACATGTCAGCGAGCAGCTTGCGCACGTCCGCCGGACGGTTGGTGATGATCGTGTCCACCCCGAGCCGCACGCACAGCTCCACGTCCTCGGGCTCGTCCACGGTCCACACCCGGACCGACAGCCCCTTGGCCTTGAGCCGGGCCACCAGCGCCGGGTCCTGCCGGACCAGGTCGATGCCGGGGCCCGCGTGCGTCGCGTACGGGGGCCGCACCGGGCGGATCCTGCGCTCGATGAGGAACACGGTGGGCAGCCCGGGCGCGAGCCGGTGCATGCGGGTCAGCGCGTTCCGGGAGAAGCTCATCACCTCGACGCGGCCCGTGGAGCCGTCGGCCAGCCCGTACTCCCGCAGCATCCGCACCAGTTCGGCCTCCAGCCGGCCGCCGGCGCGCGTCGGGTGCTTGGTCTCCACGGCGAGCCCGACCGGCCGCGGCGCGGCCAGCGCCTCGCGCAGCAGGTCCTCGAAGAGCAGCACCCGGGCCCCGCGGTGCTCCTCGCCCTTCCAGCGGCCGAAGTCGAGGGCGGCGAGCTCCTCGTAGGTCATCGCGGAGACCACCCCACGCCCGTCGGAGGTCCGCTCCACCCGGCGGTCGTGCACGCAGACCAGCCTGTGGTCGGCGGTGAGCCGCACGTCGCACTCGAGTGCGTCGGCCCCCTCGGCGATGGCCTGCCGGTAGGCGGCGATGGTGTGCTCGGGGTGCTCGTGGGAGGCCCCGCGGTGGGCGACCACCCGGACGGCGCGGGCGGGGCGGAGGGGGGACGTCGCAGTCATACGGAAATCCTTGCAAACCAGGGTGAACGCGCAGGCGCGGGGCTGTGTCCCCGACGTTAACCGGATGCGCGACGGCGCCCGCGCAGGCAGGGTGACGTCATGCCCGATCCGAAGATGGCGACCTCGTACTGCGCGCCGTGTCCGCACTGCGTCTTTCGCGCCCGGCAGCGGATCGAAGGCGGTCGGCTGGGCTGGGAAGCGGAGTGGGAGTGCGACCAGTGCAGGATCGGCGAACCGCCGTGCATCCGGGACCGCGGGTGGGGATCGGTCCCCGCCCACGTCCGCGCGGCCGTCGTGGCTGCCGAAGGCACGGCCCTGCTCCGCGTGGACGGCTCCGGCGGTGCGGCTCTGAAGGTCTTCCGTGACGCGCTCGGCATGACCATTCGGGAGGCCGTGACCGCCGTGCGCGACGGGTACCGGGCCACCCCCGTCGAGGTCCGGTACCTGACGGACCGGCTGCGCGAGGCCGGGTTCCGAGCCCGGGCGGAGTAGCCGCTACGGCAACGGCTACGGGGCCGGGCGGGCGCGGGATCGCCGATCAAGCAGAGAGCCCCCGGCGGATGCCAGGGGCTCTCAACAGCTGCTGCTACCGGGATCAGCCGAGGCCGGGACCGCGTACCGGGATGCTGGTGAACGTCGGCTGCGCGGGTTCACGTGAGGTGAAGAAGTCGTTGCCCTTGTCGTCCACGACGATGAAGGCCGGGAAGTCCTCGACCTCGATCTTCCAGACCGCCTCCATGCCGAGCTCCTCGTACTCCAGGACCTCGACCTTCTTGATGCAGTCCTGCGCCAGGCGCGCCGCCGGGCCGCCGATCGAGCCGAGGTAGAAGCCGCCGTGGGTGCCGCAGGCGTCCGTCACCTGCTGGGAGCGGTTGCCCTTGGCCAGCATGACCTTGGAGCCGCCCGCCGCCTGGAACTGCTCGACGTAGCTGTCCATGCGGCCGGCCGTGGTCGGGCCGAAGGAGCCCGATGCGTAGCCCTCGGGGGTCTTCGCGGGGCCGGCGTAGTAGACCGGGTGGTCCTTCAGGTACTGCGGCATCTCCGCGCCCGAGTCCAGCAGTTCCTTGATCTTGGCGTGCGCGATGTCGCGCGCCACGACCAGCGGGCCGGTCAGGGAGAGGCGGGTCTTGACCGGGTGCTCGGTCAGCGTCGCCAGGATGTCGTCCATCGGCTGGTTCAGGTCGATGGAGACGACGTCGGAGGCCTCGTCCAGGTGCGAGTCCGTGGTGTCCGGCAGGAAGCGTGCCGGGTCGGTCTCCAGCTGCTCCAGGAACACGCCCTCGGCGGTGATCTTCGCGGTGGCCTGGCGGTCGGCCGAGCAGGACACGGCGATCGCGACGGGCAGCGAGGCGCCGTGGCGGGGGAGGCGGACGACGCGCACGTCGTGGCAGAAGTACTTGCCGCCGAACTGCGCGCCGATGCCGATCTTCTGGGTGAGCTCGAAGACCTGCTGCTCCAGCTCCAGGTCGCGGAAGCCGTGGCCCAGCGCGGAGCCCTCGGTCGGCAGCTCGTCCAAGTAGTGGGCCGAGGCGTACTTCGCGGTCTTGAGCGCGTGCTCGGCGGAGGTGCCGCCGACGACGATCGCCAGGTGGTAGGGCGGGCAGGCCGCCGTACCGAGCGAGCGGATCTTCTCCTCCAGGAACTTCATCATGGAGGCCTCGTTGAGGACCGCCTTGGTCTCCTGGTAGAGGAAGGACTTGTTGGCCGAGCCGCCGCCCTTGGCCATGAAGAGGAACTTGTACGCGCCGCCGTCGGTCGCGTACAGCTCGATCTGCGCGGGCAGGTTCGAGCCGGTGTTCTTCTCCTCCCACATGGTGACCGGGGCCATCTGCGAGTAGCGCAGGTTCAGGCGGGTGTAGGCGTCGTAGATGCCGCGGGACAGGGCTGCCTCGTCGGCGCCCTCCGTCAGCACGTTCTGGCCGCGCTTGCCCATCACGATCGCGGTGCCCGTGTCCTGGCACATCGGCAGGACGCCGGCCGCCGCGATGTTCGCGTTCTTCAGCAGGTCCAAAGCCACGAACTTGTCGTTCGAGGAGGCCTCGGGGTCGTCGATGATGCGGCGCAGCTGCGCGAGGTGGGCGGGGCGCAGGAAGTGCTGGATGTCGTGGATGGCCTCTTCGGCGAGCTTGCGCAGCGCCTCGGGCTCCACCTTGAGGAACGTACGGCCGTCCGCCTCGAAGGTGGACACGCCCTCGGCGGTCACCAGCCGGTAGGGGGTGGTGTCCTCGCCCAGGGGCAGCAGGTCGGTGTACGCGAACTCCGGCATCGTGTGGCCATTCCTCACTCGGCAGACAGCACTGACGACCAATTGGCAGCGCAGTCCACCAGCGTAGAACCTCCCGGGGTGGCCGTGTCTGTGAGGTAAGGCTCACTCGGCAGTATCGCGATCTATCGTGTCTCGCTATGCTGGTGCGGTGGACCTGGAAAAGCACCCCGCCGCCCCCGCCCCCGCCGAGCTGCGCGCCTCCGACGCCGACCGGGACCGGATCGCGCAGATCCTCGCCGACGCCCTAGCCGAAGGCCGGCTGACCTCCGACGAGCACTCCGAGCGCCTGGACTCGCTGTACGCCGTCAAGACGGTGGGCGAGCTGGAGGTGCTCGTACGAGACCTGCCCGCGCCCGGCGCGAGCCACACCCCGCCCGGGTACGCGGCGTCCGCGTCCGCGCCGGCCGACTACACCGAGAACGTCGTGGCCGTGTGCAGCAGCTCCGCCCGCAAGGGCCGCTGGCGGCCGGGCGCGCACACCCGCGCGGTCTCCGTCATGGGCGACATCGCCATCGACCTGACGGAGGCGGTCTTCGCCCAGCAGGTCACCGAGATCAACGTGGTCTGCGTGCTCGGCAACGTCGAGGTGCTGGTCCCGGAGAACGTCACCCTGCGCGGCTACGGCAGCGGCTTCCTCGGCAACTTCGAGGTGCGCGGCGAGAGCCGCGCGGAAACCGACCCGCAGGCGCCGGTGGTGATCGTCCGGGGCTTCTCCCTGCTGGGCAACATCGAGGCGCGGCCCAAGCCCGGCGCCCGCCTGGTCGACCTGGCGCTCAAGTTGCGCAAGCGCCTGGAGGGCTGACGACGGGCCCCGCGCCGCCCGTCCCGTGCGGGCCGGCGGACACCCCCTGCGGCAGCGTCGCGTTTCGGACGAACCTCCGGCGCCCGGTGGCACCCAGTGCATAGGGGCGCGCACAGCGGGTAGGGACAGGTGCATCGTCTCTCGCTCGCGTATACGTCGTCAGGAGTAGACCGTGCCGCATCCGCCGCATCAGTCCCTGCAGGTTGCCGCCGTCCAGAGTCTTCAGGGGCGTCAGGCCGCCGTGCCGAAGCCGCGGGTGCCGGCCAGGGTGGAGGACGGCCCATGGCACGCGGAGGCGGTGTGCCGCCGCGACGAGGCGGGGCTCTTCTTCGCTCCCTCCAAGGAGCCGACCGCGGCGCGGCTCTCCCGCGAGGAGGCCGCCAAGCGCGTCTGCGCCCGCTGCCCGGTGATGGTCGCCTGCCGGGAGCACGCACTGCTCCAGCCCGAGCCGTACGGGGTCTGGGGCGGGCTGACCGCGGCCGAGCGCCGGGTGGTGCTGGCGCGGATGCGGCGCAGGGCGGCGGAACTGCGCCAGGCCCCTGGGGCCGGGCCGATCGCCGCCGCGGGCTGAGCCCCGTACCCCCGTACTCCCGTACCCCGAACTGGCAGCCGTATCCCGGCCGCGTGGAGCGCAGGCAGGTGCACGTACGCGAGAGGGGCGGTCCCCCGCACGGGGCCGCCCCTCTCGCGCACGTCGTCCGCCGCGACGCGATCCGCTCCTACTGCGCGCGGTCGAAGTCGATCGCGCTGTACGCGCGCAGCTTCGAGAGGCGGTGCGTCGAGTCGATCTGCCGGATCGTGCCCGACTTCGAGCGCATGACCAGCGAGGACGTGGTCGCGGTCTCCGAGCGGTAGTGGACGCCGCGCAGCAGCTCGCCGTCCGTGATGCCGGTGGCGACGAAGAAGACGTTCTCGCCGGACACCAGGTCGTTGGTGTGCAGGACCCGGTCCAGGTCGTGGCCCGCGTCGATCGCCTTCTGGCGCTCGGCGTCGTCCTTCGGCCACAGCTTGCCCTGGATGGTGCCGCCGAGGCACTTTATGGCGCAGGCCGAGATGATGCCCTCGGGGGTGCCGCCGATGCCGAGGAGCAGGTCCACGCCGGTGCCCTCGCGCACCGCCATGACCGAGCCCGCGACGTCGCCGTCCGAGATGAACTTGATCCGGGCGCCGGTCTCGCGGATCTCCTTGACGATGCCCTCGTGACGGGGGCGGTCCAGGATGACCACGGTGACGTCCTCGACGGCCATGTTCTTGGCCTTGGCGACCCGGCGGATGTTCACCGAGGCCGGGGCGTTGATGTCGACGAAGTCGGCGGCCTCGGGGCCGGTGACCAGCTTCTCCATGTAGAAGACCGCGGACGGGTCGAACATGGTTCCGCGGTCGGCGGCGGCCAGGACGGCGATGGCGTTCGGCATGCCCTTGGCGTTCAGGGTGGTGCCGTCGATCGGGTCCACGGCGATGTCGACCTCGGCGCCGGTGCCGTCGCCGACCCGCTCGCCGTTGAAGAGCATCGGGGCTTCGTCCTTCTCGCCCTCGCCGATGACGACGACGCCGTTCATCGAGACGGTGGAGATCAGGGTCCGCATCGCGTTGACCGCGGCGCCGTCGGCGCCGAGCTTGTCACCGCGCCCGACCCAGCGGCCGGCGGCCATGGCTGCGGCCTCGGTCACGCGGACGAGTTCCAGGGCGAGATTGCGGTCGGGGGCCTCCGGAGAGACTACGAGCTGGGGCGGCAGGTTGTGCTCGGTCATCGGAGCGCACCTTTCTGTACGACGACGGCCGGGATGTGAGGGTGCTGGAACTCTATCGGTACGTCGACATATTGAGCAGGGCGGGTCACGTATGAGCGGAATATCGGTCAGCCGATTGGCCTGAGCGGACGTCTTGCCCTCCGGGTGCCCGCGCCGCGGGGACCCCGGCGGTGATCGCCCGCGGCGATACGGGACGATGGTGCCGTGGCGAATATGAAGGGCAAGCAGACGGTTCTGGACATGGTCCGCTCACTGGCGGTGATCGGGCTCGTCGTCGCGGGGATCTACATGTTCATCCCGCACGACGACAAGGCCGACCCGACGCGGACGGTCGACTACCGGGTGGAGACGACCACGGCCCGGCGCGCCGCGCCGTATCCCGTCGCCGTGCCCGTGGGGCTCGCCCCGGACTGGCGGGCGACCTCGGTCTCGTACGACCGCAAGAACGCCGACGGCTGGCACCTGGGCTTCCTCGACCCGGAGAAGCAGTACGTGGCGGTGGAGCAGTCCAGCGACGCCTCCGCCAAGAACATCGGCAAGCTCACCCAGCGGGCGGAGGCCACCGGCCGGACGCAGCAGGTCGGCGACCAGACCTGGGAGCGCTGGGAGGGCGAGAAGTACGACGCCCTCGTGCGCCAGGAGCAGGGCTACGTCACGGTCGTCGCCGGGACGGCCCCCTTCGAGCAGCTGGGCGTGCTCGCGGCGGCGCTGGAGTTCAAGCAGGGCAAGTAGGGCAAGCAGGCCCTGCGCGTCGCGACAGCCGTGCACGGGAAAGGCCGCGCACCCCGGGATCCGGGGGCGCGGCCTTTCTCACGTACGGACGTCGCGACGCCCGTACGGGCTCAGACGGTGGTGACGACCTGGTCGAAGGCCAGGCGCGGCGAGCGGTCGAACCAGGCGCCCTCGCCCGGCTTGCCGATGTTGACGACGATCAGAGGGGTGTGGTCGGCGTCCAGGAACTCCTTCTGGATGCCGGCGAAGTCGGCGCCGGTCATCGGGCCCGCGGCCAGACCGGCGGCGCGGACGCCGACGATGAAGTAGGCGGCCTGCAGGGCGGCGTTCAGCAGCGCGGACTGCTCGCGCACCGGGCGCTCGGAGAAGAAGGCGTCCTTCGCCTGCGGGAAGTGCGGCAGCAGGTGCGGGAGCTCCTCGTGGAACTCGTTGTCCGCGGAGAGGATCGCGACCAGCGGCGCGGCGGCGGTCTTGGCCTGGTTGCCCTCGGCCAGGTGCTTCACGAGGCGCTCGCGGGCCTCGGGGGAGCGGACCAGGGTGATGCGCAGCGGGGTCGCGTTGAAAGCGGTGGGGCCGTACTTCACCAGGTCGTAGATGGCCTGGACCTGCTCCTCGGTCACCGGCTCGTCGGAGAACGAGTTGGCGGTGCGGGCCTCGCGGAACAGCAGGTCCTGTGCGGCGGAGTCGAGAACGAGAGACATCGGAAGCCTTCTTCTGTGCGTGTGGTGAAGCCGTGCGGTGAAGCGATGTCTCGACTGTACGGCGAAAGTAGATGAAATTTCAACTAAATCGGCGGGGGTGGTGACCGGAGTCACTTTCCGGCCGCTCACGCCGGGCCGCTCACCCCCGGCCGCTCACCCCCGGCCGCTCACTCCCGCCCGGGCTCCGCCCCGCCGTCGCGGGCCGCCAGCGCCGAGTCCAGCCGGGCGCGGGCTCCCTCCAGCCAGTGCCGGCACACCTTGGCCAGCTCCTCGCCTCGCTCCCAGAGCGCGAGCGAGTCCTCCAGCGAGGTGCCGCCCGCCTCCAGCTTGCGGACGACCTCGATGAGCTCGTCCCTGGCCTGCTCGTACCCCAGCGCCGTTTCCGTCTCAGGCATTCCCGTTTCCCACCTCGTGTGTGTGCAGTGCAGCGGACATGTTGCGTGCGTGTGCCGTCACCCGGTGCCGTCGGCCGGGCCGGCGGCGGGTTCCGCGAGCTCTGGGGCCGCGACCTCCACGGAGACGGAGAAGGAGCCCTGCGCCACCCGCGCGTGCAGCACCTGGCCCGCCGAGACCTCCTCCGGCGAGCGCACCACGTGCCCGTCCTCCCGCTGGAGCACCGCGTACCCCCGCTCCAGGGTCGCCGCGGGGGACAGCGCCACCACCCGGGCCAGCGTGTGCCGGAGCTCAGAATCGGCCCGGTCCAGCAGGTGCCCCAGCGTCCTGCGGCTGCGGGCCAGCAGCGCCTCCAGCTCGTCCTCCCGGGTCTCCACCATCCGCTGCGGATGGACGAAGACGGGCCGGCCGAGGGCGTGCGCGAGGCCCCGCTCCTCGCGGTCGAGCAGCCCCCGTACGGCGCGCAGCCCCCGCTCGCGCAGCTGGCGTACCCGCTCCAGCTCCTCGCCCACGTCCGGGACCACCTTCTTCGCCGCGTCCGTGGGCGTCGAGGCCCGCAGGTCCGCGACCAGGTCCAGCAGCGGGGAGTCCGGCTCGTGGCCGATCGCCGAGACCACCGGGGTACGGGCCGCGGCGACGGCCCGCACGACCTCCTCGTCGGAGAACGGCAGCAGGTCCTCCACGCTGCCGCCGCCGCGCGCCACGATGATCACGTCGACCTCGTCCAGCGCGTCGAGCTCCTTGACCGCCTGGATCACCTGCGGCACCGCGTGGACACCCTGAACGGCCACGTTGCGCACCTCGAAGCGGACCGCCGGCCAGCGCCGCCGCGCGTTCTCCAGAACGTCGCGCTCGGCCGCCGAGGCCCGCCCCACCACCAGGCCGACCAGCTGCGGCAGGAAGGGCAGCGGCTTCTTGCGGTCCAGCGCGAACAGCCCCTCGGCGGCCAGGGACCGCTTGAGCCGCTCCAGCCGCGCGAGCAGCTCCCCGATGCCGACCGGCCGTATCTCCGTGGCCCGCAGGGACAGCTGCCCGCGCGGGGCGTACCACTCCGGTTTGGCCAGTACGACGACCCGCGCGCCCTCCGAGACCGCGTCCGCGACCTCGTCGTAGACCTGGCGGAAGCAGGTCACGCTGACCGAGATGTCGTGCGAGGGATCGCGCAACGTCAAGAAGACCACCCCCGCCCCCGGCCGTCGCGAGAGCTGGGTGATCTGCCCCTCCACCCACACCTGGCCCAGGCGCTCGATCCAGCCCCCGATGAGCCGGGACACCTGGCCTACCGGCAGCGGCGCCTCGGCCGACGTATTCAGACCCATGCACGCAGGCTAACCGGCGCGGCCGGGCCCTGCGGGCGGCTGGGCGGTATGGGGCTCGGCTGCGCCGCCTGCCCTGCGGGCGGCTCGGCCGGGTGCGGCGCCGTTGCTGGGGCTCCGCCCCAGGCCCCGCGCCTCAAACGCCGGCGGGGCTGGATTTGGCCCTGGCTTCGGTGCGGTTCGGCCTTGCCGGGGCCTGGTCGGTGGGGTCGGTCCGCGGGGCCGCTCCGGGCTGTCTCCTCGGCTCGCGCACTGAGCCCGATCACGAAAGGTCAGGCCGGTTGCGCGCTCGTCCTGCGGGGACACCCCTGCGCGTCCCCACTCCCCTCCACCACGGCCACGCGGCCGCCCACTGGTGCCAGGCTCCGCTTCCGGAGCCCGGGCGTGGGGCGGGGTCGTGCAGGAGAGTCCCCGCAGGACGAGCGCGCAACCCAGGCCCTGCGTTCGCAGCCGGGGCTAAGTGCGCGAGCCGAGGAGACGCTCCGGAGCGGCACCGACCCACACCCCGCCAAGCCCCCGCAGGGGCCAAGGCCAAACCCAGCCCCGCCGGCGATTGAGGCGCGGGGTCCGGGGCGGAGCCCCGTGCAGCCGCGCCGCAGACGCACACCCCGCCAAGCCCCCTTAGGGGCTACGGACCCCCGTCCGGGCCGTCGCCCAGGTCGCCCAGGCCGCCCCCGCGCTGAGCGAGGAGCACTCCCAGGCCGGCCGCCAGCCAGACCGCGCCCACCAGCTGCGCCTCCCACGAGGCCTCGACGATCACCGCGACGGTCACCGCCGCGCCGAGCACCGGCACCACCAGGTGCTTCCACCACACCGGGGCGCCCTCCCGCCGCTGGACCACGAACCAGCCCACCACCGACGCGTGCAGCAGGGTGAAGGCCACCAGCGCCCCGACGTCCACCACCGAGACCAGGTGCCCGAGCCCGTCGGCGCGCCGGGCCGCCCACACCGCCGCGACCAGCGTGATCGTCGCCGCCACCAGCAGCGCGGGCCGCGGGGTCCCGTCCGAAGTGCGCGCCAGCAAGCGCGGCAGCCTGCGCTCCCGGGCCATCGCGAACAGCAGCCGCCCGGCCGCCGCCTGCCCGGCCAGCGCCGCGAAGGCCGCCCCGACCGCCTTGCTCACCGCGACCAGGTCGTGCAGCCAGGTGCCGACCGAGGACTCCACCGCGGTGTAGAAGGCCGGGCCCTGCCCCGCCGGATCCGCCGCGAGCTCCGCCGAAGATACGGGCATGAGCAGCGCGGCCAGGTAGCTCTGCGCCACGAACAGCAGCCCCGCCAGCGCCAGGCAGAACAGCACCGCGCGGGCCACCCGCTCCGAGCCTCCCGTCACCTCCTCCGCGAACGAGGCGATCGCGTCGAAGCCGAGGTAGGACAGCACCGCGACGGACACCGCGCCCAGCACGGCCGCCACCGAGAAGCCCAGCGAACCGTCCCCGGTCAGCGGCGAGAGCCAGCCGCGCCGAGGCCCGTCCTGGACCAGTACGGTCACCGCGGCGGCCAGGAAGACGAGGAGGACGAGGATCTCCATGGCCAGCACGGCGAAGCCCACCCGCGCGGCCGCCCGTACGCCCCACAGGTTGAGCAGGGTCGTGACCACCACGGCCAGGGCCGTCCAGACCCACCGCGAGACCTCCGGGACCAGGGCGTTCATCGCGATCCCGGAGAACAGGTACGCCACCGCCGGGATCAGCAGGTAGTCGAGCATCGCCATCCACCCGGCGATCAGCCCGGGCCCCTCGCCGAGGCCCTTGCGGGCGTAGGTGAAGACCGAGCCGGCCTGCGGGGCGACCCGCACCATCTGCGCGTAGGAGAAGGCCGTGAAGGCCATCGCCACCGTCGCGGCCAGGTACACGAGGGCGACGGCGCCGTGCGAGGCGGCGTCGAGGGTGCCGAAGACCCCCACCGGGGCCATGGGGGCGATGAAGAGCAGCCCGTAGACGACCAGGTCACGGAAGCCCAGACTCCGCCGCAGAGCGGTGGGCGCCGCCTTGCCGGAATCCGTAGCGGACGCCATCCGTCCTCCGGGGGACAGTCGGGACAGGGTTTCGGGCCAGTGTGTGCCGTACGGGGGACGTCCGGCCTGCTGGACACCCCCGTACGATGGAGCACATGACTGCTTCCGTCCCCGCTGATGCTGCCGCTGCTGCTCCCCGCCGTGTCCTGCTCGCCGCGCCCCGCGGCTACTGCGCGGGCGTGGACCGTGCCGTGATCGCCGTCGAGAAGGCGCTCGAGCAGTACGGGGCGCCGGTCTACGTACGCCACGAGATCGTGCACAACAAGTACGTCGTCCAGACCCTGGAGAAGAAGGGCGCCATCTTCGTCGAGCGGACGGAGGAGGTTCCCGAGGGCTCCATCGTGATGTTCTCGGCGCACGGCGTGGCTCCGGTGGTGCACGAGGAGGCGGCGCGCGGCAAGCTCGCGACGATCGACGCGACCTGCCCGCTGGTCACCAAGGTGCACAAGGAAGCCATCCGCTACGCGACCGAGGACTTCGACATCCTCCTCATCGGCCACGAGGGCCACGAGGAGGTCATCGGCACCTCGGGCGAGGCCCCGGACCACATCACGATCGTCGACGGCCCGCACGACGTGGCGAAGGTCGAGGTGCGCGACGAGTCCAAGGTCGTCTGGCTGTCGCAGACCACGCTCTCCGTCGACGAGACGATGGAGACGGTCGACGCGCTGAAGACCAAGTTCCCGCTGCTGGTCTCCCCGCCGAGCGACGACATCTGCTACGCCACCTCCAACCGCCAGGCCGCGGTCAAGGTCATGGGCGCCGACTCCGACCTGGTCATCGTCGTCGGGTCGAAGAACTCCTCGAACTCCATCCGCCTGGTCGAGGTCGCCCTCGACGCGGGCGCGCGCGCCGCGTACCTGGTCGACTTCGCGAGCGAGATCGACGAGGCCTGGCTGGACGGCGTCACCACGGTCGGCCTGACCTCGGGCGCGTCCGTGCCGGAGGTGCTGGTCGAGGAGGTCCTGGAGTGGCTGGCCCAGCGCGGCTACGCCGACGTGGAGATCGTCAAGACGGCCGAGGAGTCGATCGTCTTCTCGCTGCCGAAGGAGCTGCGCCGCGACCTGCGCGCCGAGGCCGCGGAACTGGTCGCCGACAAGTAAGTCCTTTCGTACGGTATGTCCATGCAGATCTTCGGCGTGGACATCGGCGGATCCGGGATCAAGGGCGCTCCCGTGGACCTGGACCGTGGCGACCTGGCGCAAGAGCGCCACAAAGTACTGACACCGCAGCCGGCCACCCCCGACGGGGTGGCCGGCTGCGTCGTCGAGGTGGTGCGCCACTTCGGCTGGGACGGCCCGGTCGGGCTCACCTTCCCGGGCGTGGTCACGGGCGGGGTCACGCGTACGGCGGCCAACATGGACAAGGCGTGGATCGGCGTCGACACGGCCGGCCTGCTCTCGCGCCGCCTGGACGGGCAGCCCGTCACGGTCCTCAACGACGCGGACGCGGCGGGCGTCGCGGAGATGACGTACGGGGCCGGGCGCGGGCGGGCCGGCACGGTCATCCTGCTCACGCTGGGCACGGGCATCGGCAGCGCCCTGTTCACGGACGGGCAGCTGGTCCCGAACACGGAGCTGGGCCACCTGGAGCTGAAGGGCCACGACGCGGAGACGCGTGCCTCGGTCAAGGCCAAGGAGGACGGGGACCTCACCTGGGAGCGCTGGGCGCACCGGGTGCAGAGGTACCTCGCCCACGTGGAGATGCTCTTCTCCCCGGACCTCTTCATCATCGGCGGCGGCGTCAGCCGCAAACCGGAGAAGTTCCTCCCGCTGATCGAGGGCATCCGGGCCGAGATCGTCCCGGCGAAGCTCCAGAACAACGCGGGCATCGTGGGCGCGGCGATGGCGGCGCGCGGGACGCCCCCGGCGTAGGGGTCGCGTCCGCGGCCGGGGCGGCCCAGGAGGTCCAGGCGGCGGCTAGGAGGTCGGGGCGGCCCTGCGGGGGAGCCGCCGCCGGCCGATCAGCACGGCCTTGCGGACGACGACGATCAGCGCGGCGGCCAGCGTGCCCGCGTACAGCCAGCCGGCGTGCAGCGACAGGGCCGACACCAGGCCCATGAGCTGCCCGCCGAAGCCGCCGGAACCGCCGGAGATGGGCCACACCCCGGCGGCGAAGGCGATGGGGACGCTGATCGGCGCGGTGATCAGGTCGGCGGGCCGGATCCAGAGCGCGGTGGCGGCGGCCACGGGCACGAAGAGCAGCCCGTAGACGAAGAGCGAGGAGCCGAAGAGCAGCCAGGCGATCCCGCCCGCCAGCATCATGGCGGCGCACGCGAAGAGCCCGCCACCGAGGCCCGTCAGCCGGGGCCGGGGCATCCGGCGGGCGAGCGCGGGCCGCGGTCCGCCCTGTACGGGCAGGGGGACGGCCACGCCCGTCCGCCCCCGGCGCTGCGCCGGAGGTCGCTGGGGGTGAGGGGCCGGTCGCGTCCTGTATTGCTCCACCTCTCCAAAGTAGGCCGGGGGAGCGCCGGAACCGGGCGCGGACACGCGTACATCCACCGCCACTCATCGGAAAGTAAACTGTCCGACGGCCCACCTCCGGGCCGCCGCCCCTCCAGCTACGGGAAGTCGCCAACGTGTCGCTCACGATCGGAATCGTCGGCCTGCCGAATGTCGGCAAGTCGACCCTGTTCAACGCCCTGACCAAGAACGACGTGCTGGCGGCCAACTACCCGTTCGCCACCATCGAGCCGAACGTCGGCGTCGTCGGCGTCCCGGACCCGCGCCTCGCGGTCCTCGCCGGCATCTTCGGCTCGCAGAAGATCCTCCCGGCGACGGTCGACTTCGTCGACATCGCCGGCATCGTGCGCGGCGCGTCGGAGGGTGAGGGCCTGGGCAACAAGTTCCTCGCGAACATCCGCGAGTCGGACGCGATCTGCCAGGTCATCCGTGCCTTCAAGGACGAGAACGTCGTGCACGTCGACGGCAAGGTCTCGCCGAAGGACGACATCGAGACCATCAACACCGAGCTGATCCTCGCCGACCTCCAGTCCATCGAGAAGGCGGAGCCGCGCCTGACGAAGGAGTCCCGCCTCCAGAAGGAGAAGGTCGCGGTCCTGGCGGCCGTCGTCGAGGCGAAGAAGATCCTCGAAGCCGGTGACACGCTCTTCTCGAAGGGCATCACCAAGGGCACGGAGCAGGGCGACCTCCTCCACGAGCTCCACCTCCTCACGACGAAGCCCTTCCTCTACGTCTTCAACGTGGACGAGGACGAGCTGACGGACGACGCCTTCAAGGCCGAGCAGTCCGCGCTGGTCGCCCCCGCCGAGGCGATCTTCCTGAACGCGAAGCTGGAGCAGGACCTCTCGGAGCTGGACGACGAGGAAGCCCTCGAGCTCCTCCAGTCGGTCGGCCAGGAAGAGCCGGGCCTGGCCACCCTCGGCCGCGTCGGCTTCGCGACCCTGGGCCTCCAGACCTACCTGACGGCAGGCCCGAAGGAAACCCGCGCCTGGACCATCAAGCAGGGCGCGACGGCCCCCGAGGCGGCCGGCGTCATCCACACCGACTTCCAGCGCGGCTTCATCAAGGCCGAGGTCATCTCCTTCGCGGACCTGGTCGCATGCGGCTCGGTGACGGAAGCCCGC
Source organism: Streptomyces sp. NBC_01408 (assembly GCF_026340255.1). Taxonomy (GTDB): domain Bacteria; phylum Actinomycetota; class Actinomycetes; order Streptomycetales; family Streptomycetaceae; genus Streptomyces. Next base: position 488,937 of record NZ_JAPEPJ010000001.1, on the reverse strand, counting down.
GCGAAGGGCAAGGCCCGCATGGAGGGCAAGGACTACGTCATGCAGGACGGCGACGTGGTCGAGTTCCGCTTCAATGTGTAGTCGTATCGTTACTGCATGTTAGCTGGTTTCGTCAAACGTGCAGGTCAGAAGGGGTCGGACTCTGTTGAGTCCGACCCCTTCCGCATCCCCGTGCTGACCTGGTGCTGACTTGGAATCGCGGTGTCAGTCCGAGTGGCCCGGCGCGCGAGGGGGCGCAGGGTCAGGCGTGGGGGACCGCCGTGGCGAGGACCACCTCGAATTCCTCCAGGCTGCGGGTGGTCACGTGGGCCTTCGTCGCGGCCTCTCCGCGGACCGCCGCGACGGCGCCGCGGGATGCCACGAGTGCGTCGCGGTCGGTGTAGAGCGCGCCGATAGCGGCTCTGCCTCGATCGCGGTCGATGAGCAGGGAGATGCCGGCCAGTCCGGGAATCTTCTGGACCTTGGGCAGTGAGGTGTCGCGGAACGTGTCCACCAGCAGGTCGATGTCGGGCGGCTCGACGTCCATGCGGACCAGCCGGAACCCCGCGCCCGGCCCGAGTTCCTCTGCGCGCCGGGCGACCGCCGCTTCCCAGTTGTCGACCGTCACGGTCTGCGCGAAGGGCGCCATCATCTCGGCCCGCCGCTTGCTCAGGTTCTCGTAGCTGGCCTGCCGGGAGGCCTCGTCCTCCCACCACGATCCCACCAGGAGCTTGCCGAGCTCGCGGTCGGCGAACAGACCCATCCCGCGAAAGCCCGGCTGCGTCGACAGCAGCGCCCGCCCGTCGGTCCGGAGAGCCTCGGCGACCCCGTCGAGCTCTGCCGGATCACCCGTTGCGTAGATGCTGCGAACGTACATAGCGCCCTTTCCTGCCTTCCGGTGGCCCCGCGCGGGCTCGTGTTCCCCACTCCATGCGATGGCCGGGGCGAATGGGGGTCAACGTGGCAGGGGCATTCAGGTGAAGAGACGGGCCGTCGCTGGGCGCGTGTGGCTACCTATGGAGCCTCTGGGTGACGAGTCGGAATATTCGTGAGACGGTCTCTGTGACAGCTGATTCTGTGCTGACTTGGAGCGGCGGGGAGCGCGTTTCCGCAGGTGGGAGCGCTGTAGTGCACGTTCCGCTTCAACGTCTGAGCGGGTGAATCAGCACCACGCGCAGGTCAGAAGGGCCTGCCTCCCCGGAGGTGGGCCCTTGGCTTTTTCCCGTGCTGGGATGGTGCTGGGATAGCTGACCATCCATCAGCTGTTCCCCCTCCTGAGCGGCGCCGAGAGTGGTACGTTATTAGGTACCACTCTGGGAAGAGGTCAGGTCATGTCCATAACCGCGAGCGAAGCCCGCAAGGCTCTCTTTCCGCTGATCAAGCAGGTCAACGACAATCACGAGGCGATCGAGATCGTCTCCAAGCACGGGAACGCCGTGCTCGTCTCTGCCGAGGACTACGCAGCACTGCGCGAGGGTTCGTACCTGCTGCGCTCGCCGGCAAACGCCCGGCGGCTGCTCAAGGCGTACGAGAACGCCCTGGCCCACGTCAATGTGTCGGAGCGGGAGCTGATCGATCCGGACTCGGCGGACGCTGGTGCGGGTGCCGCGTGAGGCTTGTCTTCGAGGATCAGGGCTGGGAGGACTACACGTCCTGGCTCAAGAACGACCGCAAGATGCTCGCCCGGATCAACAAGCTCATCGAGGACGTCAGGCGTGACCCGTTCTCGGGCATCGGCAAGCCCGAGCCGCTGAAGTATCACTTGCCGGGGGCTTGGTCGCGACGGATCGACGATGAGCACCGCCTTGTCTACCTGGTTACGGACAAGGTGATCGTCATCCTCGCAGCCCGATACCGCTACTGATCGCTGAGTGCTGGGATGCCCCTCCCGTGCTGAGATGGATTCGTCAAGCGTGTAGGTCAGAAGGGGTCGACCTCCGAGGAGGTCGACCCCTTCGTCGTCACCGTGCTGGATGGGTGCCGGATGTTCTGACGCTGAATCAGTTGGCGTCAGGTGCCGTAAGCGGTGGAGCGATGTCCGACGTGGACGACCCAGACCACCAGTTCTCCGTTGTCGATCGTGTAGACGACGCGGTAGTCGCCGACTCGCAGCCGGCGACGCTCAGGCTGGGACACCAAAGCGGTGGAGTTGAAGCCGAGTGGGTCGCTTTCCAGCTCGGTCAGCTTGGCCAGGATGCGCAGCGCCATGTCGCGGGGGATCTTCCGAAGTTCGGCCTGCGCCTCGGGGCGGAAGACGGTTCGGTACTCACTCACCGCGCGCCAGCGTCTCCCTCATGATGTCCTCGATCGGGATGCCGGGCGCCGGGTTGGCCATGCGCTCGTCGATGATCCGGTTGATCTCGCGCTCTTCCCATTCCTGGTACTTGCGCAGCACCTCGATGGAGACGACGGCGGCCACTTCCTTGCCCCGGCGCGTGATCACCGTGGGTACGTCGTCGCGGTCCGCGCGCTCCACGACCTCGGCCAGGTGAGCGCGCACGTCGCGGATGGACTCTATGGGCAGTGGCTGCGTCATGCGCCCAAGCGTACCGAGTGTCCCATGTGTACACAATGCGCGCCGTCAGTGGGTGTCAGGCCGTGCACAGGCACCGCCGCGGATTTCCGTGCATCCGTGGGGCGGCGGCTGAGATTCGCGTCATGTTTTTGCCTGGTTTTGGAACTGGCCTGAGCATTCGGGCATCAGGACTAAGGGATGCCCAGCCGCCGTTCTGCCCTCGGGGCAGTCATGACCGTTCGGAGCGAAGTTCGTGCACCAGTACCCGCAGCGCCCGGGGCCCGAGGGCCAGCCGTCGTACGAGGAGCCGTACCAGCGGTACGAGGAACGGCGCGGCGAGCAGCAGTACGGCGAGCAGTACGGCCAGCAGCACGGGGAGCAGTACGGCCGGCCGTACGGCGAGCAGCCCCCGGGCCCCGTCCCGCCCCGGCAGGACGCCCCCGAGGCCCCGCGGCCGAGGCGGTCCCGGCGCGGGGTGTGGATCAGCGCGGTGGTCGTCCTCGCGCTGCTGGCCGGTGGTGGCGGCTTCGCCGCCTGGAAGCTCGACTGGTTCTCCGGCAACGGAGAGGCCGTGAGCTTCGGCAAGGGCAACCCGCCCCCGGCCGCGGAGCCGAAGGCCTCGGGCGGGGCTTCGGCCAAGCCCTCCGGTGACCCCGACGTGCTCATGCCGTCCGGTCCCAAGTCCGACTTCAAGCAGACCGCCAAGCTCGAAGACGGCACGATCATCGCCAAGACCCGCCTCGCGGGAGCGAAGTCCGGCTTCGAGGGCGACGTCTGGGTGTGGGCGCCCAAGGAGTACGACGACCCGAAGTACGCCAAGAGCGCCTTCCCGGTGCTCATCGCGCTCCCCGGCGGCAACGGCTTCCCGGCCAACTACTGGTCCGACCGCAGCCTCGGCCTCCAGAAGGCGATCAGCGAGGGGGTCCAGGCCGGTACCAGCCTGCCGTTCATCGTGATCATGCCGGTGCTCAACCCCGACAACAAGTTTTACTACGACGGATCCGACATACCCGGCCAGGCCAAGATGGGTACCTGGATCGCCGAGGACGTCCCGGACTTCACCCGGGCCAACTTCCGTACGTACAAGTCCCGTGACGGCTGGGCCTTCATGGGCTCCTCCTCCGGCGCCTTCGTCGGCATGAAGACCGTCCTCCAGCACCCGGACAAGTTCAAGGCCGTGATCGCGAGCGGCGGCGAGATCGTCCCCGACTCCCCGCTCTGGAAGGGCCACCAGGCGGAGATGGACGCGAACAACCCCGAGAAGCTCGCCAAGAAGCTGATCGACAGCAACGGCCCCGAGGTCTACATCAACTTCCAGATAGGCACCAAGGAGAGCGGGAAGGAGCGGATGACGAAGTTCCAGCAGCAGTACGGCAAGGGACCCGTCAAGATGACCATCCGCGACATCCAGAACGGTGAGCACAACGGCTGGCACTACGTCCGGGGCATGAAGGAAGGCTCCCTGGAGTGGGTCAGCAAGGTACTCAAGGCCCCGAAGCCCGAAGCGGGCTGACCCGGCCGCGTGGTGCGCGCCACGCCTCAGCCGTCCCAGGCAACCCATCCGGTCGTTCACACCTCTGTAGAGGGTGTAAGGGGGACCAATTGGTCCGGCCCGCGCTCCGAGGTGAGCGCCGGAGAAGGAACGGGACAATTCCGTGCAGCATGACCAGCAAGGCGACGGCAGCTCCTCGACCGGGGGTGGCCGTCGCCCCAAGCGCCTGCGCCTCATTCTGATCACCGGTGGGCTCGCGCTCACCCTCGCCGCCGGCGGCGGCGCGGCCGCCTACAAGTACGGCCTCTTCTCGGACATAGGGGATCCGGTCTCCTTCGGGAAGGTCCAGCAGAAGGCCGCCAAGACCTCCGACGTCCGGCCGGGCGTGAGCATGCCCACCGGGCCGGCCGCCGAGTTCGTCCGCACCCATCGGATGCCGGACGGCACGCAGATCGGCAAGACCACCCTCACCGGCAAGAAGTCCGGCTTCACGGGTGACGTGTGGGTGTGGGTGCCGAAGGAGTACTACGAGCCGAAGTACGCCAAGAGCGCCTTCCCCGTGCTGATCTCCCTGCCCGGCGGCCGGGGCTACCCCACGAACTACTGGGGGACGGGCCCCGGCCTCGGCCTCCAGCAGGCCGTGAGCGACGGGGCGAAGGCCGGTACGAGCCTTCCCTTCGTCCTCGTCATGCCGGTGACCAACGCCGACACCAAGCACCACTTCGACGGCTCGGACATCCCCGGCCAGCCCAAGATGGGCACCTGGATGGCCGAGGACGTCCCGGATTTCGCGAAGGCCAATTTCCGGACCTTCACCTCCCGCGACGGCTGGGCCTTCATGGGCTCCTCCGCGGGCGGGTTCAACGGTTTCAAGCAGCTCCTGAAGTACCCCGACCGGTTCAAGGCGGCCATCGCGAGCGGTACGGACATCGTCCCCGACTCCCCGCTGTGGAACGGGAACACGCAGGCCATGGACGCGGACAACCCCGAGAAGCTCGCCGACAAGCTGATCAGGGCGGGCGGTCCGGACGTCTACATCAACTTCCAGATCGGCACCGCGGAGACCGGCCGCGAGAAGGCCGAGAAGTTCATGAACGAGTACGGGAAGGGCCCCGTGCACACCTCGCTCCAGGTGATCCAGGATGGTGAGCACAACGGAAAGTCGTACGTGCGCGGCATGAGGGAGGGCTCCCTGGAGTGGATCAGCAAGGTGATGTCCGGACCGACCCCCGACCCCGACGTGCGATGACCCCGGTGGTGAAGGGGGCGTCGGCGGCCGCCGTCGCGGGGATCGCGGCGGTCTTCGCCGTCGTGGCCCTCAAGGCGCCGGCCGACCGCCAGGTGCACCCCTTCCCCACCGTCGGCGTACTCATGGCCAACGGGGAGCACTGGTGCACGGCGAGCGTGGTCGACAGCCCCAAGGGCAATGTCGTCGCCACCGCCGCGCACTGCGTGGCCCCGGCCGGTGAAGACGGGAAGCCGGGCGAGCTCGCCCACGACGGCCTGGCCATCGGCGAGCTCGCCTTCGCCCCCGCCTTCTCCGGCGAGGGCTCGGGCAGTCATCCGCTCGGGGTGTGGAAGGTCCGCTCGATCCACGTGGACGACCGCTGGACGAAGTGGGGCGAGGACACCGCCGACTTCGCCTTCCTCACCATCGAGCCGGACGGGGACGGACAGAGCGTCCAGGAGGCCGTGGGCGGTGGCTCCGAGGCTCCGAAGCCCGACTGGACCTCCGGGTACGAACGGGACGTGACGGTCGTCGGCTACCCGGAGTCCGAGCACAACCCCCAGAACGAGCCCGTCTCCTGCACCACGCAGACCCGCCACGACGAGGACGACCCCGACATGCTGTACATCAGCTGCGCGGGGTTCTGGACGGGGACCAGCGGCAGCCCCTGGGTCGCCGACCGGGGCGGCCCGGACCGTCCGGGGCGGCTGATCGGGGTGCTGAGCGGCGGGGACACGGACGTGGACTCCACGGCCGCGCTCTTCGACGAGCACGCCAGGGCACTGTACGAGCGGGCGGCGCGCGGCTAGTGCTGTGACGGGCAAGTCCCGTGGCCGGTGACTCGCCTTGCGGGCCGCCGCCGACGCCGTCGTACGCCGGCCCGCCCGGGCCCGGGCCCGGGCGCTACTTCTTGCGCTCCGTGCTGACGATCACGCCCACCGCCGCCACGACGATCGCCCCGCCGAGGACGATCGGCCAGGTCAGAGCCTCGTCGAGGATGAGCCAGCCGAGGGCGACGGCCACGACCGGATTGACGTAGGCGTACGTGGACACCAGCGACAGCGGCGCCGCCTGGAGCAGCCACACGTACGCCGTGAAGCCGACCAGCGAGCCGAAGAGCACGAGATAGCCGAGGGCCAGCCAGGACGCGGTGGAGAAGGCCGCCGGGTCGAGCCCGCGGTGCTCGCCGCGCAGCAGGCCGACGAGGACGGCGCCCACACCGCCCGCGAGCATCTGGTACGCGCTCCCGGTGAAGGGATTGCCCGGCAGCGTCAGCTTCGACGCGGAGAACGAGCCGAGCGACCACAGCACCGAGGCCGCCACCACCAGCAGCACCCCGGACAGCCGCACCGCCCCGCTCAGCCCCGGCAGGGTCAGCACCGCGAGCCCGGCGAGGCCGACGAGGACGCCGCCCAGGGTGCGCAGCGGCGGGCGGTCCCCGGTGCCCGCCCGCAGCACCACCACCCACATGGGGACGGCCGCCACCAGCAGCGCGGCCAGGCCGGACGGCACCGAGGTCTCGGCGAGCACGACCAGGCCGTTGCCGCCGAGGATCAGCAGCAGGCCGACCACCACCGTCGAGCGGAGCTGGGCCGGGGTGGCCTTGAGCGCGGCCGGCCCGTACCGCCAGGCGACCACGGCGGCCAGCAGCAGGCCGGCGGTGATGAAGCGGACTCCGGCGGAGAGGAACGGCGGCATGGTCTGCACGACGATCCGGATCCCGAGGTAGGTCGAGCCCCAGACGACGTACACGAGCGCCAGGGCGGTCCAGACGGCGCCGGTGATCTTGCGGTGGGGGGCGGCCGGGGCCTTTCCCTCCACCCTGGTTGATGTGCGCATGCCCGGGATCCTAGATCGTTGGCCTATGCAGGCTTCGATGATTTACCGCCGGTCTCAGCCCTTGATCAGGGCGTTCAGCTCGCCGTACGGGAGCGAGTGCGCGAGCGACCCGTAGGTGCCGCCGGAGAGCAGCTCCTCGGTGGCGCGGCGGACGACTGCGTACGCGGCCTCCGCGACCCACGAGCCGAGGCTGACGCGGGCGACGCCGAGCGCGCCGAGTTCGGCGACGGCCGGGGCGCCGGGGCCGACGAGGATGTTCAGCGGGGCGTCGATGCCCTTGACCAGCTCGGCGACCGTGGCCGGGTCGGTGACCCCGGGTACGAAGATCCCGGTGGCTCCCGCCCGGAGGTAGGCGGCGGCGCGGTCGAGGGTCTCGTCGAGCCGGGTGGAGCTCTCCCCGAGGCCGAAGAGGTAGGTGTCGATGCGGGCGTTGATGTACAGCGGGACCCCGGCGGTCCCGGCGGCGGCGCGGGCCGCGGCGAGCCGCTCCGCGTGCTCGGCGGGGGCGCGGTTGCCGTCCTCGATGTTGATGCCGACCGCGCCGGCGGCCAGGACCCCCGAGACGGTCTCGGCCACGGCGTCGGGGTCGGCGCCGAAGCCGCCCTCGATGTCGGCGGTGACGGGGACGGAGACGGCGGAGGCCACCCGGGCGACGAGGTCCAGGGCCCGGTCGCGGGCCAGGGCGTCCCCGTCGGGAGCCCCGAGGGACCAGGCGACCCCGGCGCTGGTGGTGGCGACGGCGGCCCCGCCGGCGGCCTCGACGAGCCGGGCGCTGGCGACGTCCCAGGCGTTGGCGAGGGCCAGGGGGCGGGCGGGGGTGTGCAGGTCCGCGAACGCGCGGGCGCGGGCGGCGAGATCAGGCTGTCGGGTCATGCCCCCAGTTGACCAGACGGCCCCGCCCGAAGCTGGCGGTTTTCCGACCCCGAGCCCGTCGCCCGGCGGCAGCCGGGGCAGCGGGCCGGGCCGGGCCGGCGGCCGTCCCGGCGGCCCGGTTGGGCCCCGGGCCGGTGGGCGGGGGTGGGCCGCGGGCTACTTCGAGCCGCAGAGGGGCAGGACCGCCGTGCGGCCCTGGAGGGGGTCGCCGGGGGCGTCGGGGCCCACCGCGGCCCAGCAGGCCGCGGCCGTCGGCTCCACGAAGAGGCCCCGGCGGGCCAGGTCCTGCCGGGCCTTGCGCAGGCGGTCCTCCGGGACGGTGAGGAAGGTCCCGCCGGACTTGCGTACCGCGGCCAGGATCTGGCGGGCGCGCGGCGGCGCCGGGATCGCGATCCCCTCGGCCAGGGTCGGCCGCTGCTCCACCGGGGCCACGTCCTCCGCGCCCGCCGCGAAGGCCTCCGCGAGCGGGGCCACCGCCTCGGCCTGCACCGCGATCAGCGCGGGCGGCCGGACCCCGCGCCGGGCCAGCTCCTCCACGGCCAGCGCGGCTCCCAGCAGCAGGGTCCCGTTGCCCACCGGGACGACCAGGGCCTGCGGGAGCCGGCCGCCCAGCTCCTCCCACACCTCGTACACGTAGGTCTTCGTGCCGTGCAGGAAGTACGGGTTGAAGACGTGGCTCGCGTAGAAGACGCCCGGCTGGTCCGCGGCCTCCCGGGCCGCCTCCGCCGCGGCCTCCCGGCCGCCCGGGACCACCCGTACGACCGCCCCGTGTGCCCGCATCCGCTCGGTCTTGCCGTCCGAGGTGCCCTCGGGCACGAAAACTTCACAATTGAGCCCGGCCCGTGCGCAGTACGCCGCCACGGCCGTCCCCGCGTTGCCGCTGCTGTCCGCCACGACCCGCTCGGGGGCCAGCCGCCTGGCGAGCTCCGCGAGCATCGCCGCGCCCCGGTCCTTGAAGGACAGGGTGGGCATCATGAAGTCGAGTTTGGCGTGAACCCGTTCTGCCAGCGGCACCATCGGAGTGTGCCCCTCCGCCAGTGACACGGCGAAGGCCCCCGGCAGCGGCAGCGCGGGCGCGTAGCGCCACAGGGAGTTCGGCCCGGCGGCCGGGTCCAGAGCGGTGGCCGGATCCGGCGCGAAGTCGAGGTCCCAGGGGCCGCCGCAGACCGGACAGCACCAGGGCGCCGTCCGGACGTCGGCGCACGTCCCGTCCTCGGGGCAGACGTAACCGGGGAGTGCGTGCGTCATGTGCGGAGCGCCTTTGCTCAATCATGGCCGTTGTATGGCACGGATGTTACGGGTGCGCCGTCCTCTTGTGGGAGGCGGCAGGGCTGGGTCAACCTTTCGGAGGCGACAGCCCGTTGGGCCATCTGCATTGTCATGACCATGCCTAAGTCATGCCTGGGAGATGCCCGGCGGCTGCGCGCAACCCCCCGCAACGCACCACCTATGAGGAGGACACCTCACATGTCCGTGATGCGTCACACCCGCCGGAAGCTCGCCGGCATCAGCGCGACCGCCGTCGTGGCCCTCGCGCTCGGCGCGGCCGCCGCGTTACCCGCCTCCGCGGCCGACCACGGTGCGCAGGGCGTCATTGAGAACGCGGGCGCCGCGGGCTCCGTCCCCGGCAGCTACATCGTGACCCTGAACGACACCGCGCGCTCCACCGCCGACAGCGGCAAGGCCGTCGCCAAGCGGTACGGCGCGACGATCGACCGGACCTACAGCGCGGCCCTCAACGGCTACTCCGTCGAGGTCTCCGAGGCGCAGGCCAGAAAGCTCGCCGCCGACCCGGCCGTCAAGTCGGTCGTGCAGAACCGGACCTTCACCGTCGACGCCACCCAGCCCAACCCGCCGTCCTGGGGCCTGGACCGCATCGACCAGCGCGCGCTGCCGCTGAACCAGAGCTACACCTACCCGGACAAGGCCGGTGAGGGCGTCACCGCCTACATCATCGACACCGGCGTCAGGAAGACGCACCAGGACTTCGGCGGCCGCGCCTCCGACGGCTACGACGCGATCGACAACGACAACACCGCCCAGGACGGCCACGGCCACGGTACCCACGTCGCCGGAACCGTCGGCGGCGGCGCGTACGGCGTGGCCAAGAAGGTCAAGATCGTCGGTGTCCGCGTGCTGAACAACCAGGGCTCCGGCACCACCGCCCAGGTCGTCGCGGGCATCGACTGGGTGACGCAGAACGCCGTCAAGCCGGCCGTGGCCAACATGTCGCTCGGCGGCGGCGCGGACTCCGCGCTCGACACCGCCGTCCGCAACTCCATAGCCTCCGGCATCACCTACGCCGTGGCCGCGGGCAACGAGTCGACGGACGCCTCCACCAAGTCCCCGGCGCGCGTCGCCGAGGCCATCACCGTCGGCGCCACCACCAACACCGACGCGAAGGCGAGCTACTCCAACTACGGCTCGATCCTGGACATCTTCGCGCCGGGCTCCTCCATCACCTCCACGTGGGGCACGGGCGACACCGCCACCAACACCATCTCCGGCACCTCGATGGCCTCGCCGCACGTCGCGGGCGCGGCCGCCGTCTACCTCTCGCAGAACCCGGGCAGCACCCCGGCCCAGATATCCTCGGGCCTGGTCGCCGCCTCGACGCCGAACGTGGTGACCGGCCCCGGCACCGGTTCCCCGAACCGCCTGCTCAACATCGGCGGCGGCGGCACCGTCCCGCCCGGCCCGCGCTTCGAGAACGCCGCGGACTTCGCGATCAACGACAACTCCACCGTCGAATCGCCGATCACCGTCAGCGGGGTCTCGGGCAACGCCCCGGCGACGCTGAGCGTCCCGGTCGACATCAAGCACACGTACACCGGTGACCTCAAGGTCGACCTGATCGCGCCCGACGGCTCCGTCTACGTCCTGCACAACCGGGCCGGCGGCAGCGCGGACAACATCATCAAGACCTTCACGGTCAACGCCTCCTCCGAGGTCGCGAACGGCGTCTGGAAGCTCCGCGTGAACGACAACGCGAACATCGACACCGGGAAGATCGACTCCTGGGCCCTGCAGTTCTGAGAACTGATCCGGGGGCGCTGATCCGGGGGAGCTGAACCGGCGCGCCGATCCAGGGGCACCGCGTACGGCCGCGCGCACGGGACGGCGCACGGCAGCACCGCGTACGCCGCGATGAACAGGCGGGGGCGACCGGCAGGACGGTCGCCCCCGCTGCGTACTATTCGCGCATTCGTTCGCGCTCTCTGTGTTGGAGTCCCCGTCCCGTGAGCATGCCGCCGAGCCCTCCCCCCGGACCGGGTCACCACTGGCCGCCGCCCTCGCCGCCGCCGGCGTGGGGGCCGCCGCCCGGCTATGGAGGGCCGCCCGCGCTCAACGGATTCGCCCTGGCCTCCCTGCTCGTCGGGCTGCTGTGCCTGCCGCCGCTCGGCATCGTCTTCGGGATCTTGGCCCTCGTGCAGATCGCGAAGAGGCGGGAGCGCGGCAAGGTGCTCGCGGTCGTCGGGCTGGTGGTGTCCGTGGCGATGACGGGAGTGCTGGTCCTGACGGTCGACCGGGTCGCGACGGAGGTCCGCGACCGCTTCGACTCGGCCGGCGCCTTCGAAGAGGCCGACGGGGAGCTCACGGACATGGAGGACCTGCGGACGGGCGACTGCTTCAACGTCCCCGGCGGGGACCTGATGCACGACCGGCCCCTGATGTACACGGTGGACTGCGCGCAGGAGCACCACGGCGAGGTCAGCTCCTCGGGCCAGTTCGACCCGGCGGGCCCGCCGGGATCGGAGCAGGCCGAGCGCGACGCGGAGGCGGAGTGCTGGCAGAAGCAGGACGCCTACGCGATGGACACCTGGGCCCTGCCGGCGTACGCGGAGATGTACTTCTACGCGCCCTCGCGCGAGTCCTGGCGCCGGGGCGACCGGCAGCTGCTGTGCGTCATCGGCACGACCGAGGAGGACCAGCGCGGCAGCCTGCGCCGGGACGCGGGCACGCTCACCCCCTCGCAGGTGTCCTTCCTGGAGGCGGCGAACGAGGTCGACCTCGTCCTGGGCCAGGCTCCGGAGGCGGATCCCGCGACCTCGCTCGCGGAACACCGGACGTGGGCGCGCGAGGTGTACACGGCGCTGGGGACGGAGGTGACGGCGCTGGAGCGGGACCGTGCCGCGCCGGGGATGGAGAAGGCCGTCGCGGCCCAGCTGAAGGAGCTCGGCGCGGCGCGGGCGGCGTGGCTGCGGGCCTCGCAGGCGACGACGTCCACCGAGTTCGACAAGCAGTGGGACCGGGCCGCGGCCGCGATGTCGGTCACGACGGAGCAGGCCCTGCGCGGTGCGTACGGGCTGTCGACGAAGATCCCCCGGTGGCTGGAGGACCACCCTGGGCACCCGGAAGAAGGTTCCGGACGCGGACCTTCGTCCGAGCAGGTCTGACCGCGTCGGCGGCGTCGTCCGCGTAACGCGCGGTAACGGGTTTGAGTGACCTGGCTTCATCACTTCGGGTGAAACTCTGGCCCTTGCTTGCGGTCTACAACCGTCGGTTGCCAGGGTGTAGCTGTCTGTCAACCTGATGGGAGTGGCCCGTGACTTTCGGTGAGCAGCCGGCCTATCTGCGCGTGGCCGGGGATCTGCGGCGGAAGATCGTCGACGGTTCCCTGCCCCCGCACGCCCGGCTCCCCTCGCAGGCCCGGATCCGCGAGGAGTACGGGGTCTCGGACACCGTGGCTCTGGAGGCGCGCAAGGTCCTCATGGCGGAGGGGCTGGTCGAGGGCCGGTCCGGGTCCGGGACGTACGTGCGGGAACAGCCCGTACCCCGGCGTGTGGCCCGCTCCGGCTACCGCACGGGCGGGGCCTCCACGCCCTTCCGGCAGGAGCAGGCGGACGCGGGCGCCCACGGCACGTGGGAGTCGAACAGCGAACAGCGCGGCGCACCGGCGGAGATCGCCCGCCGGCTCGGCATCGAGCCCGGCGAGCGCGTGATGCGCACGCGGTACGTCTACCGGGACGCCGGCGAGGCGATGATGCTGTCGACCTCCTGGGAGCCCCTGGCCGTGACCGGCCGCACGCCCGTGATGCTGCCCGAGGAGGGTCCGCTGGGCGGCTCCGGGGTGGTCGACCGGATGGCCGCGATCGACGTCGTCGTGGACAACGTGGTGGAGGAGGTCGGTGCGCGGCCGGGCCTGGCGGAGGAGAACCTCCTCCTCGGCGGGGTCCCGGGCCATGTGGTGCTCGTGATCGGCCGCACCTACTTCGCGTCGGGCCGCGCCGTGGAGACGGCCGACGTGGTGGTCCCGGCGGACCGCTACCGCCTCGCGTACCACCTCCCGGTGCGGTAGCCGGGGCGCGCACCTGCACGCCGGCGACCCGGCGGGTTTCGGCGCGATGGTGATCGCCCCGGTCGTTTCGGCCCCGACCTGCTCCGGGCGGTCCGGCAGGTCACCGGCGCGCACCGGTGCGCCGTCCGCGAGACGGCGTACGAACTCCCCGGCATCCTCGGCACCGCCGACCGGCCCTGTCCGGTCGGGGCCGGTCCGCTCCCTGCGCCGCTCTCCCCGACGCCACCTGCGGGGACGACTGTCGCGAGGCGGGGGAGGCGGTGCGGTGATCCTTCCGGTGCCCTCCGTGCGCCCCGTCCGAACCGGCGTACACGGCCCCCTCGTACGCATGGCCGGATGCGTACGCCTGTGAGGTACCTCTTCGTGAAAAACCGTATCCGCTGAGTAAAGGTCGGGCGTACGCTCGGGCATATGCGCAATGCGGTTTCCCGGGCAGGTACGTCGGCGGAGGGTGAAACGCGATGAACGACAGCGGTGCCCTGCTCCCGTGGCTGGTCATACGTCAGGACGACAACGGCAACCGCTACCGGGTGGGCCGGTATCCCACCCGGGCCGAGGCCCAGAAGGTCGTCGACAGCCTCGACGACCGAGGACACAAGCAGCTGTACTGGGTCGAGCGGATCGGTCACACCGCCACGATGAACTGAGCATCCAGCGTTGGCATAGGCTCCGCCCATGACGGTACGAGTAGTCGTGGGCGGAGCCCTTTGTCATGAGGGCCGCTTGCTGGCCGCCCGCCGCAGCGCACCCCCCGAGCTCGCCGGACGCTGGGAGCTGCCGGGCGGGAAGGCCGAGCCGGGGGAGTCCGTCCCCGACGCGCTGGTGCGCGAGCTGCGCGAGGAGCTCGGCGTGGAGACCGAGGCGCTGGAGCGGATCCCGGGGGAGTGGCCGCTGAAGCCCGGCCTGGTCCTGCACGTGTGGACGGCCCGGCTGGTCTCGGGGGAGCCGGCGCCGCTGGAGGACCACGACGAGTTGCGCTGGCTCGGACCGGAGGAGCTGGAGTCGGTCGACTGGCTCGACCAGGACCGGCCCGCGGTCGCCGAGGCGGGTCGCCGGCTGCGGGGCTGAACCTCCGGCCTCGCCGGCGTTTGAGGCGCGGGTCCGGGCAGAGCCCGGTGCCCGGCGGAGCCGGGTTCCTGGGGCTCCGCCCCAGACTCCGCGCCTCAAACGCCGGCGAGGCCGGTGTGGCTCCGGCGGGGCCGGAGGCGCGCACGGCCGGGTCACGGGGGCGCATGAAGCTCGCGTTCTAGGCCGTCTGCGCCACAGTGCGCCGGTGGGTGGCGAATCGAGTGGTACGGCGCCCCAAATATCGGGTATGTCGCTATTAATCCCTATCTCGTCCCCCTTTCGTCCCAGACGAACCGGACTGGGGTCGCTGCTGGCCCGGGAAGTGATCGGCGTGATCGACACAGACGGTGAATGCGCCGAGTGGGCCTTCCCCGCCGAACCAGGTGCCGTCCGCACCGCCCGCCACGCCGTACGCGGAACCCTGCGCGACTGGGGCCTCGACTCCGTCGGCGACGTGACCGTCCTGCTGGTCAGCGAACTCGTCACCAATTCCCTGCGCTACGCGTCCGGCCCGATCGGGGTCCGTCTGGAGTGGCGAAATCCAGCCGCCCAAGGTGCGGCGGGGCGCGCCGCGCTGCTCGTGGAAGTTTCCGATCCGCTTCCGGATCCGCCCCGGGAGAAGGTCGCGAAGCCGGACGACGAGGGCGGCCGCGGACTGCACCTCGTGGCCGTCTCATCACAGCGCTGGGGGACACGGCACAAGAAGTCGGGCAAGACTGTGTGGTTCGAGTTGGCACTTCCTGGTGAGTAACAAGGTGAAGGGTGGCCGACCGTCACACGACGTGGCTCGAAACTAACGAGACCTTGCTGTGATCGTGAACGCCGTGCCGTCCGGGGCCGTAGTGCTGAATACTTCGGTCATGGCCGGTCCGGTTGCGGTGAGCTGGAGGGGACGGTCGCGTGAGCGAGATACCTGCACAGGCACATCAGGCCCGTGTGCCCGGGGAGAAATGGCACGACTCCTTGTGGCACAGCAGCCCGCCTGGCTCGATATATGACTACATAAAGGTTGCTTCCTTCTCGATCGGACCCGACGGGCTCGTCGACCAGTGGAGCCTGCGCGCCGAGGAACTCTTCGGGCTGACGGCCGCCCAGGCGGTGGGGCGCGACCCGGTCGACGCCTTCATGCCCCCCGAGTTGCGCGAGGGCGGGCACCGCAAGGTCGCCGAGATCCTCGACGGCAAGGAGTGGACGGGTCTGATCCCCTTCCGCATCCCGGGCGGGGACGGCGCGCACGGCGTGGCCGAGATCTATGTGATGCCCACCCAGACCGAGACCGCACAGCGGGCCGCACTGTGCGTGGTCGTCGACGTGCGCGCGCTGCGCCGGATCGAATCCGATCTGGCGGCTTCACAGGCCATATTCGGCCAATCTCCCTTCGGCTTCCTGCTCTTCGGAACGGACCTCACCGTGCAGCGGGCCAACCGCCGCTTCGCGACCGTCTTCGGGGGCGCCGCCGAGGAGCACCGCGGCCGGACCGTGCACGACTACCTGCCCGCGCACGAGGCCGACCGGATGGCCGACGCCCTGCGCCGGGTCCTGGACACCGGGGAATCGGTCACCGACCTGCGGATCACCGGAGCCACCCCCGGCAGCCGCGAGGACCGCCACTGGTCCATCAACCTCTACCGGGTGCACGGTGGCACCGGCCGCCCCGTCGGCGTCGCCGGCATCGGCACCGACGTCACCCGCCGCCACCTCGCCGCCCGCGAGGCAGCAGGGGTGCGGCGCAACCTCGCCCTGCTCAACGAGGCCGGCCACCGCATCGGGAACTCCCTCGACCTGGAGACCACCGCCAGGGAACTCCTAGACGTGACCGTCCCGGGCTTCTGCGACCTGGCCGCCGTCGACCTCTACCAGGGGCTGCTGCTCGGCGACGACGACCGGCCCGCACGGCCGCAGGGGCCGGGCGTGCCCAGCCTGCCCGGCCAGGGCCCGGCCCGGACGCCCTCCGCCGCGCTGCGCCGGGTGGCCTTCGCCTCCGCCGTCTCGGACGCCCCGCTGTCCGGTCCGGGCGCGCTGGTCTCCGTAGGGGACGTCCACCGCTACCCGGCGGCGTCCCCCGGCGCGCTCGCGCTGCGCACGGCGCGGACGCGGCTGATCGAGGGCGGGGGGCCCGAGGACCTCGTGCAGTCCACCCTCGTCGTCCCGATGGTGGCCCACGACACGGTGGTGGGCCTCGCGCAGTTCTCCCGTACGAAGGGCAGCGAGCCCTTCGGGGAACGGGACCGGGCGGTCGCCGTGGAGCTCGCCGCGCGGGCCGCCGTGTGCATCGACAACGCGCGGCTCTACCGCCGCGAGCACGAACGGGCGCTGATACTGCAACGCAGCCTGCTGCCGCCCGGAGACCCGGAAGCCGCCGGGCTCGACATCGCCTGCCGGTACCTGCCGGGCAACGCGGCCACCGAGGTCGGCGGGGACTGGTTCGACGTCATCGAACTGCCCGGCCACCGCACCGCACTGGTCGTCGGCGACGTGATGGGACGGGGGCTGCGCGCCGCCGTCGCGATGGGGGAGCTGCGGACCGCCGTACGGACCCTCGCGCTGCTGGACCTCGAACCGGCGGAGGTGCTGACCGCCCTCGACGAGATCGCTCGGGGCCTCGGCGCGCCCGGCGGCTCCCAGCAGGCCTCCCGGGCCGCCCTGCACTCGCGGGACGCGGACCGCTCGGAGGTGTACCTCGCCACGTGCGTGTACGCCGTCTACGACCCGGTGACCCGGCGCTGCACGATCGCCAACGCGGGCCACATGCCGCCCGTCCTGGTCGAACCCCCGGACGAGGGCGGCGCGCCGCGGCCCGCCCTGCTGCTGGAGGTACCGACCGGCATGCCCCTGGGGGTGGGCGGCGAGCCCTTCGAGGAGGTCGAGGTGGATCTCCCGGAGGGCGCCCTGCTGGCCCTCTACACCGACGGGCTCGTCGAATCCCGCGACCATCCCCTGGAGGAGGGGCTGCGCGGCCTGCGCGAGGCCCTCGCGGACCCGGTCCGCCCGCTGGAGGACGTCTGCGACCACGTGCTGAACACCCTGGACACCCGGCACGGGGAGGACGACATCGCCCTCCTCATGGCGCGGGTCCAGGGCCTGCCGGTGGACGCCGTCGGCGACTGGCAGCTGCCGCGCGAGGCCCGCTCGGTGGGCCGGGCCCGCGAACTGGCCCGCGCCAAGCTCCCGGCCTGGGGCCTGGAAGGGCTGCTGGACACCACCGAGCTGCTGGTCAGCGAGCTCGTCACCAACGCCCTGCGCTACGGGGAGGGAGAGATCCGGCTCCGCCTGCTGCTGGACCGGACGCTGGTGTGCGAGGTGTGGGACGCGAACCTGGTCCAGCCGCGGCGGCGGCGGGCGCGCGACACGGACGAGGGCGGCCGCGGCCTTCAGCTGGTGGGCCTGCTCTCGGCCGGCTGGGGCACGCGGCGGACCCACCGGGGCAAGACGGTCTGGTTCGAACTGCCCCTGCCGGGGGCGGTGGCGGAGGCCGTCTCCGAACTCTCGGCGGAGCAATTGCTGAACATGTACGGCTGAGCGCCGCGTCCCGGGGCTCCGCCCCGGACCCCGCGCCTCAGTCGCCGGCGGGCATTTCAGCCCCGCCGGCGTTTGAGGCGCGGGTCCGGGCGGAGCCCGGGGAACGGTGGAAGGGCGGGTAGGGGACGGCTCCGCGCAGCGGCCACCCCCCCCCCCCCCGGGAGGCTCAGGCTGCGCGGCCCTGCTTGAGCGCAGCGAGCCGCGCCTCGATCTCCGAGGTCTTGCCCAGGTCGTCCAGGGACTCGAACTGCGCGTCCAGGGAGGACGCGGCCAGTTCCTGCTTGCCCAGCGCCATCGCCTCCTCCCGCCGCACCTTCTCCTCGAAGCGGTTCAGATCGCTCGTCGGGTCCATGACGTCGATGCTCTTCACCGCGTCCATCATCGTGTTCTGCGCCTGCGCGGTCTTCGCCCGGGACACCAGCTCGTCGCGCTTCGCCTGGAGCTCCGTCAGCTTGTTCTTCATCGAGTCCAGGCCCGACTTGAGCTTGTCCACGACGTCCGTCTGGGCGGCGATCGTCGGCTCCGCCGTCCTCGCCTCCTTCTCCGACTGCATCTGCCGGCCCAGTGCCACCTTCGCGAGGTTGTCGAACTTGTCGGCGTCGGCCGTCGTGCCCGACGCCCGCAGCCCGTCCGCCTTCCTGCTCGCCGCGAGGGCCTTGCCGCCCCACTCGGAGGCCGCCTCAACGTCCTCCTTGTGGTCCGCCTCCAGCATCCGGAGGTTGCCGATGGTCGTCGCCACGGCCTGCTCCGCCTCCGAGATGTTGTTCGTGTAGTCGCGGATCAACTGGTCCAGCATCTTCTGCGGGTCCTCGGCCTGGTCCAGCAGCGCGTTGATGTTCGCCTTGGCGAGCTGGGTGACGCGGCCGAGGATGGTCTGCTTGCTCATGACGGTTCTCCTGCGTGAGGGATGGTCTGGTACCGGCCGCTACAGGCCCTTGCGTGAAGCGCGGTGACGGGGCGACGAGGTGTCAGAAACGGCCGCCACCGCCCATGCGGCCGCGGGTCCCGCCGCCGCCGAAGGAGCCGGGGCCGCTGCCTCCGCCGCCGCCCCCGAAACCGCCCCCGAAACCGCCTCCGAAGCCACCGCCGCCGCCCCCGCGCCCGCCGAAGCCGCCGCCGCCGCGCAGGATCTCGCCGAGGATGATCCCGCCGAGGACGGCCCCGCCCCGGCCGCCGGACCGGCTTCCGCCGTACGTGTCCTGGTAGCCCCGTACGTCCTGCTCCGCCAGCTGCTGCGCCTGCCGCGCGAGGGAGTCCGCCTGCTGGGCCTCGGCCAGCGCGCCCGCCGGGTCCGCGCCCGTCAGGGACACCGCCCGCTCCAGGTGCCGCCCGGCCTCCGCCAGCCGGGTGCGGGCCTGGCTGCCGACGGCGCCCCGGCTGGTGGTGACGTAGTCGGTGGCCGCGCCGATCGCGCTGCGGGCCGAGAGCAGGGCCTGGTCCAGCAGGGCCACGGCCCGCTGCCGGCCCGACTCCCGCTCGCGCGCCCCGGCCAGCGCCTCGTCGAGGGCCGCGTCGGCCTCCTCGATGCGGCGCAGCGCGTCGATCGGGTCGTGCCGCCCGGCCGCCTGCTCCTCCCGTACGTCGGCCATTACGGCCCGCGCGCGGCTGATCCGGCCGCGCAGGTCCGCCGTGGACGTGCCCGCCGCGGTACCGGTCAGCAGCCCCTCCGCGTCCGCGAGGTCGGTCTCCGTCTCGTTCAGGGCGCCCGGCAGCGTCCCGGCCGCCTCCGCCAGCTCCTGGGCCCGCCGCTCCACCGCGTCGACCAGGGTCGCCGCCTGGTCCACCGCGCCCTCGGCGGCCCGTACGTGCACGGCCGCCTTGCCGTTGTCCCCGGCGTCTACGGCAGCGCGGGCCTCGCCGAGGCTGGTCGTCGCGAACAGCAGCCGGTCCTTGGCCTGTTCGGGGTTGGAGGCCACGGGCGCGGCCGCGGAGTCCGCGTACCGCAGCGCCATCGCGGCCAGCGCCGCCTCGGCCGTGGCGGTGCGCCCGCTCAGCGCCCGGAAGTGCGCCTCCACGGTCACCAGCGCCCGCGGGGCGTTCTTCTCCAGGTCCCGCAGCCGGTCGAAGTCCGCCGACTCGGCGTCGAGCCGCCGGTTCGCCTCGGTGCACCGGGCGACGATCTCGTCCAGCATCCGGCGCCGGGTGGGGTCGTCCTCCGGGTAGGCGTCGTCGAGCTGCTGGCGCAGCCGGAAGGCGTGCGTCAGCTCGCCCTTGGCGTACTCCACGGCCTGGATGAAGGGTACGACCGCCTCGTCGCCGAACTGGGCCGAGGCGAAGCCCAGTTCCTCCGTGCTGGTGCGGACCGCGTCATCTGTCTCCACCAGCAGCGCCTTGGCCTTGGCGTCCAGTTCCGGCAGGTCCAGCTGAGCCGCCCCCTGCGGGCCCCAGCCCGGACCGGTCGTCGTACCGCGCCCGCCGCTGCCGCCGCCCTTGCGCTTGCGGCGGCTGTACGCGTACGCGCCGAGCGCCCCCGCCGCGCCGACGACCACCACGGGCAGCACGAAGTCCCCTGCCCCGCTCTCCCCGCCCGCCTCGCCGCCCGGGTCGGCCGGGCCCGGGGTGAGGGTGGGCACGGGTACGGGCAGCCCGCCGAGCACGGCGTTGTAGCCGTTGGCCGCGCCGATGGCGGCGCCCGCCCAGTCGTTCTGCTTCAGGGCCGGCTCGATCGCGGTCCGCGCGACGGTGGCGAGCTGCTCCTCGGTGAAACCGGAGTCGACATCGGCCGAATAGGCGTACTGCCGGGCCCCGGTCGCGACGGCCAGCAGGACGTCGTTCTGGCCCAGGCCGTTCTTCTCCGCGGTGGCGTCGGCCCAGCTCTGCGCGGAGCGATCGGAGAAGTCGCGGACGTACGTCACGAACAGCTGGATGCTGCGGTCGGCGTACAGCTTGTCGAGCGCGGCGGCGACGGCGGGCGCGCGGTCTCCCAGCGCCCCGACGCGGTCGGTGATCTGCCCCTGCTGGGACAGGGCGACGGGATCCTCGGCCCGCGCGGGAGGGGCCCCGGCCACGCCCCAGCCGCCGAGCGCGAGGAGCGCGGCGGCCAGGGTGAGCCCGGCCCGTACGGATATCCCGGCGGTGGCGCGACTGTTCGTCCTGCTGCTCGGCGCAATCACAATTCGGAGGGTATGGGCGGTTTCCGGCCCGCGCACCCGGAGTGATCACCGCGCGGGCGGCGAGCTCAGGGCAGGGCGATCGCCGTCAGCGTGGGCAGCGGGAGCACGACGCTGTCCCCGGTCAGCACCGCGTCCCGGCGGCTGATGTGGAGGTCGCTCCACTGCCAGCCCGGCTTCAGGGTCACCAGGTCCAGGGCGGTCAGGAACGGCGGCTGGGAAGCCCGGCCGAGCCGGGCACGGCTGCCGCGCGCGGACTTCACGTACAGCTGCCCCTGCCGGATGCCGAGCAGTTCCAGCGCGCAGCCGCCGTCGTGCTGCGTGATCCGCTGCCGCGCCCGCTCCCGGCCGGTCAGCGCGTCGAACGCGAACACCACGTCGCCCTTCTCCTGCCGCCGCCACCCGGCGGCGTACACCACGGATCCCGCGGTCAGCACGGACGCGGGGGAGCCCAGTTCGACCGACCACAGCTCGCCGCCGCGCCGCCGGTCCAGGGCGCGCAGCACCGAACCGTCCAGCACGGCCACCGGCCCCCCGGCCACCTCCGGGGCGCCCGGCGGCACCAGGACCCGGCCCGCGCCGCGCTGCCAGGTCCACAGCAGCGCGCCGTCGGCCAGGTGCAGGCCCATCAGCGTGTCCTGGCCCGCCAGGACGAGGCAGTCCCCGTCCACCGTGGTCGTCAGGGAGGAGTGGTACGGGCCCGGGCGCTGCCAGCGCACCTCGCCGGTGGGCGCGTCCAGGGCCGTCAGCCGCTCCCGGCCCGCGTGCAGGACCAGCCCGCCGGCCGCCACCACCGGCATCCGGTCGCGCCCGGCGGGCCCCGCCTGCGGCAGGTCCCGCCACCAGCGCACCCGGCCGTCCCGGGGCTCCCGGGCCAGCAGCCGCACGCCGGAACCCGCACGCTGCTCCAACGCGACGCAGACCGTGCCGGCGTCGGCCGCGCAGAAGGCCGTCGTGTCCCCCGGCAGGGGCGCCACGGGCACCCCGTCGTCGGCGAAGGCCGTCCAGCGCGTGCCCCCGCCGTCGGCCTGCACGGAGCCCACCTCGTCGCCCGAGGTCCACACCACGCTGTCCCCGGCCGCGCACAGGGCCAGCGGGACGGCCGCCGTGAACCACCGGCGGGCGCCTGGGAATCCGGGAGCGTGCGTGCCCGGCCGGGTCGCGGAGTCCGCGCGGACGGCGCTCGCCACGGCGACCGCCACGTCGTGCGGAGGCGGGCTGCCCGGGTCCGCCGCCACCTCCGGCAGCCAGGGCGAGTGACCGGCGGCCACGCACTCCCGGGCGATCCGGGCCAGCTCCCGGGCCCGCTCGGGGGCGTCCGGCAGGTCCCGGGCGGCGACCGCGCGCTCGCGCGCCACCGCAGGGTCCAGGAGGCGGTGCGGGTCCTGCGCGAGCCGGGCCCGGGCCTCCGACAGGGCGGTCCGCGCCCGATCGACCTCCTCGTCGCCGCCGGAACGGCCGTCCCGGCGCAGTACCGCGGCCGCCTGGTTGCGCAGTTGCTCGGCCCGTACGAACTCGCCCCGCTCGGTGTGCCGGGCCGCGTCCACCCGCAGCCGGGCGGCCCGCTCCTCCACGAAGCGCGAGAACGCCTCCTCCCCACGGGCGAGGGCCTCGGCCGCGCCCGCCGGGTCCCCGGCGGCGGCGCGCTCGCCCACCACCTCGCACAGCACCCGGACGCGGGCGCCTTCGCCCTCGACCCCTTCGGCGAGGCGCAGCGCGGCGCCCAGGTCCCGGCGGGCCACCGCCGCGACGAGGCCGGTACGGGCCGTCGCGCGCAGGCCCGTGTCGCGGATCCGGGCGAGGTGCTCCTCGGCGAGGGCCAGGTCGGTGGCCGCGGTGGCCACGGCCACCCGGGCCCAGATCCGGTCCCCGGCCGGGTGGTCCGCGAAGTCGCGCAGGGCGAGCTGCGCGGCGCGCTCGGGGGAGACCCGCGCCAGCTCCTCCGCGACCATCCGCAGCGGGGCCCGGCGGTTCGGGCCGAAGACGGTGAACAGGGCCTGCTGGGCATCGGTGAGCAGCCGACCGGTGCGTGCGGGGGCGTGCCGGGCGGTGCGCCGGGCCAGGAAGGTCAGCAGGTCTGCGATCCGGGCCCCGTCGCCCTGGCCGTCGGTCCACGCGTAGTGCTCCGCGCCCGCCAGCAGCCGGCCGGCGAGGGCGGCGTCGAAGCGCGCGGCCGCGTCGGCCGCGACGGCGAGCCCCTCGACGCGCAGGTGCTCCCAGCCGGGCGACGCGGTCCGCAGGGTCTCCTCCGCCTCGTGCAGCAGCCCGCGGACGAACTCCTGCACCGACGCCGACGCCGACGCCGACGCCTCAGCCGGCGCGGCAGCCGCAGCCAGGCCCGAAGCCGCGGCCGGGTCCAGGCCCAAAGGCACGGCCGCAGCCGCAGCAGCACCCCCGGCCCCCGGCCCGTTCCCGGCCCCCGGCCCGTTCCCGGCCCCCGGCCCGTTCCCGGGCGCAGGCCCGCCCCCGGCCCCCGGCCCGTTCCCGGGCGCAGGCCCGCCCCCGGCCCCCGGCCCGTTCCCAGGCGCAGGCCCGGTCCCGGTCCCATTCCGGGCCGCAGCCCCGGTGCCGGTCCCCGTCCCGTTCCCGGCCCGGGTCCCGGCCTCAGTCCCGTTCCCAGCGCCAGTCCCGGTCCACCTGCCGGCCTCACGTGCAGCCCCAGGCCTAGCCCCGGCCGCAGCGGCGGTGCCGGTGCCAGTGCCGGTCCCGTCCCCGAGCCCAGCCCCGGCCCCAAGCCCAGTCCCGGCCCCGCTCCCGGCCTCGGCTCCGGGCCTGCTCCCGGCCTCAGCTCCGGCTTCGGTCCCGGCCTCAGACCCCGTCCCAGGCCCTGCCGCCGTCCCGGACCCGGCACCAGTCCCGGACCCGGCACCCGTTCCAGACCCGGCACCCGTCCCGGCCCCCGCGCCCGCCCCGGACGCCGGTCCGTATGCCGACCCGAGGCCTCGCGTGGCCGCGTACGGGCCGGCCGAGGCGGCCTCAGGGTCCGCCGCGCCCGCGTTCGGGCCCGCTCCGGGCCCCCCGCCCGCCGGGGCGGCGTGCCCGGGGGCCGCA
Source organism: Streptomyces sp. NBC_01408 (assembly GCF_026340255.1). Lineage (GTDB taxonomy): Bacteria > Actinomycetota > Actinomycetes > Streptomycetales > Streptomycetaceae > Streptomyces. The sequence continues at coordinate 464,964 of NZ_JAPEPJ010000001.1, read as the reverse complement.
GGGGCCGGGGCCGGGTCCCGGTGGCGCCGCTCCTGTCCGTGACCCCCGCCCCCGCCCGGGAGGGCAACGGCCAGGCCGTGCAGCGCCTTCGCGACGGCATCGGCCGACTCCGGCCGGTCCGCCGGTTCCTTGGCCAGCAGCCGCCCCACCAGCCGTTCCAGCTCCTGGGCCACCGGGAAGCCCGCCTCCCGCAGCGCGAGCGGCACGTCCTCGATGTGCCGGCGCATCAGCACGTACGGGGACTCGGCCACGCCGAACGGCGGCTCCCCGCTCAGCAGGGCGTACAGCACGCACCCCAGCGCGTACAGGTCGCAGCGCGCGTCGACGTGCTCGCCTCGCCACTGCTCGGGCGCCATGTAGGCGGGGGTGCCGAACATCCGGCCCGTGACCGTCCAGCCCCCGGTCGCGTCCGCCGAGTGGGCGATCCCGAAGTCGCAGATCTTGAGCCGCCCGCCGGGCAGCAGGAAGAGGTTGCCGGGCTTCAGGTCGCGGTGCACCACCGCCTGTTCATGGGCGGCGGACAGCGCCTCCGCCGTCTGGGCCGCCAGGCCGACCGCGGTCTCCTCCGGCAGCCCGCCCGGCGTACGGCCCAGCAGCGCCGCCAGGTCCTCGCCCGCAAGCAGTTCCATCACGATGAACAGCCGGCCCTCGTGGCGGCCCACGTCGTGCACCACCGTGATCCCCGGGTGCTGGAGCCGCGCCCCGATGGTGGCCTCGCGCCGGAACCGGCTCACCACCTCGTCGTTCGTCGCTGTGTCGAGCAGCACCTTCACCGCGACGGCCCGGTCCAGCGTCAGGTCGTACCCGCGCCACACCTCGCCCATGCCGCCCTGCCCGAGCCGCTGGTCCAGCCGGTACCGGCCGGCCAGTCGATCCCCCACCCGCACCGCAATGCCCCCTGACGACACGTCATCCGACGTCATCCCAGGGGGCATTGTGTCCTGCGAAGTGAACGGCTGGGGGCTGCTACGAGGACGGACGCCGCAGGATCCTGCTGCCGAGCCACACCAGCGGGTCGTACTTGCGGTCCACCGCCCGCTCCTTCAATGGGATCAGGGCATTGTCGGTGATCTGGATGCCCTCGGGGCAGACCTCCGTACAGCACTTGGTGATGTTGCAGTAGCCCAGCCCGTGTTCCTCCTGCGCGCTGCTCTTGCGGTCCAGGCCGATCTCCGCCGCCGCGTCCAGGGGGTGCATGTCCAGTTCCGCCACCCGCATCAGGAAGCGCGGACCGGCGAAGGCGGTCTTGTTCTCCTCGTGGTCACGCACGACATGGCAGGTGTCCTGGCACAGGAAGCACTCGATGCACTTGCGGAACTCCTGCGAGCGCTCCACGTCGATCTGCTGCATCCGGTACGCGCCCGGGGCCACCCCCTCCGGCGGGACGAAGGCCGGGACCTCCCGCGCCTTCTGGTAGTTGAAGGAGACGTCCGTGACCAGGTCGCGGATGACGGGGAAGGCACGCAGCGGGGTGACCGTGATCGTCTCCTCCCGCTCGAAGGTCGACATCCGCGTCATGCACATCAGCCGCGGCCGCCCGTTGACCTCCGCGCTGCACGAGCCGCACTTGCCCGCCTTGCAGTTCCAGCGCACCGCGAGGTCCGAGGCCTGGGTGGCCTGCAGCCGGTGGACGATGTCCAGGACCACCTCGCCGTCGTGCACCTCGACGGTGAAGTCCCGCAGTTCCCCGCCCTCGGCGTCGCCCCGCCAGATCCGGAAGCGTGCGTCGTAGGTAGTCACTCGTAGAGCTCCTCTTCGGCGAGGTACTTGACCAGCTCTTCCTTCTCGAACAGCGCGAGCAGGTCGGGGCGGATGGGGTCGGTGCGGGTGCGGACCAAGGCGATCCGGTCGGCCGCGGGGTCGGCGGGGGCCAGCTTTCCGTCATCGACAGTCACGGGCCGGCACAGCAGGTTCACCGGCCGCCAGTCCCGCTCCATCGCCGGACAGTCCTCGCGGGTGTGCCCGCCCCGGCTCTCGGTGCGTTCCAGGGCCGCGCGCGCCACGCACTCGCTGACCAGCAGCATGTTCCGCAGGTCCAGCGCCAGGTGCCAGCCCGGGTTGAACTGCCGGTGGCCCTCCACCCCGGCCCGGGCGGCCCGTACGCGCAGCCCCGCCAGCTTCCGCAGGGCCTCGGCCATCTCGCCCTCGCGCCGGATGATGCCGACCAGGTCGTTCATGGTCGTCTGGAGCTCCTGGTGGAGCGTGTACGGGTTCTCCGCGCCCTCGGCGGCCTGGAAGGGGGCCAGCGCCTCCGCGGCCGCCGCGTCGATCTGCTCCTGGGAGACCGCCGGGCGCTCACCGGCGGCCGTGGCGTGCTCCGCCGCGTGCAGCCCCGCCCGCCGCCCGAAGACCAGCAGGTCGGACAGGGAATTGCCGCCGAGGCGGTTCGAGCCGTGCATCCCGCCCGCGACCTCGCCCGCCGCGAACAGGCCCGGCACGCCGACCGTGGCCGCGGTGTCGGAGTCGACCGCGATGCCGCCCATCACGTAGTGGCAGGTCGGGCCGACCTCCATCGGCTCGGCGGTGATGTCCACGTCCGCCAGCTCCTTGAACTGGTGGTACATGGAAGGCAGGCGTCGGCGGATCCTCTCCGCGGGCATCCGGGTGGACACGTCCAGGAACACCCCGCCGTGCGGGGAGCCGCGGCCCGCCTTCACCTCGGAGTTGATCGCCCGGGCCACCTCGTCGCGGGGCAGCAGCTCGGGCGGCCGCCGGTTGTGGTCCGGGTCCTCGTACCAGCGGTCGCCCTCCTCCTCCGACTCCGCGTACTTCTCCTTGAAGACGTCGGGGACGTAGTCGAACATGAACCGCTTGCCCTCGCTGTTGCGCAGCACCCCGCCGTCTCCGCGCACCGATTCGGTGACGAGGATGCCCTTCACCGAAGGCGGCCAGACCATGCCGGTCGGGTGGAACTGCACGAACTCCATGTTCAGCAGGGGCGCTCCGGCGAGCAGCGCCAGCGCGTGGCCGTCGCCCGTGTACTCCCAGGAGTTGGAGGTCGTCTTGAAGGACTTGCCGATCCCGCCGGTGGCCAGCACGACCGCCGGGGCCTCCAGGACGAAGAAGCGGCCGGACTCGCGTTCGTAGCAGAAGGTCCCCGAGACACGCTGCTCCGCGGCGGAGCCGCCGCCGGACCCGTCCTTGAGGACCCTGGTGACCGTGCACTCCTGGAAGACCTTGAGCCGGGCCTCGTAGTCCCCGTACTCCTTGAAGTCCTCCTGCTGGAGCTGGACGATCTTCTGCTGGAGGGTGCGGATCAGCTCCAGACCCGTGCGGTCGCCGACGTGCGCGAGGCGCGGGTACTCGTGGCCGCCGAAATTGCGCTGGGAGATCTTCCCGTCCGGGGTGCGGTCGAAGAGCGCGCCCCAGGTCTCCAGCTCCCAGACCCGGTCCGGGGCCTCCTTGGCGTGCAGCTCGGCCATCCGCCACTGGTTGAGGAACTTGCCCCCGCGCATGGTGTCGCGGAAGTGCACCTGCCAGTTGTCCCCCTCGTTGACGTTGCCCATGGAGGCCGCGATGCCGCCCTCCGCCATCACCGTGTGGGCCTTGCCGAAGAGGGACTTGCAGATCACGGCCGTACGGGCGCCCCGCTCGCGGGCCTCGATAGCGGCCCGCAGCCCGGCGCCGCCCGCGCCGACCACGACCACGTCCCACTGCTGCCGTTCCACTTGAGCCATCTCAGAAGATCCTCGGGTCGTTGAAGGCGCCGCTGGCCAGCAGGTACACGTAGAAGTCGCAGAGGGCCACGCTGATCAGGGAGGCCCACGCCAGCTGCATGTGACGGGTGTTGAGCCGGCTGATCCAGCCCCACAGGCGGTAGCGCACGGGGTGCTTCGAGAAGTGCTTCAGACGGCCGCCCATGATGTGCCGGCAGGAATGGCAGGACAGGGTGTAGGCCCAGATCAGCACGATGTTGACCAGGAACAGCAGGGTCCCCAGGCCCATGTGGCCCCACTCGTAGTGCTCGTCGCGGAAGGTCAGCACCGTGTCGTACGTCAGGATCCCGGCGACGGGCACCGCGGCGTAGAAGAAGTAGCGGTGCAGGTTCTGCAGGATCAGCGGGAGGCGCGTCTCGCCGGTGTACTTCGTGTGCGGCTCGGCGACGGCGCAGGCCGGGGGCGAGGCCCAGAAGCCCCGGTAGTAGGCCTTCCGGTAGTAGTAGCAGGTCAGCCGGAAGCCGAGCGGGAAGACCAGGATCAGCAGGGCGGGGGACAGGCCCCACCAGCTGCCGAAGAGGTCCCAGTTGGGCCCGCCGCGCATCTCCTCGCAGTTCTCCGCGAGGCACGGCGAGTAGAACGGCGAGACGTACGGGGCCGCGTAGTAGTCGGCATTCGCGAAGGCCCGCCAGGTCGAGTAGACGATGAAGGCGAGCAGCCCGGCCGCGGTGCCGGCCGGGGCCAGCCACCACCGGTCGGTCCGCAGGTGCCTGGCAGCGATCGCGGCCCGGGAGGCGTCGTGGACGCCGCCGGGCCGCTGCCGGGGTGGTTGTGTGCCGGGTTGGGTGCCTGTGGCCAAGGGGGACTCCGGGTGGAGTGATGAGGGGTGGCCCAGGAGGCCCAGCCGCGGACGGCTGGGCCAGATGGGTGAGTGCGGCCGCGCGGAGGCCGGCACCCGGCCGTCAGGGTCCGGGCGCCGGGGCCTCCGCCGGCAGGGGGCGGCGCTACGCCGTCAGGGGGCGTGCCGGTCGCGGGCGCCGAGGCCCTCGTCGTCGGAGTCCGTCCACAGCGAGCTGTCGTACGGGGTGTCCGGGACGGTGACCATCCGGGACGGATCCGGCGGGGCCGCCGTCCTGGAATCGGCCGACCGCTTGCTCCCGGCCTGCCGCTCCAGCTGCTCGACCTTGCGCGTCAGCTCGTCCAGGTTGCGCCGTACGGCGCTGAGCTCGTCTTGCAGGGACATGATTTGCCCTCACTTCCGCAGGTGCGGTGGCAACGCTCATGTGCGCCTGCGAGTGTCGCGCTTCCCGTCCCCGGTTGTGAAGGGACGTGCAGCGATTGCGGGCGCGCAGGCGTGATCTGTACGCCCCTCCCTGCCCCCATTCTCATCCCTCTTCCGGGCGAACGCCCGTCCGCCGCGCGAACCCCGTTGGTCCGCACGGGTGGGCTTCGCGGCGTGGCGCGGGGTTGCTGCGAGGGGCCGGGCGGGCCGTGGATTTCAGTGGGTTCCGGCAACCGATGTGATCAGCTCCATATACCGCCAAACGTGATCATGCTTCCCTCACGCCCTGCCCCGGAGGTACCACCCATGTCCCAGAGAAGGCGCAGGTCCTTGGCGCTCCTGACCTCGGGAGTCCTCGCACTGCCGCTGCTCACGGGCTGCGGCGCGGGGGACGACGAGGGCGGCCCGGCCGCCGCCGGGCAGGACATCGCCACCACGGCCCGCGACAAGGTGGCCGACGGGGGCGTGCTGCGCTGGGCGGTGGACTCCCTGCCGAACACCTTGAACACCTTCCAGGCCGACTCGGACGCCACCACCACCCGTATCGCGGGGGCGGTGCTGCCGCAGCTGTTCGTCCTGGACGCCAAGGGGCGGCCGGTGGCGAATCCCGACTACCTGGAGAAGGCGGAGGTCGTCGAGCGGGAGCCCAAGCAGGTCGTCCTGTACAAGCTGAACCAGCAGGCGGTGTGGAGCGACGGCCGGGAGATCGGCGCCGCCGACTTCGTGGCGCAGTGGCGGGCCCTGAACGGCAAGGACTCGGCGTACTGGACGGCCCGCAACGCGGGCTACGACCGGATCGAGAAGATCGAGCGGGGCAAGACCGACCTGGAGGTCCGGGTCACCTTCGCCAAGCCGTACGCGGACTGGCGCGCCCTGTTCACCCCGCTCTACCCCAAGCAGGTCACCGGCACCCCGGACGCCTTCAACGAGGGGGCCCGGGGCGCCCTCAAGGTGACCGCCGGACCCTTCGGACTCGGGGCCATCGACAAGAAGACGGGCACGGCGGCCCTGACCCGCAATCCGCGCTGGTGGGGCCAGCCGGCCAAGCTGGACACGCTCGTCCTGACGGCCGTGCCCCGGTCCGGGCGCCCGGCCGCGCTGGCCGCGGGCAAGCTCGACCTGGCGGAGATCGACCGGGCGGGTGCCGACCGCATCGCACTGGCCCGCCGCGAGGCCAAGGCCGGCGCCGGCGCGGGCAGCGGCGGGGCCCCGGCCCACGGCCCGGCCGCCGCGGTGACGCCGGCGCAGGCCACCCTGTCGTGGGCGATCGCCTTCGGCGCGGACGAGGAGAAGGCCGCGGCCGAGAAGGAGAACCGGCTGAAGAAGGCGGAGGCGGAGAAACGGTACGCCGCCGAGCAGAAGGCCCTGCGGACCTTCACCGTGCGCAAGTCCCTGGAGCCCGCGTACACCCAGCTCGCCATGAACGGCGCCTCCGGCCCGCTGGCGGACGAGCGGGTGCGCCGGGCCGTGGCCCGGGCACTGGACCGCAAGGCGCTGGCCGAGGCCGTACTGAAGCCCCTCGGCCTCCCCGCGAAGCCGGTCGGCAGCCACCTGGCGCTGGCGGGGCAGCGGGCGTACGCCGACAACAGCGACGCCCTCGGCGGCCAGGACACCCAGGCGGCCCAGGCCCTCCTCGCGGACGCGGGCTGGCGCCGCGGCGGCAAGCTCACCGAGCCCTCGGGAGCCAAGGCCGGCCCGGAGAGCGCGCCGCAGGACGACGCGAAGACCCCGTCCGGCCCGGGCACCGGCAGCGACGGGCTCTACATCGTGGGCCAGGACGACGGGCGCAACGGCGAGCTGCGCTCCGCGACCGCGGACCTGGCCGGGGCGCTCGCGGCCGGGCCCGCGGGGGCACCGGGAACCCGGCCCGGCGACCACGGCCTCGGGCACCGCCCCGACGGGTCGGCCGCCGGCACCGACGCCGGCGCCTTCGCCGCGTACGGCCCGCAGAGCGGGCCCTCCCCGGTCCTGGCCCCGGCGCCCTTCGCGGCCCAGCAGAAGGCCTCGATCCTCGCCCAGGCCGCCGCGCTCGCCCAGGCCGTCCCGGCCGACGACGGCAAGAGCGTCCCGGCCCGCGACGGCGAGGCCGCCGACCCCGCCAAGGCCTCGCCGCCCCCGGCCAAGCAGGCCGTCCGCACCTCCGGGAACATGCTCGCCAAGGACGGCAAGCCCCTCACCCTGCGCTTCGTCCTCCCGTCGGGCCCCGGCTCGGAGGCCCTGCGCACGGTCGGCGAGCGGATCGCCGCGATGCTCCAGAAGCTCGGCGTGCAGACCGAGACGACCAAGGTGGCCGACGAGAGCTTCTTCAAGGACCACATCGCCTCGGGCCAGTACGACCTGGCGCTCTACTCCTGGCCCGCCACCGCCTACCCGGCCACCGACGCCCGGCCCATCTTCGCCAAGCCGGAGCCGGCCGCGGACGGCTCGCTCCTCGTCGAACAGAACTACACCCGGGTCGGCACCGACCACATCGACCAGCTGTTCGACCAGGCGGTCGGCGAGCTGGACGAGGGGCAGTCCCGCGAGCTGATGCGCAAGGCCGACGCCCGGATCTGGGCCGCCGCCGGCTCCATTCCCCTCTACCAGCGCCCCGAGCTGGTGGCCGTCAAGCCGGGTCTGGCCAACGCCGGCGCCTTCGGCCTCGGCAGCCCCCGCTTCCAGGACATCGGCTGGAAGAAGCCGCCGAGTGCGAAAGACAAGAAGAAGTAGTGACAAAGGGGTGCCCGGCAGGTTGCCCCGAGGATCTCAAGCTCAGATGTGACTCAAGTTCCTTGCCCGCCGGATCTTCGGCGGGCAAGGTCGTGGATGCCCGTTGACCCGCATGAACACTGGCCGGACCGGCGGTCGAGCACCCCCACCCCGCGCTCGGCCGACCTCATTCGTACGGCCTCTTGACAGACCCCCCGGCAGGCGGTTCCCGCTGCGCGACGTACCATGGGGTAAGGCCGTGGCAGGTTTTCGCCCGGTCGAGGCGCGCGTGCCAGGCCGTACGCGACGCCATCCACGATCCCGGGAGAAGCGCCGAAGTGCCCACGCGCCACGACATCCGTAACGTCGCCATCGTCGCCCACGTCGACCATGGCAAGACGACCATCGTCGATGCCATGCTCAAGCAGGCCGGTGCCTTCGCCGCCCACCAGCACCTCGACGACCGCATGATGGACTCGAACGACCTGGAGCGTGAGAAGGGCATCACGATCCTCGCCAAGAACACGGCGGTGAAGTACCACCCCAAGGACGGCGGGGCGCCCATCACGATCAACATCATCGACACCCCCGGCCACGCCGACTTCGGTGGTGAGGTCGAGCGCGGTCTGTCGATGGTGGACGCCGTCGTCCTGCTGGTGGACGCCTCCGAGGGTCCGCTGCCCCAGACCCGCTTCGTCCTGCGCAAGGCCCTGCAGGCGAAGATGCCGGTCATCCTCTGCATCAACAAGACCGACCGCCCGGACTCCCGGATCGACGAGGTCGTCAACGAGACGTACGACCTCTTCCTGGACCTGGACGCGGACGAGGACCAGATCGAGTTCCCGATCGTCTACGCCTGTGGCCGTGACGGCGTGGCTTCGCTGACCAAGCCCGAGGACGGCACCGTCCCGGCGGACAGCACCAACCTGGAGCCGTTCTTCTCCACCATCCTGGAGCACGTCCCGGCCCCGGTGTACGACGAGGAGGCCCCCCTCCAGGCCCACGTCACCAACCTGGACGCCGACAACTTCCTCGGCCGCATCGCGCTGGTCCGTGTCGAGCAGGGCGAGCTGCGCAAGGGCCAGACCGTCGCGTGGATCAAGCGTGACGGCTCCATCTCGAACGTCCGCATCACCGAGCTGATGATGACCGAGGCGCTCACCCGCAAGCCGGCCGAGGTGGCGGGCCCGGGTGACATCTGCGCGGTCGCCGGTTTCCCCGAGATCATGATCGGCGAGACGCTGGCCGACCCGGAGAACCCGATCGCGCTTCCGCTGATCTCGGTGGACGAGCCGGCCATCTCCATGACCATCGGTACGAACACCTCCCCGATGGTCGGCCGCGGCGGCAGCGGCAAGGGCGCGGACGCCAAGTCCGCGGTCAAGGACCGCAAGGTCACCGCCCGCCAGGTCAAGGACCGTCTGGACCGCGAGCTGGTCGGTAACGTCTCGCTCCGCGTCCTCGACACCGAGCGTCCCGACGCCTGGGAGGTCCAGGGCCGCGGTGAGCTCGCGCTCGCCATCCTGGTCGAGCAGATGCGCCGCGAGGGCTTCGAGCTGACCATCGGCAAGCCGCAGGTCGTCACCCAGGAGGTCGACGGCAAGGTCCACGAGCCCGTCGAGCGCATGACGATCGACGTCCCCGAGGAGCACATGGGCGCGGTCACGCAGCTCATGGGCGTCCGCAAGGGCCGCATGGACAACATGTCGAACCACGGCTCCGGCTGGGTCCGCATGGAGTTCGTCGTCCCGTCCCGCGGTCTCATCGGCTTCCGTACGGAGTTCCTCACGGGCACGCGCGGCACCGGCATCGCCCACTCGATCCACGAGGGCCACGAGCCGTGGTTCGGCCCGCTGGTGACCCGTAACAACGGTTCCCTGGTCGCCGACCGCGCCGGCTCGGTCACGCCGTTCGCGATGATCAACCTCCAGGAGCGCGGCGTCCTGTTCACCGACCCCGGCACCGAGGTGTACGAGGGCATGATCGTCGGCGAGAACTCGCGCTCCGACGACATGGACGTGAACATCACCAAGGAGAAGAAGCTCACCAACATGCGTGCGGCTTCCGCGGACAACACCGAGAACGTGGTGCCGCCCCGCAAGCTCTCCCTGGAGCAGTCCCTCGAGTTCTGCCGCGACGACGAGTGCGTCGAGGTGACCCCGGAGGCCGTCCGCATCCGCAAGGTCGTCCTGGACCAGAAGGACCGCTCGCGCACCGCGTCGCGCGCCAAGTCCGGGAAGTAGTAACCGAGTAGTCCGGCCCCCTGAGGGCGGCCGGACTGCGCCGGACAGGGAGCAGCCCCTCCCGTCATGGAGACCCATGACGGGAGGGGCTGTTCGCGTTTGTCAAACGAATATTTGGGCTCCAGTGTCCGCATACCGACCGTGACACTCCGGATGACGTCATAACCGTCCGTTTCGCGGGTGTCTGTCTCTGATCCCTTTGTCCGGATTTCGGGTTTCTGGCGGGGATCGATGTTGTGAAAACGAGACCACTTAAGTGTGGTTTACGGTCTGGGTGTCGCCGAGGATGGCTCCATTGAGCTCGGGTCAATGGGTCACGCGCTGTGGGGAGTGCGCCGACTCACGAGCACACTATGGGCAGGAAATCATTCGCCGTCAGGGGTGTCGGCGATGTTTTTTGCCCCTCAAGCCAATCAGTGGACTCATGAGGAGGAAACCCATGCGTGGTGCCAAGAGCGCCAAGTGGGTCGTGGGCGCGATCGTCGTCGCCCTGGCCGCGACCGCCTGTGGTAGCGGCGACAAGGACAACAAGGGCGACGGGGGTGTTGCCGGCGGCGTGTTCCGTATGGGCAACACGGAGCCGGACACGATCGACCCGGGCCGTGCGCACGAGTCCACGGGCATCCTGGTCTCCAACGCCCTGTTCACGGGCCTGTACGCCAACACGCCGGACGGCAAGGCCGAGCCTGCGCTCGCCGAGTCGGCCACCCCGAACGACAACTGCACCTCCTGGACCTTCAAGGTCAAGCAGGGCACCAAGTTCTCCAACGGCGAGGACGTGAACGCCGAGGCGTTCGGCCGCGGTTGGGCGCGTGCCGCGCACAAGGCCGCCGCCTCCGACGTCGCGTACCACTTCGCGGACATCAAGGGCTACGCGGAGCTGAAGGACGGTGCTGCCAAGACGTTCAGCGGCGTCACCACTCCGGATGCCTCGACCATCAAGGTCGACCTGTCCCAGGCGGACTGTGAGTTCGTCCTCAAGACGGCGCACGGCGCGTACAGCCCCGTCCCCACGACCGCCAAGGTCGGCGAAGAGGACAAGGCGTTCGGCGAGTCCCCGGTCGGCAACGGCCCCTTCAAGATGAAGGGCGCGTGGGAGCACAACAAGCAGATCACCCTCGTCCGCAACGACGACTACGGTCTGGAGAAGGCCTCGCTCGGCGAGGTCCAGATCAAGCTCCTGAACGACAAGACCGCCCACCAGCTCGAGTTCGAGCAGTTCCAGGCGGGTGCGCTGGACTACGCGCACATCCCGGTCCCGCAGCTCAAGACGGCCGAGACCAAGTTCAAGGCCCAGGGCAAGTGGCTGGCCAAGGACACCATGGGCATGAACTGGATTCTGCCGATCGGTGACACCGCGCCGCTGAACAACAAGGACGCCCGTCTGGCGATCTCCTACGCGATCGACCGCGAGGCCGTCGCCAAGGGTGTCTTCCAGGGCTTCCAGACCCCGTCGACGACCATCGTGCCGCCGGCCATCCCCTCGGCCTACCAGAAGGACCTCTGCACCTCCTGCATCAAGCAGGACGCCGCCAAGGCCAAGGAGCACGCCGAGAAGGGCGGCCTGAAGCCGGGCACGGAGATCAAGTTCCTCTTCAACACCGGCGCGGGCCACGAAGAGTGGGTCCAGGCCTTCGCCAAGCAGATCGAGGACGTCCTCGGCGTCAAGGTCAAGCTGGACGGCAAGGACTTCCCGGGTCTGCTCGAGGAGCAGAAGACCCCGCAGGCCACCGGCATGTACCGCTTCGCCTGGGGTGCGGACTACCCGACCCCGGACAACTTCCTCTTCCCGCTGCTGCACTCGACCTCGATGGCCAAGGACGAGAACGGCAAGGTCACCGGTGACAACCGTGCCCGCTACAACAACCCCGAGTTCGACAAGCTGATCGACCAGGCCCGTGCCACCAAGGACGACGCCGCCCGCATTGCCCTCTACAAGCAGGCTGAGAAGATGGCCATGGACGACATGGCGCTGATCCCGACCTTCAACCGTTCCCAGTTCCGCCTGATGGCGACTGACAAGTTCACGGGTCTGGAAGACATCAACTTCAACGAGGACCCGATCCTCGAGAAGATCCAGCTCAAGAAGTAGCCGGTCCGGCGGTAGATCCGCCAGGAGCGACAGTGCCGCGGCCCCCGGAGACCCGGTGGGCCGCGGCCCCGCTCAGCAGGCCGTTCTTACTTCGGCACCCCTCACATTCGCGGGTCTCATCCGCCCGCAGAGAGCCGGTCCGTAGCACGGGCCGGAGGCCGCTGTTCCCAGAAGCGGCCAGGTAGAGAGGCAAAACATGGGAAGGTACGTCGCCCGTCGCCTCGGGCAGATGGTCATCACGCTCATCGGCGCGACCATGGTTCTGTTCACGTGTCTGTTCGTGCTCCCCGGGGACCCCGTGGGCTCGATCGCGGGCAGTGACAAGGCACGTGACCCCGCGGTGGTCGCCGAGCTCCGTGTGCGCTACGGACTCGACAAGTCCCTGCCCGAGCAGTATGTGAACTACGTGAAGAAGGTCGCGACCGGTGACCTCGGAGAGGACTACATCCAGCGCCGCGAGGTCTCCGAGATCCTCGGTCCGAAGTTGGCCAACACCGCAAAGCTGGCCGCTTTCGCGATCGTTCTCATCTCCATCTTCGGCATGGGTGTGGGCATCATCGCCGCGCTGTACAGATACAGCGCACTCGACGTCACCACGACGTTCTTGACCACCGCGCTGGTCGGCTTCCCCACCTTCGTCATCGGCTTCCTCCTGAAGAAGTACCTTGCGCTGGAGCTAGGGTGGTTGCCCATCGATGGGGACTCCTTCGACGCGCTGATCCTTCCCGCGCTCACCCTGGCCCTGGTCGACATCGCCTTCGTGGCCCGTCTCACCCGCGGCACCATGCTGGAGGTGCTGCGCGCGGACTACGTCAAGACCGCGGTGGCCAAGGGCCTGCCGCGCCGACGGGTGCTGTTCAAGCACGTCCTGCGCAACTCGGTCATCCCCGTCGTGACCTACCTGGGCATCGCCTTCGGCGCCCTGCTCGGCGGCGCGCTGATCACCGAGACGATCTTCAACTGGGACGGTGCCGGTCTGGCGCTGGTCCAGGCGGTGCAGCAGCAGAACAACCCGATCGTGATCGGCGTGGTCACCTACAGCGTCGGCATCTTCATTGTTCTCAGCCTCCTCGTCGACATGCTCTACGCAGCACTCGACCCGCGCATCCGCCTCAGCTGACCGTCCCCAAGGAGATTTCCCATGACTGAGCTCGTCAAGAGCCCGGCGCTCGGGGACGAGGCCCCCGCGCCGGAGAAGGCCGTCGTGTCCGCCGCCCCCAAGCAGATCAGCCAGTGGGGCGAGATCCGCCACCGCTTCGTGCAGAACAAGCTGGCCGTCGTCGGCCTGTGCATCGTCACCCTGCTGTTCCTGACGGCTGCGTTCGGCGACTTCATCGCGCCGTACGACCCGCAGGACCAGGACCTCATGAACACCCTGTCGAGCCCGGGCGGTGAGCACCTGATGGGCACCGACTCGCTCGGCCGCGACGTGTTCTCCCGCCTCATAGCCGGCACCCGCATCGCCGTGCTCGTCGGTCTCGCGTCGATCTTCTTCGCCGTGCTGATCGGTGTCCTGCTCGGCGCCGTCGCGGGCTACTTCGCCCGGTTCGCCGACCCGGTCATCATGCGTATCGCCGACGTCTTCCTCGCGTTCCCGATGCTCATCGGTGCCATGGTCATCATTCTGGTGACCGGCCGGGGCATCACGCCAGTGATTATCTCGCTGGCGATCTTCTCGTGGGCCACCGTCGCCCGGCTGCTGCGCAGCTCGATCCTGTCGGTCCGTGAGATGGACTACGTGCACGCAGCCAGAGCGCTCGGCGCCAGCGGCCCGCGGATCATCCGCAAGCACATCCTGCCCAACTCGCTCACCGCGGTGCTGGTCTACGCGACCTTCAACGTCGGTACCGCGATCATCGGTGTGGCCGCCCTGTCCTTCCTCGGCGCCGGCGTCCCGGTCAACATCCCCGAGTGGGGCAACATGCTCGCCGACGGCCAGGCGTACATCGGGGTCCAGGACTACCTGTGGATGTTCCCCAGCCTCTTCGTCGTCGTCACCGTGCTCGGCTTCGCCTTCGTCGGCGACGGCCTGCGTGACGCGCTCGACCCGAAGCTGCGGTAGGGCCGCCCGATGCTCCGAGACAACATCAGCAAGCAGGACGAAGGTGGCGGCGTGACCACGTCGGAGATTCTCAGCGGAACGGAGACGGACGCCCGTCCCGGCACCCCGCTGCTGGAGGTGGACAACCTCCATGTCGAGTTCAAGACCCGTGACGGGGTCGTCAAGGCCGTCAACGGTGTGAGCTACAGCGTCAGTTCCGGCGAGACCCTCGCCGTGCTCGGCGAGTCCGGCTCCGGCAAGTCCGTCACCGCCCAGGCGGTCATGGGCATCCTCGACAGCCCGCCCGGACGGGTCGCCGGCGGCGAGGTGCGCTTCCACGGCAAGGACATCCTCAAGATGTCCGACGAGGAGCGCCGCAAGCTCCGCGGCAACAAGATGGCGATGATCTTCCAGGACGCGCTGTCCTCCCTGAACCCGGTCTACTCGGTCGGTGACCAGCTCGGCGAGATGTTCACCGTGCACCGCGGCATGTCCAAGAAGGACGCCAGGGTCAAGGCCATCGAGCTCATGGAGCGCGTGAAGATCCCCGCCGCCAAGGCGCGCGTGGGCGACTACCCGCACCAGTTCTCCGGCGGTATGCGCCAGCGCATCATGATCGCCATGGCCCTCGCCCTGGAGCCGGACCTGATCATCGCCGACGAGCCCACCACGGCTCTCGACGTGACCGTCCAGGCCCAGGTCATGGACCTGCTCGCGGAGCTCCAGCGCGAGATGAACATGGGCATGATCCTGATCACCCACGACCTCGGCGTCGTCGCCGACGTCGCGGACAAGATCGCGGTCATGTACGCGGGCCGGATCGTCGAGACCGCTCCGGTCCACGAGATCTACAAGCGCCCGTCGCACCCGTACACCCGCGGCCTGCTCGACTCGATCCCGCGCCTGGACCAGAAGGGCCAGGAGCTCTACGCGATCAAGGGCCTGCCGCCCAACCTGCTCAGGATCCCGAGCGGTTGCGCGTTCAACCCGCGCTGCCCCAAGGCGACCGACCTCTGCCGTACCGAGATCCCCGTACTGCACCAGGTCACCGAGCAGGACGGCACCGAACTGCCCGGCCGCGGCAGCGCGTGCCACTTCTGGAAGGAGCAGATCCATGGCTGAGCTCACCAAGAACGCCACCGAGCGCGAGCCGATCCTCCAGGTCCGCAACCTGGTCAAGCACTTCCCGCTGACCCAGGGAATCCTGTTCAAGAAGCAGGTCGGCGCGGTCAAGGCGGTCGACGGGATCTCCTTCGACCTCTACAAGGGCGAGACCCTCGGCATCGTCGGCGAGTCCGGCTGTGGCAAGTCCACCGTCGCCAAGCTGCTGATGAACCTGGAGACGGCCACGGCCGGCGAGGTCTTCTACAAGGGCCAGGACATCACCAAGCTGTCCGGCAGGGCCCTCAAGGTGGTCCGCCGCAACATCCAGATGGTCTTCCAGGACCCGTACACCTCGCTGAACCCGCGCATGACGGTCGGCGACATCATCGGCGAGGCCTTCGAGATCCACCCCGAGGTGGCTCCCAAGGGCGACCGCCGGCGCAAGGTCCAGGAGCTCCTGGACGTCGTGGGCCTGAACCCGGAGTACATCAACCGGTACCCGCACCAGTTCTCCGGCGGCCAGCGCCAGCGCATCGGCATCGCCCGCGGCCTGGCCCTCCAGCCCGAGATCATCATCTGCGACGAGCCGGTCTCCGCGCTCGACGTGTCGGTGCAGGCGCAGGTCATCAACCTGATGGAGAAGCTCCAGGACGAGTTCGACCTGTCCTACCTCTTCATCGCGCACGACCTGTCGATCGTCCGGCACATCTCGGACCGCGTGGGCGTCATGTACCTCGGCAGGATGGCCGAGATCGGCACCGACACGGAGATCTACGAGCACCCGACGCACCCCTACACGCAGGCGCTGCTGTCGGCCGTCCCGGTCCCCGACCCGGACGCGCGCGAGGGCCGCGAGCGGATCATCCTCACCGGCGACGTCCCGTCCCCGGCCAACCCGCCGTCGGGCTGCCGCTTCCGCACCCGCTGCTGGAAGGCCCAGGACAAGTGCTCCACCGAGGAGCCGCTGCTGGCGATCCCGGAGCGCTTCAAGGGCCAGGACACCTTCGCCGCGCACGAGTCGGCCTGCCACTTCGCGGAGGAGAAGGCCATCCTGGCCGTCTGACCCCCGCAGGCGTACGTCCCCCAGGGCGCCCGGCACCGGATTCCTCCGGTACCGGGCGCCCCGGCGTTCACGGCCTGCCTTTCGGGTCGGGCCGGGCCCGCGGTGTCCGGTGCCGCGGCCAAAGTCGGTTGCGCCCGCCCGAGGCCCCGGCCGAGAGTGGGCCGATGACCGCCATGCTGACCGTCCGGCCCGCCGGACCCGGGGACGCGTCCGACATCTGCGCCCTCCTCAACGCCGTCGACATGATCGAGATCGGCCGTCCGGAGACCGACCTGGGCACGGTCGAGGCCGACCTCCACCACCCCGACGCCGACCTGGCCACCGACTCCTGGCTGGCCTTCCACGGCAGCCGCCTCGTGGCCTACGCCATGGTCTGGGCGGACTCCGGACCCGGCCGCGTCGACGGGGACCACTACGTACTGCCGGACCAGCACGAGGCCGCCGTCCGGCTCCTGGAGCTCATGGAGGCCAGGGCCCGCGAGATGGCCGCGGGTCCCGGCCCCGGCGTCCTGCGGCTCCAGCTCAACGTGGCCCCCACCCTCGACCTCGGCCTCCTGCGCGGCCGCGGCTACCGGACCATCCGCCACTACCAGGTCATGACCCGTACGGTGACCCCCGCCGCCGACCTCCCGCCCGCCCCGCCCGCCGGACTCACCCTGCGCCACTGCGCCGCCGACGAGGCCGACCGCCGCCGGGCCCACGCCCTGGTGGAGGAGACGTTCGCGGCGCACTTCGGCCATGTGGACCGCGCCTACGAGGCCTGGCTGGACCACCTGGACGCCCGCAACCTCGACTGGTCCCTCGTCTGGATCGCGAGCCTGCCCGGGCGGGGCGACGTAGCGGTCCTGCTCACCCGCGACGACCGCACCAGCATGGGCTGGGTCAGCCACCTCGGCGTGCACAAGCAGCTGCGCGGCCGGGACACCGTAGGCCTGGGCGTGGACACCCGCAACGAAACCGGCGCACTCGCGCTCTACGAGGCGCACGGCATGGGCCTGCACTACGCGGTCGACACCTGGGAGCTGCCTTTGCACTCGCAGGGGTGACAGGCGCAGGGCGCGCGGGTGCAATCGGTCGAACGAGGCGTGTGGGGGCCCCCACATAGGGTGACATTGGCCCCTACGTGAGTCTTGGGACCCTAGGAGGCACTCCATGCGCGGAGCCACCCACGCCAAGTGGGCCGCATGTGCGGTGGCCGTCGCCCTCGCGGCGACGGCCTGCGGCGGCGGCAGCGACAGCGGCGGAGGCGGTGGCGGTGCGGGAGTCGTCTCGTCCTCCTGGGGTGACCCGCAGAACCCGCTGGAGCCGGCCAACACCAATGAGGTGCAGGGCGGCAAGGTCCTCGACATGCTCTTCCGGGGCCTGAAGCGGTACGACCCCACGACCGGCGAGGCCAAGAACATGCTCGCCGAGAAGTTCGAGACCACCGACAGCCAGAACTTCACGATCACCCTGAAGGACGGCTGGAAGTTCAGCAACGACGAGCCCGTCACCGCCCAGTCCTTCGTGGACGCCTGGAACTACGCGGCGGACGTGCGCAACAAGCAGAACAACGCGCCGTTCTTCTCCGACATCGTCGGCTACGCGGACCTGCACCCGGCATCCGGGGAACCCAAGACCAAGACGATGTCGGGACTCGTCGTCAAGGACCCCAAGACCTTCACCGTCGCACTGAAGGAGAAGTTCTCCACCTGGCCCGAGACCCTCGGCTACCAGGCCTTCTCCCCGCTGCCCAAGGCCTTCTTCACCGACCACGCCGGCTGGCTGGACAAGCCCGTCGGCAACGGCCCGTACACGGTGGACTCCTACACCAAGGGCACCGGCATGCAGCTGCGCAAGTGGGAGGGCTACCCCGGTGAGGACAAGGCCCAGAACAACGGTGTGGACCTGAAGGTCTACACCGACAACAACACCGCGTACACCGACCTGATCTCCGGGAACCTCGACCTCGTCGACGACGTGCCGGCGCAGCAGCTGAAGAACGTCAAGGACGACCTCGGCGACCGGTACATCAACCAGCCGGCCCTCATCATCCAGACCCTCACCTTCCCCCTCTACGACCCCCAGTGGGGCAAGGAGGGCATGGAGAAGGTCCGCCGCGGCATCTCGATGGCCGTCAACCGTGACGAGATCACCAAGCAGATCTTCCACGAGACCCGCACCCCGGCGAAGGACTGGACCTCACCGGCCCTCGGAGAAAAGGGCGGCTTCTCCGCGACCGCCTGTGGAGAGGCCTGCACCTTCGACCCCGTGGCGGCCAAGCAGCTCATCCAGGAGGGCGGCGGCCTGCCGGGCGGCAAGATGACGCTCACCTCGAACGTGGACACCGGCTCGCACCGCGAATGGATGGACGCCGTCTGCAACAGCATCAACAACGCCCTCGGCGAGGGCCCGGTCTGCACGGTCAACCCCGTCGGCACTTTCGCGGACTTCCGCAACCAGCAGAGCTCCTACAAGCTGACCGGCCCCTTCCGCTCCGGCTGGCAGGCCGACTACCCGCTGATCCAGAACTTCCTCGAACCGCTCTACTACACGGGCGCCTCCTCCAACTACGGGAAGTTCAGCAACCCGGAATTCGACAAGCTCGTCGACGCGGCCAACCAGGAGAGCGACGCGGCCAAGGCGACCGCCACCTTCCAGGACGCCGAGAAGATCCTGGCCGAGCAGATGCCGTCCATCCCGCTCTGGTACCAGAACGGCAGCGCCGGGTACTCCGAGCGGCTCTCGGACGTGACCCTCAACCAGTTCAGCGTCCCGGTCTACGACCAGATCAAGGTCAGCTGACCAACCCTCGGATCGATCCTGGAGCAGTCCATGGGACGTTATGTGATCCGGCGGCTGCTCCAGATGATCCCGGTGTTCATCGGCAGCACCTTCCTGATCTTCTTCATGGTGTACGCGCTCGGTGACCCGGTCGCGGCCCTCTTCGGCGACAAGGCACCCGACCCCGCCACCGCCGCGCGCATCCGCAAGGACCTGTACCTCGACCAGCCCCTGTGGAAGCAGTACCTCCACTACATGGGCCAGATCTTCCAGGGCGACTTCGGCACGGCCTTCAACGGCCAGGAGGTCACCTCGCTGATGGCCACGGCCTTCCCCGTGACCCTGCGCCTGACCATCGTCGCGATCGTCATCGAGATCGTCGTCGGTATCACCCTCGGCGTGGTCAGCGGCCTGCGCCGCGGCAGGTCCGTCGACACCAGCGTGCTGGTGCTCACGCTCGTCGTGATCTCCGTGCCCACCTTCGTCACCGGCTATCTGCTCCAGTACCTCTTCGGCGTCAAATGGGGCTGGGTCCGGCCCACCGTCTCCCCGGAAGCGCCCTGGAGCGAACTGATCCTGCCCGGCATCGTCCTCGCCCTGGTCTCCCTCGCGTACGTCACCCGCCTCTCGCGCACCTCGATCGCCGAGAACGTCAAAGCCGATTACGTGCGCACCGCCGTCGCCAAGGGCCTGCCGCGCCGCCGGGTCGTCACCCGGCACCTGCTGCGCAACTCCCTCATCCCCGTGGTCACCTTCATCGGCACCGACATCGGCGCCCTGATGGGCGGGGCCATCGTCACCGAGCGGATCTTCAACATCCACGGCGTCGGCTACCAGCTCTACCAGGGCATCCTGCGCAACAACGCCCCCACGGTGGTCGGATTCGTGACCATCCTCGTCATCGTCTTCCTCCTGGCGAACCTGCTCGTCGACCTGCTCTACGCGGTCCTGGACCCGAGGATCCGTTATGCCTGAGCCCGAGAGCCCCGAAGGCCCCGGCGGCTACGACCCCGTGGGCCCCCGCCCGCACGAGGCGATCTCACCCACCGGCCAGGGGGGCGTCATGGACCTCGCACTGCAGGAAGCCGAGAGCCTGGAGAAGGACCCGGGCCCCGGCCCGGGCGCGCCGCCGCGGGAACGGGCCCGCTCCCTGTGGTCCGACGCCTGGCACCAGCTGTGCCGCAAACCCGTCTTCATCCTCTCCGGGCTGCTGATCCTCTTCCTCGTCGTCATCGCGATCTGGCCCCAGCTCATCGCGAGCGGGGACCCGCTCCAGTGCGACCTGTCCAAATCGCAGCAGGGCGCCGCCCCCGGCCACCCCTTCGGCTACGACACCCAGGGCTGCGACGTGTACACCCGTACCGTCTACGGGGCCCGCGCCTCCATCACCGTCGGCGTGTGCGCCACCCTCGGCGCCGCCCTGCTGGGCTCCGCGCTCGGCGGGCTCGCCGGCTTCTTCGGCGGCTGGAGCGACTCCCTGCTCTCCCGGGTCGCCGACATCTTCTTCGGGATCCCGGTGATCCTCGGCGGCCTGGTCTTCCTGTCCGTCGTCACCAGCACCACCGTCTGGCCGGTGGTCGGCTTCATCATCCTGCTCGGCTGGCCGCAGATCGCCCGCATCGCCCGCGGTTCGGTGATCACCGCCAGACAGCACGACTACGTCCAGGCCGCCCGGGCCCTCGGCGCGGGCAACGCCCGGCTGCTGCTGCGGCACGTCGCGCCCAACGCCGTCGCGCCCGTCATCGTCGTCGCCACCATCGCCCTGGGCACGTACATCGCCCTGGAGGCCACGCTCTCCTTCCTCGGCGTGGGCCTGCGCCCACCCACCGTCTCCTGGGGCATCGACATCTCCAACGCGGCCCCGCAGATCCGCAACGCCCCGCACATGCTGCTCTACCCGGCGGGCGCGCTCAGCCTGACCGTGCTCGCCTTCATCATGCTCGGCGACGCCGTGCGCGACGCCCTCGACCCCAAGCTGCGCTGAGGAGCCCCGCACATGCTGCTCGAAGTCCGCGATCTGCACGTGGAATTCAAGACGCGCGACGGAGTCGCGAAGGCGGTCAACGGCGTCGACTACTCGGTGGACGAGGGCGAGACCCTCGCCGTCCTCGGCGAGTCCGGCTCGGGCAAGTCGGTCACCGCGCAGGCCGTGATGGGCATCCTCGACATGCCGCCGGGCCGGATCGGGGGCGGCGAGATCCTCTTCAAGGGCAAGGACCTCCTGAAGATGAAGGAGGAGGAGCGCCGCAAGGTCCGCGGAGCCGAGATGGCCATGATCTTCCAGGACGCGCTCTCCTCCCTGAACCCCGTACTGAGCGTCGGCGCGCAGCTCGGCGAGATGTACGAGGTCCACCGCGGGATGTCCCGCAAGGAGGCCAGGGCCAAGGCCGTCGAGCTGATGGACCGGGTGAAGATCCCCGCGGCGAAGGAGCGGGTGGGGGACTACCCGCACCAGTTCTCCGGCGGCATGCGCCAGCGCATCATGATCGCGATGGCGCTGGCCCTGGAACCCTCCCTGATCATCGCGGACGAGCCCACGACGGCCCTGGACGTCACGGTCCAGGCCCAGGTGATGGACCTGCTGGCCGAGCTCCAGCGCGAGCTGAACATGGGTCTGATCCTGATCACCCACGACCTCGGTGTCGTCGCCGACGTCGCGGACAAGATCGCCGTCATGTACGCGGGCCGGATCGTCGAGGAGGCCCCCGTCCACGAGATCTACAAGGCGCCCGCGCACCCGTACACCCGCGGCCTGCTCGACTCGATCCCGCGCCTGGACCAGAAGGGCCAGGAGCTCTACGCGATCAAGGGCCTGCCGCCCAACCTGCTGGCCATCCCGCCCGGGTGCGCCTTCAACCCGCGCTGCCCGATGGCACAGGCCGTGTGCCGCACCGACGTGCCGCCGCTCTACGAGGTGACCGAATCGCCGGTGCCGCGCGCCAGCGCCTGCCACTTCTGGAAGGAGTGCCTCCATGCCTGAGTCCCTTCTGGAAGTGAAGGACCTCGTCAAGCACTACCCGCTGACCCGGGGCATCGTCTTCCGCAAGCGGATCGGCTCGGTCAAGGCCGTCGACGGGGTCTCCTTCGGGCTGCGCCCCGGTGAGACGCTCGGCATCGTCGGCGAGTCCGGCTGCGGCAAGTCCACCGTGGCCAAGATGCTGGTCAACCTGGAGCGGCCCACCTCGGGCTCGATCTCGTACAAGGGCGAGGACATCACCAAGCTGTCCGGCAAGGCCCTCAAGGCGGTCCGCCGCAACATCCAGATGGTCTTCCAGGACCCGTACACCTCGCTGAACCCGCGCATGACGGTCGGCGACATCATCGGCGAGCCGTACGAGATCCACCCCGAGGTCGCCCCCAAGGGCGACCGGCGGCGCAAGGTCCAGGAGCTCCTGGACGTGGTCGGCCTGAACCCGGAGTACATCAACCGGTACCCGCACCAGTTCTCCGGCGGCCAGCGCCAGCGCATCGGCATCGCCCGCGGCCTGGCCCTCCGGCCCGAGGTGATCGTCGCCGACGAGCCGGTCTCCGCGCTCGACGTCTCCGTCCAGGCCCAGGTGATCAACCTCCTGGAACGCCTCCAGAGCGACTTCAACCTGTCGTACGTGTTCATCGCGCACGACCTCTCGATCGTGCGGCACATCTCCGACCGGGTCGGCGTCATGTACCTGGGCCGGATCGTCGAGATCGGCACCGACACCCAGATCTACGACCACCCGACCCACCCGTACACCCAGGCCCTGCTCTCCGCCGTGCCCGTCCCCGACCCGGAGGCCCGCGCCCGCCGCGAGCGGATCATCCTCTCGGGCGACGTGCCCTCACCGGCCGACCCGCCGTCGGGCTGCCCCTTCCGCACCCGCTGCTGGAAGGCCCAGGCGCGCTGCGCGGCGGAGGTGCCGCTGCTCGCGGTCCCGGCGGTCTTCCCCTCGGGCCCGGCCGCGCACCCTTCGGCCTGTCACTTCGCGGCGGAGAAGCGGGTGGTGGTGCCCTCGGCCCCGCCGCCGGCCCCGCCGCCGACCGTGTCGCCGGCCTCACCGCCGTCCCCGCCGCCGACCGCCCCGCCGACCGCTCCACCGGACCCGCCCGGGCCGCTCAAGAAGGAGTAGATCACCTCACCGCTCATTTCCGGCCACCCGCGCGGTCACGGCCCGGTGACCCGGGTCACTCCGTCAACTCCGTTTACACAGGGGCAACTTGCCCGTTTCTGCCCCGAGATATGGGCGGTGCAGCCTGGGTGTCGTGCGGCCGTGCGGGTGCCGACAGCCGGCCGGGGAGGCGTTACGCCTGTCCGGCCGGCCACCCCCGTGCCCCTCCTTGTGCGCGGCATGCGCCCCTCGTGCTGCCGGATTTCGATCGATGCGCTGGCACGGATAGTTATGATCCGTAGCACGCGGTGGGTATGACTCCTGCCGAGCACGAATACGCGTACCGATATCCGCTCGACGTGGAGGTGAAACGCCGTGGCACTCTCGATCTCCGCCGTGGTGCTGCTGGCGATCATCGTCTTCCTGCTGGTCCGCAGGTCGGGCCTGAAGGCAGGACACGCGGTGGTCTGCGTGCTTCTCGGCTTCTACCTGGCGAGTTCCACCGTGGCGCCGACCCTCAGTCAGCTCACCTCGAACGTGGCCAGCATGATCAGTGGCCTCAAGTTCTAGGGACCTGCTCGTAGGCTAGGCCCATGAACGGTCTTCCCGCCCGTCGTCTGCTGCTCGTGCACGCGCACCCGGACGACGAGTCGATCAACAACGGCGTCACCATGGCCAAATACGCGGCCGAGGGAGCCCACGTCACCCTGGTGACCTGCACCCTCGGCGAGGAGGGCGAGGTCATCCCGCCGGGGCTCGCCCACCTGGCCGCCGACCGCGACGACGCCCTGGGCGCCCACCGCGTCGGCGAGCTCGCCGCCGCCATGGCCGAACTGGGCGTCACCGACCACCGGTTCCTCGGCGGCCCGGGCCGCTTCCGGGACTCCGGGATGATGGGGGCCCCGCAGAACGGGCGCCCGCAGGCCTTCTGGTCCGCCGACGTGGACGAGGCCGCCGCGTACCTCGTCGAAGTGGTCCGCGAGGTGCGCCCGCAGGTGCTCGTCACCTACGACCCGGAGGGCGGGTACGGGCACCCCGACCACATCCAGGCCCACCGGGTCGCCATGCGCGCCGCGGAACTGGCGGCGGAGAGCGCCTACCGGCGCGACCTCGGAGCGCCGTACACGATCGAGAAGATCTACTGGAACCGCGTCCCGCTCTCGGTGGTCGAGCAGGGCTTCGCCGCGCTGCGGGCGGCCGGAGGCGCGGCGCCGTTCCCGGGTCTGGCCGCACCGGCCGACGTACCGGGGGTCGTCGCCGACGAGCGGATCACCGCCGAGATCGCCGACGAGGAGCCCTACGTCGCCGCCAAGGCGGCCGCCATGCGGGCCCACGCCACCCAGATCGCCGTGGACGGGCCCTTCTTCGCCCTCTCCAACGACCTGGCGCAGCCGCTGTTCACCCGCGAGTACTACGAACTGGTCGCGGGCCTGCCGGGCGTCCCGGCGGGCGAGCGCGAGCACGACCTGTTCGCGGGGGTGCGGGCGTGACCGGGACACTGACACCGGGGCGGATCGCCGCCTGCCTGGGCCTGTTCGCGGCCGGCGCGCTGACCGGCGCGGCCGGCTGGCTGGTGGTGGAGCTGTGGTTCCCCGCCGGCCTGCTGCTCGGACTGCTCGCCCTCTTCGGGGTGTTCCTGGCCGGCCGGCTCACCCTCGGCGTCGGGCTCGGCGTGGGCGGGGCCGCGGCCGGCTGGTTCCTCGCGTACGTGATGCTCAGCGTTCCGAGGGCGGAGGGAGACTTCCTGCTCAGTTCGTCCGGTATCGGCATGTACGCCTATCTTTTGGGTGGAACCGTACTCGCTGTGATCTGCGCCACGATGCGCGGGCCGCTGGATCGTCCGATTCAGGCCGCGCGGCCGGCCAAGTGACGTGGTGTCGGACCCCGTAGGGGGACAGGTCCAGGGCGGTCCGAACGCCCCTTGAGGGGGGTTTGACCCGGGTCATGGGGAACCTCTGATTCCCGGTGGTCAGTTGCGTCCGGGCGGCGGCCAGTATGGTGGACGGGCCGCCGAGCTGCCCGCGCACGGTATGACGGGCGGCGGAGCCAACCGGGAGAACCTGCCTTGAGTCGTGAAACTGACAGTTCGTCCTCCGGGCCCCAGGGGCACGGTGGAGCCGCTTACCCCTCGGGTACGCCGCCGTATGGAACCGGCCAGTATCCGTCCACGGACGCTGCGGCGACCGCCCCGGAGGAGAACCCTGTGACGTCGAAGCCTTCCACGCCCGATTCCGACGGGCCCAAGACCGAGACCACCCTGACGACCCGGATCCGGATCAACATCCCGGGTTCGCGGCCGATCCCGCCGGTGGTCGTACGCAAGGCCATGGGAGCCGGCGCCGCCGAAGCGGCGGGCGCCGGGGCCGGGGACCGGCCGGCCCCGCAACCGCCGACGCCGTCGGCCGCGGAGCCGAGGCTCACGCCGCGGCCGACGCCCCAGCCGACCCGGATCGAGGCCGCGCCGGAGCCGGCGCCCGGGCCGGGCCCGGCGTCCGCGCCCGCCCCGGCCGAGGGGGAGGCGCCCAGCAACTGGTTCGCCCCCCGCAAGGCCGCGCCGCCCGCGCCGCCCGCGCCCGTGCAGGCGTCCGCCCCCGCTCCGGCGCCCGCGGCCGCGCCGCCGCCCCCGCCCGTACCCGGCGCGGGCTACGCCCCGCCGCGCACCTCGCCGCCCCCGCCGGTGCCGGGCGCGGGCTACGCCCCGCCGCGGACCACCCCGCCCCCGCCGGTCGCGGGCTCCGGCGCGGGCTACGGCCAGGACCCCATGGGGCCGGGCCGGTCCCAGCCCCAGCCCCCGGCCCCCGCGGGCCCGCACGCGGGCGGCCCCGGCATGGGCTCGACCCAGGGCTTCCCGGTGTACGGGGGCGGCCCGGAGGACGGCGGCCCCGTCACCGAGGCGTTCCCCGTCTACGGCAGCCAGGGCGGCGTCCCCGCCGGCCCCACCGGCGGCCCCGGCTTCGGGACCGTTCCCGTCGACGGCCCGCGCCCCGGCGAGGCACCCCGCTGGCCCGGCCCCGAACTGGACGCCCCGGCACCGGTCCCCGTACCGGCTCCCGCCCCGGCTCCGGCAGCCGCGCGCCCGGCGGCCCAGAAGCCGAACGCCGCCGCCAAGCCGGCCAAGAAGGGCCGCTCCAAGCTGGTCCTCCTCGGCGGCGGCCTCGTCGCCCTCCTCGGCGTGGCCTACGGCGCCGGGCTGCTCCTGAACCACTCCGACGTCCCCAAGGGCACCACCGTCCTCGGCGTCGACATCAGCGGCAGCCGCGACGAGGCCGTGGCCAAGCTCCAGAAGGCCTTCGGTACCCGCGCGACCGCCCCGCTCCAGCTCAGCGTCGGCGGCAAGCAGGTCGAGCTGAAGCCCGAGAAGGCCGGCCTGACCCTGGACAGCCAGACCACCGTCCGCAATGCGGCCGGCAGCGACTACAACCCCGTCACCGTGATCGGCTCGCTCCTCGGCAACGAGCGCAAGGCCGACCCGGTCCTGCCGCGCGACGAGGAGAAGCTCCAGGTCGCGCTCCAGGAGCTCGCGGGCACCGCCGGCACGGCCACCGAGGGCACGATCACGTTCGACACCGGCAAGGCCGTCGCCGTCCCCGGCACGGCCGGCAGCACCCTCGACGCGGACGCCTCCGTGGAGCAGGTCGCCCAGGCCTTCCGCGACATGGTCGCCACCGGCAAGTCGACCGCGGTCGAACTGCCCGTCACCACCAAGGCGCCGGTCATCGACCAGGCCGAACTCGACCGGGCGATGAAGAGCTTCGCCGAGCCGGCGATGTCCGCGAACGCCGTCGTCAAGGCGGGCGGCAAGTCCATCGCCTTCGGCAGCAAGTCCCTGCCCCGCATCCTCAGCATGCAGGCCGTGGACGGTCACCTGGTCGAGAAGTTCGACCTCGACGCACTGAAGGAGACCTACGGGAACACCTTCGACGGGGTCCTGATCACCCGCGGCACCGGCGCGAAGACCGCCGTCACCCCGCAGGACGTCGCCGGCGCGCTCGGCACGGCCCTGCGCGGCAAGAACACGGCCGAACGGACCGCGGTCATCGAGACCAACGCCGGCTAGCCCCCTGCGGCAGTCGTCGCGGAGCCCCCGTCCCGCAGCCCGGGCCGCGGGCTCCGTCACGCTGGCGGCGTGCCGAGGCCGGTTCCGCCCCGCGGCGCCGCCGGGGCTCCGCGAGGCGTGACGAGGCCGGTTCCGCCCCGCGGCGCCGCTGCCGGGGCTCCGCCCCGGACCCCGCGCCTCAATCGCCGGCGGGGCTGAGTGTGCCCTGCGGCCGGCATCAGCCGAACCCCGCCCCTCCGGCGCTTGCCGAATCCAGCCCCTCGGGCGTTTGCCGAATCCAGCCCCTCCGGCGTTTGAGGAGCGGGGTCCGGGGCGGAGCCCCGGTCTTTGAGCCCCGCCGGCGATTGAGGCGCAGGTCCGGGCAGCGCCCGGAAGGCCCCGCGCAGCGGCGAGGCTCGCCCCGCCCCGCGGCGGACCCGGCCCCGCGCAGCGGACGGGGGTCAGTTCAGCAGAGCGCGAGCGGAGACGGCCTCGGCGCGGATGAGGGCCGCCGCGCCGCTGTCCACCGCGGCGACCACCTCCGCGTACGCGTCCAGTTCCGCGGCCCCCTCCTGGAAGGAGCCCCGCTCCACCAGCAGTCGCGCCCGCTCGTAGCGCAGCGACGCCGGGTGCGAGGGCAGCAGCAGCGACAGCTCCAGCGCCCACAGGGCCACCGCGGACTCCTCCGGGCGCGCGGAGGCCCAGGCGCGGATGTTGTTCAGGATCCGCAGGACGATGTCCAGCGTCCTGGCGGGCGTACGCGGCCCCGCCGCCAGTTCCGCCGGCCCGGCGCCCAGTGAGGCGCCGCCCGCGAAGGGGTCGACGACCACGCCGTCGTCCGGATCCCCGAAGCCGACCACGAAGTGCCCCGGCAGCCCCAGCCCGTACACCGGCGCCCCCGCGCGCCGGGCGACCTCCAGCCACACCACCGACAACAGGATCGGCAGTCCCCGCCGGCGCCGCAGCACCTCGTGCAGCAGCGAGGACGACAGCCGGTCGTAGTCGGCCGGAGTGCCGTGGAAACCCAGCTGCCCGCCCAGGAGTTCCGTGAGCGCCGAGGCCCACTGGCGGCCCTCCCGCAGCCCGTACGGCAGCATCCCGGCCAGCCGGTCCAGCTCGATCTGGGCCCAGTCCATGGCCCGTTCGTCCAGTTCCGGGTCGGCCTCCGCCGCCAGCAGCAGGCACAGCAGCGCGAGGTCCGGCCGCTCCGAGCGGGCCTCCGCCGCGAACTGGGCCCGCCGCTCCGCCCGGCTCACGACGCCGCCCGGTAGTGGTGGTACGTGTGGTGGGTGGCGAAGCCCAGCCCGTCGTAGAGGGCCCGCGCCGCCGCATTGTCCGTCTCCACCTGGAGCCACGCCGCCGACGCGCCCTCCTCCAGCGCCCGCCGCGCCAGGGCCGCCATCACCGCGGTGGCCAGGCCCTCCCGCCGGTGCGCGGGGTCGACCGTCACCGCCGCGAACCCGGCCCAGCGCCCGTCCACCACGCACCGCCCGATGGCCCGGCCCCCGGGCAGCGCCGCGAACCACACCGACGGCCCCTCGACCAGCATCCGCCGGGCCAGCGCCGGGTCGGTGACCTTGCCGTAGCGCCCGAGCCAGTCCTCGTCCGGGGCACGGGTCAGACGTACGGCGTCGGCGACGAGCGCGTCCACGTCGCCCACCGGCGCCAGCGCCCCGATCCGTACCTCCGCCGACACCTCGGACGTCCAGCCCCGGCGTTCCAGCTCCGCGCACAGCAGCTCCTGGGTGCCGGCGGCCCCCGTCGCGGCCTGCACATACGCCGGAAGTCCTCGTTCCACGTACCAGGAGGTCACTCGCGCGAGTGCATCGTCCAGCGGTATCCCGGGGTCGCCGAGCGGCAGGACGGAGTTGGCGCGCCGGGTGAAACCGGCGGCCGCGCGCAGCGTCCACTCGCCCAGCGGCTCGCTCTCCAGAGGCTGCCAGGACCGCGCGGCGACCCGCGTCAGCTCCTCGAAGGAGGCCGCCGGACCCCGCCTGCGGGCCGGCGCCGCGGGCACGACCTTGCCCGCGACCAGCGCCGATTCCGCGATACGGACGGACTGGCCGTTCTTTTTTGTGATCAGCAGCACACCCGCGTCCCAGGATGTGAGAACCCCTACCGTGTCGGTGAACTCGGGGGATCCCCTCAGCCCGGCCTCCACTCGTCGTACAGACACTCGTTTACCCACGTCAGCCGGGGTAATACGGACCTCCAGCAGCCCGCCGGCAGTGATTTCCACAGCTCTGTCCGCCCCTCCTGTTCGGATCGTGCCCGGGAACGGAGATACTAGGTGTGGGCATCGACGACGCCGCGCTCCCGCGCGATATGGAAAGCCCTACCGAGGAGGAACGAGAGCGTGACCTACGTCATCGCGGAGCCTTGTGTCGACGTCAAGGACAAGGCATGCATCGAAGAGTGCCCCGTCGACTGCATCTACGAGGGCCAGCGGTCCTTGTACATCCACCCGGACGAGTGCGTCGACTGTGGTGCCTGTGAGCCGGTCTGCCCGGTCGAGGCCATCTTCTACGAGGACGACACTCCGGAAGAGTGGAAGGACTACTACAAGGCGAACGTCGAGTTCTTCGACGAGCTCGGTTCGCCCGGTGGTGCTTCCAAGCTGGGCCTGATCGAGCGCGATCACCCCTTCATCGCTGCGCTGCCCGCCGGCATCAACGGCGAGCACTGACCTTTCACGGCAGAAGCGCCCCTCGGTCCCGTCCGGCTTGCCCGCCGCACGGGACCGAGGCGTTTGTCCGTCCGCAGACCCCGTCACCAGAGAGAGCAGAGCGCACCGTGGCCGCAGTATCCGACCGTCTTCCCGTCTTTCCCTGGGACAAGCTGGAGCCGTACAAGGCCACGGCGGCGGCCCACGCGGACGGCATCGTCGACCTGTCGGTCGGCACCCCCGTGGACCCGGTGCCCGAGCTGATCCAGCGCGCCCTGATCGGCGCCGCGGACTCCCCGGGCTACCCCACGGTGTGGGGCACGGCCGCCCTGCGCGACGCGATCACGGGCTGGGTACGGGACCGTCTCGGCGCGACCGCCGCCGGACACCGCAACGTCCTGCCGGTGGTCGGCTCCAAGGAACTGGTGGCCTGGCTGCCGACCCAGCTGGGCCTCGGAGCCGACGACAAGGTGGCGTACCCGCGGCTCGCCTACCCCACGTACGAGGTCGGCGCGCGGCTGTGCGGCGCCGAGCCGGTCGTCTACGACGCTGAGACATTTGCGAGTGACCCCGCGGGCACCGAGCTCGACCCGGCCGGTGTGAAGCTGCTGTGGCTCAACTCCCCGTCCAACCCCACCGGGAAGGTCCTCTCCAAGGAGGAGCTGATCCGGATCGTGGCCTGGGCGCGGGAGCACGGGATCCTGCTCTTCAGCGACGAGTGCTACCTGGAGCTGGGCTGGGAGGCCGAGCCCGTCTCCGTCCTCCACGACGACGTGTGCGGCGGCTCGTACGAGGGCATCGTCGCCGTCCACTCCCTCTCCAAGCGGTCCAACCTGGCCGGCTACCGGGCCGCCTTCATCGCCGGTGACGCGGACGTCCTCGGCGAGCTGCTCCAGATCCGCAAGCACGGCGGCATGATGACCCCCGCCCCGGTGCAGGCCGCCACGGTCGTGGCCCTCGGCGACGACCGCCACGTCGAGGAGCAGCGCGCCCGCTACGCCGCCCGCCGCGCGGCGCTGCGCACGGCCCTGGAGGCGCACGGCTTCCGGGTCGAGCACAGCGAGGCGAGCCTGTACCTGTGGGTGACCCGGGACGAGCCCTGCTGGGACACCGTCGCCCACCTGGCGGAGATCGGCATCCTGGTCGCGCCGGGCGACTTCTACGGGGAGGCGGGCGCGCGTTTCGTCCGCGTCGCCTTCACGGCCACCGACGAGCGGGTCGAGGCGGCGGTCAAGCGCCTAGAGGGGTGAGTCCGAGGTGGCGCCTGCGGGGAGGCGTCAGGCGCGTGCGTCTGCGGCGTTGTCGTCGGTCGCCGATGCTCCGCGTCGACTCCCTCCTCCGCCTTGCAGCCACACGCGCCTGACGCCTCCCCGCCCGCCCTGGCGGGCGGACGACGCCACCTCGGACCCACCCCTCTAGGCTGAACCGCCTCGAACAGCCCGAAGGGGCCGGGAGTTCGTGCTCCCGGCCCCTT
Organism: Streptomyces sp. NBC_01408; assembly: GCF_026340255.1. Classification (GTDB taxonomy): domain Bacteria; phylum Actinomycetota; class Actinomycetes; order Streptomycetales; family Streptomycetaceae; genus Streptomyces. The sequence continues at coordinate 433,772 of NZ_JAPEPJ010000001.1, read as the reverse complement.
CGGCGTCTCCTGGACGGTCAGCCGGCCAGGCCGCCGGGGAGACCGCCCGGAAGACCTCCGGGCAGGCCGCCCGGAAGACCTCCGGGCAGGCCGCCCGGAAGACCGCCGGCCAGCGGCAGTGCGTCGGTCGGCAGGCCCTGCGTGGCGGCCGGGAGGTCCTGCGTGGCGGGCAGCCCGCCCAGGAGGCCGCCCGTGGTGCCCGCCAGGTCGGCGGCCGGAAGGGCCTCCGTGACGGGGCCCGCGGCGTCCGTGGCCACGTCGGTCGCGGCGGTGTCCGGCGCGGTGAGCGCGCCCAGCTGCGGCACGGACTCCAGACCGGCGGCACTGGCCACGCCGGCCGCACCGACCACGGGCGCTGTCCCGGCTGCGAGGAGCAGCGCGGCACGGGCGATCCGACGGGTCAGGGGGAGGGTCATGATGCTCCTAAGCGGTAGCGGCTGAGTACGTCGTGTACAACCGCTCGAGGGGCGGGTGGAGTTGCGGACCCGATAGGTAAAGGATCGGTAACGGATCGTTTAATCGGCTTCCGCGACAAATGCAGCGGATCCCCGCCCACCTGCGCTTCTTTGCCCGTACGGCCCCTGTGCCCCGGGCACCCGGTCACCCCCGCAGGGGTGACCCCTCGTACGTGCGGCCGGACCGGCCTGCCCGGCGTGTCGCCGGTGCGCGCAGGGTGGTGCGCGCCGGGCGGGCCCCGCCGCCTGGCCTCGCCGCCTGGCCGTGCGGGCGGCTCAGCGGGCCATGAAGATCCGTACCTCGCCGTCGGAGGCGTTGTGCGGATCGCCGTCACCGGACTTGCCGATGCCGCCCTTCGGCTGCCACTGGCCCCGGGCCTTGCCGCCGATCCAGCCCTCGTCCCCGTACGAGACCCGGGCGATGCCCAGCTCGTGCGACCGGGCCACCGCCCAGTGCGCCATCGCCCGGCCGCGCCGCGCCTCGTCAGGGCCGCCGTCCCGCTTCACCCGGAGGCTGATCTCGGGCTCGGGGGCACCGCCGGCCGGCTCCGTCGTGATGTCCGGCGAGCCGCCCTGGCCGCCCGCGCCGCCGAGCGCCTGCTTGCCGAAGGCCCGTACCAGCTCCGACTTGACCTTCTCCGGGTCCCCGCGCAGCGGCGCCGGGCCCGAGCAGAACAGCACGCCGCCGTCGCCGAAGGCCGCCGTCAGGACCGTCGCGTCCGGCTCGTGCTTCGCGTACGCCTGCGGATAGCCGCTGCGCTGCACCTTCTGCGCGGCCACCGTCAGCGGCAGCCGCGAGTACCCCGGGACGTCCACGAGGTGGTCGTAGAAGATCCCGGCCGAGTACACCGGGTCCGTGATCTGCTCCGGGCTGCCCCAGCCCATCGAGGGCCGCTGCTGGAACAGGCCCAGCGAGTCACGGTCGCCGTGGTCGAGGTTGCGCAGCGAGGACTCCTGCATCGCGGTCGCCAGCGCGATGGTCACCGCCCGGTCCGGCAGCCCCTTGGAGATGCCGACGGCGGCTATCGTCGCCGCGTTCGCCGCCTGTTCGGGGGTCATCTCGTACTTCTGCCGGCTGTCGGCGCCCCCGGTGGCCGTGCAGTACGGGGCGCCGGCGCCACCGTTGGAGTCCCGTTGCACGGCGAAGTAGCCGATCACCGCGATCAGCACGAGGAAACCGACGGCCGCACGGAGCGGCCTGCGGCGACGGGGGCGAGGGCGACGGGTCTCGGACACGCGGCCCACCGTACTTGAGGCATATGGCGCGTCCATCGGCCGGACGGCGAGGCAGTGTCCCATCCCGGGGGGTTGGCGGCTGTTGTGCCGTCAGGTCACTCTTGTGAGTGATAGTGCGTTTGGGTGAGTGTGGTTACGGTCGTGGGTGTGAACCTGAAGGAGTGGGCGAAGGCGCAGGGTGTGCATCCGCAGACCGCGTATCGCTGGTTTCGTGAGGGGACTTTGCCGGTACCGGCTCAGCGGGTCGGGCCGCGCACGATCCTGGTGAATGTGGAGGCGCATGCCGCACCTGAGGTGGTGGGTGGTGTCGGCTTGTATGCCCGGGTGTCGTCTCATGATCAGAAGGCGGATCTTGAGCGTCAGGTGACGCGGCTTTCACAGTGGGCGGCGAAGGCCGGTCACCGGGTGGTCCGGATCGAGTCGGAGACCGGTTCGGGTGTGAACGGTTCCCGGTCGAAGGCGCGTCGTCTGCTGGCCGACCCTGATGTGACCTGTGTGGTGGTGGAGCACAGGGACCGCCTCGGGTGGATGAATGTGGAACTGGTCGAAGCCGCCCTGTCCGCGCACGGACGCCGTCTCGTCGTGCTGGATGACGGCGAGGTCGATGACGACCTGGTCCGGGACATGACGGACGTGCTCACCTCGTTCTGTGCTCGCCTGCACGGACGCCGCGGCGCGAAGAACCGGGCTGCCAAGGCCCTGGAAGCGGCGGCGCAGGGTGGCTGAGCCCGGGAGAGGGCTGCGGACAATCGCCACGCCGTTCGTTGCCCTCGGTCCCTCAGGTGTGTCGATACGTGACCGGCTCAAGGCTCTGACGTCGGAGGATGAGAAGGTCCTGCGGCTGGTCGCCGCGCATCTGGCCGCCTTGGCGGGACGTGACCTCAAGGCCCGGTGTGCTGATGGCCTGGGGCACTCCAATGAGTCGTGGGCCGGGCGCAAGCGCGAGCTGACCCCGCTGTCGTCGTCCCGGTGGGCGGGGTCGATCACGAAAGCGACGCATGACCAGTGGTCACTGTCCCGCCGCGCTCAGGCCACCCACCTGGCCGGGCTTGATGCGGGTATCCGCATGCTCCGCCACCGCCTGTCCCTCCCGGTCGGACAGCGCGGCACCAAGCGCGCTCCCGGCGGCTACCGGTCGCAGCGTGAGTGGTTTGCCAAGTCCCGCCGGCTGGCATCCCTGGAGGCCCGGCACGCAGCCGTGTCGGCTGATCGTGAGGCGGGCCGGGTACGGGTGGTGCGCGGAGGCCGGAAACCGGCGAACACCCGCCACCACCTGGATGCGGCCGGTCTCACGGAACCTGAGTGGCGGGAGCGGTGGGAGGCCGCCCGCTGGTTCCTGTCAGCCGACGGCGAGTCCGGGAAGAGGTTCGGTGAACGAGACCATCCGGGTCACCCCCGAGGGACAGGTCAGCATCAAGCTGCCGACCCCGCTCGCCGGGTACGCCAACAGCCCGCGCGGCCGGTACACACTCACGGCGCGCGTCGCGTTCCCCCACCGGGGCGAGGAGTGGCGCGACCGCACGTCTACGGACCGGGCTGTCGCCTACCGCGTCCACTACGACACCGTGCGCGGCCGCTGGTACCTCGACGCCGCCTGGACCCGCCCCGCCGTCCAGACCATCTCCCTCCCGGCGGCACGCGCGAACGGCATCATCGGCGTGGACACGAACGCCGATCACTTCGCCGCCTGGCGACTCGACCCCCACGGCAACCCCGTCGGCGAACCGCACCGCTTCCCCTACGACCTCACCGGAACCGCCCAGCACCGGGACGCGCAGATCCGCCACGCCATCACCCGCCTCCTCCACTGGGCACAACGGTGCGGCGTCACGGCCATCGCCATCGAAGACCTCGACTTCACCGACGAGAAGACCCGCGAGAAGCACGGCCGGAAGAAGAAGTTCCGGCAACTGATCTCCGGCATCCCCACCGCCAGACTCCGTGCACGGCTCGTCTCCATGGCAGCCGAAAGGGGTCTGCCGATCGTCGCGGTCGACCCCGCGTACACCAGCATGTGGGGCGCTCAGCACTGGCAAAAACCCATGACAGCGCCCCACCGCACCACGACCCGGCACGATGCCGCGAGCATCGCGATCGGCAGACGCGCCCTCGGGCATCCGATCCGGCGACGGACGGCACCGCCCCACGACGACCGGAGTGATCGTCGCGGGCATCGGACCGTCCAGGCCGAACCGGACACCCGAGGACGTGAGGAAACCCGACCCCGTGTTCCCGGACCACGCACACGATGCGCGCAGCCCGGACACGGAGCGAAAGCGGGCAACCAGCACGCCCAACACCGTCCGGGGCGCGCGGCTGAGGGAGACCAGTCCTGGCAACAGGACTCAGTCCCACTCAGTCCCTAGGAACGGTTAGGGTCGGTTCCATGCCCGAATCCGAGCTGGACCTCACCCTGGACGCCGCCGAGCTGACCGCCCGGCTCGTCGACATTCCTTCCGTGAGCGGCGACGAGAAGGTACTCGCCGACCTCGTGGAACACGCGCTGCGCGCCCTGCCGCACCTCACCGTGGACCGCTACGGCAACAACGTGGTCGCCCGTACGCACCTCGGCCGCGCCGAGCGCGTCGTACTCGCCGGCCACCTCGACACCGTGCCGATCGCCGGCAACGTGCCGTCCCGCCTCGACGAGAACGACGTCCTGTGGGGCTGCGGCACGACCGACATGAAGTCGGGCGTCGCCGTGCAGCTGCGCATCGCGGCGACCGTGCCCGAGCCCAACCGCGACCTCACCTTCGTCTTCTACGACCAGGAAGAGGTCGCCGCCGACCTCAACGGTCTCGGCAAGGTCGCCGAAGCCCACCCCGACTGGCTGACCGGGGACTTCGCGGTGCTGCTGGAGCCCTCGAACGCCGAGGTCGAGGGCGGCTGCCAGGGCACCCTGCGCGTCCTGCTGCGCACGGCCGGGGAGCGCGCCCACTCCGCGCGCAGCTGGATGGGCTCCAACGCCATCCACACGGCCGGACCGATCCTGGCCAGGCTGGCGGCGTACGAGCCCCGCAAGCCGGTGATCGACGGCCTGGAGTACCACGAGGGCCTCAACGCCGTGCGCATCGAGGGCGGCGTCGCCAACAACGTGATCCCCGACGCCTGCACGGTGACGGTCAACTTCCGTTACGCCCCGGACCGCAGCGCGGCCGAAGCGCTGGCCCACGTACGGGAGGTCTTCGCGGACTGCGACATCGCCGAGTTCGTCGTCGACGACTCCTCCGGCGGAGCCCTGCCGGGCCTCTCCCACCCGGCCGCGGCGGCCTTCATGGAGGCGGTCGGCGGCCGCGCCATGCCCAAGTTCGGCTGGACGGACGTCTCCCGCTTCAGTGCGCTGGGCGTCCCGGCGGTCAACTACGGCCCGGGCGACGCCCTGCTGGCCCACAAGGTCGACGAGCGGGTCGAGACGAAGGCGATCCTGCACTGCGAGGAACGACTCCGCGCCTGGCTGACCTCCTGAATTCCGCTTGCCGTCACCTTTGTGCGCCTACCCTGATCCAACGATCAGCAGGAGGGAGCACATCATGGGCAACCCCGAAGGGTCCGCTCGTCGTCGGCCCGAGGAGCAGCAGCTCGGGCCGGTGCTGAGGAGGCGGAGCCAGATCAAGGCGGGCAGTACGACGGACCAGCGGCTGCTGGACTCCGCCGGGCCCTCCGAGTGGGTGCACACCGATCCCTGGCGGGTCCTGCGCATCCAGTCGGAGTTCATCGAGGGCTTCGGCACGCTCGCCGAGCTGCCGCCCGCGATCAGCGTGTTCGGGTCCGCCCGCACCGCGGCGGGCACGCCCGAGTACGAGGCGGGCGTACGGATCGGCGGCGCGCTGGTCGACGCCGGCTTCGCGGTGATCACCGGCGGCGGGCCGGGTGCGATGGAGGCGGCCAACAAGGGCGCCCGCGAGGCCAACGGCGTCTCCGTCGGCCTGGGTATCGAGCTGCCCTTCGAGCAGGGCCTGAACCAGCACGTCGACCTCGGGCTGAACTTCCGGTACTTCTTCGTCCGCAAGACGATGTTCGTGAAGTACAGCCAGGGCTTCGTCGTCCTGCCGGGCGGCCTCGGCACGCTGGACGAGCTGTTCGAGGCGCTGACGCTGGTACAGACGCAGAAGATCACCCGCTTCCCGATCGTGCTGTTCGGCACGGCGTACTGGAGCGGGCTGATCGACTGGCTGCGCAACACGGTGATCGCGCAGGGCAAGGCCTCGGAGAAGGACCTCTACCTGTTCCACGTCACGGACGACGTGGACGAGGCGATCGCGCTGGTGACGAAGGAAGTCGGCAAGTAGCCCCGGGGCCCGGGCCTTTCAGGGCCCGGGCCCTGCCGTTCCGGGGCCCTGCCGTTCGGGGCCCTGCCGTTCCGGGCTCAGGCCAGGCCGCGGCGGGCGACGGCCGGGGGGCGGTGGCCCTGGATCGAGCGCACCATGTCGAGGATCTGCTTCGTCTCCGCGACCTCGTGGACGCGGTAGACCTGCGCGCCCAGCCAGGCCGAGACGGCCGTCGTGGCCAGGGTGCCGAGCAGGCGCTCCTTGACCGGCTTGTCGAGGGTCTCGCCGACGAAGTCCTTGTTGGACAGGGAGACCAGGACCGGCCAGCCCGTGTCGGCCATCTCCGACAGGCGGCGGGTGGCCTCCAGCGAGTGCCGGGTGTTCTTCCCGAAGTCGTGCCCCGGGTCGATCATGATCGCGTCGCGCCGCACGCCGAGGGCCTCCGCGCGTTCGGCGAGGCCGACCGTGACCCGCAGGATGTCCGCCATCACGTCCTCGTACGCGATCCGGTGCGGCCGGGTACGCGGCTCCACCCCGCCCGCGTGGGTGCAGACCAGGCCCGCGCCGTAGCGCGCGGCGACCTCCGCGAGCTTGGGGTCCACCCCGCCCCACGCGTCGTTCAGCACGTCGGCCCCGGCCTCGCACACCGCCTCGCCGACCTCGTGCCGCCAGGTGTCCACGCTGATCACCACGTCCGGGTGGCGGCGCCGGACCTCGGCGACGAAGCCGACCGTACGCCGTGCCTCCTCGGCCGCGTCCACGTGCTCGCCCGGGCCCGCCTTGACCCCGCCGATGTCGATGATGGCGGCGCCCTCGGCGACCGCCTGCTCGACCCGGTCCAGCGCCGGCTCGTCGCGGAACGTCGCGCCCTGGTCGTAGAAGGAGTCCGGCGTCCGGTTCACGATGGCCATGATCACCGGTTCGTGGGTGTCGAACTCGCGCCTGCCCAGTCGCAGCATCCTGCTCTTTCCTCCTTCGGCGGCCCTTGCGCCTCGCCAGCGACCTTAACCTGGTGGCCGGAGTCTCTCAGGGGAGTTGATCGTGTTCTTCTTCTTGATGATCGCGCTGGTCGTGGTCGTGGCGGCGGTCACCCTCGCGGTGATCGGCGGCGGTTCGGAGGCCGTCCTGCCGGAAGCGGAGCCGGACCGGGTCGCCGACGGGCTGCCGGAGAGCCGTCCCGTCGTACGGGCCGACATCGACGCGCTGCGGCTGCCGGTCGCGCCCCGCGGCTACCGGATGGCCGAGGTGGACGACGTACTGGAGCGGCTGGCGGCGGAGCTGGCCGAGCGCGACGCGCGGATCGCCCAGCTGACGGCCGTGGCGGCCTCGGCGGCCTCCGCGGGCCCGGCTGCCTCTGCGGCCCCGGCGGACGAGGACGGCCACGTCGACCTCACCAAGCACGGTGAGCGGTGAGCGACACGGTCGCGGGTCCGGACGGGCGTCCGCGCTGCCCGTGGGCGCTGGCGACGGCGGACTACGTCGTCTACCACGACACGGAGTGGGGCCGTCCGGTCCACGGCGACGACGCGCTGTACGAGCGCCTGTGCCTGGAGGCCTTCCAGTCGGGGCTGTCCTGGCTGACGATCCTGCGGCGGAGGGAGGCCTTCCGTAAGGCCTTCTCCTCGTTCGAGATCGCGGCGGTCGCGGAGTTCGGACCGGCCGACGCGGAGCGCCTCCTCGCCGACGAGGGGATCATCCGCAACCGGGCCAAGATCGAGGCGACCCTGGCCAACGCCAAGGTCCTCGCCGGGTGGGAGCCGGGCGAGCTCGACACCCTGATCTGGTCCCACGCCCCGGAGGAGCCCGGCCCGGCCCCGCGGGCGATCGGGCAGGTCCCGGCGGTCACCCCCGAGTCCGCCGCCCTCGCCAAGGCCCTGAAGAAGGCCGGCATCCGCTTCATCGGCCCCACCACCGCCTACGCCCTGATGCAGGCCTGCGGCCTGGTCAACGACCACCTGGCCGACTGCGCCTCCCGCGACCCGGCCTGAGCCGGCGCGGCGGGCCGCCGGCATCCGGCCGGGACCGGTTCGACTCCGAGTGAGGCGGCCTGCTGCCGCGGCCGGGTGCGTACCCGGCCGCGGGACGCTCTTAGCGGCCGAGGTACTGCGGCGGCTGCTTCGCGAGGAAGGCCTGGACGGCGATGCCGTGGTCGGCGGAGGCCCCCGCGCGGGCCTGGAGGGCCTCCTCGCGCTCCAGGGCCTCGGGGAGGGAGCGGGAGGCCCCGTACGCCAGGGACTCCTTCAGCGCCGCGTAGGCGACCGTGGGGCCCGAGGCCAGGGCGCGGGCCACCGACTCGGCCTCCGCGTGCAGTGAGTCCGAGGGGACCAGGCGGTTGGCGATGCCCAGGTCGTACGCCTCCTGGGCCTTGAGCGAGCGCGGGAAGAGCAGCAGGTCGGCCGCGCGCGAGCCGCCGATCAGGCGGGGGAGGGTCCAGGAGACCCCGGAGTCGGCGGTCAGCGCCACCCCCGCGAACGAGGTGTTGAAGGACGCGGTGTCGGCGACGACCCGGAAGTCCGCCGCCAGCGCGAAACCGAAGCCCGCCCCGGCCGCGACGCCGTTCACCCCGGCCACCACCGGCTTCGGCATCTCGGTGAGCGCCCGGACGATCGGGTTGTAGTGCTCCGCGACGGTGTCCATCGTCAGCGAGGAGCCGTTCTCGCGGTCCGCCGCGAGGTTCCCGATGTGTTCCTTGAGGTCCTGGCCCACGCAGAAGGCCCGGTTGCCCGCCGCGGTCAGCAGGACGGCCCGTACCGCGGTGTCCCCGGCGGCCGCCTGGACCGCGTCGCGCAGCGCGACCTTGGCCTCCGTGTTCATGGCGTTCATCGCGTCCGCACGGTTGATCGTGATGGTCGCGAGTCCGTCGGTCACTTCGTAGAGCACGCTGTCGGCCATGGCAGGGGGTCCCCCTTCGTCGCGGGCTTGGCTACCGGCCGGTACCGGCCGGTGCAAGGGCCAGCATGGCGGACCGGACGGGAACGGCACATGTGATGTGCGTCAAAGAAAGCGGAGGCCGTTCGCCAGGAGCAGCCGCGAAGTATCGCAGGCGGGTCCCCGAAATGAGTGGTTTTGGTCGAGCGCGTTGCACAAGCGTTCCCGAGCGATGTTGGTCATCGGGTCCTGACATGCGGGATAATGGCTGGGAAGCAATGTGTTCGATGCCGGGTATTAGGCGCCTGAATGGGGCCGTCGGCTGACGATGAGCTGGTTTCAGGAAGGGGAACGAGCATGGCGGCCATGAAGCCGCGGACGGGCGACGGCCCGCTCGAGGTCACCAAGGAGGGGCGGGGCATCGTCATGCGCGTACCGCTCGAGGGCGGCGGTCGGCTTGTCGTCGAGCTGACCCCGGACGAGGCGGACGCCCTGGGTGACGCCCTGAAGAAGGTCGTCGGCTGACCCCCCAAGGACGCTGACCGCACTTTCACAGATTTCTGCGCTGCCCCGACCGCGATGAGCGGCCGGGGCAGCGTTGTGTCCGCAGGCCCGCCGTCTGCGGTCGCTTCGTCCCCGCCGGCCTTCTCCGCCGCGCGACGCGCCCTTCCTCCGGAGCCGTGACATGACCTTCGCCCCTCCCGCGCCGCCCGCCTTCGCCGACTGCACCCCGCGTCAGAAGACGGCCCGGGTCCTCACCGACGTCCTGGCGCCCGGGAACCTCGTGGTGGCCCTGCTCCTGCTGATCGGCTGGCACAGCACCGGGTCGTGGGCCGGCCTCGGCTGGGGGTTGCTCGCCGCCGTGTTCTGCGGGGCGATCCCGGTCGGCATCATCGCGCTCGGCGTCCGGCGGGGCGCACTGACCGACCAGCACATCCGGGTGCGCCGCCAGCGGGTCGTCCCGATGGCGCTCAGCCTCGTGTCCGTCGCCGCCGGGATCACCCTCGTGTACGCCCTCGGCGCCCCGGCGGAGGTCAGCGCGCTGGTCGTCGCGATGCTCGTCGGCCTCGGCTCGTCCCTGCTGGTCACGGTCGGCTGGCAGATATCCCTGCACATGTCGGTGGCCGGCGGCACCGTGATGGTCCTGCTGATCGCCTTCGGCGCGCCGATGCTCCTTGCGGCCCCGGTCGCCGCGGCCGTCGGCTGGTCCCGCCTGGTCCTGCGGGCGCACACCGCCGCCCAGCTCCTCGCGGGCACCGCACTCGGCTCCACGACGGCCCTCACCTTCGCCCTGCTGCGCTGACGCGGGGGCGGCCCAAGGGGCGGTGGGGCGGTCTTCTACGGGGCGGTCCTACGGGCCGTTCCGACGGCCGTGCCGACGCCCGTTCCTACGGGTCCTCAGCGCCGCACGGCGCACAGCAGCCCGTCGCCCACCGGGAGCAGCGCTGCCTCCAGTGCCGGGCTCTCCCGGACGCTGCGCAGCAGTTCGCGGACCCGGAGCACCTCCACCGGCTGGGCCGCGGAGTCGACCGTACGGCCGTCGGAGAACACCCCCTCGAAGCACACGAGTCCGCCCGGGCGCAGCAGCCGCAACGATTCAGCGAGGTAGTCGAGGGACTCGGCGGGATCTCCGTCGCAGAAGACGAGGTCGTATCCGCCGTCGGCGAGCCGGGGCAGGACGTCGAGGGCGCGGCCGGGGATGAAGCGGGCGCGGTTGCCCGCGAAACCGGCCGCGCGGAAGGCCTGGCGGGCGAAGGCCTGCCGGTCGGCCTCGGGATCCACCGTGGTCAGGACCCCGTCGGGGCGCATTCCGTGCAGGAGGTGGATGCCGGAGACGCCGGTTCCGGTGCCGATCTCGGCGACCGCCTTGGCGTCCGCGGTGGCTGCCAGCAGGCGCAGCGCGGCCCCGGTGCCGGGGGAGACGGAGCGCAGGCCCGCTTCCCTGGACCGGTCGCGGGCCCATCGCAGAGCGTCGTCCTCGGCGACAAACGCGTCGGCGAACGCCCAGCTCGTCTGCCGGTTGCCGGTAATGACCCTCTCCTGTCCCCATAGTTGGCGCAACGGTGACTGTATCCGTTGACGTCGGGAACCCGCAGATGGGACCGGGCGTTGTGAGGGGTGGAGGCGGGATAAGAAGGGACGGTGCCGGGCAGATCGACGGCTCGGAGCCGGTCCTGGGCCCAAATCCCGTGCAAAGTTACTGCAAAAATGCTTATCCGGAGCTGACGGAGGGGGTGGCTATGGTAGGGACTCCACTGGACACCACCAGAGCCGACAGGGGAGGTGCGGCTGCGCCTGTGGATCGTAGGGGCGTACTGAGACGCCTCTTCTGGTCGGCGGGTGAGCCGAAATCCGTGACCGACATTGCTGACCGCTTCCACACCGCAGACACCGCAACCACCGCGACCTTTGCCGCCGATGCGGGCTCCCAGGCGTGGACCCCTCCCTCGTGGGAGGAGATCGTCAGCACGCACAGTGCGCGGGTGTACCGCCTTGCCTACCGTCTGACGGGTAACCAGCACGATGCCGAGGACCTGACCCAAGAAGTCTTCGTCCGCGTCTTCCGCTCGCTGTCCACGTACACGCCCGGCACGTTCGAGGGCTGGCTCCACCGGATCACCACGAACCTGTTCCTGGACATGGTCCGGCGCAAGCAGCGGATCCGTTTCGACTCGCTCGCCGACGACGCCGCCGAGCGGCTGCCGAGCCGTGAGCCGTCCCCGCAGCAGGTGCTGCACGACACGCACTTCGACGCGGACGTGCAGCAGGCGCTGGACACCCTTGCGCCCGAGTTCCGCGCCGCCGTGGTTCTGTGTGACATCGAGGGCCTGTCGTACGAGGAGATCGCCGCCACGCTCGGCGTGAAGCTCGGCACCGTGCGCAGCCGTATCCACCGGGGCCGTTCTCACCTGCGCAAGGCGCTCAAGCACCGTTCCCCCGAGGCCCGCGCCGAGCAGCGCGCCCTGGCGGGGGTCGCCGTGGGCGTTCCGGGCGCCGGGGGAGAGGGCGGAACCGAGTGAGCGGAGTCAGTCCTTCTCCCGCCGAACAGCACCTGGGCGACCGGCTGGCCGCTCTGGTGGACGGGGAGCTGAAGCACGACGCCCGCGAGCGGGTCCTGGCCCACCTGGCCACCTGTGCCAAGTGCAAGGCCGAGGCCGACGCGCAGCGCCGTCTGAAGACCATGTTCGTGGAGAGCGCGCCGCCGCCGCTGTCCGCCGGGCTGCTGGCACGCCTCCAGGGGCTGCCGGGCGCCGGGCCCGAAGGTCCTGCCGGACCCACGGGGCCTTCCGGTCCGCCGGGTACCGCGGGGCCCGACCCGCTCTCCTCCTTCGCCTACGCCCTGCCGACGGCCGCAGCCCGGCCGCAGCAGGAGGGCTTCCGGATCCATGAGGTGGGCCGTCCGCGCCGCCGTCTCGCCTTCGTCGCCGCCGGGGCCGTGTCGCTGGCCGCGCTCGCGCTCGGCGGCTCGCTGCCGCTGGAGGCCGTGGACCCGAACGCCCGGGGCGATTCCCCCGCTCCGGCCTCCCGGCCCGGCCCCGCCGTGCCGGTGACCGACGCGGCCGTCCGCGACCGGCTGCCCACCCCCGGGGCCGTCCCCACCCTCCTCCCGCCCCCGCTGCCGCCGCTCCACCCCTCGCCACCGGCCTCGGCCCGTCCGGTCTCGCTCCTGCGCTGACCCGGGACCTGGTTGAATCTGCGGCACATGCGCATGAGTACGCGGGGAGCGCCCATGGCCGACAGGCAGCAGACCGATCCGGCTCCGTCCTGGTGGAGCCGGCCCGAGGGGCCGGCGGACCCCCACCACGACGGGGTCCCCGCGCCGCGCCCGGAAGGTGCCCAGGCCGCCCAGGGCGCGGCCCCGGCCCCTGACGCGACCGCTGACGCGGCTCCGGCCCCTGACGCGGCTCCGGCCGCCGACCCGGCCCCAGGCCCTGCTCCGGCCGCCGGGGATCTGCGGCAGCACCAGGACCCGCACCAGGACCCGCACCAGGACCCGTACGAGGCCCCGTACGAGGACGGGCCGGCCGCCCGGGAGCCGCGCTACGACCCCTGGGACGACCAGCCCTTCCAGGCCGTGGACCGGGGCGGGCAGCCGCGCCAGATCCGGCTGTGGCAGCTGGTGTCCCTCAGCGCGGGCGTGGCCCTGCTCGCCGGCGGGATCGGCGGCTACGCCGGGGTCCTGGCCGAGCGGCAGAGCAACACCCGCCTGGAGCTGCCCCAGGCGGCCGCCGCGGACAAGGGCCGGGCGCCCGAGAGCGTGGCCGGGATCGCGGCCACGGCGCTGCCCGGCGTGGTGACCCTGCACGTACGGGGCACCGCGGGCAGCGGCACCGGCACCGGCTTCGTGCTCGACCAGCAGGGCCACATCCTGACCAACAACCACGTCGTCGGCGACGCCAAGGAGATAGCGGTCACCTTCAGCACCGGCGAGAGCGTCACCGCCGAGCTGGTGGGCCGGGACTCCGGCTACGACCTGGCCGTGGTCAAGGTCAGCGGGGTGCGCGGACTCCAGCCGCTGAGCCTCGGCAATTCCGAGAACGTGAAGGTAGGCGACCCGGTGGTGGCCATCGGCGCGCCCTTCGACCTGTCCAACACCGTCACCGCGGGCATCATCAGCGCCACCGGCCGTCCCGTCACGGCGGGCGGCGACAAGGGCGACGGCAGCGACATCAGCTACGTCGACGCCCTGCAGACCGACGCCCCGATCAACCCCGGCAACTCCGGCGGCCCGCTCCTGGACGCCGCGGCCCGGGTGGTCGGCATCAACAGCGCGATCCGCGGGGCCGACAAGGGCGACCCCACCCGCCAGGGCGGCAGCATCGGGCTGGGCTTCGCCATCCCCATCAACCAGGGCAAGCGCGTCGCCGAGGAGCTCATCCGCACCGGCCGCGCCACCCACCCCGTGATCGGCGTCACCCTCGACATGGAGTACACGGGCGACGGGGCCAAGGTCGGCGACAAGGGCGAGGACGGCAAGCCCTCCGTGGTCGCGGACGGGCCGGGCGCCCGCGCGGGCATCAAGGCCGGCGACGTGATCACCAAGGTGGACGGCCAGCGGGTGCGCGGCGGCGACGAGCTGATCATCAAGATCCGGGCCCACCGCCCGGGCGATCCGCTGACCCTGACCGTGCTCCGCGAGGGCAGGGAACGCACGCTGGAGGTGGTCCTCGGGTCGGCGAACGGCTCATGAGCACTCCATGACGTGCGGGTGAAACCGCTGCCGGGTCCGTACACAGGTATGGGCCCGCCGGGCGGGCCGGGTACCGTGTGTCCGGGCCCGAAGTGAAGAGAGCCGAGGAGCGGCAAGGTGTTCAACGACATAGGCGCACTCGAACTGGTCACGATCGTGGTGCTCGCCATTCTCATCTTCGGTCCGGAAAAGCTGCCCAAGGTCATTCAGGACGTCACGGGCGTGATCCGGAAGATCCGGGCGTTCTCCGACAGTGCCAAACAGGACATCCGCTCCGAACTCGGCCCGGAATTCAAGGATTTCGAGTTCGAGGACCTGAACCCGAAGACCTTCATCCGCAAGCAGCTGAGCGAGAACGAGGACCTCAAGGAGATCCGCGGCAGCTTCGATCTCCGCAAGGAGCTGAACGACGTCACCGACGCCGTGAACAGCAAGGAGACCGACCCCGTGACGGCCTCCGCAGCCGCCGGCGGCGCGCCCGCCGCCGGCCCGGACCTCGTGAAGAAGCCCGCCGCCCCCGCCGCGGACCAGCGCGCCCGCTTCGACGCCGACGCCACCTGAGCCGCACCACGCAGCCTGCCCGGCGATCCCGGGTCGGATGGCTATCCTCCATGAGTCCGGATCCAGGACGCCCGAGGGCGGGGGTCCCCCCAGTGAAGCGTGGGGGAGGGCCGCTTCGGACCCCACGGAACGAGAGGCCAGATGGAGACGACGAGCAGTAGCCGGGTAGGGGTGCAACCCGCGGAAGCCCCCGCCGCCGCACCTGCGGAGGAACCGCAGAGCGCCGAGCAGAGCGGCGCGCAGACCGGTACGCAGAACGCCGCGCAGGCCGAGGCGCAGCCCCAGGAAGCCGCCGCTCCCGTCCCGGTGGCCCGCCGGACGGTCGAGGGGTACCTGAGGGCCGATTTCCCCTGGTACGGGCTGGACGGGGCCTTCACCGGCCCCCGCTGGCTCATGCAGGTCGGCCTCGGCGCCGACGGCACCGTGGAGCACGGCTCCACCGGACACGGGGACGAGCCCTCCGCCCGCGGCGAGATCGCCACCGGTGAGAAGGAGCGGTTCGCCGTGGTCGTCACCGTGGCGAGCAACCCGCTGCGCCGCAGCGGCGACGGCACCGGCGTCCTGGAGGCCACCTCGGTCTCCTCGGCGGCCTGGCTGGCCGGCTCCGGGCTGCTGGCCTACAGCTGGCCCGGGCAGATGGACCACTCCCTGCGCAGCGACTGGCTCGATCAGCAGACCGAGGCCGCGTGGGAGCTCGCGGACGACCTCGGCGGCGAGGACTGGTCGACGCTGTCGCTGCCCGTCGACGGGCAGCCCACGCCCTTCCACTACCGCGAGTCGGAGTTCGGCTGGGTGCTCGCCGGTTCGACCGGCAGCGGGGTCCACCTGGGCGCGTACGGGCGCGGCATGAGCGCCTACGGCCTCGGCTTCTCGGTCATCGGGGACCTGGCGGCCTACGCGTAGCGGAGCGGCCGGGACACGCGAAGGGCGCCGCTCGTCGAGCGGCGCCCTTCGCGTGACGGCGGATCAGAACTTGTTGCGCGGGGTGATGCCCAGGGACATGCCCGACAGGCCGCGCGCGCGGCCGCCCAGCTTGCCCGCGATGGCCCGCAGGGCCGCGCCCGCGGGGGAGTCCGGGTCGGACAGGACCACGGGCGTGCCGTCGTCGCCGCCCTCGCGCAGCCGGACGTCGATCGGGATCGAGCCCAGCACCGGCACGCTCGCGCCGACCGTCTTGGTCAGCCCGTCGGCGACCTTCTGGCCGCCGCCCGAGCCGAAGACGTCCACCATCTCGTCGCAGTGCGGGCACGGCAGGCCCGACATGTTCTCGACGACGCCGACGATCTTCTGGTGGGTCTGCACGGCGATCGACCCGGCCCGCTCGGCGACCTCGGCCGCGGCCTGCTGCGGGGTGGTCACGACCAGGATCTCGGCATTCGGCACCAGCTGCGCCACCGAGATCGCGATGTCACCGGTGCCCGGCGGCAGGTCCAGCAGCAGCACGTCCAGGTCGCCCCAGAACACGTCGGCCAGGAACTGCTGGAGCGCGCGGTGCAGCATCGGCCCGCGCCACACCACCGGCGCGTTGCCGGGGGTGAACATGCCGATGGAGATGACCTTCACGCCGTGCGAGGACGGCGGCATGATCATGTTCTCGACCTGGGTCGGGCGGCCCTCGACGCCCAGCATGCGCGGCACGCTGTGGCCGTAGATGTCCGCGTCCACCACGCCGACCTTCAGGCCGTCGGCCGCCATCGCCGCGGCCAGGTTGACGGTGACGGAGGACTTGCCGACGCCGCCCTTGCCGGAGGCGACCGCGTAGACGCGGGTCAGCGAGCCCGGCTTGGCGAAGGGGACCTCGCGCTCGGCGGTGCCGCCGCGCAGGGTGGCCGCCAGGTCCTTGCGCTGCTCGTCGCTCATCACGTCGAGGGTGACGGCGACCGAGGTGACGCCGGCGACCCGCTCCACGGCCTCGGTGACGTTCTTGGTGATCGTCTCGCGCATGGGACAGCCCGACACGGTGAGGTAGACCGTGACGGCGACCGCGCCGCCGTCGCCGATCTCCACCGATTTCACCATGCCGAGCTCGGTGATCGGACGGTGGATCTCGGGGTCGTTCACCGTCGCCAGCGCGTCGAGGATCGCGTCCTGCTCGGGGACGGCGGCGGCGTCGGCGGGGGATGTGTCGGTAGCCATGCCCCGATGGTACGGCTCGGTAGCATGCCGCGGGGAAGGCCGCTAGCGGTCGCCTTCGTCACTCTCGAGCGGGAATAGACGACGCTCGTCCATCTCCTTGATCAGATCCTGGAACTCCGACCTGATCCAGTCGCGCGTGGCGACCTCGCCCAGGCCCATCCGCAGCGCCGCGATCTCCCGGGTCAGATACTCGGTGTCGGCGATGGAGCGCTCGTTCTGCTTGCGGTCCTGCTCCAGGTTGACCCGGTCCCGGTCGTCCTGCCGGTTCTGCGCGAGCAGGATCAGCGGGGCGGCGTACGAGGCCTGCAGCGACAGCATCAGCGTCAGGAAGATGAACGGGTACTCGTCCCACCTCAGGTGACCCGGCGCGAAGATGTTCCACAGCACCCAGACGATGATGACCAGGGTCATCCAGACGATGAACCGGCCCGTGCCGAGGAACCGCGCCACCCGCTCCGAGAGGCGCCCGAAGGCCTCCGGGTCGTACTCGGGCAGCAGCGACCGGCGCGGCGCGCGCGGCAGGTCCAGGCGGACCCGCGAGCGCGTCAGGGCGCTCGACCCGGTGCTCTGGGCGGGCCTTCCCGCCCGCTCGGCGGAACGTTCCGCTGCTTCCGTCGCCAGCCCGTGCTCACGCGCCTGCATCCGGGCCTGCTCGCGCCGCTCCCGGATCTGCTCGCGCCGCCGCTCGCGCGCCTGCTCGCCGCGCCCCCGGTCGAAGCGCCCTCGGTCAGTGCCCACCCACGGCCTCCTCGGAATGGAACTCCGTCTCCCGCCAGTCGTCCGGCAGCAGGTGGTCCAGTACGTCGTCCACGGTGACCGCGCCCAGCAGCGAACCGCTCTCGTCGACCACCGGCACCGCCACCATGTTGTACGCGGCGAGGTGCGTGGTCACCGCGGGCAGCGAGGCGTCCGGCCGCAGTGGCGGCAGGTCCGTGTCCACGATCGAGCTGACCAGCGTGAACGGCGGGTCCCGCAGCAGCCGCTGGAAGTGCACCGTGCCCAGGTACTTGCCCGTCGGGGTCTCGTCCGGCGGCCGGCACACGTACACCTGCGCCGCCAGCGCCGGCGACAGGTCCGCCTGCCGTACGCGGGCCAGCGCGTCCGCGACCGTCGCGTCCGGCCGCAGCACGATCGGCTCGGTGGTCATCAGGCCGCCCGCGGTGTTCTCCTCGTACGACAGGAGGCGGCGCACGTCGGCGGCGTCGTCCGGCTGCATCAGCGTCAGCAGCCGCTCCTTGTCGTCCTCCGGGAGCTCCGAGAGCAGGTCGGCCGCGTCGTCCGGGTCCATCGCCTCCAGGACGTCGGCGGCGCGCTCCTCCTTCAGCTTGCCGAGGATCTCCACCTGCTCGTCCTCCGGCAGCTCCTCCATGACGTCCGCGAGCCGGTCGTCGTCGAGGGCGCTGGCCACCTCGGCGCGCCGCTTGGGCGTCAGGTGGTGCAGGACGTTCGCCACGTCGGCCGGGCGCATCTGCTCGAAGGTGGCCACCAGGTTCTCGGCGCCCTGCCCGTGCTCCTCCAGGGAGAAACCGGTCACCGCCGACCACTCGACGGTCAGGGTCTCGCCGCGCCGGCGCAGCGCTCCCGACTTGCCCTTCCGCACGAAGATCCGGTCGATCTCCCAGTCCCGGCGGGCCGGCAGCTGCTGGATGGCCACGTCCAGGACGGTGACCTCCTCGCCGTCCGCGATGAGCTTCACCCGCCGGTCCAGCAGTTCGCCGAGGACCAGCCGCTCGGTGGGGCGCTGTTCGAAGCGGCGCATGTTGACGACGCCGGTCGTGATGACCTGCCCGGATTCCACTCCCGTGACCCGGGTCATCGGCAGGAAGATCCGGCGCCGGCTGACCACCTCGACCACCAGGCCCAGCAGCCGCGGCGGGCGCCCGCCCACGCGCAGCATCGCGACGAGGTCGCGGACCCGGCCCACCTGGTCGCCGTTGGGGTCGAAAACGGGCACACCCGACAGATGCGAGACGAAGATCCGCGGGGCGCCTGCAGCCATCCGAGCGCCTCCTAGAGCGTCAATCGACAGTCCTGCCGTGCCTCAGGCTAGCCCGTGCCGGGCGAAGGCGTCCTGGTGGGGCGGTCCGCGCGGGGTCCCTCCGGGGGGCTGACGGCCCTCGGCGTACGGGCGGGTACGCTGCCTGCTGCCCCCAGCCGAACGACGAGAGGCATCCGCCCGTGACCGCCTACCTCCCCGCCATGCGGATGCGCCGGGCCGCCTTCATCGGCGCGTTGTGCGCGGGCCTGGCCGTCACCGGCACCGGCTGCGGGGGGAAGGACCCCGACGAGGGGACGAACGGGGTCGGCAAGCTCTCCGCCGACAAGATCGAGGCGAAGGCCAAGGCGGCCGCCACGGAGGCCGACTCCGTCCACCTGTCCGGCACGCTCGTCAGCGGCGGCAAGACCTTCACCCTCGACATGCGCCTGAAGTCCGACGGCGGCTCCGGAGAGGTGAAGTCGCAGGACGACACCTTCCAGCTGCTGCGGGTGGGGGAGCAGCTGTACCTGAAGGCCAGCGCCGCCTTCTGGGGGCAGTCCGAATCGGCCGGCAAACTCGGCGACAAGTACGTGAAGGTGCCCGAGGCCGACCCCTCGTACAAGCAGTTCCGCGGCTTCACCGACATGGACGTCCTGCTGGACGGGCTGCTGGGCCTCGACGGCAAACTGGCGAAGGGCGCCTACACCGAGGTCGGGCACACCCGCGCCGTCCAGGTCACGGCGGACGCGGGCAAGGGCGGCAAGCTCTCGGTGTCCCTGGAGGGGACCCCGTACCCGCTGCTGATGGAACGCGCCGGCGGCGCCGGGCGGGTGGAACTCGCGGAGTGGGGCCAGACCTTCCAGCTCGCGCCGCCCGAGCAGGACCAGACCGTCGACTACGGGCCCCAGCTGCCGACGACGAAGGACGCGGGCTCCCCGTCCGCCGCCCCGTCCAAGGGCCAGGGCTCGAACCCCACAAACCCGTAACCCCCGCGGGCAAATACGGCCCCGGCAAATACAGCCCCGCCGGCGTTTGAGGCGCGGGGTCTGGGGCGGAGCCCCAGCAACGCCGCCGCACCCGCCCACTCAGCCGCACATCAGCCCACGGGGGGCCCGGGGGCACGGGGCGAGCCCCGAACCTGCGGCCCACCGCCGGAGGCTAGGCGCGCGCCGCCTTCTTCCGCTTCAGCAGCAGCTTCGGCAGGCCCGCCGGAACCGGCTCGCGGGTCGTCGCCGGGGACACCAGCGGGGCCGCGGCCAGCGAACCGGCCGGCAGCTCTTCGCGGACCGCCTCCGGCTCCAGCCGAAGCAGCCGGCACTCGCGCGCCCACCGCTCGGTCATCCGCTCCGAGTCGGGCGCGTTCAGCCGCTTGCCCTTCAGCTCGGCGACCGCGGCCTGCCACGGCTCACTGCCCGGTGCCAGCTCCCGCACCGTCGCCGTCCAGGCCACCAGCCGGCCGCCCTTGTCCTTGCTGCGCACGGTCACCTCGGCGGACGCGCCGTCGGCCAGCCCCGGGAAAGGCTGCTCGCCGGGCCCGTCGCCCAGGACGTGGGCCGCGCCGTCCACCCAGGCGTGCCACAGGGCCCGGTCGGCCCCGTCGCCGCGGACCCAGATCAGGCCGGACTTCTTGGTGGCCTCCTCGACGAGGGCCAGGTCGAGCGTGCTGAGAGTCATACGGACCAGAGTAGGGGGTGCCCCCGTACGGCCCGGTAGCGCGTCAGAGCCAGCCGTGACGGCGCAGCGCCCGGTGGATGGTGAAGCAGATCCCGACGATCGAGGCCATCACCATCGGATAGCCGTACTTCCACTGGAGCTCGGGCATGTGGTCGAAGTTCATCCCGTACACCCCGCAGATCATCGTGGGCACGGCGATGATCGCGGCCCAGGAGGTGATCTTGCGCATGTCCTCGTTCTGGGCGACCGTCGCCTGCGCGAGGTTCGCCTGGAGGATCGAGTTCAGCAGCTCGTCGAAGCCGACGACCTGCTCGTGCACCCGCGCCAGGTGGTCGGCGACGTCGCGGAAGTACTTCTGGATGTCCGGGTCCACCAGCCGCATCGGACGCTCGCTGAGCAGCTCCATCGGACGCAGCATCGGGGAGACCGCCCGCTTGAACTCCAGCACCTCGCGCTTGAGCTGGTAGATGCGGCCCGTGTCGCCGCCGCGCGTACTGCCCTTGGCGGGAGCGGCGAACACCTGGCTCTCCACCTCGTCGATGTCGTCCTGCACGGCCGCCGCCACCGCGATGTACCCGTCGACGACGTGGTCGGCGATGGAGTGCAGGACGGACGACGGCCCCTTGGCGAGCAGCTCCGGGTCGTCCTGGAGACGGTGGCGCAGCCCCTTCAGGGAGCCCTGGCCGCCGTGCCGGACGGTGATGACGAAGTCGGGGCCCGTGAAGCACATCACCTCGCCGGTCTCCACCACCTCGCTGGTGGCGGTCAGTTCGGTGTGCTCCACGTAGTGGATCGTCTTGAAGACGGTGAAGAGGGTGTCGTCGTAGCGCTCCAGCTTCGGCCGCTGGTGCGCGTGCACCGCGTCCTCCACGGCCAGCGGGTGCAGGCCGAAGGTGGCGGCGATACCCGCGAACTCGGCCTCCGTCGGCTCGTGCAGCCCGATCCAGGCGAAACCGCCGTCCTCGCGGACCCGGCGGATCGCCTCACGCGGCGTCAGACGGGCCGCGTCCGGATCCCGGGCGTCGCGCTTGCCGCCCCGGTACACGGCGCAGTCGACCACCGCGCTGCTCGCGGACGGGTCGCGGGTGGTGTCGTAGCCGGGCTGGGCCGGGGTGGACTTGCGCAGCGACGGGCGGACGGCCGCACGCAGGTAGGGCAGCATCGACATGGCAGGCTCCTTCGCGCGCACGGCTGCGGACCGTACGGGTGGGAGACCCTCCCCCTGCGGCAGGCAGGCGGAAGGAAGCAGGACGGGAGGACAAAGTTCTGCCGTCGCTCTTCTACTGATCAGGAGATCACAGGGGGCGGGAGGCGCCCGTCACAGAAGTGGAAGAGCGATTGGTACTGCACGATCGACTTCGATCCACCGCAGCCCCACCTCCTCCGGCCGGTCCCCCGTGGGGGACGTCCTGTAGCCGGGGCGCTGAAACACCGCTTCTGCGTGCGGCCCCGAACAGCTGTCAACACTATCAGCCGACAGATGGTCAAGACCCGCCCTTTACCCGGCTGATACGAGTTCTATGCTCGCTGCATGGCAGAAATTCTGGCCCTCGTCGAGTCCCGGCTGCGCACCGCGTTCGGGGAACCCGACGCCCGCGCCGCCGTCACCTTCCTGGGCACCGACCGCATCGAGGTACTCCGCTTCTCCGAGGGCGGCCTCGTGCGGTACGCGACCCTCGGGATGTCCGTGCACCCGATGACCGACCCGACCGCCGTGGTCGCCGACCCCGTACGCGGGCCGCGCGCCGAGCTGGTGCTGACCGTACGGGGAGGCCTGGCGCCCACCGACAAACTGCTCAGGCCGCTCGCGGTACTGGCCGCCTCCCCCCAGGTCGAGGGGCTGATCGTGGCCCCCGGCGCCTCGCTCGACGTGGGCGAACCGCTGTGGGACGGCGCGCCCTTCAGCTCCGTGCTCGTGGCGGAACCCGGCGGTCTGGTGGAGGACTTGGAGCTGGACGAGCCCATGGACCCGGTCCACTTCCTCCCCCTCCTCCCCATGACGGCGAACGAGGCCGCCTGGAAGCGGGTGCACGGCGCGGCCGCCCTCCAGGAACGCTGGCTCGCGCGCGGCACGGATCTGCGGGACCCTCTGCGTACGGCAGTCGCACTGGACTGAGACCGGCGCCGCGCCCCCGGACGGGTGATCGTGCCTTGACGGGGCGCCGGGCGGGGAGGAGCGTGGCTTCTTATGAGGGGCGAACCAAGTTGCCCGAAGTGCGGTGGCCGGGTCAGGGCGCCCGGTCTCTTCTCCGACTCCTGGCAGTGCGCGGTGCACGGCACTGTCCACCCCCTGCAGCCTGTCATCCCGCCGAGCGTCGAAGGCCTGGGCGTGGTGGTGCACCGGGCGGAGGTGCCGGTGTGGATGCCGTGGCCGCTGCCGGTGGGGTGGCTGTTCACCGGGATCGCGTCCGCCGGTGACGACCGCAGCGGGGGCAGGGCGACGGCCGTGGCCTGCTCGGGCCCCGGCCCGCTGGGCGGGATCGGGGAGCTGCTGCTGGTCGCGGAGGAGCTGGGCGTCGGCCTCGGCGCGCGGTACGCGGGGATCGACGGCCCCGACCCCGGCCCGCACATCAACGTCTCGGCGCCGCCGCATGCCAAGGTCGTCGCAGCGGGCCGCCCGACCCCGCTGTGGCACCTCAACGGGGCCCCGGACGACCGGGCCGTCTTCGCGGGCGAGGCGCGCGGGCTGTGGCTGTGGGCGATCGTCTGGCCCGAGCAGTCCGGCCTGCTGATGTACGACGAACTCGTCCTCACCGACCTGCGGGACGCGGGAGCCGAGGTCGAGCTGCTGCCCTGCGGCGCCCTCAGCCCGCGCATCCTCGGCCCTGCCTAGGGCCTGCCTGGGCCCTGTCCCGACCCAGAGCGGACCTCCGGCCCGGTTATCCTGGAGTGTCCCCGCCCGTACGACCCCTGGAGCAAGGCTGTGCGCATCGACCTGCACGCCCACTCCACGGCCTCCGACGGTACGGACACCCCCGCCGAGCTGGTGCGCCATGCCGCCGGCGCCGGGCTGGACGTGGTCGCGCTGACCGACCACGACACCGTGGGCGGTCACGCCGAGGCCCTCGCCGCCCTGCCTGCCGGGCTGACGCTGGTGACCGGCGCCGAGCTGTCCTGCCGGCTCGACGGGGTCGGGCTGCACATGCTCGCGTACCTCTTCGACCCCTTGGAGCCCGAGCTCTCCCGCGAACGGGAACTCGTCCGGGACGACCGCACCCCCCGCGCCCAGGCCATGGTCGGCAAGCTCCAGGGCCTCGGCGTGGACGTCACCTGGCAGCAGGTGGCCCGGATCGCCGGCGAGGGTTCCGTGGGACGGCCGCACATCGCGACGGCGCTCGTCGAACTCGGTGTCGTCCGCACCGTCTCGGACGCCTTCACGCCGGACTGGCTCGCCGACGGCGGCCGCGCGTACGCCGAGAAGCACGAGCTCGACCCCTTCGAGGCCATCCGCCTGGTCAAGGCTGCGGGCGGCGTCACCGTCTTCGCGCACCCCGCCGCCGTCAAGCGTGGCCGGTGCGTGCCCGAGTCCGTCATAGCCGAGCTGGCGGCCGCGGGCCTGGACGGCATCGAGGTGGACCACATGGACCACGACTCCGGCACCCGCGCACGCCTGCGCGGGCTGGCGGCCGAACTCGGACTGCTGACCACCGGGTCCAGCGACTACCACGGCAGCCGCAAGACCTGCCGCCTCGGGGAGTACACGACCGACCCCGAGGTCTACGGCGAGATCACGCGCCGTGCGACCGGCGCCTTCCCCGTGCCCGGCGCGGGCGGAAACGAGCGCTAGGCCGGTTCCTTCCGCAGGACCGGGCCCGCTCCGCCCTTCTCGGCCTCCCTCGCCCTTTTCTTCGCAACACCCCTCTCTCCTGCAAGGCATCACTGTGTTTGATTTCGCCGTCTTCGGATCCCTTTTTCTCACTCTTTTTGTGATTATGGACCCCCCGGGGATCACGCCGATCTTCCTCGCCCTCACCTCGGGCCGCCCCACGAAGGTGCAGCGCCGCATGGCCTGGCAGGCCGTCTGCGTGGCCTTCGGCGTCATCGCGATCTTCGGTCTCTGCGGCCAGCAGATCCTGGACTACCTGCACGTCTCCGTCCCGGCGCTGATGATCGCCGGTGGCCTGCTGCTCCTGCTCATCGCGCTCGACCTGCTCACGGGCAAGACCGACGAGCCGAAGCAGACCAAGGACGTGAACGTCGCCCTCGTCCCGCTGGGCATGCCGCTGCTCGCCGGGCCCGGCGCCATCGTGTCCGTGATCCTGGCCGTGCAGAAGGCGGACGGGGTCAGCGGCCAGGTGTCCGTCTGGGCCGCGATCGTCGCCATGCACGTCGTGCTGTGGATCACCATGCGCTACTCGCTCGTGATCATCCGGGTCATCAAGGACGGCGGTGTCGTGCTCGTGACGCGGCTCGCCGGCATGATGCTCTCCGCGATCGCCGTCCAGCAGATCATCAACGGCGTGCTCCAGGTCGTCCGGGGCGCCTGACCGCACCCCGCGCCCCGCGCCCCGCGCCCCGCGCCCCGCACCCCTCGCCCCGCACCCCGCGCCCCTCGCGTCGTCCGCCGCCGCGGGAAGGGCGCGGACGCGCGAACGCCCCCGTACCGGTCCGGTGCGGGGGCGCAGACGTCTATGCGGGGATCTCGGGCGTCAGCAGGACGCCGTCTCGGCCGGTCGGATCAGAATGCGCTGGCCGACGTACGCGGCCTGCTGCACGATCCGGTTGACGGAGGCCGCGTCCACGACGGTGCTGTCCACGGCGGTTCCGTCGACGTCGTCCAGGCGCAGAATCTCGAAGCGCACGGGCTTCTCCCTTCGTCGGTGTTTCTCCTTGCAGAGGGTTCAACGAAGTGTAAGAGGCAAACATTCCCTACGCTAAGGAAATTTTTTCACTCGCTAACTACCGGTCGGTGCAGGAGTCCCAGAACGCGACCAGGGCACCGGCCGTGACCTGCGGGTTCTCCGCGTTGGGGGAGTGCTCGGCGCCCGGCACCAGCACCCGCTCCGCCCCCAGACGTCGGGCCATGTCGTCCATCAGCGGCACGGGCCACGCGGAGTCAATGATTCCGGACAGCACCAGCTTCGGCAGCGCGACCGCCGCCAGCGCGTCCACCCGGTCCTGCTCCGAGATCAGGGCGCGGCCCGTGACGATCAGCTGCTCGGGCACGGTCGCCAGCCACCGCTCGCGCAGGAAGCGCGCCACCTCGGGGGAGTCCGGGGCCAGGTCCGGCGGATCCTGCGCACGCATCGCCGCCCACACCGCGGGCATATCGTCCCCGAGCGCCTCCAGCGCGGCGACCAGCAGCTTCGTACGCGCCTGCTGGCCCTCGTCGATCGCGGCGGGCCCGCTGCTCATCAGGGTCAGCGAGGCGAAGGGGGCGGCGTCGCGCAGGACCGCGGCGCGGGAGACCAGCCCGCCGAAGGAGTGCCCGACCAGGTGGACCGGACCCCCGCCGAGCGCGGCGGCCTGGGCCGGCAGGTCCCGGGCCAGCTCCTCCAGGGCGTACGGGGCCTCCTCGCGCGGGCCCGGGCTCTCGTACTGGCCGCGCCCGTCGACGGCGACCACCCGGTAGCCGGCGGCGGCCAGCGGCTCCAGGAGGGCGATGAAGTCCTCCTTGCTGCCCGTGTAGCCGGGGACCAGCAGGGCGGTGCCGCGTACGGGCGCACCCGCTTCGTGCACGGCGAACTCGCCGCGCGCGGTGGCGAGCCGGCGGGCGCGGGCGGTGGACGGCAGCGTGACGAAGGGCGGCTTGCTCATGGCCAGAGGTTACCGGTCCGTACGGAGCGGAGGGGCGGGGATGTGCCGATGGCCCGGCCCCCCTCGGAAGGGGGACCGGGCCATCGGATGGTGCCTGGGGACTACGCCTCGGGCGCGGCCGCGGCCTTGCGGGTGCGGGTGCGCTTCGGCTTGGCCGGGGCCTCCTCGGCGGCGGTGGCCGGGGCGGCCTCCGCGACCTTGCGGGGCGCCCGGGTGCGGCGGGCCTGGACGGGCTCGACCAGCGGGGCCATCTGGAAGTCCGGCTCCGCGGCGGCCGGGACGACCTTGCGCGCACGGGTCCGCCTCGGCGCGGCCGGGGCCTCGGTGACCGGGGCCTCGGCCACGATGGCCGGGGCCACCGCGGCGACGGGCTTGCGGGTGGGCGTCCGCCTCCGCTTGACCGGAGCCTCCTCGGCGACCGGGGCCTCGACCACGGCGGCCTCAGCCACAACGGCTTCGGTCGCAACGGCTTCGGCCACGACGGTCTCGGCGACGGCCTTGCGGGTACGGGTGCGCTTCGGCTTGGCCGGGGCCTCCTCGGCCACCGGGGCCTCGACCACGGCGAGCGGAGCGGCCTGCGCGACCGGGGCGGCCACGGCCTCGACGGTCTCCACAGCCTCCACGGCCTGGGCCGGCACCGCGGCGACCCGGGTGCGGCGGCGGCGCGGCCTGCGCGGCTCGTCGGCGGCGGCAGCGGCCTCGGGGGCCTCGGCCACCGGGGTCACCGCGGCCTCGGCCGTCTCGGGGCCCAGCTCCGTACCGCCACGGGTACGGCGGCGCTGACGCGGCGTACGGGTGCGCGCGGGGCGCTCCTCGGTCACCACGGCGGCAGCGGCCGGGGCTCCGCGACCACCGCGGCCACCACGGCCGCCGGTCTCGCCCAGGTCCTCGAGGTCCTCGGCCTTCAGGCCGGCCCGCGTGCGCTCGGCACGCGGCAGGACGCCCTTGGTGCCCGCCGGGATGTTCATCTCCTCGAACAGGTGCGGAGACGTGGAGTACGTCTCGACCGGGTCGTGGAAGTCCAGCTCCAGCGCCTTGTTGATCAGCTGCCAGCGCGGGATGTCGTCCCAGTCGACCAGGGTGACGGCGATGCCCTTGTTGCCCGCGCGGCCGGTACGGCCCACGCGGTGCAGGAAGGTCTTCTCGTCCTCCGGCGTCTGGTAGTTGATGACGTGGGTGACACCCTCGACATCGATACCGCGCGCGGCGACGTCGGTGCACACCAGCACGTCGACCTTGCCGTTGCGGAAGGCGCGCAGCGCCTGCTCGCGGGCGCCCTGGCCCAGGTCGCCGTGGACGGCGCCGGAGGCGAAGCCGCGCTTCTCCAGCTGCTCGGCGATGTCGGCCGCCGTGCGCTTGGTACGGCAGAAGATCATGGCCAGCCCGCGGCCCTCGGCCTGCAGGATGCGGGAGACGAGCTCCGGCTTGTCCATGTTGTGCGCACGGAAGACGTGCTGCTTGATGTTGGCGACGGTCACGCCCTCGCCCTCGGGCGAGGTGGCGCGGATGTGCGTCGGCTGCGTCATGTACCGGCGGGCCAGGCCGATGACCGCGCCCGGCATGGTCGCCGAGAACAGCATGGTCTGACGCTTCGGCGGCAGGTAGTTGATGATCTTCTCGACGTCGGGCAGGAAGCCCAGGTCGAGCATCTCGTCGGCCTCGTCCAGGACCAGGGCCCGGATGTGCGAGAGGTCGAGCTTCTTCTGGCCGGCCAGGTCGAGCAGGCGGCCCGGGGTGCCGACGATGATGTCGACGCCCTTCTTGAGCGCCTCGACCTGCGGCTCGTACGCGCGGCCGCCGTATATGGCGAGGACGCGGACGTTGCGGACCTTGCCCGCGGTCAGGAGGTCGTTGGTGACCTGGGTGCACAGCTCGCGGGTCGGAACCACCACGAGGGCCTGCGGGGCGTCGGTCAGCTGCTCGGGCTTGGCCCGGCCCGCCTCGACGTCCGCGGGGACGGTTACCCGCTCCAGCAGGGGAAGGCCGAAACCGAGCGTCTTGCCGGTTCCGGTCTTGGCCTGGCCGATGACGTCCGTGCCGGAGAGGGCGACGGGGAGGGTCATCTCCTGGATGGGGAAGGGGGACACGATGCCGACGGCTTCAAGGGCTTCGGCGGTCTCGGGGAGAATCCCGAGGTCTCGGAACGTAGTCAGGGTGCTGCCTCTTCTGTGAGACGCGGCGCGAGGCGGCGATGGGGGTCGTACCGTGCCGTGCTTGCAGTACTGCGCCCACCCAGAATTCGGGCGAGTCGTACAAAGCTGCGCGGGACCACTAAGCCTTCGCTCAAGCGCTTGTGCCGCTGAGGGGGCCCCTCATGGGTGGCCATGCGCATGAACGCACGCACCACGCCGAGGGCGGGTCGGTTGGAGCCGATCGGGCCACCGACCGGGCATCCTCATTCGGATGGCCCGCCGAGTATCCGGCAGGCGCATTACCACTGTACCCCGGAATCGCGCAGCTGTGTCGGGCGAATTCACCGGGTAGGCGTGTTTACGTGGCCCGACAGTGAACAGGTGTGGTGACTTGGGCCGCCTTTCGGCGGGCTATTGTGCGGAGCATGTCGACCGTAGAAAACGCCTCGCCCGCCGACGACAGCGCCCCCGGGGAATCCGCGGGCATCGCCGCCCAGGACTGGGCGACCGCCTCTGCCTCGCCCCAGTACCGGGCCGCCGTCGTGGACCTGCTCGGCGCACTCGCCTACGGAGAGCTCGCGGCCTTCGAGCGCCTCGCGGAGGACGCGAAACTCGCGCCCACCCTCGACGACAAGGCCGAGCTCGCCGCCATGGCGTCCGCCGAGTTCCACCACTTCGAGCGGCTGCGCGAGCGTCTCGCCGCCATCGAGGTCGAGCCCACCGCGGCCATGGAGCCCTTCGCGAAGGGCGTCGACGACTTCCACCGCCAGACCGCCCCGTCGGACTGGCTGGAGGGCCTGGTCAAGGCGTACGTCGGCGACTCGATCGCCAGCGACTTCTACCGCGAGGTCGCCACCCACCTGGACACCGACACCCGCGCGCTCGTCGTCGGCGTGCTCGACGACACCGGCCACGGCAACTTCGCCGTCGAGAAGGTGCGCGCCGCGATCGAGGCCGACCCGCGCTGCGGCGGCCGGCTCGCGCTGTG
Source organism: Streptomyces sp. NBC_01408 (assembly GCF_026340255.1). Lineage (GTDB taxonomy): Bacteria > Actinomycetota > Actinomycetes > Streptomycetales > Streptomycetaceae > Streptomyces. The sequence continues at coordinate 404,528 of NZ_JAPEPJ010000001.1, read as the reverse complement.
GGCCCGCCGGCTGATGGGCGAGGCACTGTCGCAGGCCCAGCGCGTGGTCGCCGAGCGCGACGCGCTCTCCACCATGCTGGTCGGCGGCGTCGACGGGATGGCGGCCGGCTTCGACCTGGCGGCCGTCGGCGAGATGTTCACCCGGATCACCAAGGCACACACCAAGCGGATGGCGGCCCTCGGCCTGGCTGCCTGACCCCTGACGTGACATACGGCGGCCCCGGAGCGCATCGAAGCGCTCCGGGGCCGCCGTATGTCACGTCAGGGGTCAGCCCCGGGAGGGGAGCGAAAACGGAGGCCTGCGCGAGGGCCTGCGGGGACCGGAGCCAGGCCGCAGCAGGAGCGACAGGACCACTGCCGACACCAGCAGACCGCCCACGAGGGTCGCGGTCAGGGTGTTGTGCCCGGGGCCCAGCGCGAATTGCGTCAGATACGCCCCGAACAGCGCTCCCAGTACCCCGCTGACCAGCACCACTCTCACGGACGGCAGTCGGCGTGCGAACGCGCGCGCTGCCGTCGCGGACAGGGCGAGGCCCAGCAGAGCAGAGCCGAGCGCTTCCATCAGCAGCATGAGGTCCCTCCCACACGTCGGGGCAAACCAAGTCACTGCCGTCCTACCCGAAGCGGAAGAACGGGAAACGGCCCGGTGGAATCAACCACCGGGCCGTTTCGGACACTTCTCGGCACGTCAGGTGCCGTCGCGTCAGAGCGCGCCGAAACCGACCTTGCGTGCGGTCGGCTCGCCCAGGTCGACGTACGACAGGCGGTCGGACGGCACCAGGACCTTGCGGCCCTTGACGTCGGTGAGGCTGAGCAGCGGCGCCGTGCCGGACAGCGCGGCGGCGACGATGCCCTCCAGCTCCTCGGCGCTCAGGTCGCTCTCCAGCACGATCTCCCGGGGTGCGTGCTGCACGCCGATCTTGACCTCCACGGCTTTGTCCCTCCGACGGTCCGTTTCGCGCGATCAGCCGCGCCGTACGCGGTCCACATTAGCCCGGAGAGGGGACGCGGACCGCGCAGAGCGGACACGCTGGCAGCGAACACCGGGCACCGGCCGGGCCGCCCCGGGCGCAGGGCACCGGGAGTCCGGAGCGGGGCGTCAGCCCTCCGTGCCGTGCAGCGGGAAGCCGGCGATACCGCGCCAGGCGAGCGAGGTCAGCAGGCCGACCGCGGTGTCACGGGCGACCGGGCTCTCGCTGGACAGCCAGTAGCGGGCCACGACCTGCGAGACCCCGCCCAGGCCCACGGCCAGCAGCATCGACTCGTCCTTGGACAGGCCGGTGTCCTCGGCGATGACGTCGGAGATGGCCTCGGCGCACTGGAGCGAGACCCGGTCCACGCGCTCGCGCACCGCGGGCTCGTTCGTCAGGTCGGACTCGAAGACCAGCCGGAAGGCGCCGCCCTCGTCCTCCACGTACGCGAAGTAGGCGTCCATCGTGGCGGCCACGCGCAGCTTGTTGTCGGTCGTCGACGCCAGCGCGGTGCGCACGGCCAGCAGCAGCGCCTCGCAGTGCTGGTCCAGCAGGGCCAGGTACAGGTCGAGCTTTCCGGGGAAGTGCTGGTACAGCACCGGCTTGCTGACCCCGGCGCGCTCCGCGATGTCGTCCATCGCGGCAGCGTGGTAACCCTGCGCGACGAAGACCTCCTGGGCCGCGCCCAGGAGCTGGTTACGTCGGGCTCGGCGCGGCAGTCGCGTGCCCCGCGGACGCGCTGCTTCGGTCTGCTCGATGGCTGTCACGCCGCCTCCCACTTTCACTTAGAACACAGTGCGCTCTGCGCCGCGCCGCCATCGTACTTTTCGGTAACCGAATCTGGAGGGTTCAAGCCGAGTTTTCTCGCGGTACGGACGTGCCACCGGCCCCTGGAGGCGCTGGTCAGCGGTCGGTCAGCGGTAGTCGTCCTCGTCCATCGGCACCACCCGCGCCTGTTCGGCGGCGTCGCCGTCGGTGGCTTCGCCCCGGTCCGGGCCGGTGACCGGGTCGTCCTCGTCGGGGCGCAGATCCGCCAGCTGCTCCGCCACGTCCGCCTCGGGCGCCTCGGGGTCGAGGACCTCCGGCACACCCTCGCGGAAGGTGTCCGGCTCCGCAGGGTCGACAGTCATGGCGCTCCCCTCGCTTCCTCTTCTCACTACGAGCGTAGATGAGTGAGTCCGAAGTGGCGCCCGCGGGAAGCCGCCCGCCCCGGCGGGCGGACGCCGCCGCTGCGGACCCACTCGTCCGCGGGCCTCGCGGATACCCCGCGAGGCGGATCGCCATGCGTCTGTGACCGCGAACACAAGGAGAGGCGCGTGATCGTCTCGTAACATTGCCGCATGTCTTCGACCGAGCTGCCGGGTGTACGGTCCACCGCCGAGCCTGCCTCCCTGGTGGGAGCCGTCCGGGTGGCCGAAGGAGAGCGGCTGCGCACCGTCGTGCTGCCCGGGCTGGAGCTCACCGTCCGGGAGCGGCCACCGGCGCGCACCGGCCTGCCGCCCGCCCTGTTCGTGCACGGACTCGGCGGTTCCTCGCAGAACTGGTCGGCGCTCATGGCGCAGCTGGCCGACACCGTCGACGGCGAGGCCGTCGACCTGCCCGGCTTCGGCTGGTCCCCGCCACCCGCCGACCGGGACTACTCGGTCACGGCGCTCGCCCGCGCCGTCATCCGCCACCTCGACGCGGCCGACCGCGGCCCCGTCCACCTCTTCGGCAACTCCCTCGGCGGAGCCGTCTCCACCCGCGTCGCGTCCGTCCGTCCCGACCTGGTGCGCACCCTGACCCTGGTCTCGCCGGCCCTGCCCGAGCTGCGCGTGCAGAAGTCGGCCGTGCCGACCGCGCTGCTCGCCGTGCCGGGGATGGCCGCCCTCTTCGGCCGTCTCACGCGCGGTCTGACCGCCGAGCAGCGCACCCGCGGGGTGCTGGGCCTCTGTTACGGGGACCCCGCCCGGGTGACGCCGGAGGGCTTCCGGCAGGCCGTGGAGGAGATGGAGCGGCGGATGGGCCTGCCGTACTTCTGGGAGGTGATGACCCGTACCTCGCGCGGCATCGTCGACGCCTACACCCTCGGCGGTCAGCACGGACTGTGGCGCCAGGCACAGCGGGTGCTCGCCCCGGCCCTCCTGGTCTACGGTGGCCGGGACCAACTGGTCTCGTACCGGATGGCGCACAGGGCCGCCGCGGCCTACCGGGGCTCGCGGCTGCTGTGTCTGCCCGAGGCCGGGCACGTGGCGATGATGGAGTACCCCGAGGTGGTTGCGGGGGCGTTCCGGGAGCTGCTGCGGGACACCGCCGCGGCCGACACCGACCGAGATACCGAAGACGGCAGAGGCTGAGGACCGTGGGACGACACAGTCGCAAGGCCCCGCCCGCTTCCGCCGCCCCCGCCCCGGCCCCCGCGGAGCCCGCTCCGCTTCCGTACGAGGATCCGCCGGCCCGGTACGAGCCGTGGCCTGACCCGTACGAGGAGCCGGGCAGCCTGTTCGGGGGCCCGGCCTCCCCGTACGGGGAACCGCTCGGGCGGGGCCACGCCGAACCCACCGTCACCCATCAGGGTTACGTGCCCCAGGCCCACCCCTGGCCCGAGGAGCGGCCCGGCGGGCACCCCGAGCAGTACGAGCGGTACGAGCCCGGCGGCGTCCGGGGAGCCGGGCCCGGCTACGGCTCCACCTCCGGCTCCGTCTACGGCGACTGGCAGGGCGTCCCGCGCGACGGGACCCCGGCGGCGGTCGCCGCGGACGCCGCGCGCTTCCCGGCCGCGCCCGCCGCCCCGTCCGTCCCGGCCCCCGACGCGCTCACCTCCACCGGCTCGCACCGCCGGGTGCCCGGGCCGCGCAAACCCGTCCAGGCCGCGCCCGCCGCGGGCTTCGCCGACGCCGTGCCTCCCGCCGAGGAGCGGTCCGGCTCCCCCCGGGGCGCGAAGGTGCGTACGTACGGCGGCATGGCCGCAGCGGCCGTCACCACCGTCCTGGCGGTCGTGGTCGCCGTCCAGGTCGCCTCCGAGAGCGACATCGGCAAGGCCGGCGCGCTCGCCTCACCCGACGACGGCCGGGCCCGCGCGGGGGACGGCGCTGCCTCCCGCTCCGACGGCCGCCCGACGCCGGACGCAGCCGCGAGCCCGTCCGCGGAGCCGTCCGCGGCTCCGCCCGCGCCGGAGCTGACGTACGAGCAGAAGATGGCCCAGCAGCTGCCGTTCGACGCCAAGCTCACCGGCCCGGGAACCTTCGACACCGTCCCCGGCGTGGCCAAGGCGCCCGGCAAGGGGAAGGTCGTCCGCTACCGGGTCGACGTCGAGCAGGGCCTGGGCCTGGACCCGCAGCTGTTCGCCGAGGCCGTCCACCGCACCCTCAACGACCCGCGCAGCTGGGGTCACGGCGGTTCCAGGACCTTCGAGCGGGTACCGGGCGGCGAAGCCGACTTCGTCATCACCCTCGCCAGCCCCGGCACCACCGGGACCTGGTGTGCCAAGTCCGGGCTGGACACCACCGTGGACAACGTCTCCTGCGACTCCGCCGCCACCGACCGCGTGATGATCAACGCCTTCCGCTGGGCGCAGGGCTCGCCGACGTTCGGTCCGGACCAGATGTTCGCGTACCGGCAGATGCTCATCAACCACGAGGTCGGGCACCGGCTCGGACACGGCCACGTGAGCTGCCGTACTCCGGGCTCGCTCGCGCCGATCATGCAGCAGCAGACGAAGTCCCTCGACGTCGACGGCATCCGGTGCAAGCCCAATCCCTGGGCGTTCCCGGGCAATTGACGGACCGGCTCCACCGCGCGCCACGACCTGCGCGGGGACGGCCTTCCATTCCCCGTTACTAGCGTGCTCGAACGCGAACCGTACGGGAAAGTTACGACTCTTCACCCCTTCCGGTGGCGCGACGGACAACCGTCCGTCGCGCCTTCGGCATATCCGCTTGAGTTCTTCCGCGGCGGGTCGCCGGACCGACGGCGACCGCCTGGACGGGAGATCGGGGGTGCCACTCGTGCGGATCGGACTTCTCACGGAAGGTGGTTATCCGTATGCGACGGGAGAGGCGAGGCTGTGGTGCGACCGGCTCGTGCGCGGGCTCCCGCAGCACGAGTTCGAGCTCTACGCGCTGAGCCGCAGCGCCGAGCAGGAGCACACCCGGGTCCCGCTGCCCGAGCACGTCACCCGGGTCCGCACGGCCCCCCTGTGGGCCCCGGCCGACGACGGGCGGACGTACTCCCGGCGCGAACGGCGGCGGTTCGCCGGCTGTTTCAAGGAACTGGTCCAGGGGATCTGCGCGGGCGAGGCCGAGCCCTTCGCGGCCGGGCTGTACGGGCTCGCCGGGCTCGCCTGGGAACAGGGCGGGCTGTACGCGGCGCTGCGCTCCGAGTCGGCGGTGCGCGCGGTGGAGTCCGCCTGCCGGGCCCCGGGCGCGAGCCGCGCCCTACAGGCCGTACGGGTACCCGACCTGCTGGAGTTCGTCGACGAACTGGAGCGGGTGCTGCGGCCGTTGTCCCTCGACTGGTACGAGGAGCCCGGCAGCCTCGGCGCGGTCGACATCTGCCACGCGGCGGCGGGCGGGGTGGCGGCCCTCCCCGGACTGCTGGCCAAACGCTTCTTCGGGGTGCCCCTGCTGGTCACCGAGTACGGGGTCCAGCTACGGGCCCACTACCTCGGCCGGCCCGACGACGAGCGCGGCCCGGACGCCCGCCCCGCCCTGCGGGCCCTGCTGGCGGCCTTCCACGGCAGGCTGGCCGGCGAGATCTACGCCCAGGCCGACCTCCTGACCCCCGGCAACGCGCACTCCCGGCGCTGGCAGGAGCGGTGCGGGGCCCCCCGGGAGCGGCTGCGGACGGTCTACCCGGGCATGGAGGCGGACCGATTCGCCACCATCGGGGAGGCCGAGGACGGCGGGGACCCCGACACCCTGGTGTGGGTCGGCCGGATAGAGCCGGCCAAGGACCTGATCGGCCTGCTGCACGCCTTCGCCGAGGTCCGCAGGGCCGAACCGCGCACCCGGCTGCGGATCTTCGCGAAGGAGGCCCAGCCGGGATACCTCGCCGACTGCCGCTCGCTGGCCGCGCAGCTCTTCCCGGACGAGGCCGCCGACGCCGTCACCGCCGGGGAGAACCCCGTCACCTTCGAGGAGATCGGCGGACCCGAAGCCCCCACCTCGGCCGAGGCCCACGCCGCCGGGCAGGTCGTGGTGCTCTCCTCCGTGATCGAGGGCTTCCCCCTCACCCTGGCCGAGGCGATGTTCTGCGGCCGGGCCACCGTCTCCACCGACGTGGGCGCGGTGCGCGAGGTCATCGGCGGCACCGGACTGATCGTCCCGCCGCGCAATCCGCGGGCGCTCGCCGACGCCTGCCTGTCGCTGCTGCGGGATCCCGAACGGGCCCGGCGGCTCGGCGCGGCGGCCCGCGCGCGGGCCCTGGAGCTGTTCACCGTCGAGCAGAACGTGGCCGCCTTCCAGGACATCTACCTGCGCCTGCTCGCCCGCGGATCCGCCCGGCCGGACGGGGAGATCCCCTTCGCCCAGCCCCCGGAGGCCCGGGTCCCGGGCCACTGGACCACCCCCACCTGGGCCGAACCCGTACCGGAGGCAACCGCATGACCACCGTGGACCCGGGCATGTCAGCCCTGCCTCTCGCCTCGCCGGCGGCACCCGCAGCCTCGCCGATCCCAGCCTCGCTTGGGGCACATTCAGCCTCGCGGATCCCAGCCTCGACGGGGGCACATTCAGCCCCGCCGGCGTTTGAGGCGCGGGGTCCGGGGCGGAGCCCCGGCAGCGGCGCCGCACTTGCGATGCCGTCCGGCGCGGCGCCGTTGCCGGGGGCGCTGCCCCCGGACCCCCGCGCCTCAAACGCCGGCGGGGCTGAACGTGCCCCCGGCGGGGCCGGGATCGCCGAGGCTGAATGCGCCCCCGGCGAGGCTGGGATCGGCCAGGCGGGCAAAGCGACGCCGCAGGCGCCCCGGCGGGCCGCCGGGGATCCCGTCAAGGCGCTGCTCCACCGCCACCGCGACCTGTGCGAACGGGCCGTGGACCCGCTGGAGATCGCCGCCGGGCTGGAAGCCCACGGCATCACCGACCGCACCGCCGCGCGCTTCCGGCACCGGGACGTCTTCTCCCTCGCCGAGGAGCTGTACGCCCGGTCCGCCCGCGCCGAGGCCCCGGCCGGCCCCGCGCGACTGCTCCCGGCCGAGGTGACCGGCGGCCCCCGCGCGCTGCGGGGCTTCGGCTGCGCGCTGCTCCCCGGAGCCCTCGCGCTGGGCGCGGCCGCCGCCGGGATGCCCTTCGCGGCCCCCGCCGCCGCGCTCGCCACGGTCGCCGCCCTGGTGTGGCCCGGGCGGGCCGCCGGGGGCCGCTTCCCCTGGCTCGCGCACCTGCTCGCCGCGGCCGCCGTCGGCTGGGCCGCGTACCGGTACGGCACCGCCCTCGCCGTCGGTCTCGCTCTCGCCGTGGCCCCCGGGCACCTGGCCGCCGCCGCCTTCGCCGCCCGCGCCCGGCACCGGCTCGCCGCCAGCCGGGCCCTGGAGGAGTTCGCGGACGGGGCTCGGCCGCTGCTGGCCGGAGCCGTCCTGGCCTTCACCGCGGCCGCCGCCGGGGCGGCCGTGCTCGCCGGAGCACCCCTCACGGTGGCCGTACCGCTCGCCCTGCTGCTGTTCCTGACCCGGCTGCTGCTCCGGCACGGCGCCCACCGCGGGCCCGTCGCCGCGGCCCTGGCACTCGCGCTCGTCCCCGTCCCGGCCGCGGCCGTCGCCGCCGCCGCGGGGCTCCTCGTCCACGCGGTGCTCGCCCTGTCCCGCGCCTCCTCGCACGCCCGTCCCTGACGTCCCCCGGCGTCCCCACGTCCCCCGGACCGCCACCACGCCCTTCGGAGCCGACGCCGAAGCGCCGTACCCGTACCCCGCCCCATCCACCCACCCGCAAGGAGAACCAGGACATGACCGGCCAGCCAACCGAACAAGGGGTCACGCGATGAGGGTGCTGCTGATCGGAGCCAACGGATACCTCGGCCGCTACGTCGCGGACCGGCTGCTCGCCGACCCCGCCGTCCAGCTCACCGCGCTCGGCCGCGGCGACGACGCCGACGTCCGCTTCGACCTCGCCACCGGCAGCCCCGGCGCGCTCACCCGGTTCCTCGACGCCGTGCACCCGGGCGTCGTCATCAACTGCGCCGGCGCCACCCGCGGCGGGGCCCGGGAACTCACCCGGCACAACACCGTCGCCGTGGCCACCATCTGCGAATCGCTGCGCCGCAGCGGCTGCGGGGCCCGGCTGGTCCAGCTCGGCTGCGCCGCCGAGTACGGGCCCAGCCAGCCCGGGTCCTCGACGGCCGAGGACGCCGTCCCGAGACCCGGGGGACCGTACGGCGTCAGCAAGCTGGCCGCGACCGAACTGGTGCTGGGCTCCGGGCTCGACGCCGTCGTCCTGCGGATCTTCTCGCCCGTCGGCCCCGGCACCCCCGCCGGATCCCCGCTCGGCCGGCTCGCCGAGGCCATGCGCCGCGCGATGCAGTCCGGGGACGGGGAGCTCAAGCTCAGCGGGCTCGGGGTACAGCGCGACTTCGTGGACGTACGGGACGTGGCGCGGGCCGTGCACGCCGCCTCGCTCTCCGCCGCCCAGGGCGTCGTCAACATCGGCACCGGCCGCGCGGTCCGGCTGCGCGACGCCGCCGCCGTGCTGGCCCGGGTCGCCGGGTACGGAGGCGCCCTGCACGAGCTCGACGTACCGCACGGCGGTGCCCCGCAGTCGCACCCCGGCCGGCCGGCGGGCCTCGCCACCATCGGATCGCCCCGGTCCGAGGCCACGTCCGAGCAGCTGGCCGCCTCGGCCCCCCAGCCCCCCTACCCCGACGGCTGCGGAGCCTGGCAGCAGGCCGACGTCCGCACCGCCCGGGACCGGCTCGGCTGGCGGCCCCGGATCAACCTGGAGGAATCCCTCGCGGACATCTGGATGGAGGCGGCATGCCGCATCTGACCACCCCGCCCGGGGCCACGGCGGCCGCCGCGACCGGCGCCGGCCGCCCGGGCCTCGGGGTCCCCGGCTACGCGCACCCGCTGCTCGCCCCCGTCGAATGGGCCGAGCTGACCCGCCCGGGCACCCCGCTGCACTGGGCCGTGCTCAATGTCACGGACGGCCCCGGCGGCCGTCCCGACCCGCACTGCTCGGAGGTGGCCGCCCGGCTCCGGAACACCGGCGACTCGGGCCACCGGCTGCTCGGCCATCTCGCGATGCGGGACGGCGAACGGTCCTTCGGCGAGCTGGTCTCCGACGCCCACCGCTTCCGGGACTGGTACGGGGTGGGCGGCTTCTACCTGGCGGACGCCCCGGCCGGTAAAGGGGAACTCGCGGCGGTGCGCCGGGTCGTCGACACCCTGCGGGGCCTCGGCGACGGGCTGCGGATCGTCCTCGGGCACGGCACCCACCCCTACGAGGGCTACGCCGAAACCGCTGATCAACTGGTCACCTTCGCCGGTGCCTGGGCCGACTACCGCTGGTCGCAGGTGGCGGAGTGGACGGCCGACCATCCGCCGGAGCTGTTCTGCCACCTCGTCCACGGAGTGCCCCGGACGCATCTGGAGGAGGCCGTCCGGATCGCCTGCTGGCAGGGTGCGGGCACCATCTGGTTCACGGACCGGCGCGGAGCGGGGGACCGGGACCCGTGGGCCTCGATGCCCGGGTACTGGGACGAAATCGTCTCGCGGATCGGGACGGGTGTCTTGGAATGAAGTGGGCCGTGGCAGTGTTACGGGACAGAACAACCCTTTGAATGCTCCCCGCTTCCGCGGGGATGACCCGCTGGAGTCCCCGTGTCGCTGCCACCCTTGGTTGAGCCAGCCGCAGAGCTCACCGTTGACGAGGTCCGCCGGTACTCGCGGCACCTGATCATCCCGGATGTCGGGATGGACGGCCAGAAGCGCCTGAAGAACGCCAAGGTGCTCGCCGTGGGCGCCGGCGGCCTCGGCTCGCCCGCCCTCATGTACCTGGCCGCGGCCGGCGTCGGCACGCTGGGCATCGTCGAGTTCGACGAGGTCGACGAGTCGAACCTGCAGCGCCAGATCATCCACAGTCAGGCGGACATCGGCCGTTCCAAGGCCGAGTCGGCCCGTGACAGCGTGCTGGGCATCAACCCGTACGTGAACGTGGTCCTTCACGAAGAGCGGCTCGAAGCCGAGAACGTGATGGAGATCTTCAGCCAGTACGACCTCATCGTCGACGGCACGGACAACTTCGCCACGCGCTACCTGGTCAACGACGCCTGCGTCCTGCTGAACAAGCCGTACGTGTGGGGTTCGATCTACCGCTTCGACGGCCAGGCCTCCGTCTTCTGGTCCGAGCACGGCCCGTGCTACCGCTGCCTGTACCCGGAGCCCCCGCCGCCGGGCATGGTCCCGAGCTGCGCCGAGGGCGGCGTACTGGGCGTGCTCTGCGCGTCCATCGGGTCCATCCAGGTCACCGAGGCCATCAAGGTCCTCACGGGCGTCGGCGAGCCGCTGGTCGGCCGCCTGATGATCTACGACGCCCTGGAGATGCAGTACCGCCAGGTCAAGGTCCGCAAGGACCCCGACTGCGCGGTCTGCGGTCCGAACGCGACCGTCACCGAGCTCATCGACTACGAGGCCTTCTGCGGCGTCGTGTCGGAGGAGGCCCAGGAGGCGGCCGCCGGCTCGACGATCACTCCCAAGCAGCTCAAGGAGTGGATCGACGACGGCGAGAACATCGAGATCATCGACGTCCGCGAGATCAACGAGTACGAGATCGTCTCGATCCCCGGCGCGAAGCTGATCCCCAAGGGCGAGTTCCTGATGGGCACCGCCCTCCAGGACCTGCCCCAGGACAAGCGCATCGTCTTGCATTGCAAGACGGGTGTCCGCAGTGCGGAAGTCCTCGCGGTCCTGAAGTCCGCGGGCTTCTCCGACGCGGTGCACGTCGGCGGCGGCGTGATCGGCTGGGTCCACCAGATCGAGCCCGAGAAGCCGGTCTACTAGCAGTCACCCCGGAGGGGCCGTACCGCGCACACCGCGCGGTACGGCCCCTCCGGCGTTCTCTCCGGACCGGCCGGGCCGGATCAGACGCCCTGCGGCGGCTCCGGCCCGACGGGCGTCCCCGTGGCGTCCGGGGCCGCGGTGCAGACGGTGCCCGCCGCCGGCACCTTCCCGTCCAGCAGGTAGGAGTTCACCGCCTTCTGCACGCACGGGTCGCCGCTGTTGTACGCGCCGTGCCCCTCGCCCTTGTACGTGAGCTCCACGCCGACGCCCGGGCCGAGCCGCTCCACCATCTTGCGGGCGCCCTCGTACGGGGTGGCCGGGTCGCCGGTGTTGCCGATCACCAGGATCGGGGCGGCGCCCGGGGCGGACACGTCCGGGGTGTCCGAGGCGCCCGGGACGGGCCAGTCGGTGCAGCCCATCATGGCCCAGCCGAGGAAGTCCCCGAAGACGGGCGAGGCCGAACGGAACTCCGACAGCTTGGCCTTGGTCTGCGCGAGGGTGTAACGCTGCTTGGAGTCGGCGCAGTTGATGGCCGTGTTGGCCGCCCCGATGTTGCTGTAGTGCCCCTGCTGGTCGCGGCCGTTGAGCGCGTCGGACAGCGCAAGCAGCAGCTGCCCCTGCCCGCCCTCCGCCTCGTCCAGCCCCTGCTCCAGCAGCGGCCACAGCTCCTTGGAGTACAGGGCCTGGGCGATGCCGTTGGTCGCGGCGCTCTCGGTGAGCTGCCGGTCCCCGATGCCCGGGATCGGCCGGGCCTCCAGGTCCTTCTGGAGCTTCCTGACGTTCGCCTCGATCTCCTTGGCGGTGCTGCCCTGGAGCAGGCAGGCGTCGCCGCGGTCCACGCAGTCCTGCGCGAAGTTGCCGAGCGCGAGCTGGAAGCCCTTGGCCTGGCCCAGCGCCCCCTGCTCGGGGGTCGCGGTCGGGTCCACGACGGCGTCGAAGACGGCCCGGCCGACGTTCTTCGGGAAGAGGTGGGCGTAGACCCCGCCGAGTTCGGTGCCGTAGGAGATCCCGAAGTAGTGCAGCTTCTCGTCGCCGAGGGCCTGGCGGATGCGGTCCATGTCGCGGGCGGCGTTCTCCGTGCCGACGTGGGGCAGGAGCTTGGCCGAGTTCTTCTCGCAGGCCTGCTGGTAGGCGCGGATGTTGTCGACGAAGGCCGTCTCCTCCTGCGAGGTCTCGGGCGAGGAGTCCTGGGCGTAGTACGCGTCCAGCTCCTTGTCGTCCTCACAGCGGACGGGCGCGCTGCGGCCCACCCCGCGGGGGTCGAAGCCCACCAGGTCGTACCGGGCGCGGAGGGCCTCGTACTCCTTGGCGGCGCCGGGGAGGGTGGTGATGCCGGAGCCGCCGGGGCCGCCGAAGTTGAAGAGGAGGGAGCCGATGCGCTGGCCCTTCTTGCGGGCCTTCGCGCGGATCAGCGCGATCGGTACGGTCTCCCCCTCGGGCTCGGCGTAGTCGAGCGGGACGTCGAGCGTGGCGCACTGCCAGTCCTTGCCGGGGGCCGGACCGCCGCCCTCCAGGGCCGTCGGGGCCGGGCACTCGCCCCACTTGAGGGGCTTGGCCCCCTTGGTGCCGCCGCCCTTGGTTCTCTCCTCGTCGCCCTCGCCGGAGCAGGCGCTGGTGGCGAGCAGTGCGGCGGCGAGCGCGGCGGAGGCGGTGACCCGCCAGGCGTTTCTCGGCATGCCACCATCCTGGGCGCGGTCCGTCCCCACCGCCCCCGCGCTGACCCGAACGGGTCCGTCCCCCCGCGGCGCCGGGGCGGGAAAATCTTGGTGTGCGGGGCCGACGGAACCGGGTAACGTCTTTGTCATGTTCTTCCAGACACCGATTTACGAGTGAGAGCGTGATGGGCCCCTGCTGACGTCCTTCGACGTCGCCGCGCCCGTCCCCCACCGATGAATCCGTAGATCACTTCACATCATTACCGGGAGAACCCGTGACCGTGAGCAAGAACATCAACAACCCCGTGGGCATGGGCGGCGGCCAGCGCAAGAGGCTGTCCCGCGCCGAGCGGCAGAACAACGGTCCGCACCGCAACCTCGACCGCCGGGGTGCAGCCGACCAGAAGGCGGAGCTGGTGCGCAAGATGCGCGAGAAGGCAGGCGCCGCTGAGGGCGCCGGGCAGACGGGCGACGACACCGCACAGAGCTGACGCACCGCCGCCGCAGGGCGGCACCGCACGGGGCAGGGCCCGGACCGCGACGCGCGGTCCGGGCCCTGCTGCCGTAGAGGGGCGTCAGATGGCTTCCTTGCGGGTCAGGAAGTTGAACGAGATCCACCCCGGCAGCACCGGCAGCCAGAACGTCATCAGGCGGAACAGCAGCACCGCCGAGATGGCGACCTCCTTCTCCAGCCCGGCCGCGATCAGACCCAGGGTCAAGGTGGTCTCCACCGCGCCCATGCCGCCCGGCGTCGGGGCGGCCGACCCCAGTGCGTTGCCGGCGAGGAACACCACCGCGATGCTCGCGTAGCTGATGGCCTCGCCGCCCCCGAACGCGCGGATCGACGCGTCCAGGCACATCACGAAGCAGCCGGTCAGCAGCAGCATCCCGCCGATGCCGGTCACCAGCTTCTGCGGACGCTGGAGCACGTCCAGCATGCGCGGTACCACGCCCGCGAACAGCGCGCGGACCCGGGTCGCCACGAACTTCCGCATGAACGGGACCGCCGTCACCACCAGCACCAGGACCGCCACCGTCAGCAGACCCGCGATGACCGTCCGGGACGGGGTCATCTCCGGGGTCTTCTCGGTGCCGGTCAGGTAGCCGAAGGAGAGCAGCAGCAGGATGTGGCTGGCGAGTCCGAAGAGCTGCGAGGCGCCCACGCTCGCCACCGCGAGCCCCGGCCGGATCCCCGCCCGCTGGAGGAACCGCGTGTTCAGCGCGACACCGCCGACCGCCGCGGGCGCGACCAGCTTCACGAAGGAGCCGGCCACCTGCGCGACCACGGTCCGCAGGAACGGCACCCGCTCGGGTACGAAGCCCAGCAGGCTCATGGCCGCCGCGACGTAGCTGAGCGCCGAGAAGGCGAGGGCCGCGCCGACCCAGCCCCACTGGGCCTCGCCGACGATCGTCGTGAAGTCCACGTGCGCGAGCTGCGTGAGCAGGAAGTACGCGCCGAACGCGCCCGCGATGAAGGAGACCAGCGTGCGCGGCCGGATCCGCTCCAGCCGGGCCGGCTCCACCGGCGCCTGCGGGCGGATCAGCAGCACCTGCTGGCGGATCTGGCTCAGCAGATCCTCCTCGCGGGCCCCGTCCAGGGCGTCGTCCAGTGCCTTCTTCTCGGCCTTCCGGTCGGCGGCGGAGGCCGCGGTGCTCGTCGCCGGAGCCGAGGCGTCCGCCTCCCGCGCTGCCTTCGCCGCCCGCGAGGACTCCAGTACGGCCTCCCGCTGCCGGTCCGCCCGCTCCCGGGCCAGCTTGCGCAGCGTCGCCCGGGTGGAACGGCTCAGCGCGATCGGCTGGAGCAGCGGCAGGCAGTCCGCCACCGCGTCCGGGCCGAGCACCGACAGCGCCGAGGCCACCGACCGCTCGGCGCCGACCCGCAGGCCGAGCGTGACCAGCAGCTGCGCGATGTCCATGCGCAGCACCAGGTCGCCGGCCGCGATCTCACCGCCCCGCAGGTCGGTGAGGGTGATGCTGCCGGAACGATCCACCACCAGGGCGTCCCCGGTCAGCCGCCGGTGCGCGATCCGCCGCGACTGGAGGGCCCGTACCTGCTCCCATGCGTTGCGGCTCAGCTCGTCGGTGATCTCCTCGTCGGGGAGGGAGTCCAGCGTCCGGCCGCCCAGGTGCTCGTACACGAGCATCACGGCGTCCGGGCCGAGCTCGGAGGTGGCGATCAGTTTGGGTGCGTTGGCCCCGGCCGCGATGGCCGCGTACGCGAGCAGTGCCTCCTGCTCCAGAGCCTGGCGCAGGGACTGGAGGCTGCGCCGGGTGGTGATGCCGCGCAGGGTGAGCCGGCGCCAGACCCGGTAGAAGAAGCCCTGGGCCTGCTGTTCACGGTCGACGACGGTGACGTCGAGCGGCGGACCGTCCTCCAGGGTGACGTGGTAGCGGCGGCCGCGGTCGCTGACCTCGGAGGCCTCGGGGCCGTCGGGGACCTCGGCGCGCATCGCGCTGACGGGCCGGAAGCCGACGCGGCGCAGTCCCGCGAGCAGGGTCTGCCCGGTCGGGCGCACATTGGGCGAGCCGACGGCGTACAGGGTCCCGTACGCGACGCTCCAGCCGATCAGCACGGTGAGGATGATCGAGAAGGGCGTGGTGTAGCCGCTGACCAGCATCGTGAACGCGTCGAGCAGCAGGACCACCCACAGCGCGACGCGCCAGTGCGGTCTGCGGGTCATCCCGACGGCGCACATGTACGCGATCACGGGCGCGAGGTAGCCGTGCACCGGATCGGTGAGGGCCCCGCCGGCCCCGGCGGTCCGGGTGAGGGCTTCCTGGATGGTGTCGGGGGCGGCCTGGGAGACCCACAGGTCGGTGGCGAGGGTGACCCCGTGCGCGAGGACGGCGGCGAGCACGCCGTCGGCGATGCGCAGCCCGTCGCGTTTGATCAGCCGCTCGATGGCGAAGGCGACGGGGAGCAGCAGCACCGCGATGCTCGACACCAGCGCGGCGACCTTGATCAGCAGGTCGGGCGCCGCGCCGGTGCCCTTGTTGATGTCCTCTTCCAGGCCCACCGTGGTGCCGTGGGCGAAGGCGGCGATGGCGAGGACGACGGCGATGCCGAGGATGCCGACGAGCAGGCGTACGAGGTCGGACGGGCGGTGCACGCGGGCGGCGAGCAGCGGTTCGTCGACCTCGACCTGGTCGGCGTCCGTGGGCGCGTGGCCGTGCGGGCCGTCAGGGCCGTCAGGGGTGCGCTCGGGGCCGTCAGGGGTGCGGTCGGGGGTGCGGGGGGTGCCGGAGGGCGGGCGGGGGCCGTCGGAGGGCAGGTCGGGGCGTGCGCCGGGGCCGTCGTCCGGCCGCGCGCCGTCGTCCCTCGCCGCACCGTCCGGAGGGCTCACACCCTGCTCCTTCGTCGTCACTTCCATCTCTTCTTGATCGCGTATCACCAGTCACCGCCCGGAAGATGGTGGCACGGACCGACGGGCGATCGGGGCAGCAGGGTGCGCGCCGGTATGGAACCGACGCTTCCACCGGACCCGGCCCGGCGTGCTGCACCATGTGCCGAATGAGCGAGGAGCTGCCCGCGTACGCGGAGCACGTGCTGGAGCTGGCCGAGCGTATTCCGCCCGGGCGGGTGATGACGTACGGAGACGTCGCCGAGTGGCTCGGCGAGGGCGGACCACGCCAAGTCGGGCGCGTGATGGCCCTCTACGGAGGAGCCGTGCCCTGGTGGCGCGTGGTGCGGGCCGACGGCGTACCGCTGCCGGGCAGTGAGCGGCGCGCCCTGGAGCACTACCGGGCGGAGGCCACCCCGCTGCGCCTGACGGGCGGCGGCGAGCCGCGGCTGGACATGCGCCGGGCGCGCTGGGACGGAGGCCCGGGCCCCGGACAGGACGACGCGTGCGACGAGGCTCACGTGATTCCTTAGGCATCCGTAGCGAATCGAGCCGGGTTCACGCTCTGGAGTTCGACCGACTGAGGCATCGGATAGGAGTTCGTGGATCGAATGAGTGCCCTTTCGTGCGGCCCGTCGTTGATCGGATGACAGGACTGGCGGTAGGGGGGGTGAAAGGTGAGTCGGAAGGTGCCGCTCGCCGAGGGCGAGACGTCCCGAACCGCTTGTGTCCGTGGACGGCTGCGGACGGGTGTGGATCAAGCGAGCGGTGAACTGCTGGCTGTCTCCGTCCTGACCGCACGGGTTGGCTGGTGTATCGATCTGACGTCCGGGCTGGTCGCCGCGCTCCTGGCCGCGCACTGGGACCCCGCCGATGTGGATCTGCTCACATCCGGGGAGGACTGTGGCGGCAGGAAGCTGCCGTCGAACGCATGGATGGCGCTGCGCCGCCTGGGCTGGACCGCTGCGCCGCCTAAAGGTATTTGCGTCAATGACCGGATCGTTCGCATGGCGCAGGAGCAGGCCGGGCGCACCCTGCGCGCGGCGAAGTGGCGCAGCGACCTCACGGCGGGAGTGCTCGCGACCTGGCCCGCCGACCCTGCCAAGCGCACGGGCCAGGAGTGGGACGCGGTGCGTGAGGCGGTGCCGGGCGGGCGGCACCTGCCGTCGAGCGCCATCAAGTCCCGCACCCGGCAGGTGAGTGCCTTCCTCCGGAAGCGGGGACGGCTGCCTGCCGATGTGTTTGAGGTGGAGAGCGCGCCCGGGGTAGCGCGGATGCTGCTGCTGTCGGCCTGTGACGGGCAGCAGGCGACCATTGAGCGGGCGGACGAGCCGGGCCGTGCGCTGCTGCGCTTGAAGCTGCCCACCCGCCCCGATCCACAGTCGTACCGTGACTGGACGTGGGTGTCCTGCCCCATCAAGCTGCCGTCGACGATCCCCGCACGCGCTGTGCTGCACCTGCCCAACCTCCGCCTGCACCAGGGGCAGGTACGCGCCGATCTCGCCTACACCCACCCGGTGCCGAAGGCAGGCCGCAGAGGGCACACGGTCGCGCTCGGTGTGGACTGGGGCCTTAACACCCTGCTCAGCGCTGGCGCGGCGCGGCTGCACGATGACGGGCGGATCACCGTACTCGGGGCGGGTGGAATGTTCAGGGCGGCCGGTGTCCTGGCCAAGCAGAACCGGCTGCGCCGGCAGGGTGAGCGTCTGCATGCCAAGTCCGGCCAATACCAGCGCCTCGCCGCCGGAGGCGAGCAGCACGCCCTGGCCGCCAAACACGCCGTTCTGAACGATGAGATCAGCCGGGTCTGTGCACGCCGGTCGAACCTCAACGACGCTCTGTCCTGGGCCGCCGCCAGGTGGGCGGTCGATCAGGCCGTCGCCGTCGGGGCGAGCGTCATTTACGTGGAAGACCTCCGCTCCATGGAAGCCCGTGGCATGGGCCGGACCACCAACACCCGTCTCTCCCAGCAAGTACGCGGGCAGATCGTCTACCGCATGAGGCACATAGCCGCGGACACGGGGATCGCCGTGGTCATCGTGCCCGCGCGGAACACATCCAAGCACTGCCCGCAATGCCTCACACCCCTGCGGCACCGCAAAGCCCCCGACCGTCCTGCCGCGCCAGGTTGGAAATGGGCCATGTGCCCGTCCTGCCACTGGCAGGGAGACCGTGATCACGGGGCTTGGCAGCGCGTCGCATCGCGCGGCCTGGCACACCAGGCCAAGACCATCACCGACCGCGACACAGGCGCCATGGTCATCCGCACGGTCGTGGACGCCCTTGAAGTGGGCGCCGTCATCACGCCGATCGCGCAGCAAACCAGCCGTAACCGGGCCAAGACCGGCTCGACACGACGACAGACAGCACGTCCGACGCCCAGGCGACGCCGGACACCCTCCCCTGTCAGGCCTGCGGGCCCGGCAGGCCAGCGTCCGGAGGGACACGTTCACACGGACCGGACTCGGCTGCCCCGTGCAGCCGCCCGGAACCAGGACGTGACGACGATCAGCACACCCACCGGTCGAGACCGGCCGCGAGGAGCAGCACTGGGCGCGGGATTCCACCTGCACGCTCACGCCACCCCTCCACGGTGGGAAGTCCCGTCGCCAGACACCGCGTCTGGCATGGGATCACTTGGCTGACTAGAGACGCTCACACCTGACAGCTTCTGCCATGCACGGCCTGAACGTGCGGTCGAGCTCCCGCGCGAAGGCCCGTACGGGGGATCCGGGGGAACTGCGCGGGCCCGGCCGATTGCCGTAGCGTTGCCTCTTCGGCTCCGGCTGCGGCGCGCGCCGCAGCCGTCGCCCGGACCCCCGCAGGAACCGCAGGACCCGTAGACCCTGTACGACCTACAGGGCCCGCAGACCCCGTACAACCCGCAGACCCACCAGGACCGGCACCTCACGTGATCACCTCTCCCTCCGACCGCTCCGCGCGGCGTACGCGGGTCCCGGACGCGTACCGCCTCGTACGCACCGGGCCGGAACGGGTGGATCCCCCTGTGCTGGACGCAGCGCAGCGGGCGGTGGTTGATCACACCGCCGGACCTCTGCTGGTCCTCGCCGGACCGGGCACCGGGAAGACGACCACCTTGGTCGAAGCCGTCGCCGCCCGGGTCGAAGCGGGCACGGACCCCGCCCGGATCCTCATCCTCACCTTCAGCCGCAAGGCGGCGGTGGAACTGCGCGACCGTGCCGCCCTGCGCCTCGGCGGCGCGCGGGCTCCGCAGGCCACCACCTTCCACTCCTTCTGCTACGGCCTGGTCCGCGCCCACCAGGACACCGACCTGTTCGCGGACCCGCTGCGGCTGCTGTCCGGACCCGAGCAGGACGTGATGGTCCGCACCCTGCTGGAGGGCCAGCGCCGGATCCGCTCCATCCGCTGGCCGGACGACCTGCGCGCGGCCCTGACCACCCGCGGCTTCGCGGACGAGGTCCGCGCCGTCCTGGCCCGGGCCCGCGAGCTGGGCCTCGGCCCTTCGGCACTCGACTCCTTCGCGACCCGGATCGGCCGCCCGGACTGGAAGGCGGCGGCGGCCTTCCTCTCCGAGTACCTCGACGTCCTGGACCTCCAGGGCACGCTGGACTACGCCGAACTCGTCCACCGCGCGGTGCTGCTCGGGGAACGCACCCCGGAGCTGTCCGCCGCCTACGACGCGATCTTCGTGGACGAGTACCAGGACACGGACGCCTCCCAGCTGCGGCTGCTGCGCGCGCTGACCGGGCCGGGCGGCACGCTGGTCGCCTTCGGCGACCCGGACCAGTCGATCTACGCCTTCCGCGGCGCCGACATCAACAACATCCTGGACTTCGAGACCTCCTTCCCCGGTGCGAAGGTCAAGGCGCTGACCGTGGGCCGCCGCTCGGGCGCGGCCCTGCTGGCCGCCACCCGCCTCCTCACGGCCCGCATGCCGGTCCCGCGGCTGCCGTCCGCCGCCGTACGGGCCCACCGCGACCTCAAGGCCACGCGGGACGGCGGCCGGGTGGAGGCGTTCACCTACCCCACGGCCGGAGCCGAGCTCGACAACATCGCCGACGTACTGCGGCGGGCGCACCTGGAGGACGGCGTGCCCTGGCAGGACATGGCCGTCCTGGTCCGCGCCGGCGGCCGCACCCTCCCGGCGATGCGCCGCGCCCTCATCGCGGCGGGCGTCCCGGCCGAGACGGACGGCACGGACACCCCCCTCCGCCACGAACCGGCCGTCTCCCCCCTCCTGACAGCCCTCCGCATCACCGCCCTCGGCTCCGCCGCGGGCGCCGCCCCAGCGACGCCAGAGGCAGCCCTGTCCGCCGTAGGCGACGGGGCGGGTTCCGCCCCGGCCACAGGGCTGCCCGAGCCGGGCTCCGCCGTGCCCGCAGCCGCAGGCGCGGGCGCGGGCCTGTTCGCCGTAGGCGACGTGGAGGGCGAGCTTGCTCGCGAATTCGGGGTGGGCGGGCGGGAAACTTCCCCTGGCCCCGCCGAGCCCGAGCCCGAGGCCGACGCCGCCCAGGCCGGGGCGGACACCGCAGAGCCCGCCGCAGGCGACCCGGCCGAGCCCGCGGCCGACGCCGCCCAGGCCGGGGCGGACACCGCAGAGCCCGCCGCAGGCGACCCGGCAGGCGAAGGGTGGATCGGGGTCGACGCCTGTCTCGAGCTGCTCGCCTCGCCGCTCGGCGGGATGGACGCCGCCGATCTGCGCCGCCTCGGCCGGGCCCTGAGGGACGAGGAGCGCGCCGCAGGCGTCAAGGTGCCCGCCCCCTCCGACGTGCTGCTGGCCCGCGCCCTCGCCGAGCCGGAGCGGCTCACCGCGCACGACCCCGCGTACGCCCGCGGCGCGCAGCGCCTCGGCCTGCTCCTGCGCAAGACCCGCGAGCTCCTGCAAGGCGGCGGCACCGCCGAAGAGGCCCTGTGGACCCTGTGGGACGGCACGCCCTGGCCCCAGCGTCTGGAGCGCGGCGCCCGCCGCGGCGGCGCGGCCGGTCGCAACGCCGACCGGGACCTCGACGCCGTCTGCGCCCTGTTCGACACCGCCGCCCGCGCGGAGGACCGTACCGGCGGCCGCGGCGCGCTCAACTTCCTGGAACAGCTGGAAGCGGAGGACATCGCCGCCGACACCCTGACCACCCGGGCCACCCGCTCCGACGCCGTCCGGCTCATGACCGCGCACCGCTCCAAGGGCCTGGAGTGGTCCCTCGTCGTCGTCGCCGGGGTCCAGGAAGGGCTCTGGCCCGACCTGCGCCGCCGCGGCTCCCTCCTGGAAGCCGACCGCATCGGCCGCGACGGCCTCGCCGAACCCCTCACCCCCGGCGCGCTCCTCGCCGAGGAGCGCAGGCTGTTCTACGTCGCGGCCACCCGCGCCCGAGACCGCCTCGTCGTCACCGCCGTCAAGGCCCCCGCCGACGACGGCGACCAGCCCTCCCGCTTCCTCACCGAACTCGGCGTCCCCCCGCGCGACGTCACCGGCCGCCCCCGCCGTCCCCTCGCCGTCCCGGCGCTCGTCGCCGAGCTGCGCGCCACCACCGTCGACCCGGACGCCTCGCCCGCGCTGCGCGACGCGGCCGCCCGCCGCCTGGCCCGCCTCGCCGCGCTCACCGACGACGAGGACCGCCCGATGGTCCCCGCCGCGCACCCGCAGCGCTGGTGGGGGCTGTACGAGCCCACCCGCAGCAGCGTCCCGCTGCGCGACCGGGACCGGCCCGTCGCCCTGTCCGGCAGCGCCCTGGACCAGCTGGCCAACACCTGCTCCCTCCAGTGGTTCCTGGGCCGCGAGGTCAAGGCCGACACCCCCTCCACCGCCGCCCAGGGCTTCGGCAACGTCGTCCACGTCCTCGCCGACGAGGTCGCCTCCGGCCGCACCCCCGCCGACCTGGCCGTCCTCATGGAACGCCTCGACTCCGTGTGGGACGCCCTCGCCTTCGACGCGCCCTGGAAATCGGCCCAGGAGAAGGAGAACGCCCGCGCCGCCCTCGAACGCTTCCTGCGCTGGCACACCACCGACCGCGGCGGCCGGGAGGCCGTGGCCACGGAGCACGAGTTCGACGTCACCCTCGAAGCGGGCGACGTCGCCGTCCGCATCCGGGGCTCCATGGACCGGGTCGAGGCGGACCCGCAGGGGCGCGCGTACGTCGTCGACTTCAAGACCGGCAAGGCCTCGCCGACGAAGGACGAGGTCGCCCGCCACCCCCAGCTCGCCGTCTACCAGCTCGCGGTGCGCGAAGGCGCCGTCGACGAGGTCTTCGACGGTGTGCGCCCGGCGCCGGGCGGCGCCGAGCTCGTCCAGCTCCGCCAGGGCGCGCCCAAGAAGGAGGGCGGTGAGGAGGTCCCCAGGATCCAGGCCCAGCAGCCGCTGGACGGGCAGTGGGTCGGGGACCTGCTCGCCACCGCCGCGGGCCGCGTCCTGGACGAGCGCTTCGCGCCCGCCGCGGGCCGGCACTGCGACCACTGCTCCTTCCGCAGCTCGTGCAGCGCCCGCCCGGAGGGCCGCCAGACCGTGGAATGAGACGCCGGCCGGGAGTGTCGGTGGGTACGGCTAGCCTTTTGAGGTGTCCGCGCGTCCGTCCGTCCTCACCGACCCCGAGCAGCTCAAGGAGCTCCTCGGCATCCCCTTCACGCCCGAACAGATGGCCTGCGTCACCGCCCCGCCCGCTCCGCAGGTCGTCGTCGCCGGCGCCGGATCCGGCAAGACCACCGTCATGGCCGCCCGCGTGGTCTGGCTGGTGGGGACCGGCGCGGTCGCGCCCGAACAGGTCCTCGGTCTGACCTTCACCAACAAGGCCGCCGGGGAGCTCGCCGAGCGCGTGCGCAAGGCCCTCGCGCGGGCCGGGATCAGCGACCCGGACCCCTCCCCGGCCGAGGCCGACGCGGCCGGCGGCGAGCCGCGGATCTCCACGTACCACGCCTTCGCCGGCCAGCTCCTGACGGACCACGGCATGCGCATCGGGCTGGAGCCCAGCTCCCGCCTCCTCGCCGACGCCACCCGCTTCCAGCTCGCCGCGAAGGTGCTGCGCGAGGCCCCCGGCCCCTACCCGTCGCTCACCAAGTCCGTCCCCGACCTGGTCAGCGACCTGCTCGCGCTCGACGCGGAGCTCTCCGAGCACCTCGTCGAACCGGCCGCGCTGCGCGCCCACGACACCGGGCTGCTGCACACCCTCTCCGGCACCAAGCTCACCAACGAGGACCTGCGCAAGGTCCCCGAAGCCGTGCGCGGCCGCCTCGAACTGCTGGAGCTCGTCAGCCGCTACCGCGCCGCCAAACGCTCCCGCGACCTCCTCGACTTCAGCGACCAGATAGCCCTCTCCGCGCAGCTCGCCACCACCCGGCCCGAGGTGGGGGCGCTGCTGCGCGAGGAGTTCCGGGTGGTCCTGCTCGACGAGTACCAGGACACCTCGGTCGCGCAGCGACTGCTGCTGTCCGGGCTCTTCGGCGCGGGCAGCGGACACGCCGTGACCGCCGTCGGCGACCCCTGCCAGGCCATCTACGGCTGGCGCGGCGCCTCCGTGGCCAACCTCGACGACTTCCCCGAGCACTTCCCGCACGCCGACGGCACCCCGGCCACCCGCCTGTCGCTCAGCGAGAACCGGCGCAGCGGCGGCCGCCTCCTGGACCTGGCCAACGGACTCGCCGCCCCGCTGCGCGCCATGCACGAAGGGGTGGAGGCGCTGCGCCCGGCGCCCGGCGCGGAGGGCGCCGGCTCGGTACGGTGCGCCCTGCTCCCGACGCACGCCGAAGAGCTGGAGTGGCTCGCCGACTCGGTCGCCCACCTGGTCCGCACCGGGACGGAGCCGCGGGAGATCGCCGTTCTGTGCCGGTCCGCCGGGGACTTCGCGCGGATCCAGGCCGTGCTGGTGGCCCGGGACGTACCGGTGGAGGTCGTCGGCCTGTCCGGGCTGCTGCACCTGCCGGAGGTCGCGGACCTCGTCGCCGTCTGCGAGGTCCTCCAGGACCCCGGGGCCAACGCCTCCCTCGTCCGCCTCCTCATCGGCCCGCGCTGGCGGATCGGCGCCCGCGACCTGGCCCTGCTGGGCCGCCGGGCCCGGCTCCTGATCGGCCGTTCCCCGGCCGACGCGGCGGACGCCGACGAACGGCTCGCCGCGGCCGTCGAAGGGGTGGACCCGGCGGAGATCGTGTCCCTGGCCGACGCCCTGGAGACCTTCCTCGACGGCGCCGGACAGTCCCCGGACGACCTGCCCTTCTCCGCGGAGGCCCGGGTCCGCTTCGCGCACCTCGCCCAGGAGCTGCGCGACCTGCGCCGCTCGCTGGCCGATCCGCTGATGGACGTGCTGCACCGGGTGCTGTCCGCCACCGGCCTGGAAGTGGAACTGTCCGCCTCCCCGCACGCGCTGGCCGCCCGCCGCCGCGAGACCCTGTCGAACTTCATGGGCGTGGCGGCCGGTTTCGCCGCACTGGACGGCGAGGCCTCGCTGCTGGCCTTCCTGGCCTTCCTGCGCACGGCCGCCCAGTACGAGAAGGGGCTGGACCACGCCCTGCCCGGCGGGGAGAACACGGTCAAGGTCCTGACGGCCCACAAGTCCAAGGGCCTGGAGTGGGACGTGGTCGTCGTGCCCGACCTGTGCGCGGGGGCCTTCCCGAAGGAGAAGCCGCCGGAGGCCTGGACCTCGTACGCGAAGGTGCTCCCGTACGCCCTGCGCGGCGACGCGCCCACCCTCCCGGGGGACCCGGCCTGGACCTCGGCCGGCCTGAAGTCGTTCAAGGCTGCCCTGAAGGACCACAAGGAGACGGAGGAACTCCGCCTCGGGTACGTGACCTTCACCCGGCCGCGTTCCCTGCTGCTGGCCTCGGGCCACTGGTGGGGCCCGACCCAGAAGAAGCGCCGCGGCCCGTCCGCCTTCCTGACCGCCCTGTACGAGCACTGCGCGGCCGGGTACGGCGAGATCGAGGCCTGGGCCGAGGAGCCCGAGCCGGACGCGGAGAACCCGGCCCTGTCCGAGGACGCCACGGCCGACCGGTCCTGGCCGCTGCCCCTGGACCCCGGCTCGCTCACCCTGCGCCGCGCGGCTGCGGCCCTGGTGGAGTCCTACCTGGCGACCGCGCAGCCGGAGCCGGCCGAGCCCCCGGCACAGGACGAGGCCTACCTCTGGCCCCCGGACTGCGAGGACCCGTCCTACGAGGACGAACCCTGGCCGGACCCCGACCCCGACCCCGGCCCCCCGGCCCCCACCCCGGCCTCGCAGTCCGCCGACGACCAGTGGCAGGAGCCCGCGCTCCGGTCCGGGCCCGCACACCCCGCCCCCGGCGCCGACGACCTGTGGCCGGAGGCCGACGTGTGGGCCGCAGGCCCCACCCCCGACGGGTTCCGGGGCGAAGCCCCGGCTCCGGGCCGGGGCTCGGCCCTGCCCGCCTCCGGCGCCGACGATCTGTGGGCCGCAGGCCCCACCCCCGACGGGTTCCGGGGCGGAGCCCCGGTTCCGGGAAGGGGCGGGGTGGGGGAAGAGCCCGCCCCGTACGGCCCCGCCGACCCGCTGGACGACGACCTCTGGCCGGAGGCCGACCTCTGGGCCCCCGCCGGCCGCGGCGAAGGCGCAGCCGTGCCCCCGCCCGGGGCAGCAGGCCCCGCGCGCGCCGAGGAGCTGCGGCCGGAGGCCGACGCAGGGGCCGCGGCCGCGACCCCCGGCGGGCCCGGCACGGGCGCAGCCCCACCGCACGGCCCCGCCCGCCGAACCCCCCTCACCCCCGAGGAGGCCCGGGCCATCGCCTCCTGGGACCGGGACCTCGAAGCCCTCGAAGGCGAGCTCCGCCGTGCCCGCGCGGCCGTGCGCGACGTCGAACTGCCCGCCGCCCTCTCCGCCAGCCAGCTGATGCGGCTCGCCGCCGACGAGCAGGGCTTCGTCCGCGACCTCGCCCGCCCCATGCCCAGGCCGCCCCAGCCCGCGGCGCGCCAGGGCACCCGCTTCCACGCCTGGGTGGAGTCCCGCTTCGACGAGCTGCCGCTCCCGCTCCTCGACGTCCTGGACCCCGCCACCGAACTGCCCGGCTCCGACCAGGAGATCGCCGACGAGGCCGACCTGGACTCCCTCAAGGCGGCCTTCGAGCGCAGCCCGTACGCCGAGCGGACCCCGTACCGCATGGAGGCCCCCGTCCAGCTGACCCTCGCCGGCCGCGTCATCCGGGGCCGGATCGACGCGGTGTACCGCGACCAGGACGGCTCGTACGAGATCGTCGACTGGAAGACCGGCCGTACCACCGAGGCCGACCCCCTCCAGCTCGCCGTCTACCGGCTGGCCTGGTCGGAGGCCACCGGCACGCCCCTGGAGCAGGTCGGCGCGGCCTTCCTGCACGTCCGCAGCGGGCGCGTCATCCGCCCCCGCGACCTGCCCGACCGGGCCCGTCTTGAGCGGATCCTCCAAGGCAAATCGGACACCGGACGTGCCCATCGGACGGACGGCTAGGCTCGTGGCCATGAGCGACACCCAGCCGGACAGCGCTGTCCGCACGTACATCGACACCCACCGCGCGGCCTTCCTCGACGACCTCGCCGAGTGGCTCCGCATCCCCTCCGTCTCGGCCCAGCCCGAGCACACGGGCGACGTACGCCGCAGCGCCGAATGGCTCGCCGCGAAGCTCAAGGAGACCGGCTTCCCGGTCGCCGAGATCTGGGAGACCCCGGGCGCGCCCGCCGTCTTCGCGCACTGGCCGAGCGCGGACCCGGACGCCCCCACCATCCTCGTCTACGGGCACCACGACGTGCAGCCCGCCGCCCTCGCCGACGGCTGGCACACCGACCCGTTCGAGCCGGTCGTCAAGGACGGCCGGATGTACGCGCGCGGCGCCGCCGACGACAAGGGCCAGGTGTTCTTCCACACCCTCGGGGTCCGTGCCCACCTGGCCGCCACCGGCGCCGACGCCCCCGCCGTCAACCTCAAGCTGATCGTCGAGGGCGAGGAGGAGTCCGGTTCCCCGAACTTCCGCGACCTCGTCGAGGCCCGCGCCCGCGAGCTCGCCGCCGACGTCGTGATCGTCTCCGACACCGGCATGTGGTCCGAGACCACCCCCACCGTCTGCACCGGCATGCGCGGGGTCGCCGACTGCGAGATCGACTTCCACGGACCCGACCAGGACATCCACTCCGGCGCGTTCGGCGGGGCCGTGCCCAATCCGGCCACCGTCGCCGCCCGCCTGGTCGCGGCCCTGCACGACGAGGACGGGCGGGTCACCCTCCCCGGCTTCTACGACAACATCGCCGAGCTCACCGACGCGGAGCGCGCCCTCATCGCCGAACTCCCCTTCGACGAGTCCGAGTGGCTCCGTACGGCCAAGTCCCACGCGGCCTCCGGCGAGGCCGGCTACTCCACCCTGGAGCGCGTCTGGGCCCGCCCGACGGCCGAGGTCAACGGCATCGGCGGCGGCTACCAGGGGCCCGGCGGCAAGACCATCGTGCCCGCCTCCGCCCACCTGAAGCTGTCGTTCCGCCTGGTGTCCGGGCAGGACCCGTACGAGGTCGAGGCCGTCGTCAAGGACTGGGTCGCGGCCCGGGTCCCGGCCGGAATCCGGCACAGCATCACCTTCGGCGCGCCCACCCGCCCCTGCCTGACCCCGCTGGACCACCCGGCCCTGCAGTCCGTCGTACGGGCCATGGGCCGCGCCTTCGGCGAGAAGGTCCGCTTCACCCGCGAGGGCGGCTCGGGACCCGCGGCCGACCTCCAGGACGTCCTCGACGCCCCCGTCCTCTTCCTCGGCATCTCCGTCCCGTCCGACGGCTGGCACTCGCCGAACGAGAAGGTCGAGCTGGACCTCCTCCTCAAGGGCGTCGAGACGACCGCCTACCTCTGGGGCGACCTGGCCGCCCACCGCTGACCCGCCCGCGCCAGACGCACCCGCCCTGCCCAGCCTGCCTGTCCCACCACCGGGGGAGTTGGAAGTACCTGTGAGCACCGAAACCGAGCGCCCTCTCTCGCTCGCCGCGCCCAGCGGAATCGACCGCGCCGCGCACCACCGCCTCGACGAGGCGTGGCTCGCCGCCGCCTGGAGCCACCCGACGACCCGTGTCTTCGTCGTCTCCGGCGGCCAGGTCCTGATCGACGACACCCCCGACGGCGGCACCGCCATCGTGATGACCCCCGCCTTCGAGGCCCCGGTCACCGAGACGCACCGCTACTTCCTGGGCAGCGACGAGGACGGCGTACGGTACTTCGCGCTCCAGAAGGACTCGCTGCCGGGCCGGATGGACCAGTCGGCCCGCCCGGCCGGCCTGCGCGAGGCCGGGCTGCTGCTGCCCCCGCGCGACGCCGGGCTGATGGTGCACGCCGTGGCGCTGGAGAACTGGCAGCGGATGCACCGCTTCTGCTCCCGCTGCGGCGAGCGCACGGTGGTCGCGGCCGCCGGGCACATCCGCCGCTGCCCGGGCTGCGGGGCCGAGCACTACCCGCGCACCGACCCGGCCGTGATCATGCTGGTCACCGACGAGCACGACCGCGCGCTGCTGGGCCGCCAGGTGCACTGGCCGGAGGGCCGCTTCTCGACGCTGGCCGGGTTCGTGGAGCCCGGTGAGTCGATCGAGCAGTCCGTCATCCGCGAGGTGTGGGAGGAGGCGGGCGTCAAGGTCGGCGAGGTCGAGTACGTGGCCAGCCAGCCCTGGCCGTTCCCGTACAGCCTGATGCTGGGCTTCACCGCCCGCGCCACCTCCTCCGAGATCACGGTGGACGGCGAGGAGATCCAGGAGGCCCGCTGGTTCTCCCGCGACGACCTGCGCACGGCGATCGAGACGGGCGAGGTGCTGGCGCCCTCGGGCATCTCCATCGCGGCCCGGCTGGTCGAGCTCTGGTACGGCAAGCCGCTGCCGAGGCCGACGGCGTAATCCTCGTCACACCGGCACATCGCGGCACATCGCGGTACCTCCGTACCGCCCTGCCGCCGCCCCGTGACAGCAGAAGGCCCCCGCCGAGGCGGGGGCCTTTCTGTGCGCGGACGGGCCGCGCGGGGCGCACTCAGACCGCGAGCGCCTGCTTGACCTGGGCCAGGCTCGGGTTCGTCATGACCGACTCGCCGCCCGTGGGGGACACCACGAGGACGGTGGGGACCGTCTGGTTGCCGCCGTTGGCCTTCTCGACGAACGCGGCGGACTCGGGGTCCAGCTCGATGTTGATCTCGTTGTACGCGATGCCTTCCCGGTCCATCTGGGACTTCAGCCGACGGCAGTAGCCGCACCAGGTCGTGCTGTACATCGTGACGGAACCCGTGTCCTGCATGCTGCGCTCTCCTCTGTGGGGTCTCGGTGGTCCGAGTACTCGAACGTACGGGAGCGCTCCACCATTCCCCCGGGGCGGGGTGGCGGCCCGTCCGTCGGACAGGCTCTGTCAAGTACGACGGACAGGTGCGGCCTGTGGACAAGTTTCCCGCCCGGCACTCGAGACCTGGCAGCATGGCGGGGTGACAGCAGCAACGCACTCCTCATCCTTCCCGGGCGGCCCCGACCACGCCGACTCGGCCGACGCGGTGCTCCTGGGCCTGGACCCGGAGCAGCGCGAGGTCGCGACGACCCTGCGCGGCCCGGTGTGCGTGCTGGCCGGCGCGGGCACGGGCAAGACCCGCGCCATCACCCACCGCATCGCCTACGGAGTCCAGTCCGGCCAGCTGATGCCGGCCAGTGTGCTCGCCGTCACCTTCACCAACCGCGCCGCCGGAGAGATGCGCGGCCGCCTGCGCAGCCTCGGAGCGGGCGGCGTCCAGGCCCGGACCTTCCACTCCGCCGCCCTGCGCCAGCTCCAGTACTTCTGGCCCAAGGCGGTCGGCGGGGACGTGCCCCGGCTGCTGGAGCGCAAGATCCAGTTCGTCGCCGAGGCGGGCGCGCGCTGCCGCATCCGCCTCGACCGGGGCGAGCTGCGCGATGTCACCGGCGAGATCGAGTGGGCCAAGGTCACCCAGACCGTGCCCGCCGACTATCCGGCCGCGGCCCTGAAGACGGGCCGCGAGGCCCCCCGGGACATGGCCGAGATCGCCCAGATCTACGGGACGTACGAACAGCTCAAGCGCGACCGCGGCATGATCGACTTCGAGGACGTGCTGCTCCTCACGGTCGGCATCCTCCAGGACCGCTACGACATCGCCGAACAGATCCGCGGCCAGTACCAGCACTTCGTGGTCGACGAGTACCAGGACGTCAGCCCCCTCCAGCAGCGGCTGCTGGACCTGTGGCTCGGCGAGCGCGACAGCCTCTGCGTCGTCGGCGACGCCAGCCAGACCATCTACTCCTTCACCGGCGCCACCCCCGACCACCTGCTGAACTTCCGCACCCGCTACCCGCAGGCCACCGTGGTCAAGCTGGTCCGCGACTACCGCTCCACCCCCCAGGTGGTCCACCTCGCCAACGGCCTGCTGAACCAGGCCAAGGGCCGCGCCGCCGAGCACCGGCTCGAACTGATCTCCCAGCGCGAGACCGGCCCCGACCCGGTCTACGCCGAGTACCCCGACGAGCCCGCCGAAGCCGAGGGGGTCGCCGGCCGGATCCGCGACCTCATCGCGGCCGGGGTCCCGGCGGGCGAGATCGCCGTGCTCTACCGCATCAACGCCCAGTCCGAGATCTACGAGCAGGCCCTCGCCGACGCCGGAGTCCCCTACCAGCTGCGCGGGGCCGAGCGGTTCTTCGAGCGCCAGGAGGTCCAGAAGGCGATCCTCGCGCTGCGCGGAGCCGCCCGCTCCGGGGGCAACGACCCGCTGCTCGAAGACGTCGTCGAACTGGGCTCCCAGGTCCGGGCCGTGCTCAGCTCCACCGGCTGGACCTCCGAACCGCCGGCCGGCTCCGGGGCCGTGCGCGACCAGTGGGAATCACTGGCCGCGCTGGTCCGGCTCGCCGAGGACTTCGCCCGGACCCGGCCCGGCGCCACCCTGGCGGACCTGACGGTCGAGCTGGACGAGCGCAAGGCCGCCCAGCACGCCCCGACCGTCCAGGGCGTCACCCTCGCCTCGCTGCACGCGGCGAAGGGCCTGGAGTGGGACGCCGTCTTCCTCGTCGGCCTCACCGACGGCATGATGCCGATCACCTACGCCAAGACCGACGACCAGGTCGAGGAGGAGCGCCGGCTGCTCTACGTCGGCGTCACCCGGGCAAGGCTGCACCTGACCCTCTCCTGGGCCCTCTCCCGGGCCCCGGGCGGCC
Source organism: Streptomyces sp. NBC_01408 (assembly GCF_026340255.1). GTDB lineage: Bacteria > Actinomycetota > Actinomycetes > Streptomycetales > Streptomycetaceae > Streptomyces. The sequence goes on along the minus strand of NZ_JAPEPJ010000001.1, from coordinate 373,503 downwards.
GGGCCTCCCGACGGCCCAGCCGCTTCCTGAACGGGCTGCGTCCGGGCTCCGTGGCTCCCGGCAGCGGCCCGGCGGCCGAGCGCGGCACCCGTAAGCGCGGGCGCCGCGGCCCGGTGCTGTGCCGGGTCTGCGGCAAGACCCTGACCGAGGCCGGCGAGCTGAAACTGATGCGCTGCGAGGACTGCCCGTCCGACATGGACGAAGGCCTCTACGAGCGGCTGCGGGACTGGCGCGCGGTCCAGTCGAAGGAGCAGGGGCTGCCCGCCTACTGCGTCTTCACGGACAAGACGCTGATGGCGATCGCGGAGGCCGCGCCCGCCGAGGCGGGGGAGCTCTCGATGATCTCTGGAGTCGGTGGCCGCAAGCTTGAGCGGTACGGAGCCGAGGTGTTGGCCATATGCGCAGGTCAAGAGCCTGGCGGCGAGGAAGCTGACGACGCGTAGAAACTCGTCGGAAAAATAGTTTGCACATGCCCAGCGAATCCCCATAGGTTCTTAGCAACGGAAACGGTGGCTTCTCCGAAGCCCCTGATCCGTGCTGTACTTATCCGAATACGTATGGGACAGGCCTCAGGGCCAGGTCCCCGAGACGCCGAGAGGAGGCGAGACCAGTGACCAGCTTCATGACCTTCACCAAGATGACCGATCGCTCGGTCGACGCTTCCTGCCTGCTCGGTTCCGTCTCGCTCCTGGGTACCGGTGTGTCCGCGATTTCCGCTGACCGCCCCGCCCTGCTGGCGATCCTTCCGGTCAGCGAGCGCAATGAGCGACCGACCCAGGCACCGGTGGCAGTACTGGCAGCGGAAGCAAGGGCGCATGGCGCCTATGTCTTCGCCGCCGCAGCCGGTGCCGGATCCAAGACGAAGCAGACGAAGAAGCAGCAGCACCACCTGATGTGGGCCTTCCGCGGGCTCGAACCCTGGAGTGATCCAGCCTGATCGCATGATCAGGCCGGCGCCTTCAGGGCCGCGGAACCCCACCCGGGATCCGCGGCCCTTCTGTTTGTCCCCGAACGGGGACGACGGAGCGAAGGGGCCTCGGGACTGGCAGAACCAGTCGGTGTGAAGGCAGCCCAGCCGAACCCGGCCGACCGGCCGGAACGACTAGCCGAACAAGACGAGGAAGAAACCACCGTGCAACTCGAAGCGCACGCCCCGTCCGTACCGCAGACCCAAACGATCTCCCCGCCCGCAGTCCCGGAGGACCACACCTTGACCCCGCTCACCGCGCTGACCGCGCTCGACGACGCCATCGAGAACCTCGGCGTACCCGTCCCGTGCCGCACCTTCGACCCCGAGGTCTTCTTCGCCGAGTCCCCGGCGGACGTCGAGTACGCCAAGTCGCTCTGCCGCACCTGCCCGCTGGTCGAGGCCTGCCTCGCCGGGGCGATCGAGCGCCGCGAGCCCTGGGGCGTCTGGGGTGGCGAGCTCTTCGTCCAGGGTGTCGTCGTAGCCCGCAAGCGTCCGCGTGGCCGTCCGCGCAAGAACCCGGTCGCGGCATGAACGCCGCGGGAACCATCGACCGCCCCCTGACGCACGACCCCTTGAAGCAGGCCCTCATGACCACCGACACCACCACGAGCGCGCAGCCGCACGGCGCCGCCCACGCAGACTTCATCACCGCCGGCGCGATGACCTCGCGTCAGAACAGGACCCGCGAAATGCAACTCATCCCAGAAGCCCTGGCTCGTGCCCATATGGACGACCGCATGCGCGAGGCGGACGCCGAGCGTCACGCCACGCGCCTGGTCGCCGCGCGCCGCATGCAGCAGCGTGCCGAGCGCGTCTCGCTGCGCGCCCGGCGCGCGCTGGCCATGGCCGTCATGCAGTAAGAGCTGAGCGCAACCACCCGGGGGGACCGGTCCGAACGGACCGGTCCCCCCGGTGCGTTGCGGACCGCCGCCACCCCCTACGGGGATATCGTCTGGAGGTGGACCAGCCGACCCCCCACCCCGCCCAGCCGGGACCCGAGGCCCAGCCCGTCGTCTGCGCGCGCTGCGGCACCCAGGCCCCCGACGGCGCCCCGCCCACCTGGACCTGTTCGGTGGAGAACGGGACCAGAGAGTACTTCTGCGTCGTCTGCGCGCGAGCCAACCTCAGAGCCATCGAGAGCCGCCTCGACTCGTCCTGGTGGTGAGGCCCTGAGCCCGGTCCGGCACGGGAGCCGGGCCCGCGGGCGGTCATTCCGCGGGCAGGAACCCCGGCAGCCAGGCCTCCAGTTCGTCCCGCAGCCGCACCGTCGCGCCCAGCTGGCACAGGACTCCGATGGTGCTCAGCGTCACCCGGTGGATCAGCACGTACGAAGGCGGCAGGTTGATCTGCCGCCCCAACTGGTGCGCGGGGGAGCGGGGATCGGCGATCCGCGCCGCCTGGCCGCGCAGCCACGGCCGGGTGAAGGTGAACTCCTCGGCCTCGGCGGGCTCGATGATCGGCTTCAGGTAGTCCAGTACCGCGTCGGGGTCGAGTTCGATGGACTTCTTCACGAACCCCTCGGCGCACAGGTGCCCGTAGACCCCCTCGGCGTCACCGTCCAGCGTCATCCGCAGCGACCGGCCTATGGGCTTGGGCCAGCCGCCGGGCAGCCGGTCGACCGTGCCGAAGTCCAGCACGCCCAGCCGCGTCCGGCCGTCCGCCCCGCAGACCAGCCGGAAGTTGCCCGGGTGCGGGTCCGCGTGCAGCAGTCCGGTGCGCGCGGGACCGGAGAAGAGGAACCGGGCCAGCAGCTGTCCGGCGCGGTCGCGCTCCTCCTGGGTACCGTCGGCTATCACCTCCGACAGCGGAGTCCCCTCCAGCCACTCGGTCACCAGCACCTGGTCCCCCTGGTGCACGACATCCGGGACGACCACGTCCGCGTCGCCCTCGAAGGCGTCCGCGTGCGACCGCTGGGCCTCGGCCTCCAGCTCGTAGTCGAGCTCTTCGGTGACCCGCTCGCGCAGTTCCGTGATCACCGGCTTGATCTCCATGCCGGGCATCAGCGGCCCCAGCAGCCCCGCGAACCTGCTCAACTGCTTGAGGTCCGACAGCAGCGCCTCACCGGCCCCGGGGTACTGGACCTTGACCGCGACCTGCCGGCCGTCGTGCCACACCGCCCGGTGCACCTGCCCGATCGAGGCCGCCGCGGCCGGCTTGTCTTCGAACTCCTCGAACAGGTCCCGCCAGTCCTCGCCCAGCCGCTCGGCCAGCACCTTGTGCACCGTCGCCGCGGGCAGCGGCGGGGCCGCCTCCTGAAGCTTGGTCAGCGCCGCCCGGTAGGGCCCGGCCAGTTCCTCGGGCAGGGCCGACTCGAAGACCGACAGGGCCTGCCCGAACTTCATGGCCCCGCCCTTCAGCTCGCCCAGCGTGCGGAAGAGCTGATCGGCCGTGCGCTGCTGGAGCTCACGCGCCACGATTTCCGCCGACTTGCCGCCGATCCGCTTGCCGAGCCCCCAAGTGGCCCGGCCCGCTATGCCGAGCGGCAGCGCCGCGAGCTTGACGGTACGCGTGACCGCCTTCCGGGGAAGATCAGACATACGCCCCTCCGTTTCCCAGACAGCGCGCCGCAAGCGGCGGTTGGGGTGGCCCCTCGGACAGCGGCCCCTCGGACAGAGGCATCCTGTCATGGCCCTCCCTCCCGCCCCGAGCCCGATCCTCGTCCCGCCGCATCCGGCACCTGAGGTACGGCCGCGCCGCAGGGGCAGCCGGGGTGGGCGGCAACGGCGCGGTGCTCCCAGTGCAGGCCCGGGAGGGCGGCCTCCCAGCGGGACGCGGTGGAGGCGGGCAGTTCCCCGTCGAGGAAGGACAGCGCGTGGGCCGCGGCCAGACCGGCCACCGCTGTGGACAGCCCCAGGTCGCAGGCGCCGGCCGCGCGGCGGCGGTGCGCCGACCGCCACTGCACCAGCATCCTCGGCCAGGCCGGGTCCCGCTCGACCCGGTCCCGCTCCATGCAGCCCGCGCAGGCCGTGGCGCCCGGCAGCACCAGGGGCCCCAACAGCCCGGTGCCCTCCAGCACCCCCGCGTACAGGTGCGGGGTGCCGGTGGCGACCCAGTCGGCCGCGGCGTCCGGATCAGGGGCCCAGGCCTGCAACCCGTCCCTCGGCGCGACCACCACCAGCGCCAGCCCGGGCTCCGGGCCCTCGTCCTCCCCGGCCCGCGGAGCACGCCCCGGGGCCGATTCGCGGACCAGCCTGCCCGCGGCCTCGGCCCGCAGCCGGCCCACGCTCCCGGGCCCCAGCCCGCCCGGCGCCACGTCCGACGCCTCCACCCGGCCCCCGTCCAGCACCTCGACCCGGCCCACGCCCGCTCCCGCCAGGACCGCCGCGACCAGGGCGCCGACCCGGCCGCTCCCGCGCACCTGGACCCGTATCGCCCGGCGCGCGGCGATGCCCCGCAAATCCCCGCCGGGCTCCCGGTTCACCAGGGAGAGGGAGCCCACATCGGGACCCAGCCGCTCCAGGGTCTCCGGCCGCCCGCGTACGGCCTGGGCCCGGGGCCCGCCCGCGGTGGCATCGTCGATCAGACCGGCCCCGGCCAGCCGCCGGACCAGCGCGTCGGCCTGACCCACCGGCAGCCCCATCCCCGAGGCCTCGGCCCTCAGCAGGTCCATCCCCCGCGTCCCGTCGATCCGGTCGATGAACGACCCCGTCGCCGTGTCCACCGGGCCGAGCACCACCGCGTGGGCGGGGGTCACCCCGAACTGCACCGTCTCCCTGTCCCGCCAGGCCCGTGCCAGAGCGGGCTTCACCTTCGGATACATGGCCGTCCCCCCGATTCCTGTGCCGATTCCCGCGCCGCCTTCTTTCTCCTGCTCCCGCAACACTGCCCGTCCGCCGGATTCGGTGCGGGAATTTGTCCACAGGCAGGGGGTATTAGGCATATGAGATGGAGAAAGTGGATGCCTTGGGTGCCGGCTGTGAATCGATCATGTTCGAACCTTGGAGGGGCGCGACTTCGGCCGCGCCTTCCGGGTACGGTCGTGGCGTGTCCGCCGACCCCCCGCAGCGCGCCGTAGAAGTCCGCCGGAGCGCGCGCCGCCGCAGGACCGTATCCGCCTATCGCGAGGGTGACCGTACGGTCGTGCTCATCCCTGCCCGGATGTCCGAGGCCGAGGAGCAGCGCTGGGTGGGCGTCATGCTCGACAAACTCGCCGCACAGGAGAGCAAGCGCACCCTCGGGGACGCGGAACTCACCGAACGCGCCGCGCGTTTGTCCGAGCAGTACTTCAGCAGCCGCGCGCGCCCCCGTTCGGTCCGCTGGGTGACCAACCAGAACACCCGCTGGGGCTCCTGCACCCCCGCCGAGGGCAGCATCCGGCTCTCGCACCGCCTCCAGGGCATGCCCGAGTACGTCGTCGACTACGTGCTCCTCCACGAGCTCGCCCACCTCCTCGTACCCGGCCACGGCCCCCGCTTCTGGGAGCTGCTGGAGTCCTACCCGCGGACCGAGCGGGCCCGCGGGTACCTCGAGGGAGTGGTCGCGGCCGAGCGCCTTCCGAAGGTGCCCGCGGCGCGCGACGAATGACCATGACGTCACGCACCGTGATGTGTACCGGGTCGGTACCGACTTGGCCGGATGTCGGCAGTTGGCGTTAGCCTGAGCGGCACGCATTCACAGTCGGGATGGGGGACGGTCGTCAAGTATGGCCAGGGAATTCCAACGCGGCCACAAGGCCAAGATCAGTGATCTGACGGCGGGTACCGATCTGTACGTGGGCGTGCAGATCACCGGGCCCGGACTCGCCTTCGACATCAGCTGCTTCGGCCTCGACGCGAACGAGCAGTTGTCCGACGACCGTTACTTCGTCTTCTTCAACCAGCCGAAGTCGCCGGAAGAGTCCATTCAGCAACTCGGCGCGCAGGCCGGTGACACCGAATCCTTCCGGGTGACACTGGACCGCGTTCCGGCGTCCATCCACAAGCTGTCCTTCACCGCCACCATCGACGGCGCCGGACAGATGTCGCAGGTCGGCCCGGGCTACATCCGGATCGTCGCGGGCGGCGAGGAAGTGGTCCGGTACGCGTTCACCGGCTCGGAGTTCACCACCGAGCGCGCGGTGATGCTCGGGGACTTCTACCTCAAGGACGTGTGGCGCTTCGCCGCCGTCGGCCAGGGCTTCGACGGCGGTCTCGACGCGCTGCTGAGGAACTTCGGCGGCGAGGTCGCCGAGGAGGCGCAGCCGGAGCAGCAGGTCCCGGCCCAGGCCGGCGCCACGCCCGGGTTCGCCCCGCCGCCCCAGGCCGCCGCCCCGGCGCCGTCCTTCGGCGCGCCGGCCGCCCCGGCCCCGCAGGCCCAGGCACCGGCGCCGTCCTTCGGCGCGCCCGCACCTGCGCCCGCACCGGCGCCCGCCCCGCAGCCGCAGGCGTACCAGCAGCCCGCCGCGCCCGGGCCCGCTCCGGTGCACGCGGCCCCCACCATGGCCGCCCCGCTGGCCCCGTCGGCCCCCGCGCCGTACGGCCAGCCGCCGCAGGCCCCGCCGGCGCCGCAGCCCTCGTACGGCCAGCTGCCCGGCCAGTACCCGGGCCAGGTGCCCGCGCCCGCCCCGGCCCCGTACGGCCAGCAGCCGGGCTACGGCCAGGTCCCGGGTCAGGTTCCCGGCCAGGTCCCGGGCCAGTTCCCCGGCCAGCAGCCGGGTTACGCGCCCCAGGCGGCCGGCCCCGCGGCCGGTCTCGCCGCGGCGCTCCAGCCCTACAAGGAAGCGCCGACCGGCGCCCGCTGGACCCCGCAGAACCAGCAGCTCATGCGGGTCGACCTGTCGATGGGCGGCCAGGCCGTCCTCGCCCGCCAGGGCAGCATGGTCCTCTACCAGGGCAAGGTCGACTTCAGCTACAAGGGCGCGGGCTTCGCCGGCCGCGTCGTCGGCAACGCCACCGGCCAGGAGATGCAGCTCATGCGCTGCACCGGCCGCGGCCAGGTCTTCCTCGCGGAGAACGGCGCCCACCTGCACGCCATCGAGCTCCAGGGTGACGCCATCTGCGTCTCCGCCGAGAACGTCCTCGCCTTCGACGAGTCGCTCCAGCACGAGGTCCGCCGGATCGAGGGCCACGGCATCCCCGGCGGCGCCCTGTTCACCATGCAGTTCCAGGGCACCGGCACGGTGATCGTCAAGACGAACGGCGTCCCGGTCGTCCTGCCCGTCACCCCGACCACCTTCGCGGACAGCAACGCCATCGTCGCGTGGTCGGCCGCGTCGCAGGTGATCCTGTCCAGCCAGGTCCGGCTGCGGCGCAACGCCTACCCCGGCCACAGCGGGGAGACCGTGAACCTCCAGTTCCGCGGCGCTCCCGGCAACTTCATCGTCGTCCAGCCGTACGAGGTCTGAGGGAGCCCGACATGAACGCAATGAACCAGCAGCTCGCGGGCTACGCCCCGACCCCCGTCACGGCCCGCATGGAGAACCACGGCCGGGCCATGCTCAAGGTCGCCATGCAGAGCGGCCAGGACCTCTTCGCCCGCACCGGCTCGATGGTCGCCTACGAGGGCTTCGTCCAGTACGAGCCCAACCCGCCGGCCGTCCGCCAGATGGCCTCGCAGTGGCTCACCGGCGAGGGCGCCCCGCTGATGAAGTGCACCGGCGACGGGCTCCTCTACCTCGCCGACTACGGCGCCGACGTCGTCGTCATCAACCTCAACAACGACGCCCTCTCCGTCAACGGAACCAACCTGCTCGCCTTCGACGCCCACCTCCAGTGGGGCGTCGAGCGCGTCAAGGGCATGGCGAAGTTCGCCGGCCAGGGGCTGTTCAACGTGCAGGTCGCCGGCACCGGCTGGGTCGCGATCACCTCCCGCGGCACCCCGATCGTGGTCGACTGCGGCCGCGGCGACGACGAGACGTACGTGGACCCGGACGCGCTCGTCGCCTGGTCCCCGAACCTCAAGGTCAAGGGGAAGCGCAGCTTCAAGGCCTCGTCGATGATCGGCCGGGGCAGCGGGGAGGCCTACCAGATGGCCTTCTCCGGCCAGGGCATCGTCGTCGTACAGCCCAGCGAGGACAGCACCGACCGGCTCCGGGCCCGGGGCTGAGGGGGAGCGGACACATCATGCAGAGCGCACTTTTCGGCTACGCGGAAGCGCAGTCCCAGGACCGGTACACCGTCCAGAACCCCCAGCTCCTGCGGGTCACCCTGGCCGGCTCCGACGACGTGCTCGCCCGCAAGGGCGCGATGGTCGCCTACCAGGGCCTCATCGACTTCGACGGCGAGTACCAGAGCACCAACCAGCGCAACGCCCGCCGCCGCACCGGCGAGGGCCTCGACCTCATGCGCTGCTCCGGGCAGGGCACGGTCTACCTGGCCAACCTCGCCCAGTACGTCCACGTCGTGGACGTGGACCAGGACGGCCTCACGGTCGACAGCAGCTACGTGCTCGCCCTGGACTCCACCCTGCACACCGAGGCCATCGCGGTGGACAGCCAGTACGGGATCTCCGGCTCCGGCAAGTACCAGCTCAACATCACCGGCCGCGGCAAGGTCGCGCTGATGACCTCCGGCCAGCCGCTGATGATGCAGGTCACCCCCGACAAGTACGTCAACGCCGACGCGGACGCCATCGTCGCCTGGTCCACCTCCCTGCGCGTGCAGATGCAGGCCCAGACGCACTCCACCGGCGTCTGGCGGCGCCGCGGGAACACCGGCGAGGGCTGGGAGCTGAGCTTCCTCGGCACCGGCTTCGCGCTGGTGCAGCCCAGCGAGGTGCTGCCGCCGCAGAACGCCCAGCTCGGCCAGGGCGCGGCCGCCCAGTTCGGGATGGGCCAGAACGGCGCGCACGCGCAGAACCAGAACAACGCCTGGAACTGACACGCCTGGAATTGACACCTCCGGCACGACGAAGGGGCGGCCCCGCCAGGGACCGCCCCTTCGTCACGTCCGCCGTGGCTCAGCCGCCGAGGCGCGCCAAGGCCGCCTCCACCAGCCGCACCACCGAGGTGTCGGCCACCGCCGCCACCTCGGCGTACGGGAACCAGCGCAGGTCGAGCGACTCCTCGCTGATCTCCGCCACCGCTCCGGCCGGTGCGAGCACCGCGTACTGCACGTCCAGGTGCCAGTTGCACGGCGCCGGGATCGGATGCCGGTCCAGGCGGACCGGGCCGCCCGGCACCAGGGTCAGGCCGGAGGCGATGCCGGACTCCTCGACGGCCTCCCGCAGCGCCGCCTCCGCGAGCGTGGCGTCACCGGGCTCGCAGTGGCCGCCCATCTGCAGCCACATGCCGAGCTTCTTGTGGAGGGTCAGCAGGACCCGCTCCCGCTCCGGGTCGATCACCAGCGCGCTGCCGGTGATGTGCCCGGCCTGACAGGGCTTGTAGACCCCGTCCGGATGCGCGGTCAGGTGGTCCAGGTAGAGATCGCGCAGCTCGGGCTGGTCCTCGTACCCCTTCAGGACGAGGACCGCGTCGTCGTACAGGCTCACTTCTTCTCTTCGCCGTCCTCGTCGTCCCGCTTGCGGGCGGCCTCGCCGAGCATCTTGTCGATCTCGGAGAAGTCCAGCTGCTCGCGGTGCACGAACCCGTCCGGGTCGTCCAGGTCGGAGGCCGTCGGCAGCATGTCCGGGTGCTCCCACAGCCCGTCCCGGCCGTCCACACCGCGCGCGTCGGTGAGCGAGGCCCACAGCCGCGAGGCGTCCCGCAGCCGGCGCGGGCGCAGCTCCAGGCCGATCAGCGTCGCGAAGGTCTGCTCGGCCGGGCCGCCCGAGGCGCGCCGCCGGCGCATGGTCTCGCGCATGGCGTCCGCCGAGGTCAGCCGGGGCTTGGCCGCCGCGTGCACCACCGCGTCGACCCAGCCCTCGACCAGCGCGAGGGCCGTCTCCAGGCGGGCCAGGGCGGCCTTCTGCTCGGGGGTGTCCTGCGGCTGGAACATGCCGCCCTGAAGTGCTTCCTGGAGCTGCTCCGGATTGGACGGGTCCAGCTGGCCGACCACGTCCTCCAGCTTCGAGGTGTCGACCTTGATGCCGCGGGCGTAGCCCTCGACCGCGCCGAACAGGTGCGAGCGCAGCCACGGCACGTGCGCGAAGAGCCGGGCGTGGGCCGCCTCGCGCAGGGCCAGGTAGAGCCGCACCTCGTCCGAGGGGACGCCCAGGTCCTTGCCGAAGCTCTCGATGTTCAGCGGCAGCAGTGCGGCCTTGCCGGACGGGCCGAGCGGCAGCCCGATGTCGGTCGAGCCGACGACCTCGCCCGCGAGCACGCCCACGGCCTGGCCGATCTGCTGGCCGAACATGGCCCCGCCCATGGAGCGCATCATGCCGAGCAGCGGGCCCGCCATGGCCTGCATTTCCTCCGGCAGGACACTGCCCATGGCCGCGCCGACGCGCTCGGCGACCGGGTCCACGAGCTCCTTCCACACCGGAAGGGTCGCCTCGACCCATTCGGCGCGGCTCCACGCCACCGCCGTGGTGGCGCCCGAGGGCAGCGAGGTCACGTCGTCCAGCCACAGGTCGGCCAGGCGCACGGCCTCCTCGACGGCCGACTTCTCGGCGATGCCGACGCTCGTGTCCTTCACGCCGTCCGCCGTGCCCTGCGCCACGGTCTGGCGGGCGATGTCCTTGGCCATGTCCCAGTTCACGGGACCGCCCTCGTAGCTGAGCATCTGGCCGAGCTGCTGGAAGGCGGCTCCGAGGTCGTTCGGGTTCATCGAGCCGAACATCGAGGCGAACGGGTTGTCCGCGCCGCCGGGGCCGCCCGGCATGCCCATGCCCGGGAACCCGAACGGATTCGCCGGGCCGCCCTGACCGCCCTGATCGCCCTTCCTCTTGCCATCGTCGCCGTTCTCCGGCTCCTCCGGCGGAAGGCCGAATCCGAATGGGGTGTCGCTCACGGGTTTCCTCGGCTCGTAGGGCCGCCGGCGGGTGCCGACGGGCAATGGTCCGACAACACCACCCAGCGTAGACACCAGACCCGCTTCCGGGCTCGGTGCTCCGCCGACTCCTGGGCTGCGGCAGGATGGACATCACCTGGTGGGTACGCGTCACGGCGCGTCCCTACTGAAGACAACCGCTGGAGACGCCTGGTGAGTTCCCCGGATCCGCACGCTTTGGGCAAGCACAGCTCGGAAAAGCACAGCCGCGCGGCGTACGACGCCGAAAACCAGGGCGACAGCGCCGGTGGCGTTCGCCAGCCGCGAAACTCCGCGGTGCGGGGCCCCGTGATCGCCGTGACCGGCGCCGCGTCGGGTGTCGGCGCCGCCCTGGTGAGCCGCCTGGCCGCCTCCGACGAGGTCAAGCAGGTCGTGGCCATCGACGAGCGGCGCGGGGACTGCGCGGCCGCGCAGTGGCACGTGCTGGACGTACGGGACCCCGCGATCGCCGAGAAGCTGCGCGGCGCGGACGTGGTGGTCCACCTGGCGCTGGACCTCGACCTGGAGACCGACCCGGCGGCCCGTACGGCGTACAACGTGCGCGGCACCCAGACCGTGTTGACGGCCGCCGCGGCGGCCGGGGTGCACCGCGTCGTGCTGTGCACCTCGGCGATGGTCTACGGGGCGCTGCCGGACAACGACATCCCGCTGTCGGAGGACTCCGAGCTGCGGGCCACTGCCGAGGCCACCGGCGTCGGCGACCTGCTGGAGATCGAACGGCTGGGACGCCGGGCCCCCCGCGCGCACCCCGGCCTGAACGTGACGGTCGTCCGCCCGGCGGTCCTCGTCGGCGGCACGGACACCGCACTGACCCGCTACTTCGAGTCCCCGCGCCTGCTGGTCGTGGCCGGATCCCGGCCCACCTGGCAGTTCTGCCACGTGGAGGACCTCGTCAGCGCCCTGGAGTACGCGGCGCTGGAGAAGGTCGAGGGCGAGCTGGCCGTGGGCTGCGAGGGCTGGCTGGAGCAGGAGGAGGTCGAGGAGCTGAGCGGCATCCGCCGCATGGAGCTCCCCTCGGCGGTCGCGCTGGGCGCGGCGGCCCGGCTGCACCGGATCGGCCTGACGCCGTCCCCGGCCGGGGACCTGGCGTACACGATGCACCCCTGGGTGGTCAGCGTCAGCGGGCTGCACGCGGCGGGCTGGCGGCCCCGCTGGACCAACGAGGAGGTGCTGGCCGAGCTCCTCCAGGAGGTCGCGGGCCGCCACACGGTCGCGGGCCGCCGGCTGGGCCGCAAGGACGCCGCCACGGCCGCGGGTGCGGCGGGTGCGACGGTGGCGCTGCTGGGCGCGGCCGCCGCGGTCCGGCGGGCCCGCCGGCGCCGCGGCATCTGACCGGGCCGGTGGTGCCGCGACGCCGTGGCGCAAGCGGCCCCCGGCTGCGCCCGGGCCTTCCGGGGCTCCGCCCCGGACCCCGCGCCTCAAACGCCGGCGAGGCTGGAGGTCGGACCCCGCGCCTCAAACGCCGGCGAGGCTGGAGGGCGGACCCCGTGCCTCGACCGCCGACGAGGCTGGAGGGCGGACCCCGTGCCTCGACCGCCGGCGAGGATGGAGGGCGCCTCGACCGCGGTGAGGCCGGAGGTTGGGGCGGGGCCGGGCCCGGGTCCTGTAGGAGGCTCCCAGAGCGGGTGACCTGGGACGGGTGATTCAGCTATTTCGCCATGTCAGCGGCTAGGGCACGATGAAGGCATGGCACCGAACTTCGATCACCCCGGCGAGCAGGCCGCGCAGGACCCGATCCGGCTGCTCGCGATCCGTGAGACCCCGCTCTCGATCGACGAGGTCTTCCAGGCCGTCGGCGACGACGCGGCGGGCGGTACGACGCTCTTCGTCGGCACGGTGCGCGACCACGACAGCGGGGCGGACGTCGACTCGCTCGGCTACTCCTGCCACCCGACGGCCGAGGCCGAGATGCGGCGGATCGCCGACCGGGTCGTGGCCAAGTACCCGGTCCGCGCCCTGGCGGCCGTGCACCGCGTGGGCGACCTGGCCGTGGGCGACCTGGCCGTCGTCGTCGCCGTCTCCTGCCCGCACCGCGGCGAGGCCTTCGAGGCCTGCCGGATGCTGATCGACGACCTGAAGCACGAGGTCCCGATCTGGAAGCACCAGACCTTCGCGGACGGTACCGAGGAGTGGGTCGGCGCCTGCTGAACCCCCGGGTGCGAGGTGGCCCCCGGAGGGGGGTAGCCTCGCACCCGTTCGGCCGCGCAACACGCCCTCGATTTGCGTAACCCCCCTCCGGGCACGAGCGTTGAAGCCACCAACGACACGTACTTTCGGGGCAGGGAGGCACGCCCATGGCGTCACTGGCGTGGTTGCTGATTCCGCTGTTCGCCGCGATCGGAGCGGCGATATGGGGCAGCTGGGCGGCACGCGACCGCACTCAAGGCGACATATCCGAGCTCGCGGGCTACGCAAGGTTCCGTGAAGCCATGGGCAGGTCCGACCAGGGCAGGGCGAAGGCAGAGGCCCACTCCGGTTCCGACGCCGTCTGACGCGTCCCGTGAGGCTCCCCCCGGTCGGCGGGGGTACTGAGACTTCCGCGCACGGCCCCGTACGGACCGGCCCCAGGGGCCGCCCGCCAGGGCCGTCCCGTACTGTCGGATCCATGCCACGCCGCACTGCGACGATGCTCGCCTCCACCCTCATGCTGTTCGCGCTGCTCTGCGCAGGGGTGTTCCTGAAGGTCCCGTACGCCGAGATGAGCCCGGGCCCGACCGTGAACACGCTCGGTGATTCGCACGGCGAGCCCGTCCTCAACATCGCGGGGCGCAAGACGTACCCGACCAGCGGTCACCTCAACATGACGACGGTCCGCGTCACCGGCGCGGACTACGACATGAACCTGCTGGAAGCGGTCTACGGGTGGCTGGCGGGCGACAACATCGTCGTGCCGCACGAGAACCTCTACCCGGACGGCAAGACGGAAGAGCAGTCGACGCAGGAGAACGCCGAGGAGTTCAGCCAGTCGCAGCAGAGCGCCAAGGTGGCGGCCCTGCGGCAGCTCGGCATCCCGGTCACCGCGCGCGTGATCGTCTCCTCCGTGGTCAAGGCCAGCCCCGCCGACGGCAAGCTGCACGCCGGTGACGTCGTCCAGGCCGTGGACGGCGCTCCCGTCACCGCCCCCGAGGACGTGGCGAAGCTCGTCACCAAGCACAAGCCCGGCGAGCCGGTCGAGTTCACCGTCATTCCCGCCGCGGAGGCGGCCGAGGCGGCCAAGGCCCAGCGCGAGCCCACCGGCTCCGCCAAGGTCACCATCACCGCGGGCAAGGCGGAGGACGACGGTCACGCCATCGTCGGGATCCGGGCCGGAACCGACCACACCTTCCCGTTCACGATCGACATCAAGCTCGCGGACGTCGGCGGGCCCAGCGCCGGCCTGATGTTCGCCCTCGGCATCGTCGACAAGCTCACCCCGGAGGACCTGACCGGCGGCAAGTTCGTCGCCGGTACCGGCACCATCGACGACAAGGGCAAGGTCGGCCCGATCGGCGGCATCCAGATGAAGACCATCGGCGCCCGCCAGGCCGGCGCCGAGTACTTCCTGACGCCCGCCGAGAACTGCGCGGCCGCGGCCTCCGACGTGCCCGAGGGGCTGACCCTGGTGAAGGTCGCCACCATGGACGACGCCACGAAGGCCCTGGAGAAGATCAGCAAGGGGGACAAGGCCGGGCTGCCGCAGTGCGGCAAGCCCTGACCGGTCCGCCCCGGCCGCGTCCGGCCCCGGCCGACGTACCCCTCCGGCCGACGTACCCCTCCGGCCTACGAGAAGGTCGCGGCCAGCGCCTCCGCCAGCCCGGGCACCAGGCCCCCGCCGGTGAGGACCTCGGTCGAGGAGTCCTTCTCGCGCAGCCGTACGGCCGACTCGCGCGACCCGTCGCGCAGCACGGCCACCGTGATGCGGACCTCCTGCCGCTCGGGGTGCCCGGCGACCCACTTCGCCAGCTGCTTGTCGTTCAGCCCCTCCGGTACGGAGGCCTCCGCCGACGGCGGCAGCATCAGCCGCTCCACCGTCAGCGCGCAGCCGACGACCGCGTCGGGCCAGGCGATGGTGCCCAGGAACTTGTCGAGCGGGGTCCCGGCCGGGACCTCGTCCTGCTCGATCGGGGTGAGGGAGGACTTGCCGGCGTCGTCCTGGTCGAGGCCGAGCTGGCCGGCCAGCCGAGGCTCCTGCTTCTTGAGCCGGGCGGTGTCGACGAGGGCGAACAGCCGGGCGGGCTTGTCCCAGCCGAGGCCGGCCGCGTACTCGTCGATCTCGAGACAGGCACGGGTCAGCGGGCTGGCCGCCATCGGCCCCGCCGACGGAGTCGGCTTATCGGGCGGCGTGGGGGAAGGTGAAAGGTTGGACATGGGCAACATCCTGCCTCCTTTCCGCCGGATACCGGGAACTGACTAAAGCCTCCGTAAGTTGCATGAGTGGGCTCTACGATCGGGGGCCCCGTTCATTACCAGACTCAGCGACTTTCGAGGTGCGCACCTTGGCTTTCCAGATGCCGGACCGCGGCGGAGGCCCTTCCGGGCCACGGATGAGAGTCGGCCGCCCGTCCCGGCGAGCCCGCACTCTCCTCATGACCTTGGGCGTACTGGCCGTCCTGGCCATGCTTTTCATCATGTTCGCGGGGTTCTGGACGGACTGGCTCTGGTTCCGTTCCGTGAATTACTCCTCCGTCTTCACCACCACGCTGTGGACCAAGATCGGCCTGTTCGCCGTCTTCGGTCTGCTGATGGCCGGTGCCGTCGGGCTGAACATCTGGCTGGCGTACCGGCTGCGGCCGCCGCTCAGCGCGATGTCGATGGAGCAGCAGAGCCTCGACCGCTACCGGATGAGCATCGCCCCTTACAAGAAGTGGCTGCTCCTGGGCATCTCCGTGCTCGTGGGCCTGATCGCGGGCGCCTCGGCGGCCGGCCAGTGGAAGACCTGGCTGATGTGGGTCAACGGGGTGCCCTTCGGGCAGAAGGACCCCCAGTTCAACCTGGACGTTTCCTTCTACGCCTTCAACCTCCCCTGGTACCGCTTCCTGCTCGGCTTCGGCTTCGCCGCGGTCGTGCTCTCGGTGATCGCCGCCGCCGTCGTGCACTACCTGTACGGCGGACTGCGCGTGACCAGCCCGGGCGCCCGGGCCACCGCCGCCGCGACCGGACACCTGTCGGTGCTGCTCGGCCTCTTCGTCACGCTCAAGGCGATCGCGTACTGGCTCGACCGCTACGGCCTCGCCGTGAAGTCCAGCGACTTCAAGGCGGCGGACAACTGGACCGGCCTGCGCTACGTCGACGCGAACGCGTACCTGCCGGCCAAGACGATCCTCGTCGCGATCGCCGCCATCTGCGCCGTGCTGTTCTTCGCGACGCTGTGGCGCCGCACCTGGCAGCTGCCGGTGATCGGCTTCGGCCTGATGGTGCTCTCGGCGATCCTGATCGGCGGGCTGTACCCGGCGATCGTGCAGAAGTTCCAGGTCCAGCCGAACGAGCAGGCCAAGGAATCGCCGTACGTCCAGAAGAACATCGCGGCGACGCGTGACGCGTACGGCATCGACAAGACCGAGGTCAGCGACTACGCGGGCATCCCGGACCCCAAGGCGGACAAGAACAAGCTCCGCCAGGACGCCAACACCACGGCCAGTGTCCGGCTGCTCGACCCGAACATCGTCTCCCCGGCCTTCCAGCAGCTCCAGCAGAACCGGGGCTACTACGGCTTCCCGTCCACCCTTGCGGTGGACCGGTACAAGGGCCAGGACACGGTCATCGGCCTCCGCGAACTCAACCTCGCGGGCATCCCGAAGAACAACTGGATCAACGACCACTTCCGCTACACCCATGGTTTCGGCGCGGTTGCCGCCAAGGGCACCGAGGTCGCCCCGAACGGCACCCCCGTCTTCACCGAGTCGGGCCTGCCCTCCACCGGTGACCTCGGAAAGTACGAGCAGCGGATCTACTACGGCGAGCAGACCAAGCAGTACTCGATCGTCGGGGGCCCGCAGAAGGAGCTCGACTACGCCGACGACAAGGGCGAGAAGGAGACCACCTACCAGGGCGACAGCGGTGTGAGCCTCGGGAACCCGGTCAACAGGGCCGCCTACGCCCTCGCCTTCAGCGAGCCGCAGATCCTCTACTCGGGCGCCATCGGCGAGGGTTCCAAGATCCTCTACAACCGGACGCCCAAGGAGCGGGTCGAGGCGGTCGCCCCCTGGCTGACCATCGACGGCGCCGCCTACCCGGCGGTGATCAACGGCCGGATCCAGTGGATCGTGGACGCCTACACCACCAGCAACGGCTACCCCTATGCCTCCCGTACGACGCTCGGGGACACCACGGCGGACTCGCTGACCAACTCCCAGCGCGCGGTCGTCGCGCAGGAGAACCAGGTCAACTACATCCGGAACTCCGTGAAGGCCACCGTCGACGCCTACGACGGCACGGTGAAGCTGTACCAGTGGGACACCCAGGACCCGGTGCTCAAGACCTGGATGAAGGCCTTCCCCGGCACGGTCGAGGCCCGGAAGGAGATCCCGCAGGCGCTGATGGACCACCTGCGCTACCCGCAGGACCTGTTCAAGGTGCAGCGCGAGCTCCTGACCCGCTACCACGTCACCGACCCGCAGACCTTCCTCAGCGGCAGCGAGGTCTGGGCGGTGCCGGACGACCCGACGAACAAGGAGGGGAACGCGGTCCCGCCGTACTACCTCTCCCTGAAGATGCCGGGTCAGAAGGAGCCGAACCAGGCCTTCTCGCTCACCACCACGCTCACCCCGAACGGCCGGGACAACCTCAGCGCCTTCATGCAGGTGAACGCCGACCCCGGCACGCCCGACTACGGCAAGATCAGATTGCTGAAGCTGCCCACCACCAACCCGGTGGACGGACCCAAGCTGGTGCAGTCCCGGTTCAACTCCAAGCCGGAGATCGCCACTGAGATCAACATCCTGAGCCGGGGCGACTCGCAGGTGGAGTACGGCAACCTGCTCGCGGTCCCGCTCGACAAGGGCATGCTCTACGTCGAGCCGGTGTACGTGCGCGGTGGCGGGCTGAAGTACCCGTTGCTCAAGAAGGTTCTGGTGACCTACGGGGAGCAGACCGCCTTCGAGGACACCCTGGAGAAGGCGCTGAACGTGGTCTTCGGGGCCGAGGCGCCGAGCACCACCCCGCCCACGACCCCGCCGGGCGAGGGCACCACCACGCCGCCGCCGGCCAGCACGAACCCGACGGTCAAGGCGGCGCTCGCCGACGCGCAGAAGGCCGTCGAGGACGCCGAGAAGGCCCGGCAGGCCGGAGACTGGGCGGCCTTCGGCAAGGCGCAGGAAGAGATCAAGGCGGCGCTGAAGCGGGCGGTCGACGCGGAGGCGAAGCTGACGGCACCCAATCCGGGCGGCTAGCCGCCCGGCCCCGCAAGGGGTAAAAGCTCCCTCCCGCATCGTGATACTGTGGTTTCACCGACGCGGGGTGGAGCAGCTCGGTAGCTCGCTGGGCTCATAACCCAGAGGTCGCAGGTTCAAATCCTGTCCCCGCTACTGAAGATGAAGGCCCGGATCCATGGGATCCGGGCCTTCGTCATGTCCGGAGCGGACACACGGTAGCTGGGAAGGGTGAGTTGGGGCGGGAGCGTGTTTGACTTATCTCTCTGTGGGCATGTCGACAAAACGCTGTAGTGACCTCACTGGCTGCGACATACCAGGTGTACGCGGGTAGCAGGTGATGCGACGATGGGATTTATGGGGGACAGGTCAACTCTGCTGGAGACAGGGCGGTTTGTGAGGGCGGAGTCGGAGCCGGGTACGGGAGCCGGTGACACGGCTCCCCTTGTCAACGCGCAGACCGTGCTGACCGATGCGGAGTTCTTGGACAAACACAGTGCGGAGGAGATGTTCGCCGAGACCGACGCGGCGAGCGACGCCGAGCTGGAAGCCCGGCACCGGGTGGCCGCCGACCAGGGCGACCCGGGTGCCATGAGCGTGCTCGGGGCGCTGCTGCTGCGCCGCGGCGACCTGTCCGGGGCCGAGCCGTACCTGCGCGGAGCCACCGGCGAAGGGGACCGTGCCGCCGCGAACAACCTCGGCGTGCTGCTGCACCAGCGGGGCTACCCCGAGGAGGCCGCCGACTGGTGGCGGGTCGCCGCCGTCGCCGGATCCGCGCCGGCCGCGCACGCCCTGGGCCGCCACTTCCGCGAGCGGGGCGACGAGCCCGCCGCCGAGTACTGGCTCCGCCAGGCGGCGGAATCCGGCCACGCCCTGGGTGCGTACGGGCTGGCCGACCTGCTGGAACACCGGGGTGACAAGGGTGTCGAGCGGTGGTTCCGCGCCGCCGCCGAGCAGGGGCACCGCGAGGCCGCGTACCGGCTGGCACGGCACCTGCGCAAGGGCGACCCCACCGAGGCCGAGCAGTGGTACCGGCAGGCCGCCGCGCGCGGACACCGCCGGGCCGCGCTGCACCTGGGCGCCCTGCTGGAGGCGCGCGGGGAGCTCAAGGAGGCCGGGCGCTGGTACCTGACCTCCGCCAAGCAGGGGGAGGCCCGTGCCGCGTGCGCGCTGGGCTTCCTGCTGCGCGACGCCGGGGACGAGGACAACGCGGCCGCGTGGTGGCACCGGGCCGCGCAGGACGGCGACGCCAACGCGGCCAACGCGCTGGGCGCGCTGCACGCCGCCCGCGGGGAGACCCAGACCGCGGAGCGCTGGTACCGCACGGCCATGGACGCGGGCGACCAGAACGGGGCGTACAACCTTGCTCTGCTGTGCGTCGCACAGGACCGGACCGCACAGGCCGAGCAGTGGTACCGGCGCGCGGCCTACGCCGGACACCGGGAGGCGGCCAACGCGCTCGCCATCCTGCTGCTCCAGGGCGGCGACGCGGCGGGCGCCGAACCGTGGTTCTCCAAGGCGGCCGAGGCGGGCAGCGTGGACGCCGCCTTCAACCTCGGCATCCTCTTCGCCAGCCGCGACGAGGACCGGACGGCGCTGAAGTGGTACGAGCGTGCCGCGTCGGCGGGCCACACGGACGCGGCCCTCCAGGTCGGCATCGCGCTGGTGCGGGACGGCGAGGAGCGTGCCGCCGAACGGCACCTGCGGTGCGCGGCGGGCGGCGGGAGCGCGGAGGCGGCGTTCCGGCTGGCCTCGCTGCTGGAGTCGCTGGCCCCGCCCGCGGAGCCGGTGGCGCTGGGTGAGCCGGCGGGCGGCGCCCCGCGGACCGAGAGCGAGGAGTGGTACGAGCGGGCCGCCGAGCTGGGTCACCGGCGGGCGCAGGTCCGGGTCGGCATGCTGGCGGCGGCCCGGGGTGACCTGGCGGTCGCCGCGCGCTGGTACCGGGAGGCGGCCGAGGCCGGGTCCCGCAACGGCGCCTTCAACCTCGGGCTGCTGCTGGCCCGCGAGGGCAGCGAGCCCGAGGCGGCGCTGTGGTGGACCCGGGCGGCGGTGGCGGGCCACGGGCGCGCGGCCCTGCGGCTGGGGCTGCTGGCCGCTCGGCACGGGGACCTGGCGGAGGGGCAGAAGTGGTGCGTACGGGCCATGGAGCTGGGCCCGGCGGAGGTCTCCGAGCGGGCGGCGCGGCTGCGGCAGGCGCTTGCGGAGGAGCTGTCGGCCTGATCCCTGGCCGGGGGCCCTGCCGTGCCCGCGGGTGCCGTGCCGCTGCCGGGGCTCCGGCCCGGAACCCGCGCCTCAAGCGCCGGCGGGGCTGAAGGATCGGGGCTCCCCCCCAGCCCCCGCCTCAATCGCCGGCTGGGCTCAAAGATCCTGGGGCGCCGCCCCGGACCCCGCGCCTCAATCGCCGGCGGGGCTGGGGTTGGCGGTGCTGGGGTCGGGGGGCTGGGGTTGGCGGTGATGGGGTTGGGTGGAACGGGCGGGTGTTGAGTGGGCGGGCATAGGACGGCCGGGCGTTGGGCGGCGGGTGTCGGGCCGGGTGGGGTCAGCGGTAGAGCCAGGACGTTGAGCGGGCGTAGGCGTGGCGGAAGACGAAGGGCATCAGCAGGTCGTTGACGCGGCGTTGCATGGTGCCCGGGGTCTTGGAGTCCCGGTTGGACGCGGCCGACCTGGTCATGCGGGCCGCGCGGGGGCGGCGTAGGCGGGTGTACGCGGCCAGGGCCGACGGGACGTCCGGGGACGCGGCCACGGCTCCGGCCAGGGCCACCGCGTCCTCGATCGCCATGGACGCGCCCTGCCCGGCGCCCACCGGATGGGCCGCGTCGCCGATCAGGACGGTGCGGTCGTCGTGCCAGACGGGAAGTTCCGCCAGCCGGTGCATCGGCGTCGGCCGGTCCACGCGCGTCGCCGCCCGCAGCACCTCCAGCGGCATCCGAGAGGTGCGGTACAGCTCCTCCAGCAGGCCCGAGGTGACCTCCGCCGGGTCCGGCGGCTCCGGCGCGGCCACCTGGGCCGACCACCACACCGTGCCGTCCGGCGCCGGGATGTACAGGAACGCCCCCCGGTGGCCGAAGACCATGTGGAAGGAGCCCCGGGCCAGGTCCGGGAGGTGCGAGACCCCCGACACGCTGTAGAGCCCCGCGTACTCGGGGGCCGGCGCCGCCGGGTCCAGCGCGGTGCGGGCCGCCGACCAGATGCCGTCCGCCGCCACCACCAGGTCCCCCTCCGCCTCCGAGGGGACCACCCGCCGCCCCGTCACGAAGCGGGCCCCCGCCCGCACCGCCTCGGCCCGCAGCACCTCCACGAGCCGGCCGCGCAGCAGGGTCGTGCTGTGCAGGGTGTCCGAGGCCAGCCGGCCGCGGGGCACCCGGCCGAGGAGCTTGCCCGAGGCCGACCACATCAGCTGGTCGGCGACCGGGAACCCGGCGGCCTGGACCGCGGCGAGGCAGCCCAGCTCGTCCAGCCCCCGCAGCCCGTTGACGGCGAGGCTCAGGAACGAGCCCACCTGGCCGGCCGCATCTTGGTCCGACACGGTCTCGTACGCCTCGTGGACCGTGACCTCGGCGCCCGTGCGCCGGCGCAACGCGATCGCGCTCGCCGCTCCGGCCACTCCGCCCCCGATGACTGACACACGCATGTCCGCCCCTTTCGCTGAATGCTCATTCACTGAATCTCAATTCGGTGAAACTGGGTTCAGTATGATGAGGCCGCGAACGAGGCGTCAAGAGGGAACGGGGATCGCGGTGGGAGTGCGCAAGGAGCGGGCGGCCGGCACGGAGGCGGCGCTCAAGGAGGCGGCACGCGCCCTCTTCCTGGAGCGCGGCTACGCGCAGACGAAGATCACCGACATCACCAAGGCGGCCGGCCGCTCCACCGGGTCCTTCTACGAGCACTTCGCCGGCAAGGAGGAGCTGCTGAACGCGCTGCTCGCGGACATCGGGGCCCAGGTGGACGAGGCGGTCGGGGCCGGCGGCCACCCGCGCGAGCACGACCTCGCCGACCGCGCGCAGCTGCGTACGCACGTGGCGGCCACCTGGGGGGTCTTCCGGGACCACCTGCCGGTGGTGGTCGCCCTCTTCCAGAAGTCCATGGCCGAGCCGCCCCGGTCCGGGCTGGCCTGGGAGCGGCTCGTGGGGGACACCGCGCCGCTGCGTGAGCACCTCGCGTACATGCGCGAACGCGGCCAGGAGGTCCCCGGGGACCCCGAGCTGGTCGCCGCGGCGATCGGGGCCATGGTCTCGATGCTGGGGTACGCGGCCATGACCAGCGGGGTCGCCTTCGACGACGACGAGGTGGTCGACACCCTGACCTCGCTGCTCCACCGCGGGCTGGCCGGTTAACCGATTTGCATCTGCCGTGCCCCCTCACGTAAAGTCAGGTTTACCGACGCGGGGTGGAGCAGCTCGGTAGCTCGCTGGGCTCATAACCCAGAGGTCGCAGGTTCAAATCCTGTCCCCGCTACTGAAGGCCCGAGGCCCGGATCCCATGGATCCGGGCCTCGAGTCGTTTGCGGCTGCAGAAATCGCGGGAACCGCGGAACGCGGAAGGCCGGGAGCCTCGGCTCCCGGCCTTCCGCGTTATGTCAGGTCTTCTCCGGCCGCCCTAGGTGGCGGCGCAGTTCGGGCACACCCCGCGATACGTCACCTCGACCGCCGACACGACGAAGCCGAAGCGCTCGGTGTCGGGCAGATCGGCCAGCGGGTTGCCCGCCGGGTGGACGTCGCGGATCGCGCCGCACTGGGCGCAGACCAGGTGCTGGTGCGGCCGGTGGGCGTTCGGGTCGTACCTCTTGGCCCGGCGATCGGTCGCGACTTCCAAGACTTCGCCGAGCGAGACGAGTTCTCCGAGCGTGTTGTATACCGTCGCCCGGGAGATCTCGGGGAGCTTGACCACCGCTCGCGCGTGCACCTCGTCCGCCGTCAGGTGAACGTGGTCACCGTCGAGCACCTCGGCCACGACGCGCCGCTGTGCGGTCATGCGCCATCCGCGTCCGCGAAGTCGTTCCAGCAGGTCACTCATGGATGCCAGCCTAACAGCGCGGGGACTCGGTGTAACTCCCGAATCAGTGCGGACTTGGATACTCACTTGACTTAGACAAAGTCCATCGTAGGATCGAACACAGCACAGGCCAAGGACAGGACACGCAGAATGACGCAGGAGGCGCACGTGACGCAGGGACCGCTCACCACGGAGGCCGGGGCTCCGGTCGCCGACAACCAGAACAGTGAGACCGCTGGCGTCGGCGGGCCCGTTCTCGTCCAGGACCAGCTGCTGCTGGAGAAGCTCGCCCACTTCAACCGCGAGCGGATCCCGGAGCGCGTGGTGCACGCCCGCGGCGCCGGTGCGTACGGCACCTTCACGCTGACCCGTGACGTCTCCCAGTGGACCCGGGCCAAGTTCCTGTCCGAGGTCGGCAAGCAGACCGAAACGTTCCTGCGCTTCTCCACCGTCGCGGGCAACCTCGGCAGCGCCGACGCGGTGCGCGACCCCCGCGGCTGGGCGCTGAAGTTCTACACCGAAGAGGGCAACTACGACCTCGTCGGCAACAACACCCCGGTGTTCTTCATCAAGGACGCCATCAAGTTCCCGGACTTCATCCACACCCAGAAGCGCGACCCGTACACGGGCTCGCAGGAAGCCGACAACGTGTGGGACTTCTGGGGCCTGAGCCCCGAGTCGACCCACCAGGTGACCTGGCTCTTCGGTGACCGCGGCATCCCGGCGTCCTACCGCCACATGAACGGCTACGGCTCGCACACGTTCCAGTGGAACAACGAGGCCGGCGAGGCCTTCTGGGTCAAGTACCACTTCAAGACCGACCAGGGCATCAAGAACCTCACCCAGGCCGAGGCCAACCAGCTCGCCGGCGAGGACCCGGACTCCCACCAGCGCGACCTGCGCGAGTCCATCGAGCGCGGCGACTTCCCGAGCTGGACCGTGCAGGTCCAGATCATGCCGGCGGCCGAGGCGGCCCAGTACCGCTTCAACCCGTTCGACCTCACCAAGGTGTGGCCGCACGAGGACTACCCGCCGATCGAGATCGGCAAGCTGGAGCTCAACCGCAACCCGGAGAACGTCTTCGCCGAGGTCGAGCAGAGCATATTCAGCCCGGCGCACTTCGTCCCCGGCATCGGTCCGTCTCCGGACAAGATGCTCCAGGGCCGCCTCTTCGGCTACGGCGACGCCCACCGCTACCGCGTCGGCATCAACGCGGACCACCTGCCGGTGAACCGTCCGCACGCCACCGAGGCGCGCACCAACTCCCGTGACGGCTACCTGTACGACGGCCGCCACAAGGGTGCGAAGAACTACGAGCCGAACAGCTTCGGCGGCCCGCAGCAGACGGACCGCCCGCTGTGGGTGTCCACCCCGGTGACCGGCGGCACGGGCAACCACGCCGCGCCGGTGCACAGCGAGGACAACGACTTCGTCCAGGCGGGCAACCTCTACCGCCTGTACTCCGAGGACGAGAAGTCCCGTCTGATCGAGAACCTGTCCGGCTTCATCGCCAAGGTCTCCCGCGACGACATCGTCGAGCGCGCCATCGACAACTTCCGCCAGGCGGACGGTGACTTCGGCAAGCGACTGGAAGCCGCGGTCCAGGCCCTTCGCGGCTGATGGACCGCTTGTCGTAGCAGGACGACGGGCCGGAACCTCCTTCGGAGGGTTCCGGCCCGTCGTCGTTCGGGTCAGGCCGGGACGGTGCGCCGGGCCGGGACCCAGCAGCGGATGATGTCGCGTACGGAGACGATGCCCACCGGGCCGCCGTGCTCCAGCACGATCAGATGCCGGAAACCGCCGTGGGCCATGGCCTCGGCGGCGTCCTGCAAGGTGGCGTCCGGCGTGCAGAACACCACGTTGTTGGTGGTGTGCGCGCCCACGGACTCCTGGTCGGGGTCGTGGCCGGCGCCGATCGAGTTGAGGATGTCGCGCTCGGTCAGGATGCCGATTCCGCTGTGGTCGGGGTCGAGGACGACGGCCGCGCCGACGCGCCGGCCGGACATCAGGCAGGCCGCCTGCCGGAGGGTGTGCGCGGGTCCGAGGGTGAGGATCACGGTGCTCATGGCGTCACGGACGAGCATGAAGAGAGCCACCTCCTGGGTGAGTCCCGCCGCTTGGGCGGGTGCACTTGAGAAGACATTCACAAGCGCACAAGCGGGGGGAGTCTCAGATTCCCACGGACGCGGGAGGGCAGCAAGAAGGCGCGTGGGAACGGGTGTTCACCGTTTCGGTGCGCGGGCGCACACCGGCCGGACCTCAGGCGCGCGGCCGCAGGTGCTCCAGCATCCGCTCGTGCAGCAGCCCGTTGGAGGCCGCCGCGTTCCCGCCGTGCACCCCGTCCACCCCGTCCAGGCTGGTGAAACGGCCGCCCGCCTCCTGGACCACGACCGCGATGGCCGCCATGTCCCACAGGTTCAGTTCCGGTTCGGCGCACAGGTCCAGCGAGCCCTCCGCCACCATCATGTACGGCCAGAAATCGCCGTAGCCGCGCGTACGCCAGCACGCGCGGGTCAGGTCCAGGAACCCGGCGAGCCGGCCCCGATCCTCCCAGCCGCTCAGCGAGGAGTAGGCGAACGAGGCATCGCCCAGCCCGGCCACCTTGGACACGCCGATCGCAGCGGTCTCGCCCAGCGCCCCGCCCGCGTACGCGCCCCCGCCCCGCGTGGCCCACCAGCGGCGGCCCAGCGCCGGCGCGGACACCACGCCGACCACCGGTTCGAAGACGCCGTCCGCGCCCTCCGCCATCAGGGAGATCAGCGTGGCCCAGACCGGGACCCCGCGCACGTAGTTCTTCGTGCCGTCGATCGGGTCCACCACCCAGCGGCGCGGGCCGCTGCCCTTGAGCCCGTACTCCTCGCCCAGGATCGCGTCACCGGGCCGCGCGGCCTCGATGCCGGCCCGGACGACCTCCTCGGCGGCCTTGTCCGCCTCGCTCACCGGAGTCATGTCCGGCTTCGTCTCGACCACCAGGTCGAGGGCGCGGAACCGCTGCATCGTGACGGCGTCCGCCGCGTCGGCGAGTTCGAGGGCAAGGCGCAGGTCATCGTCATACTCGGGCATGCCCGAACAGTATCGAGACTCCCGCACCCCCACCAACGAGGTCCACAGTGCGGCCGGGACGCGCCCTTGACAGGACCTGTCGCCCCGTCAACTCTGGCGGAGAAGCCCAGCGGCCATGCCAGTGGGGAGGCGACCATGCCGGCAGCCCGGGAGTCCTTACTGGAAGCGGCCGGAGCGGCGCTAGCCGCACGCCCCTGGCCGGCCGTGCGGATGGTCGACGTCGCGGCCGCCGCCGGGGTGTCCCGGCAGACCCTCTACAACGAGTTCGGCGGCAAGGCCGGACTGGGCCGGGCCCTGGTCCGGCGCGAGGCCGACCGCTACCTCGACGGGGTCGACCGGGCCCTGGGCACCCCGGCCACGGCCGCCGACCGGCTCCTGGCCGTCGCCGAGTGGACCGTACGGGCCGCCCGCGCGCAGCCCGTCGTACGGGCCCTGCTCACCGGGTCCTGGAACACCGGCCTGCCAGCCCCAGGCCTGCCTCCCCGGCCGGGCGCCGGGCCTCCCGGGCCGGGCCAGCTGGCCCGCGAGGTACGGGACCGGGCGGCGGCCGCCCTGACGCCGGGGGAGGGCACGCAGCGGTGCGAACTCGCCGTCCGGCTCGCGCTCTCCTACGTGATCGCCCCGCCGGAGGGCCCGGCCGGGCCCGCGCTCGCCGAGCTGCTGCGGACGGTCAGTGCGAGGAGCCGGACAGCTGGAGCCCGATGACCCCCAGGATGACCAGGGAGATCGACACGAGCTTGAGGGTGGAGACCAGGTCCCCGAGGAAGACCATGCCGTAGATCGCCGTCCCGGCCGCCCCGATGCCCGTCCACACCGCGTACGCCGGACCCACGTCCAGCTTCTTGAGCGCCAGCGTCAGCAGACCGAAGCTGCCGAGCGCGAAGCACGCGAAGGCGATGGTCGGCCACAGCCGGGTGAAGCCGTGGGACAGCTTGAGGCAGACCGCGAAGCCGGTCTCCAGGATTCCCGCGACCACGACCAGCAGCCACGCCATGTCGATGCCTCCCCGCGTCACGTGACACGGTCTGGGCCCGACTTCCGGCCTGAACCTGCGCGCCACTTGGTGCGACTATCCATTTACCAGACACGGCCTTCCGCAAACCCCGCTGCACGGCGCCGTACGGTCAGTCGCCCTCGCGCCGCTCCCGCGTCTCCAGCAGCCGCCGCAGCGAATACAGCCGCGCCGGGTCCGCGTGGCCGTCCTCCACCCACTTGTCGAGCGCGCAGTCCGGCTCGTCGTGGCTGCACGCGCGCGGGCACCCCTCCGTGCCCGGAACCAGCTCGGGGAAGGCCAGGATCACCCGGGACGGGTCCACGTGGTGCAGGCCGAAGGAGCGCACGCCCGGGGTGTCGATGACCCAGCCGTCCATCCCGGGCAGCGGCAGCGCCAGGGCCGAGGTGGTGGTGTGGCGGCCGCGCCCGGTGACCGCGTTGACCACGCCGGTCGCCCGCTTGCGGTCCGGCGTCACCAGCGAGTTGACCAGTGTGGTCTTGCCGACGCCCGAGTGCCCGACGAACGCGGTGATCCGGCCCTCCAGGCGCTCGCGCACCTTGGCGGCCGCGTCGCCCGTAGCAAGCTCCTCGCGGTTGGTGACCACGTAGTTCAGGCCGAAGGTCGAGTAGATCTCCAGGATCTTGTCCGCGGACGTCAGGTCGGACTTGGTCAGCACCAGCAGCGGCTCCAGCCCGGCGTCGTACGCCGCCACCAGGCAGCGGTCAATCATCCGGGGCCGCGGCTCCGGGTCGGCCAGGGCCGTGACGATGGCCAGCTGGTCGGCGTTGGCGACGACCACGCGCTCGTAGGGGTCGTCGTCGTCGGCGGTGCGGCGCAGGACGGACTTGCGCTCCTCGATCCGCACGATCCGGGCCAGGGTGTCCTTCTTGCCGGACAGGTCCCCGACGATCCACACCCGGTCGCCGACCACCGCCGCCTTGCGGCCCAGCTCCCTGGACTTCATGGCGTGGACCGCGCGGTCCCCGACGAGGCAGGTCAGCCGGCCCCGGTCGACGGTCAGGACGAAGCCCTCGGAGGCGTCCTCGTGCTTGGGCCGGATGTTGGTCCGCGGCCGGTTGCCCTTGGGGTTGGGCCGCTGGCGGATGTCGTCCTCGTCGGTGTGCTTGCCGTACCTGCGCATGACGGGCCCTACGCTCCCGCACCCGGTCCGGGGGCCGCGGGGTCCCCGCCGTCGCCCGCGAGCATGTCCGTCCACATCTTCGGGAAGTCCGGCAGGGTCTTCGCGGTGGTCGCCACGTTCTCGATCTCCACGCCCTTCACCGCCAGGCCGATCACCGCGCCCGCGGTGGCCATCCGGTGGTCGTCGTACGTGTGGAAGGTGCCGCCGTGCAGCGGGCGCGGCCGGATGTGCAGGCCGTCCGCCGTCTCCGTGACGTCACCGCCGAGCGCGTTGATCTCCTTGGTGAGCGCCGCCAGCCGGTCCGTCTCGTGCAGCCGCAGGTGCGCGACCCCGCGCAGCACCGACTCCGAGTCGGCCAGGGCCGCCACCGCGGCGATGCCCGGGGTGAGCTCGCCGACCTCGCTCAGGTCCACGTCGATGCCGTGGATCTTGCCGGTGCCCGTGAAGACCAGGCCGGCGTCGGTCAGCTCGCAGGAGCCGCCCATCTCGGTGAAGATCCGGCGCAGCGCGTCACCGGGCTGCGTGGTGCGGCGCGGCCAGTCCGGGATGGTGACCGTGCCGCCGGTGATCAGCGCGGCGGCCAGGAAGGGCTGGGCGTTGGAGAGGTCCGGCTCCACCACCATGTCGCGGCCCAGCAGCGCGCCGGGCGCGACCCGCCACACGTCCTTCTCGCCGCCCGCCTCGGGGGTGTCGACCTGCGCGCCCGCCGCGCGCAGCATCTCCACCGTCATCCGGATGTGCGGCATCGAGGGCAGGTTGCCGCCCACGTGCCGGACCTCGACGCCCTGGTTGAAGCGCGGGGCGGAGAGCAGCAGCGCGGAGACGAACTGCGAGGAGTTGCTGGCGTCGATCTCGACCGTGCCGCCCTCCAGGGCCCCGCCGCCCTGGACGGTCAGCGGCAGCGCGCCCCGGCCGTCGTCGTCGATCCGGGCGCCGAGGGTGCGCAGCGCGGTGATGACCTGGCCGAGCGGGCGCTCGTAGGAGCGCGGGTCGCCGTCGAAGCGGATGTCGCCGTCGGCGAGGGTGGCGACGGGCGGCAGGAAGCGCATGACCGTTCCGGCGTTGCCGACGTCCACGGTCGTCGGGCCGTGCAGGGCCGCCGGGATGATCCGCCAGGCCTCGCCGCCCACCGAGCCGTCGGCGGCGGGGGCGGAGCTGGACGAGACGGTCTCCTCGATGCCCACGCCCATCGCGCGCAGGGCGTCCGACATCAGCTGGGAGTCGCGCGAGCGCAGCGGGCGGCGTACCCAGCCCGGCTCGGCGGCCAGTGCGGCGAGCACGAGAGCGCGGTTGGTGACCGACTTGGACCCGGGCACGGTGACGGTGGCGTGGACGGCTGCGTCGGCGACGGGGGCGGGCCAGAGGGCGTGGAGCGCGGGGGTCTCGGTCATGGCCCCACTTTAGTGGCTTCCCATGGCCACAGATCTTGATCAGTGGCGCAGTCTCAGAGATCGAGCAGCCAGCGCCCGCCGCCGATCAGCGAGCACAGCGCGACGACGTGGAAGAGGAGGAGCCACACGACCGGGTGCACCCCCGTGAGCCGCCCCAGCTGGTCCGCGTCGGAGTCGGGCGCTCCGCCCCGGCGCCGCTTGACCTGGAGCTCGAAGACCGGGCGTACGCCGCCCAGCAGCAGGAACCACACCGCCCCGTACGCGAACACCGCCTGCACTTCGGCCGGCGCGAGCCAGCTCACCAGCACGAAGGTCCCGCCCGTGAGCAGGACCGTCAGGGCCCCGTACGCGTTGCGGATCATCACCAGCATCGCCACCAGCAGGGCGGTGGCCACCCACAGCAGCAGGGTGATCCGGTGCGCCGAGAGCAGCACCGCCCCGCCGAGCCCGAGCAGCGAGGGCGCCGTGTAGCCGGCGGCCGCGGTCAGGACCATCCCCAGCCCGGTGGGCCGGCCGCGGCTGACGGTGACCCCGCTGGTGTCGGAGTGCAGCCGTATCCCGTCCAGGCGCCGCCCGGTCAGCAGCGCCAGCAGTCCGTGTCCGCCCTCGTGCGCGATGGTGACCGCGTTGCGCGACACCCGCCACAGCGGGCGGGGCCCCACAGCGGCCAGTGCGACCAGCCCGGTCGCGATCACCAGCCACTGCTCGGGGGCCGTCTGTATGCCCGTGAGCCGGCCCCACAGGCCGGCCGTCGTGCTGATGTCCATGAAGTGGCGGACTCCTTGCGGTGGTGGTCGGATGCCATGGCAGTGTGGCAGCCATGTGCGGAAGGTATGCGGCGAGCCGTAAGCCCGAGGACCTGGTGGAGGCCTTCGGCATCGAGCGGTGGGAGCCGGAGGAGTCCCTGGCCCCCGACTGGAACGTGGCGCCGACGAAAGAGGTCCACGTCGTCCTCGACCGTCCCCTGAAAGACGCCCAGGACCCGCGTCCGGTTCGCCAGCTGCGCGTCCTGCGATGGGGGCTCGTGCCCTCCTGGGCCCAGAACCCCGACGGCGCCGCCCGGATGATCAACGCGCGGTCCGAGACGCTGGCCGAGAAGCCCTCCTTCCGCCGCCCCTTCGCGCAGCGCCGCTGCATCGTCCCCGCCGACGGCTACTACGAGTGGGTCACCGCCCACGACGAGCGGCAGCTGGAGGTCGAGGGGAAGAGGAAGCGGGCGCGCAAGCAGCCGTACTTCGTGCTCCCCTCCGACGGCTCCGTCTTCGCGATGGCCGGGATATACGAGTTCTGGCGCGACCGGACCCTGCCCGACGAGCATCCGCTCGCCTGGCGGGTCACCTGCTCGGTGATCACCACCGAGGCCGAGACCGGGCCGCTGGGCGTGGCCCCGGCCGAGGGGCCCCGTTCCCTCGCCGACATCCACCCCCGGATGCCGCTCATGCTCACCCCGGACCGCTGGGACGCCTGGCTGGACCCGGCGGACACCGACACCGAGGGCGCGCTGCGGGAGCTGCTCGCGCCGCCGCCGGGCGGGCTGATGCGCGCCTACCCGGTGTCCACGGCCGTGAGCAACGTGCGCAACAACGGGCCGGAGCTCCTGGAGGAGCTCGCCGCGCCAGAAGAGGGCACCCTCTTCTGACCGGGCGGGGCGGCACGATGGGGGCATGACCACGCGTACCGAGAGCGTCCGGACCCCGGCGGGCGAGGCCCGCATCACCTGGCACACCGCCCCCGGGGCGAAGCTCGTCCTCGCCGTAAGCCACGGCGCCGGCGGCGGCATCGAGGCCCGGGACCTGCGGGCCCTGGCCGAGGCGCTGCCCGCCCGCGGGATCACCGTGGCCCTGGTCGAGCAGCCCTGGCGGGTGGCCGGCAAGAAGGTCGCCGCCGCGCCCAAGGTGCTCGACGAGGGCTGGCGCGCCCTGTGGCCGGCGCTGGTGAAGCCCGGGCTGCCGGTGGTCGCGGGCGGGCGCAGCGCCGGGGCCCGGGTGGCCTGCCGGACCGCCGCCGAGCTGGACGCGGCCGGGGTGCTGGCCCTGGCCTTCCCGCTGCATCCGCCGGGCCGGCCGGAGCGCTCCCGGGCGGACGAGCTCACCGGGGCCGGGCGGCCCACCCTCGTGGTCCAGGGCGCCAGGGACCCCTTCGGGCGCCCGGAGGAGTTCCCCGGGGGCGGCCACACGCTGGTGGAGATCCCGTACGGGGACCACGGCTTCGCGGTGCCGAAGAAGGCGGAGCTGACCCAGGAGGAGGCCCTCGCGATGATCACCGAGGCGGTCGCCGAGTGGCTCACGGGCCCGGCGGTGATCCGCAGCACACCCCCGAAGCCCTGAAGCCCGGACGAGCCCCGGACGAAGGCCGGACGATAGCGGCAGGAGGCACGGCCGAGCCCGGCGCGGTCCCGTGCGCGGCCCCGGCGGCGGGCAGGGTGGGGCCGGCGTGCTCCGGAGCGGGCTGCCGGGCCCGCCCGAGCACCCCGACCTGACGTACCCCGGCCGGGTCCGTGAACCCGTCCCCCGCACGGGAATGTGCCGCCCGGCCCTTCTGTTGTCCCGGATGTCGGTACGTACGGGAAATCGTCGGAGGAGAGGGAGCGCATGACCCAGGTCATCAGCCAGAACCGTCCGCAGGCCGCTGACCTGGACTGGACAGTGCTGCCCGGGCCCAAGCGCAGTTCGCCTCGGGCGGCGGAGGTCCGGGAAGGTCGACTATTCTCCGATTCGAGCGGGTCCGCTTTCGGAGTCGCCACGCAGTCGGAGGAGGTGGGTCCTGTCGCTGGGACCGACGAAGGCCACGCGGAGGAAACGACCCCGGAGCGCAATGCGCGCTTCGAGAGGGATGCCCTCGGCTACCTCGACCAGATGTACTCGGCCGCGCTGCGCATGACGCGCAATCCGGCCGACGCCGAGGACCTGGTCCAGGAGACGTACGCAAAGGCGTACGCGTCCTTCCACCAGTTCCGCGAGGGCACCAACCTGAAGGCGTGGCTGTACCGCATTCTGACGAACACCTTCATCAACTCCTACCGCAAGAAGCAGCGCGAGCCGCAGCGCAGCGCCGCGGAGGAGATCGAGGACTGGCAGCTGGCACGCGCCGAGTCGCACATGTCGACCGGTCTGCGTTCGGCGGAGTCGCAGGCGCTGGACCACCTGCCCGATTCGGATGTGAAGGAAGCCCTGCAGGCGATTCCGGAGGAGTTCCGCATCGCGGTCTATCTTGCCGACGTGGAGGGGTTTGCGTACAAGGAGATCGCGGACATCATGGGTACACCCATCGGTACGGTCATGTCGCGACTGCACCGTGGCCGCCGTCAACTCCGCGGAATGCTGGAGGACTATGCCCGTGAACGCGGGCTCGTCCCCGCGGGCGCCGGAGAGTCGAACGACCGGAAAGGCTCGGGCTCATGAGTTGCGGAGAGCCGCACGAGATGGAGTGCTCTGAGGTCCTGGATCACCTTTACGAGTTCCTCGACCACGAGATGCCCGACAGTGACTGCACGAAGTTCGAAACCCACTTCGGCGAGTGCAATCCCTGTCTGGAGAAGTACGGCCTGGAGCAGGCCGTGAAGAAACTGGTGAAGCGCTGCTGCGGGTCGGACGACGTGCCGACGGACCTGCGGTCGAAGGTGATGGGCCGGATCGAACTGATCAGGTCGGGCCAGGCCGTGCCCGATCACGACGTCACCGTCGACAGTCCCGTCGCCGCCGACAACCCGGCCCCCGGCTGACGCTCCGGCCGGTAGGTGAACCCCCGCCCCCGGAAAGCCACTTCGTTCACTCGAAGGTGCTAATCCGGGGGCGTCCGCATGTCCCGATGTGAAAATGTGGTCCGCTTCGCAAGGGGCCCCGCATATTCTCCCCAACCGGTGCTGGTTTGATTCGGTACTCGGCTTGCACAGCTCAGGGGAGGAGAGCGCCATGCGGGTACTTCCGCCGGGGGCGCGCGGATACATCCTGTGCGCCGTCCTCGCGGCATTCGCGTGCGCCGCCCCGGCCCTCACCGACCCCGGCACCCCCTGGGCGTCCGTGGCCCTGCTCGCCGTGCTCTACCTCGGCTGCGAACTCGTGAAGCTCTGCCCGCTGCTGGGCAGCCGGGTGCCCGAGGGCATCGGCTCCTTCTTCCCCGTACTCCTGGCCGCCGTGTTCCTGCTGCCCCCCTCCGCCGCCGCGCTCGTGGCGCTGCCCGGGGGCCTCGCCGGGCTCGTGGTCGAGCGGCCCGCCTGGGTCCGCCGGGTGTGGCACGGGGCCCAGCAGGCGACGGCCGCCTGGGCCGCGGGGCAGACCTACGCCCTGCTGCACGGCCCGGCCACCCTCGGAGCGGCCCACTCCGGCGGGCCCTCCGGGGGATCCGGGCCGCCCGGCTGGGTGGCCGACTTTCCGTACGCGATCCTCCCCGCGGCCGCCGCGGCCGTCACCTTCTGCCTGGTGCTCACCGCGCTCGACGGGGGCATCCTGGTCACCGCCGAACGCCGGCCCGCCGCCACCGCGTGGCGCGGCCTGCTGACCCGCTCCCTCGCCCCGCACTGCCTGCACGGCCTCGCCGGGCTGATGATGGCCGTCATGTGGCGCAGCCCCTACGGGCTCCCGGCCGCGCTGCTCGTCCTGCTGCCGATGTACATCTCCTGCTGGGTTTTCGCCCAGTACCACCGCGAGCGCGCCGCGCACCGGGCCACCATCCGCGCCCTCGTCCAGGCCGTCGACATCAAGGACCGGTACACGCGGGGCCACAGCGAACGCGTCGGCCAGGCCTCCGCGATGATCGCCCGCGAGCTCGGCATGGGCGAGGACCGCCTCGAAGTCGTCCGCATCGCCGGGATCCTGCACGACGTCGGCAAACTCGGCGTCCCCACCCGCCTGCTGCGCAAGGACGGCCCGCTCACCCCGGACGAGCGCAGGATCATCGAACTGCACCCCGAGTACGGGCACGAGATGGTGCGCGGCATCGGCTTCCTGGGGGAGGCCCGGTCCGCGATCCTGCACCACCACGAGCGGGTCGACGGCTCCGGCTACCCGTACGGGCTGACCGGAGAGCAGATCCCCGTCCTGGCCCGGGTGGTGGCGGTGGCCGACGCCTTCGACGCGATGACCTCGACCCGCTCCTACAGCCGGGCCCGGCCGGTGCCGGTCGCCCTCGCGGAGCTGGAGCGGTGTGCGGGGGCCCAGTTCGACCCGGCGATGGTGGACGCCCTGACCGGGGCCATCGGACGGCACGGCTGGCATCCGGTGGTCACCTCCGACGACGATCTCCAGGTGATCGCCGCGGGTCCCCCTGCCGGTACCTCCGCGGGTGCCCCCGCCGGGGGCGGGTCCGGCGGGGGTCCGGCGCTCCCGGGCCCGCCGGGCGGGGAGCCGAGCGGGGAGCCGGCGGGGGAGCCGGCCGGGGCGCTGGCCCTCCCGCCGCCCGGCAGGGGTGCGGCCCGCCGCCAGGCGGAGGGCAGGGCGTGAGGGCCGCCGCCGCGTGGACCGTCCGCGGCGCGGCGGCCCTGCTGACGGTCGTCGCGCTCGGGCACACCCTCTGGTCCGGCCTGGTCGAACCCGGTGTGGCCCTGGCCTTCGGCACCCTGGTCACCGTAGGCGAGCTCGCCCGCCGCGACGGCCGCGACGCCGCCGGTCACCTCCCGGCCGAGGACCGCCAGCCCGCACCGCTCGGCTCCGCCGGAGCCCTCGCCTACGCCCTGCTCGGCCAGAACGCCGGGCAGCCCACCCACCACGGGGTGCTCCAGACCGTCGCGGTCGTCGTCGCCGCGGCCCTCGTCGGGATCGTCCCGCACATCGCGCGCGGCCGCGGCCCGGCCCTCGACCACGTGGCCCGCCGGGTCCTCACCGTCGGCTTCGCCGCCGTCTGTTTCCAGCCGCTCTACAACTCCGGGAGGCTGGAGGACCGGCTCGGCCAGAGCCCGTACCTCGTGCTCTTCCTGGTCCTTCTGCTCGGCCTCACCGCCCTGTGCGACGCGGTGCTCGCCGCCGCGCTCGCCGGGGCCCGCACCGGCTGGCCGTACGGTCCCCTGCTGCGCGACGAGCTGCGCGCCCAGCTCGGCATCGGCTCCGCGATCTGCGCCACCGGGGTGGTGATGGCGCTGGGCGCGGCCGTCGCCGGGCTGTGGGCCCTGCCCGTGTTCAGCGTGCCCCTGCTGCTGACCCAGATGTCCTTCCACCGGATCACCGCCATCCGCACCACCTACCGCCAGACCATCACCTCCCTCGCCCGGGCCACCGAGATCGCCGGCTACACCCCGCCGGGGCACTCCCGCCGGGTCGCCGCCCTGAGCTGCGCCGTCGGCCGGGAGCTGGGCCTGTCGGAGCGGGAGCTCACAGTCCTGGAGTACGCGGCCCTGATGCACGACATCGGGCAGCTCGCCCTCGTCGACCCGGTCCCGGACGGGGCCACCGCGCAGCTGCCCCCCGCCGAGGCCCGCCGGATCGCCGGGCTCGGCGGGGAGGTGGCCCGCCAGACCGGGGTGCCCGCCGAGGTCGCCGTGGTGGTGGAGCGGCAGGCCGACCCGTACCGGGAGCAGCCCGTCGCCGCCCGGATCGTGCGCGCGGTGAACGCGTACGACGACCTGGCCTGCGGGGGCCGTCACCCGGGCGGCTCACTGGCCGCCCTGGAACAGCTGCGCCTGGGCACCGGCCAGGACTACCAGCCGGAGGTCGTGGAGTGCCTGGCGAGGGTTCTGGCCAGGGGCGGGCGTGACAGAGTTGTTCCCGTCCCACCTGGGTAACCCATGGGTAATGAGCGGCCGTCCGAGTGGGCATGGTTGGATGCCAGTAAGAGTGTCCGCAAGGCTGCACCGTAGTCCCAGCTACCGCTGGGAGGTGCCCCCAGGCAGGCGGGAATCGTGAGGATCTTCGGGAAGGTACGGCATCGGCCCTCCGCCTCGTGGCGGCAGGCCACCGACCGCGCGTTCACGCTGATCGGCGACGGGCGGTACGAGGACGCGGGGGCGCTCCTGACCAGAGCCGCGGACCTGGAGCCCTGGCTGTCCGAGTCCTGGTTCAACCTGGCCCTGCTGCACAAGTTCCGGCACGACTGGGAGCAGGCGCGGGCCGCCGGGCTGCGCGCCGTGGCCCTGCTGGACCGTGAGACGGGCGCCCCGGACTGGTGGAACGTGGGGATCGCCGCGACCGCGCTCCAGGACTGGCCGCTGGCCCGCCGGGCCTGGCAGGCGTACGGGCTGAAGGTGCCCGGCGACCCGCACGGCGCGGGCGGCGGCGGAACGGGCGAACCGGTCGGTATGGAGCTCGGCAGCGCGGCCGTGCGGCTGTCGCCCGAGGGCGAGGCCGAGGTGGTCTGGGGCCGCAGGCTGGACCCGGCCCGCATGGAGGTCCTGTCGATCCCGCTGCCCTCCTCGGGGCGGCGCTGGGGCGAGGTGGTCCTGCACGACGGGGTCCCGCACGGCGAGCGCGTGACCGCGGCCGGCCCTTCGTACCCGGTGTTCGACGAGATCGAGCTGTGGGCCCCCTCGCCGGTGCCGACCTGGGTGGTGCTGCTGGAGGCGGCCACCGAGGCCGACCGTGACGCGCTGGAGCAGCTGGCCGCGGACGCGGGCTTCGCCGCCGAGGACTGGTCCTCGTCGGTGCGGCTGCTGTGCCGGACCTGTTCCGAGAGCGAGATGCCGAGCGACGAGGGCGACGGGGAGCACCTGGATCCGCACGACCACAGCGAACCGGGGCATCCCGGGCCGCTGGGGCACCGTACGACCGGTTCCGGCTCACTGTGGGTGCCCGAGCGGGAGTGCGGCATCGCGGCGCCGGCCGGCCTGGTGCGCGGGCTGCTCGACGGCTGGGTCGCGGACAGTCCGGACAGCCGTGAGTGGCGGGATCTCGAAGAAGTCTGCTGAGCGGGGGCCGTAGGCTGTACGGGCACATCGGTGGCCATCGGCGACACGGTGACTTGTTGACTTACGGAAGGCGTACGGCGGACATGGCTCAGCAGGAGAACGAGGTTGTCGAGTCCGAGGTGAACGACGGGTACGTCGTGGACACCGAGGACTGTGCGGAGCGCGAGCTCGCCCACCGCGAGCGCGGCACCGCCCGCCCCATCACGGTGGTCGGCAACCCGGTCCTGCACCGGGAGTGCAAGGACGTCACGGAGTTCGGCGGCGAACTGGCCCAGCTGATCGACGACATGTTCGCCAGCCAGAAGGCCGCCGAGGGCGTGGGCCTGGCCGCGAACCAGATCGGCGTGGACGCCAAGGTCTTCGTCTACGACTGCCCGGACGACGACGGCAACCGGCACACCGGTGTCGTCATCAACCCGAAGCTCGTGGAGCTGCCCGCGGGCGCGCGCGTGCTGGACGACTCGAACGAGGGCTGCCTGTCGGTCCCGACGGCCTACGCCTCCCTCGCCCGCCCGGACTACGCCGAGGTCGAGGGCCAGGACGCGCAGGGCAACCCGATCAAGGTGCGAGGCACCGGCTACTTCGCTCGCTGCCTCCAGCACGAGACCGACCACCTGTACGGGTACCTGTACATCGACCGGCTCTCGAAGCGGGACCGCAAGGACGCCCTGCGGCAGATGGAAGAGGGCACCCCGCGGTACGAGACCGTCCCGAACGGCTGACCGGTCCGTCCACGCACACCATGCGAACGGCCCCGCTCCTGTGAGGGAGCGGGGCCGTTCGCATCGGTGCCCGGACTGGACTCAGCGCGGGACGCAGGTCCAGCCGCTGTCCCCGGAGGCGGTGGCGGTGCGGACGGTGCGAGACATGAAGGCCCCCAAAGCGGTGTACTCGATACGAGACCGGAGCACGTTCGGGCGCGATCCGGCCATTCGTTTTCACCGTACGTCAGCATCCGGCTACGCATGGGGCAGGTTTGGGTCAAGTGACCTGTGTTTCTCGGCCAAGCTACGCGCCGCCGAGCAGGGCCCGCAGATCGTCCGGCACGGGCATCGGCGTCAGCAGGCCCGCCCGGGTGCGGCCGCTGTTGCCCTGCGGAACGCGCCCTGCGAGCGAACCGGGGCCCGCCACGAGCATCCGCAGGACCTGCCCTGCCGTCTCCTTGCGGTCCCGGCAGCGCACGGCGAGGCGGAACATGTGCCAGTGGGCCCGGGTGTGCGGCCAGGCCCAGTTCTGGGACAGGACGTGGGCCCGTTCCAGGGCGGTCCACATGGCCTCGGTGTCGGGGGCGGCGGCCCCGGCTCGGGCCAGCTCCGCCTCGAAGGCGGCGCGTACGGGGGGCGGCATCGGGATGCGTGTCATGGCACGACCATGCGCCCGCGGCCCCGCCGCGCGCTTGAACGAACCTGCTACCGCCACCGGATCCGGCGGGACTCCGACGGCGCGATCCCGAACATCCGGCGGCACACCCGGCTGAGGTGCGCGCCGTCGGAGAAGCCCGCCCCGTGCGCAGCGTCCGTCAGGGTGTGCCCCCGCGCGGCGAGTTCCGCCGCCCGCATCAGCCGCAGCCACAGCACGTACGAGCGGAACGGCAGCCCCAGCTCCGCCCGGAACAGGTGGGCCAGCCTGCTCTCGGACAGCCCCGCCACCGCGGCCGCCTCCGACAGTCGTACGCCGTCCCGCCCGGGCAGCCAGGCAACGACCCGGGCCAGCCCGGGATGCCGGGCCGCGGCGGGCAGCACCTCCGCCAGCAGTACGCGGTCCAGCGCGCACGCCGCGTCGAAGGGCTCGGCGGGCAGCCCGGGCGGCAGCAGCCCCTCCGCGACCCCCGCCCGCGCCGTGAGCAGGCGCCCCGCGGCCGAGGCCGGGTCGTAGTGCAGCAGCAGCCCGCGCTCCGTGCCGCGCAGCACGGCGTGCCGTACGCCGGCCGGCACCACGTACGCCCGGCAGGCGAAGGGCTCCCCGGAGGGGCCCGCCAGCAGCAGGTCGTCGCCGTCCAGCGCGGCGACGACCTGTACGGAGTGGTGCGCGTGCGCGGTGGCCACCCCGACGGCGCCCCCGTACACCAGCCCGCCGGGGCGCAGCCGGGCCGCCCCGGCCCACTGGGGTCCGGTTACGACTAGAAGTCCTCGTCCAGGTCGACCGTGCCCTCGACCGCGACCTGGTAGGCCGACGGACGGCGCTCGAAGAAGTTCGTCAGCTCCTGGACGCCCTGCAGCTCCATGAAGGAGAACGGGTTCTGCGAGCCGTACACCGGCGGGAAGCCGAGGCGCACCAGACGCTGGTCCGCGACGCACTCCAGGTACTCGCGCATCGACTCGGTGTTCATGCCCGGCAGGCCGTCACCGCACAGGTCGCGGCCGAACTGCAGCTCCGCCTCGACGGCTTCCTTCAGCATGTCGGTGACCTGCTGCTGGAGGGCGTCGTCGAAGAGCTCCGGCTCCTCCTTGCGGACCGTGTCCACGACCTCGAAGGCGAAGTTCATGTGCATGGTCTCGTCGCGGAACACCCAGTTGGTGCCGGTCGCCAGGCCGTGCAGCAGGCCGCGGGACCGGAACCAGTACACGTACGCGAAGGCACCGTAGAAGAACAGGCCCTCGATGCACGCCGCGAAGCAGATCAGGTTCAGCAGGAAGCGGCGGCGGTCGGCAGCCGTCTCCAGCCGGTCCAGCTTCTCGACCTCGTTGATCCACTTGAAGCAGAACTGCGCCTTCTCGCGGATCGACGGGATCTCCTCGACCGCGTCGAACGCGGCCGCGCGGTCGTCCGGGTTGGGCAGGTAGGTGTCGAGCAGCGTCAGATAGAACTGGACGTGCACGGCCTCCTCGAACAGCTGGCGCGACAGGTACAGGCGCGCCTCCGGGGAGTTGATGTGCTTGTAGAGCGTCAGCACCAGGTTGTTCGAGACGATCGAGTCGCCCGTCGCGAAGAACGCGACCAGCCGGCCGATCATGTGCTGCTCGGAGGGCGTCAGCTTCGCGAGGTCGGCGACGTCCGAGTGGAGGTCGACCTCCTCCACCGTCCACGTGTTCTTGATCGCGTCCCGGTAGCGCTCGTAGAAGTCCGGGTAGCGCATGGGGCGGAGCGTGAGCTCGAAGCCCGGGTCCAGGAGGTTCTTGGTGTCGTTGGAGCTCATTACTGGCAGGCCTCGCAGGACTCGGGGTTCTCAAGGGAGCAGGCCAGCGCGTCGGCGTCGACGGCCTGCGGGAGGGGGGTCGCGGCGGCGGGGACGGCGCTGCCGGAAGCGGCGCGGGCGATCTTCGTCGCCGGGCGCGAACGCAGGTAGTACGTGGTCTTCAGGCCCTGCTTCCAGGCGTACGCGTACATCGAGGAGAGCTTGCCGATGGTGGGCGTCTCCAGGAACAGGTTCAGCGACTGCGACTGGTCGAGGAACGGGGTACGGGCCGCCGCCATGTCGATCAGACCGCGCTGCGGGATCTCCCACGCCGTCCGGTACAGGTTGCGGACCTCGGCCGGGATCCAGCCGAAGCCCTGGACCGAGCCGCTGGACTCGCGCAGCGCCTCGCGGGTCTGGGCGTCCCACACGCCGAGCTGCTTCAGCTCCTCCACCAGGTAGCCGTTGACCTGGAGGAACTCACCGCTGAGCGTCTCGCGCTTGAAGAGGTTGGAGACCTGCGGCTCGATGCACTCGTACACGCCCGCGATCGAGGCGATCGTCGCCGTCGGGGCGATGGCCAGCAGCAGGGAGTTGCGCATGCCGGTCTTCGCGACCCGGGCGCGCAGCGCGTCCCAGCGCTCCGGCCAGTTCAGCTCCACGGCGTAGTGGTCCGGGTGCAGGACGCCGCGAGCGGTGCGGGTCTGCTCCCAGGCCGGCAGCGGGCCGCTGCGCTCGGCCAGGTCGCAGGAGGCCTCGTACGCGGCCAGCATGATGCGCTCGGAGAGCTTGGTGGAAA
The DNA here is from genome assembly GCF_026340255.1 of Streptomyces sp. NBC_01408. Classification (GTDB taxonomy): domain Bacteria; phylum Actinomycetota; class Actinomycetes; order Streptomycetales; family Streptomycetaceae; genus Streptomyces. Next base: position 332,016 of record NZ_JAPEPJ010000001.1, on the reverse strand, counting down.
GGGCCTTCGCCTCGGGGGAGTCGAAGGGCAGCTTCAGCTTGAAGAAGACGTCCTGGAGGCCCATCGCGCCCAGGCCCACCGGGCGCCAGCGGGCGTTGGAGCGGCCGGCCTGCTCGGTCGGGTAGAAGTTGATGTCCACCACGCGGTCGAGGAAGGTCACCGCGGTGCGGACGGTCTCGTCCAGGCGCTCCCAGTCGATCCCGCCGTCGAGCACGAACGCGCCGAGGTTGACCGAGCCGAGGTTGCAGACGGCCGTCTCGCCGTCGTTGGTGACCTCGATGATCTCGGTGCACAGGTTCGAGGAGTGCACGACGGTGCCCGGCTCGGCGGTCTGGTTCGCCGTGCGGTTGGAGGCGTCCTTGAAGGTCATCCAGCCCTGGCCGGTCTGCGCGAGGGTGCGCATCATCCGGCCGTACAGGTCGCGGGCGGGCATGGTCTTGCGGGCCAGGCCGTCCGCCTCGGCCTTGCGGTAGGCGGCGTCGAAGTCGTCACCCCACAGGTCGACGAGCTCGGGCACGTCGGCCGGGGAGAACAGCGACCAGTCGGCGTCGGCGTTCACGCGGCGCATGAACTCGTCCGGCACCCAGTGGGCGAGGTTCAGGTTGTGCGTACGGCGCTGGTCCTCACCGGTGTTGTCGCGCAGCTCCAGGAACTCCTCGATGTCCGCGTGCCAGGTCTCCAGGTAGACCGCGGCGGCGCCCTTGCGGCGGCCGCCCTGGTTCACGGCGGCGACGGAGGCGTCCAGCGTCTTCAGGAACGGCACGATGCCGTTGGAGTGGCCGTTGGTGCCGCGGATCAGCGAACCGCGGGCGCGGATGCGGGAGTACGACAGGCCGATGCCGCCGGCGTGCTTGGAGAGGCGGGCGACCTGGTGGTAGCGGTCGTAGATCGAGTCCAGCTCGTCCAGCGGGGAGTCCAGCAGGTAGCAGGAAGACATCTGCGGGTGCCGGGTGCCGGAGTTGAAGAGCGTGGGGGAGGACGGCAGGTAGTCGAGGCGGCTCATCAGCCGGTACAGCGAGGCCACTTCCTCGACGGCCTGGACGCTCTCGTCCGCGGCGAGGCCACAGGCCACGCGCAGCATGAAGTACTGCGGGGTCTCGATGACCTGACGGGTGATCGGGTGGCGCAGCAGGTAGCGGCTGTGCAGGGTGCGCAGGCCGAAGAAGCCGAAGCGGTCGTCGGCGCCCTCGGCGAGGGTGTGCTCGACCAGCGCGTCCAGGCGGGCCGCGTGGGTCTTCACGAACTCGGCCGTGCGGTCGGCGATCAGCCCCTCGCGGTGGCCTACGGCGACGGAGGCCGAGAAGGAGGTGGAGCCCTGGCCCGAGGCCTCGTCGCGGACGGCCAGCGTCAGCAGCCGGGCGGCGAGCCGGGAGTAGGCCGGGTCCTCGGAGATCAGTCCGGCGGCGGCCTCGGTGGCGAGCCCGCGCAGCTCGGCCTCGTCGGCGGCGGCGCTGCGGCCGCGCAGCGCGGAGGCCGCGACCCGGCCGGGGTCGGTGTCGGGGAGATCCGCCGTCAGCTCCGTGAGGGTACGCAGCAGCGTGGCCCCCGGGCCCTCGGTGTTGTCGCCAGAAATGGACTCGGCGCGCGGTGCGGAAGGCGCGATGGTCACGGCGGGAGCTCTCCCTCGCTCGGCCGGCCCTAGGCGGGGCGCGAGCGGGCGCATGCGGGCGTGGCAGAACGCGTACACCGCATGGCGTCCACCAGCCCAACCGCGAGGCCCGGACGTGTCGGCACCCGGTTCGGTCGAGCCGGGCGCGCTGTCGGCAGGTCCTCGGACTTGCGGATGCACCAATGGGTGCACTTCATACCGTTGCGGGACAGTTCCGGATTCCCACCGGATTCCCCTGCGGCGACAGCAGGCATGAGCATACATGTGGGGGCGGGCCGTTGCGGTAGCCCCCACATGTTGTGTCGGCGTGGCTACAGGCCGCATGCCCTGCGGGCGGCTCGGCGGTGTCCGGCTCGGCCTTGCCGGGGGCCCCTGGGGCTCCGCCCCAGACCCCGCGCCTCAAACGCCGGCGGGGCTGGATGTGGCCCTGGCTTCGCCTTGGCAGGCGGCCTGGTCGGTGGGGTCGGTGCGCGGGGCCGCTCCGGGTTGTCTCCTCGGCTCGCGCACTGAGCCTGACCTGACGTCCTCGGCCCGGGTTGCGCGCTCGTCCTGCGGGGACAACCCTGCGCGTCCCCACTCCCCTCCACCCCGGCTTCCGCTTCCGGAGCCCGGGCGTGGGGCGGGGTCGCGCAGGAGAGTCCCTGCAGGACGAGCGCGCAACCTGGGCCGGACTCTCGTAGCGGGGGCTCAGTGCGCGAGCCGAGGAGACGCTCCGGAGCGGCCCCGACCCACACCCCGAACTGCCAAGCCCCAACGCAGCCGAGGCAAATCCAGCCCCGCCGGCGATTGAGGCGCGGGGCCTGGGGCAGCGCCCCAGCAACGGCGCCGCACCCGCACGCCGAAGGCCCCGCCGGAAGCGCGGCGGGGCCTGCGGCACGGGCACCGCTCAGCAGCAGCGGAAGCCCTCGCGGGGGTCGGCCTCGCGGGAGTCCGTACGGGCGCGTTCGAAGGCGCGCCGGGTCAGGACCGGCGCGGCCGGGTCGTGGGAGCGGGCGTGTGCCACGTACCGGTCGTACGCCGCCTCGCCCGAGAACTCCCGCAGGTAGAACCAGGCCTTAGCCAGGGCCCCGCGCAGGCCGCTCATGAGGACACCGGCTCCTTCACCGCGCCGCCGCCCGAGTCGAGCCCGGCCGCCGCGAGTTCCGCGCGCTCCTCGGGGGTCGGGATCAGCCCGGCCGGGGCGACGATCTTCGACTCGGTCCACGGGGCCTCGGACAGCTTCACGGACTCCGGGTTGCTGATGGCCTTGAAGCAGGTCCGGGCCGCGTCCAGCAGCACGATGATGATCAGGACCGCGAACAGCACCGACAGCACGCCGTCCACCGTGGCGTTGGTGACCACGGTGTGCATCTCGCCCATGTTCTTCGCGGGCGGCAGGACCTTGTCCGCGTCGATGCCGGCCTGGTACTTGTCGCGCTGCGCGAAGAAGCCGACCTTCACGTCCTCCGAGAAGATCTTCTGGTAGCTCGCGGTCAGCGTGACCGCCACGTCCCAGGCCAGCGGGACGCCCGTCACCCAGGCCCACTTCAGCCGCCCGGACTTGACCAGCAGCGTGGTGCAGACGGCCAGGGCGACCGCCGCGAGCAGCTGGTTCGCGATGCCGAACAGCGGGAAGAGCTGGTTGATGCCGCCCAGCGGGTCCTTGATGCCCACCCACAGGAAGTAGCCCCAGCCGCCGACGACGATCGCGCTCGCGAGCCACACGCCCGGCTTCCAGCTGACGTTCCGGAAGGACTTGTGCACGTTGCCCAGGGTGTCCTGGAGCATGAACCGCCCGACGCGGGTGCCCGCGTCCACCGTCGTCAGAATGAACAGGGCCTCGAACATGATGGCGAAGTGGTACCAGAAGGCCTTCATCCCGGCGCCGCCGATGACGGCCGAGAAGATCTCCGCCATTCCGAGTGCGAACGTCGGGGCGCCACCCGTACGGGAGAGCAGGCTGGCCTCCTCGACGTCCTTCGCCGCCTGAGCGAGGGCCTCCGGGGAGATGGCGAAGCCGAAGTTCGTCACCGCCGCCGAGGCGGTTTCGACCGTGGTGCCGATGACCCCCGGCGGGGAGTTCACGGCGAAGAACAGGCCGGGGTCGATGATGGAGGCCGCGATCATCGCCATGATGGCGACGAAGGACTCGGTGAGCATCGCGCCGTAGCCGATGACCCGGACCTGGGTCTCCTTCTGGATCATCTTCGGGGTGGTGCCCGAGGAGACCAGGGAGTGGAAGCCGGACAGCGCCCCGCACGCGATGGTGATGAAGACGAACGGGAACATCGATCCGGCGAAGACCGGGCCGTCGCCGCGCGCGGCGAAGTCGGTGACCGCGGGCATCTTCAGGGTGGGCATCGCGATGACCACGCCCAGCGCGAGCAGCGCGATCGTGCCGACCTTCATGAAGGTGGAGAGGTAGTCGCGCGGGGCGAGCAGCATCCACACCGGCAGTACCGACGCGACGAAGCCGTACCCGATCATCCAGACGACCAGCGTCTCCTTCTCCAGGGTGAAGGTCTCGGCCAGCGAGGACTCCGCGACCCAGCCGCCCGCGACGATGGCGAGCAGGAGCAGCGCGACGCCTATGGCGGAGACTTCGGTGACCCGGCCCGGCCGCAGCACGCGGAGGTAGAAGCCCATGAAGAGGGCGATCGGGATGGTCATGCCGATGGAGAAGACGCCCCAGGGGGAGTGGGCCAGCGCGTTGACGATGACCAGCGCCAGCACCGCCAGCAGGATGATCATGATTGCGAACACGGCCACCAGGGCGGCGGCTCCGCCGACGGGGCCGATCTCGTCCCGGGCCATCTGGCCGAGCGAACGCCCGTCGCGGCGGGTGGAGAAGAACAGCGTGACCATGTCCTGGACGGCGCCTGCGAAGATGACGCCCGCGACGATCCAGATGGTGCCCGGCAGGTAGCCCATCTGGGCGGCGAGCACGGGCCCGACGAGCGGGCCGGCGCCGGCGACGGCGGCGAAGTGGTGGCCGAAGAGCACCCGCCGGTCGGTCGGGTGGAAGTCGACACCGTTGTCAAGGCGTTCGGCGGGGGTGGCCCGCGTCTTGTCCACCTTCAGTACGCGGTGCGCGATGAAGCGCGCGTAGAAGCGGTAGCCGATCGCGTACGAGCCCAGTGCGGCGGCGAGCAGCCAGGCGGCCGAGATCTCCTCGCCGCGCGAGAGGGCCAGCACGCCCCAGCCGAGGGCCCCGATGAGGCCGACGAGCACCCATACGGCGATGGACCTCGCAGAGGGCGAGCCCGGCGTGGTGCCCGGACTCGCCACGTCCCGTTCTGTCCCCGTTGTTTCCGGTTCAGGCATGACCCTCGTCCCCTCGTCGATCATCTGCGTGAGCGCAGGAATCTACGGGGGGTTACCCGCTGAACGTAAGACCCGTCCGTATATCGGTATCAGACGGAGTTCAGACGGCGGGGCGCTTGAGCCGGGCGACGAACTTGTAGCGGTCCCCGCGGTACACCGAACGCACCCATTCGACCGGTTCGCCGTCGGCGTCCAGCGAGTGGCGGGAGAGCATCAGCATCGGCAGGCCCACGTCGGTGCCGAGCAGTCCGGCCTCGCGCGGCGTGGCCAGCGAGGTCTCGATCGTCTCCTCGGCCTCGGCGAGGCGCACGTCGTACACCTCGGCGAGCGCCGTGTAGAGGGAGGTGTACTTGACGAGGGAACGGCGCAGCGCGGGGAAGCGCTTGGCCGACAGGTGCGTGGTCTCGATGGCCATCGGCTCGCCGCTGGCCAGGCGCAGCCGCTCGATGCGCAGCACCCGTCCGCCGGTGGTGATCTTGAGCAGGCCGGCCAGGGTGTCGTCGGCCGTCACGTAGCCGATGTCCAGCAGCTGGGAGGTCGGTTCCAGCCCCTGGGCCCGCATGTCCTCCGTGTAGGAGGAGAGTTGGAGCGGCTGGGAGACCTTGGGCTTGGCGACGAAGGTGCCCTTGCCCTGGATGCGTTCCAGCCGTCCCTCGACGACGAGCTCCTGGAGCGCCTGGCGGACGGTGGTCCGCGAGGTGTCGAATTCGGCCGCGAGCGTGCGCTCCGGCGGTACGGGTGTGCCGGGCGGCAGTGTCTCGGTCATGTCGAGCAAGTGCCGCTTGAGTCGGTAGTACTTGGGTACGCGCGCCGTGCGAGTGGCTGCCCCGCTTTCCGGCTCCGTGATCGCCCCTTCGGTGGCCATCGCCGCCCGCCTTCCCGACTCCAGTTTCGCTGCCGTCACCGGCTCCTCCGATATGTGCGGTCACATCGTGACACGTGCGGGGGGACAGGCCTTCTCTCTCCCCAGGTGTCGGTCCGATAACGGACCGAGCACCCGATCATTAGACCCTTGACACCCCTAAAGGTCTAGGCCAAGCTCCGGTTACTGGTCTAAACCAATATGGATCAGATCCCGGCCCCACGTGCAGTACTTCGCGTATGTCGCCGCGGCGGGCAAGGGAAGTGCAGGCAGGCATCCCTGAGGAGGGTGGCGTGAAGCGCAAGCTCATCGCGGCGGTTGGAGTCGCGGGCATGGTTATCGGCCTCGCGGCGTGTGGTGATTCCGGCAGCGACGACAAGGCCAAGGCCGACTCGGGCCCCAAGGAGATCACCGTCTGGGTGATGGACGGCTCCGCGCCGAAGGCCTGGATCGACGAGGTCAACAAGGAGTTCTCGGCCAAGCACCCCGGTGTCACGGTCAAGGTCGAGGAGCAGAAGTGGACCGGCATCCAGGAGAAGGTCACCACGGCCCTCTCCGAGAACACCCCTCCGGACGTTCTTGAGCTCGGCAACACCCAGACCGCCGGCTACGCGGTCACTGGTGGTCTCGCCGACCTGAGCGGCGACAAGGCCAAGCTCGGCGCCGACGCCTGGCAGAAGAGCATGCTCGCCTCCGCCGAGGTCGACGGCAAGCTCTACTCCGCCCCGTGGTACGCCGCCAACCGCGTCGTCATCTACGACAAGAAGGCCTTCGAGAAGGCCGGCGTCACCCCGCCGAAGACCCGCGACGAGTGGGTCGCCGGTCTGGAGAAGCTGAAGGCGGCCGACCCGGCCTCGCAGCCGATCTACCTCCCGGGCCAGAGCTGGTACATCCTCGCCGGCTTCGTATGGGACGAGGGCGGCGACCTCGCCGTCAAGGACGGCGCCAAGTGGAAGGGCGGACTGGGCACCCCGCAGGCCGCTTCCGCGATGGACTTCTACAAGAAGCTCCAGTCCTTCTCCACGGCCCCCAAGGACAAGGACGAGGCCACCCCGCAGCAGTCCACCGACATCGTTCCCAAGGGTGGCGTCGCCTCCTGGATCGGTCTCGGCTGGGAGGCCGGCGGTGCCGAGAAGGCTCTGAAGGACGCGGGCAAGGAGGCCGACTTCGGCTACTTCCCGATCCCGGGCAAGACCGCGGACAAGTCCGGCACGGTCTTCCTCGGCGGCTCGAACCTCGCGGTCGCCGAGCGCTCCAAGAACAAGGAGCTCGCCAAGGAGTGGCTGGCCCTCGCCGCCGGCAAGGACCAGATGACCAAGTACGCGGCCGAGACCAAGGGCGCGCTGCTCCCGAACCAGGCCGGTGCGAACTTCGCCGCCCCGGCGGGCTCCTTCGCCGAGGCCATGGCCAAGGCCGGCCTCAACGGCAAGATCACCCCGGTCACCGCGGGCTGGGCGAACGTCGAGACCGAGCCGAACCCCATCAAGGAGTTCATGACGAAGGTCCTGAACGGTGAGGACGCCGCCAAGGCGGGTGCGGACGCGGACAAGGAAATCGCGAACCGCATCAACAAGTAGTCCCACCCCGCAGTTCCCGCACCACCCAGCAGTGTGATCGCACCGGGGGCACGGCAGGCGCCCAGCCGCCTGCCGTGCCCCCGGTCGCGCATTTGACTCCACAGTCAACCGCGAGGAAGCCACGCCATGACCGTGCACTCCCAGGGAGCGATGACCGCCGCTCCACAGGACGCACCACAGAAGTCCGCCGGACGGCCCGAGAAGTCCGAGTCCCCGACCGGTCCCGGTCCCAAGTCTCCTCGCGGGGGCAGAAAGTCACTCCCCTCGGGGTGGCTGCCCTACCTGCTGGTCGGGCCCGCGGTGCTCGCCCTCGCGACACTGCTGCTGTATCCGCTGATCAAGAACGTGATCCTGTCCTTCCAGGACATCAACAAGATCGAGTTCATTCAGCGGAAGTACCCCTTCGCGGGATTCTCCAACTACACCGAGCTGATCGGTGACGCGGACTTCTGGACCGTGGTCGTCCGCAGCTTCGCCTTCACCGCGGCCAACGTCGTACTGATCATGGTGCTCGGCAGCCTCATCGGCGTCCTGCTGAACCGGCTCGGCAAGAAGATGCGGCTGGTCCTGTCGATGGCGCTGGTGATGGCCTGGGCCATGCCGATCGTCGCTTCCGTACAGGTCTTCAAGTGGCTGTTCGACGAGCAGTTCGGCGTCATGAACTGGGTGATGCGCACCGCCGGCTTCGCCGGCTACGAGCAGCACAACTGGATGCAGACGGGCCTCTCGACCCTGACGATCGTCACCGTCCTCGTGGTCTGGGGCTCCATCCCCTTCGTCGCCCTCAACATGTACGCCGGACTGACCACGGTCGGCGCCGAGCTGTACGAGGCCGCCCGGATGGACGGTGCCAACGGCTGGCAGACCTTCTGGAAGATCGTCTTCCCGAACCTCAAGCCGTTCTTCCTCATCACCACGTTCCTCGAGGTGATCTGGGTCTTCAAGGCCTTCACCCAGGTCTACGCGATGAACAAGGGCGGCCCCGACCGCGCCTCCGAGATCCTCCCGGTCTTCGCCTACGTCGAGGGCCAGAGCCAGGCCCACTACGGCGTCGCCGCCGCGATCTCCGTCCTGACGATCCTGATCCTCGTGGTCGTCATGTCCTTCTACTTCCGCCTGATCCTGAAGCAGGAGGAGGAGCAGTGAGCAGCACCACCACCACCGCGCCGAAGCCCGCGCAGCAGCTCCGCAAGCGCCGACCGGTCCGCCCCGCAGCAGTGGCCAAGAACCTCGGCGCGCTCCTCCTCGCCCTGGTCTTCGTCTTCCCCGTGTACTGGATGTTCTCCTCGGCCCTCAAGCCGTCGAGCCAGATGCTCACGAAGGACCCGGTCTTCGTCTTCACCCCGACGCTGGACAACTTCACCAAGGCCACCGGGGTCTCCAACTTCTGGACGTACGTCACCAACAGCGTCCTGGTCACCGTCGGCGCCGTCGCGCTGGCCCTGCTCGTCGCCCTCGCCGCGAGCTTCGCCATCGCCCGGATGAGGTTCAAGGGCCGCAAGGGCCTGGTCCTCACCGTGATGATGGCCCAGATGGCCCCCTGGGAGGTCATGGTCATCGCGATGTACATGATCGCCCGCGACGGCGAGATGCTGAACAGCCTCCCGCTGCTCACCGCGATCTACTTCGTGATGATCCTCCCCTTCACCATCTGGACCCTGCGCGGCTTCATCGCCGCGGTCCCGGTGACCCTGGAGGAAGCGGCCCAGATCGACGGCTGCACCCGCGGCCAGGCGTTCCGCAAGGTGATCTTCCCGCTGCTGGCCCCCGGTCTGATGTCCACCTCGCTCTTCGGCTTCATCACCGCCTGGAACGAGTTCGCGATGGTCCTGATCCTGAACAAGGACAAGTCCGCGCAGACCCTGCCGCTGTGGCTGACCGAGTTCATGTCGGCCTTCGGCAACGACTGGGGCGCCACCATGGCAGCGTCCTCGCTCTTCGCGGTCCCGGTCCTGCTGATCTTCATCTTCCTCCAGCGCAAGGCCGTCGGCGGCATGACCGCCGGCGCCGTGAAGGGATAACGGCCGCCATGACTGTCCTCGCGCACCGCCTCGACACGGTGACCCGCGACGCGCTCGCCGTCCTCCAGCCCGGCTTCGAGGGCACCACCGCCCCGGACTGGCTGCTCCGCCGGGTCGGCGAGGGCCTCACCGCCGTCGGCCTCTTCGGCCGCAACATCGCCTCGCCCGAGCAGCTCGCCGCGCTGACCGCGCAGCTGCGCGCCGAGCGGGACGACGTACTCGTCGCCATCGACGAGGAGGGCGGCGACGTCACCCGCCTGGAGGTCCGCGCGGGCTCGTCCTTCCCCGGCAACCTGGCCCTCGGCGCCGTCGACGACACCGCCCTGACCCGCGAGGTCGCCCGCGAGCTGGGCCGCCGGCTCGCCGAGTGCGGGGTCAACCTCAACTGGGCCCCGTCCGCGGACGTCAACTCCAACCCGGACAACCCGGTCATCGGCGTACGGTCCTTCGGCGCCGACACCCACCTCGCCGCCCGGCACACCGCCGCGTACGTCGAGGGCCTCCAGGCCGCCGGCGTCGCCGCGTGCACCAAGCACTTCCCGGGCCACGGCGACACCAACGTCGACTCGCACCACGCGCTGCCCCGCATCGACGTGGACCTGGACACCCTCCAGGCCCGCGAGCTCGTCCCCTTCAAGGCGGCGATCGAGGCCGGCACCAAGGCCGTGATGAGCGCGCACATCCTGGTGCCCGCCCTCGACCCGACCCGCCCGGCCACGCTCAGCCCGCAGATCCTGACCGGCCTGCTGCGCAAGGAGCTCGGCTACGAGGGCCTGATCGTCACCGACGGCATGGAGATGAACGCCATCGCCGGGACGTACGGCATCGAACGCGGCTCGGTCCTCGCTGTCGCCGCCGGCGCCGACGCGATCTGCGTGGGCGGCGGACTCGCCGACGAGGCCACCGTCCTGCGGCTGCGCGACGCGCTGGTCGCGGCCGTCCGCGAGGGCACGCTCCCGGAGGAGCGGCTCGCCGACGCCGCCGCCCGCGTCCGCGCGCTGGCCGAATGGACCCGTCGGGTACGGCCGGACGCGCTGCCGGAGGGGAGCGGCGCGTCCGGCATCGGCCTGACGGCGGCCCGCCGGGCCCTGGTCATCACCGGGCGGGCGAGCCGGATCGAAGCCCCGTACGTGGCCACGTTCGCGCCCGTGGCGAACTTCGCGGTGGGCGACGAGACCCCGTGGGGCGTGGCCGGCGAGCTGGCCGCGCTGGTGCCGGGGACCGCCTCGGGCGTCCACCGGGAAGGCGCCTCGGCCGGGGAGGTCCTGGCGGCCGCGGGTGACCGTACCGTCGTCGCGGTGGTCCGCGACGCGCACCGCCACCCGTGGATGGCCGAGGCGGTGGACGCGCTGGTCGCGGCCCGGCCGGACACGGTCGTGGTCGAGATGGGCCTTCCCCGGGCGGAGCCGCGCGGGGTCCTGTACATCGCGACGCACGGCGCGGCCCCGGTCTGCGGGCGGGCCGCCGCCGAGGTCATCGCCGGGGCGTAGCGGCCTGCGGCCAGGCTGTTGGGGCTCCGCCCCAGACCCCGCACCTCAAACGCCGGCGGGGCTGGATTTGGGCACACGCCGAAGGGCCTGGCCCCCACGGGGGGGCCAGGCCCTTCGGCATCGTGCCGGAACGGCTACAGCCCCTGCCAGGCCGGCTTGTTGGCGTACGTGTGCCGGAAGTAGTCCGCCAGCTTCAGCTTCGACGCGGCCGCCTCGTCGACGACCACGGTCGCGTGGCGGTGCAGCTGGAGCGCGGAGGCCGGGACCAGCGCGGAGAGCGGGCCCTCCACGGTCTGCGCGACGGCCTCGGCCTTGCCCTCGCCCGTGGCCAGCAGGACCAGGTGGCGGGCGTCGAGGATGGTGCCGATGCCCTGGGTGATGACGTGGTGCGGCACCTGCTCTATGTCGTTGTCGAAGAAGCGCGCGTTGTCCACGCGGGTCTGCTGCGTCAGCGTCTTGATGCGGGTGCGGGAGGCGAGGGAGGAGCACGGCTCGTTGAAGCCGATGTGCCCGTCGGTGCCGATCCCCAGCAGCTGGAGGTCGACGCCGCCGGCCGCGGCCAGCGCCCGGTCGTAGGCCTCGCAGGCTCCGACGAGGTCCTCGGCGGAGCCGTCGGGGCCCATGAAGGACCCCTCCGTCAGGCCGAGGGGCTCGACGACCTCGCGGAGTACCACGGCGCGGTAGGACTCCGGGTGCCCGGCCGGCAGGCCGACGTACTCGTCGAGCTGGCAGATCCGGGCCTGGGAGACGTCCACCCGGCCGGACTCGACCTGGGCGGCGAGGGCCTCGTAGACGGGCAGCGGGGTAGAGCCGGTCGCCACGCCGAGCAGGGCCTCGGGCTTGCGGCGGACCAGGGCGGCCATGGCCTCCGCGATGAGCTCGCCGCCTGCCTTGGCGTCCGGGACGATGACAACTTCCACGCGGGGCCTGCCGATCTGGAGTGGTGGTGTGGTATAGACCAATCTAGCAGAGCTCGCCGCCCCCGGGAGGGTTCCCGCCGCTATCCATGGTGATCCCGATCCCCGCCCCCGGCCTCCCGGCGGCGCGGCGCCACTTCGGACTTACTCGTCTAGGCCAGCGCCAGCTGCAAGCCGCCCGTGGCGTCGAGGTGCTGGCCCGTCACCCAGCGGGAGTCCGGCGAGGCCAGGAAGGCGACCACGTCGGCGACCTCCCCCGCCGTGCCCACCCGGCGGAAGACGGAGCGGGAGGCCAGGTGGGCCCGGGTCGCGGGGTCCGCGAGCAGGGCCGCGTTCAGGTCGGTCTCGGTGATGCCGGGGCCCACCGAGTTCACGGTGATCCCGCGCGGGGCGAGCTCGGCGGCGAGCGAGGTGCTCAGCGCGTTCACCGCGCCCTTGGCCATGACCGTGGCCAGGATCGCGGGCAGGGCGAGGTGCGGGGTGCCGGTCACGTTCACGATCCGGCCGCCGTCGCGCAGTCGGGCCAGGCCGTGCTTGATCACGAAGAACGGGGCCTTGGCGTTCAGCGCGTGCGCCCGGTCGTAGGCCTCCTCGTCGGTGTCCCCGATCCCGGCGAAGGTGGCCGCCCCGGCGTTGTTGACCAGGACGTCCACGCCCTCGGTGTGCGCCGGGTGGGCCCCGTACGCGGCCCAGAGGGCCTGTGCGCCGCCCGGGACCGCGAGGTCGGCCCCGATCGCGAAGGCCCGCCCGCCGGCCGCCTCGATGGCGGACACCGTCGCGGCGGCCGCCGCCGCGTCCCGTCCGTAGTGCACGGCCACCAGCGCCCCGTCCGCCGCCAGCCGCTCCGCCACGGCCCTGCCGATGCCCCGGCTGCCGCCCGTGACCAGTGCCGTCTTCCCCTTGAGCACGCCCATGGCGCACCTCCCCTTCGAAATGACTAGTGATCGCTACAGAAAGGACCGTACCAGATTCCCTAGCGATCGCTATAGAATGAGCGCATGGTGACCGGACAGCGCGGCAGGCCCCGCTCCTTCGATCGAGATGCCGCCCTGGACAAGGCGATGCTCGCCTTCTGGGAGCACGGCTACGAGGCGACCTCCATCGCCGACCTGACCGCTTCCCTGGGGATCAGCGCGCCCAGCCTCTACGCGGCCTTCGGCGACAAGCGCAAGCTCTTCGACGAGGTCGTGGTGGTGTACGGCGGCCGGTACGCGGACTTCGCGAGCGTGGCGCTCGCCGAGGAGCCCACCGCCCGCGCGGCCGTGGATCGGGTCCTGCGCGAGGCGGCGGAGGTCTACACCGACCCGGCCCACCCCCGCGGCTGCATGGTGATGAGCGCGGCCGTCAACACCACCTCCGAGGAGGTGGCCGAGGCCCTGCGCGAACGGCGCGCAGCCGCCATGGCGATGTTCGAGAGCCGGATCGGGGCGGACGTCGCCGCCAGCGTGCTGCCCGCGGACACGGACGCGCGGGCGCTGGCCCGCTACACCGCGGCCGTGCTCCAGGGGATGTCCCAGCAGTCACGTGACGGGGCGAGCCGGGAAGAGCTGGAAGCGGTCGCGCGGCGGGCCGTACTGGCCTGGCCCGCGCAGTAGGGGGCCGGCTCCGGCCCAGAAGGGCTCCGGCCCCGAAGGGCTCCGGCTCCGGAAGGACCGGCCCCGAAGGGCTCCGGCCCGGGAGGACTCCGCCCAGGGGCTCCGCCTCGAAAATTCCGCCCCGGAAATTCCTCTGGGCCACGGTGCCAGAACGGGACCCTCAGCCCGTCCGGCACCGTAGCCCGGAGTACTTTCGGCCGTCGGGTGTGCGGTTCCCGGCGGCCGTTTGGGAGGTGCCTGCGCGGTCAGGGCAGAGCGCGCGGCTTACCTCGATCCGTCCTCCTGTGCGGGGAGGGCGGAAGCTTAGTTCATTGTGGACTAGACCAATCTGTTCTGTCCATCCAATGACGGGGCCTGGGATCCCGTCACTTCCTCCAACAGTACGCGGCCCGCGGCCGTCCTGGATACTCCTGGGTATTCCCGTGGGGAAAGTCATGTGCCGTACCCGGGGTACGCTCGCAACGTGCCCTCCATGAACGACCTCGTCCGCCAGCACACCGCTCTCAGTGAAACCGAACTGGAGTGGCTCCACCTGCTGGTCTCGGAGTGGCAGCTGCTCTCCGACCTCTCCTTCGCCGACCTCGTGCTGTGGGTGCCCACCCTCGACGGCACCCGGTACGTCTCGGTCGCCCAGATGCGCCCCAACACCGGCCCCACCTCGTACCAGGACGACATGGTCGGCCACTTGGTGCCGCGCGGCCGGCGCCCGCTGCTCGACGCCGCGCTCGACGAGGGCCGGATCGTGCGCGAGGGCGACCCGGAGTGGCGCGAGGAGGTGCCGGTCCGCGTCGAGTCCATCCCGGTCCGCCGCGAGGGCCGGGTCCTGGGTGTCATCGCCCGGAACACCAACCTGCTCACTGTGCGTACACCGAGCCGGCTGGAGCTGACCTACCTCCAGTCCGCCTCCGACCTGGCCCAGATGATCGCGGCGGGCTCCTTCCCCTTCCCCGGCCAGCAGGTCGACATGGACGCCTCCCCGCGCGTCGGCGACGGCCTGATCCGCGTCGACGCCGACGGCGTGGTCACCTACGCCTCGCCGAACGCGCTCTCCGCCTACCACCGCCTCGGCCTCGCCTCCGACCTCGTGGGCCAGCACCTGGGCGACACCACCACCGAACTCGCCCCCTCCCGGGGCCCGGTGGACGAGGCCCTGGTCAAACTCGCCAGCGGCTGGGCCCCCAGGGAGACCGAGGTCGAGGGCAACGGTGGGGTCATCCAGCTGCGCGCCATCCCCCTCAAGCCGAAGGGGGTCCGGATCGGCTCGCTGGTGCTGTGCCGGGACGTCACGGAACTGCGACGTCGCGAACGTGAATTGATCACCAAGGACGCCACCATCCGGGAGATCCACCACCGGGTGAAGAACAACCTCCAGACGGTGGCCGCACTCCTGCGGCTACAGGCCCGCCGGATGGATTCGGAGAACGGCCGCGAGGCGCTCAACGAGGCCGTGCGCCGTGTGGGTTCGATCGCGATCGTGCACGAGACGCTCTCTCAGAACCTGGACGAGCGGGTCGAGTTCGACGAGATCGCCGACCGCGTGATCGCGATGGTCGCGGAGATCTCCCCCGGCAAGGTGGACTGCCGCCGCACCGGCCGCTTCGGGATCCTGGACGCGGAGGTCGCCACTCCGCTGTCGATGGTGCTGACCGAGATCCTCCAGAACGCCCTGGAGCACGCCTTCACCGCGGGGGAGGGGGGCACCGTGGAGGTGTCCGCGACCCGCACCGGCACCGGCCGCACGGACGGCCGGCTGATGATCACGGTGCTCGACGACGGCTGCGGTCTGCCCGAGGGCTTCGACCCCCAGCGGGCCGGCAACCTCGGCCTGCAGATCGTGCGGACCCTCGTGGAGGGCGAGCTCGGCGGCACGTTCGACATGCTCCGGGCGCAGCCGCGCGGTACCAAGGTCGTCCTCGACATACCGTCCAGCCCGCAGAAGTAGCCCGCGCCGACCGCCCGGTCGGTCACGTACGGTGACCGACCTGCGTTCCCTGGCAGCCCGGACAGCACTGAACCCCGGACCGAATGGTTCCCGGTCCGGGGTTCAAGAGCACGTTGCCAAGCGCTTATACGGTTACTACGCGCTGCGCGTCGAGGCTCAAAAGTCGTTGTCAGGCGCTGGCGTTGCGCGCCCGGTTGCGAGCGGCGCGGCGCTTCATCGCGCGGCGCTCGTCCTCGCTGAGACCGCCCCAGACGCCGGAGTCCTGACCGGACTCGAGCGCCCACTGGAGGCACTGCTCCATGACGGGGCAGCGGCGGCAGACGGCCTTGGCTTCCTCGATCTGCAGCAGCGCAGGACCGGTGTTGCCGATGGGGAAGAACAGCTCGGGGTCTTCCTCACGACAAACGGCGTTGTGACGCCAGTCCATGGCTGCTACCTCTCTTGTGTGACATGCACGTTGCTTGTGAATGTGAACGCTTTCACGAATCCCCTCGTGAGGGAAGGGCCGACGCCCAGTTGCCCGGTGCGGTCCGTGATTCGTGGAGGGGTTCTGGCGATCTGTGTGGGTGCCGGGTTGTGCGGGCTGTCCCGATCGCCATGTAGAGATTCGCAAACCTCGGACGGGGATACAACCCCTTCCGGAAAGTTTTTTTTGATTCGTCGGTGTCGACTAGGTCACAGCCCTACTTCCTAGGGGTGGACCGGCGTGTAAACGTTCGAGTGAAAGGCCTTTGGGCCCTTCCACTCACACAATCACACGCAGTGCCCGGCGTACGCCTGTGAACCGAACGCTGGTGCGCAGTCCGAGGTGGTCGCCGTCCATCTGGAAGGGAAGAGGAACCTTCGAATGCAAGGTGAAGTCGGTCAAATCGTGCAGAGACACCGCGTGCTTGCCGTGCGGGCCGCGCTCAGGAGTGGAGGTCAGGAGCTGTGTCGCGTACCGCGCGACCGCCGGAGTTGACAAACGGTTGAGAGCCAATACGTCAAGCGCAGTATCGAACGACGCCTCCGGGGAGGCGTAAAGCGGACGATTGCCCAGATACGTCCACGGCGAGGTGTTGCACACTATCGACAGCACCAGATTCGTCACCGGATCCGCGCCGGGCCGCTCCAGGGTGACCGTGCCGTGCCGGCGGTTCGGCTCTTCCCAGAACTGCCGCATGAGCTGTCGTACGTACAGGGCGTGCGTCGAACGCTTGCCGCGCTCCCGCTGCTGTTCGACCCGGCCGACCACGCCCGCGTCGAAGCCGAAGCCCGCGCAGAAGGTGAACCAGCGCGCCGGAACCGACTCGTCCTCCGTGCCCGGCGTCCCCGCCGCCAGACCCAGGCCCACCGTCCGCTCGCGCTGCTCGCGCAGCGCGTCCAGCAGGGCGCCGGTCGCCTCGACCGCGTCGTTGGGCAGACCGAGGGCCCGCGCGAACACATTGGTGGAGCCGCCGGGAACCACCGCCAGCCGGGGCAGCCGCTCCGGATCGGGCCCGTCGTGCAGCAGCCCGTTGACCACCTCGTTGACCGTGCCGTCGCCGCCGAGCGCCACCACGAGGTCGAGCCCCTCGTGCGCGGCCTTGCGCCCCAGGTCCCGGGCGTGCCCCCGGTACTCGGTGGTCACCGCCTCCAGCTTCATCTCGCTGGCCAGGGCGTGGACCAGGACGTCGCGCGTGCGCGCACTGGTGGTCGTCGCTGCTGGATTGGCCACGAGAAGTGCACGCATGAGCGCCAGACTACCCACCCCGTCGCACACCGACTCTACTGCCCGTCCCCTCCGGGCCCCGGGCAGGCGGCTACGCTGCTGGGGTGAGTGAGAAGCAGCCCCCGAACACCCCCGCCCCCGACACCGCCGGGCCCGTCGCGCTGCCCGGACGGCTGACCGCCGCCGCCGTGCTCACCGCCCTGGAAGGGCTGGCGCTGGCCGGCCTCGGCGTCTACATGCTGGTCGTGGGCATCACCGGCGACCCCGACTCCGTACGGCAGGCCGTGACCGGCGGGGTCACCCTGCTCGCGCTCGCCGCGCTGCCGCTCGTCGCGGCCCGCGGGCTGCGCCGGGGCCGCCGCTGGAGCCGCGGCCCGGCACTGATCACCCAGCTGATGGCGCTGCCGGTGGCCTGGACCCTGTTCAACAGCGGCGGCGCGATGATCGCCGCCGCCGTGGCGCTGGCCCTGGCCGCGGTGGCCGTCGCGGCCCTGCTCGTGAACCCGACGGCGACCGAGGCCCTGGGCATCGGGGCCCCTTCCGCTTAGTGCTGTGACCGGAAAGGTCCACCGGGTCGCGCCGCCCGGCACGGCGCCTCGCCGCGTTGTCGGACCGCGCCGGTACGTCCAGTACGGGTCGCGGCCCTCCGCCTTGCGATGCACCGCACCGGACGACGCGCCCCGGCAAACCTTCCCGGCCACAGCACTAGGGCCCGCCCGCCTTCCTCTCAGGGCCCGCCCGCCCCGGCTCCCCGGTCACTCCTCGACGAGGAGCTTCTCGCGGAGCTGGGCCAGGGTGCGGGCCAGCAGGCGCGAGACGTGCATCTGGGAGATGCCGACCTCCTGCGCGATCTGCGACTGGGTCATGTTGCCGAAGAAGCGAAGCAGCAGGATCCGCTTCTCCCGGGGAGGCAGCCCCTCCAGGAGCGGCTTGAGGGACTCGCGGTACTCGACGCCCTCCAGGGCCTCGTCCTCCGCACCCAGGGTGTCCGCGACCGCCGGCGACTCGTCGTCCGTGTCCGGGACGTCCAGCGAGAGCGTGCTGTAGGCATTGGCCGATTCCAGCCCCTCCAGCACCTCCTCCTCGGAGATCCCGAGCCGCTCCGCGAGCTCGTGCACCGTGGGGGAGCGGCCGTGCTGCTGGGACAGCTCCGCGGTGGCCGTGGTCAACGAGAGCCGCAGCTCCTGCAGACGGCGAGGCACCCGCACCGCCCAGCCCTTGTCCCGGAAGTGGCGCTTGATCTCGCCGACCACCGTCGGGGTGGCGTACGTGGAGAACTCGACCCCGCGGTCCGGGTCGAACCGGTCCACCGACTTGATCAGGCCGATCGTCGCCACCTGCGTCAGGTCGTCCAGCGGCTCCCCGCGGTTGCGGAACCGCCGGGCCAGGTGCTCGACCAGCGGCAGGTGCATCCGTACGAGCCGGTTGCGCAGTTCCGCCTTCTCCACCGAGCCGTCGGGCAGCGCCCGCAGCTCGATGAACAGGGCCCGCGCGCCACTGCGGTCGCGCGGATCCGGCAGCGCCGGGGTCACCGGGAACACCGGCGCCGAAGGGGCCGTGGCAGCGGCCTCCCCGGCCTGGGGTGCCGGCGGCTGTGGTTGGTCGTGCTGGTTCTCGCTCATAGGGCCCGCCCGTCGCTCCGCCGAGTCCAAAAAGCCGTCTTCCGCATCCGCGTCAGCCGGGTGCGGCCGGGCGTGCTGCTGCTCCGGGATGCCGCCGTCGACCTCATGTCGTACCGGGGGCCGATCCCCGCCCCGCACCGGGATCTCCCTGCCGCTCACGCCGGGCCTGGTCCCGCGCCGCGCTGTTTGTAGAGACTGATGCTCACCGTCCGGTTCTCCTCGACCGTCGCCTCGACCTTGCCGGCCAGCGCCGACAGGACCGTCCACGCGAACGTGTCACGCTCCGGCGCGCGCCCGTCGGTGGTCGGCGCCGAGACGGTCACCTCCAGCGAATCGTCGATCAGCCGGAAGACGCAACTGAGGACGGAGCCGGGCACGGCCTGCTGGAGCAGGATCGCGCAGGCCTCGTCCACCGCGATGCGGAGGTCCTCGATCTCGTCGAGGGTGAAGTCCAAACGTGCCGCGAGGCCGGCCGTGGCCGTCCGCAGCACCGACAGGTAGGCACCCGCAGCGGGCAGCCGGACTTCCACGAAGTCCTGGGTCCCGGGCTCGCCTGCGATCTGGGACACCCTCACCTCCAAGGTGGTACGAGCTCTGTTCGCCGGTGACGCTATCGCGATCCGGGCGATCGTGTCGCGGCACCCCTCATGGCACCCGCTTGGGGCGCCCGGACCAGCAAGCCCTACCCGGTGACTGATGGTAAGCCCACGGGTACGCACAGTGGCTAGAGGTCTGCGGGCCCAAATCGGGGGAACCGGCGGAGGGTTGACCTACCCCAACTCACACGATCGAACCGTCGACAAAACACCACCGCCAGGTCTCGCCCGGTTCGAAGCTGCGCATCACCGCGTGACCGGACTCGTGGTAATGCGCCGTGGCGTGCTTCAGGGGAGAAGAGTCGCAGCACGCCACGTATCCGCACCAGAGGCAGAGCCGCAACTGCACGGGGTGGCTGCCCACCGCCAGACATTCAGGGCATGTCTGGGCGCTCGGGACGGGCTCGGGGCGCGGCAGTTCGGCAACGTGGGTGCACTCGCTCATGATGACGAGCGTACGACGCGGCCGCCGCCGGACGACGGATGAGGATGGGCTTCGATGGAGGTACTGACGCTGGTCGCGCTGGTGGCCGGCAGCGCTGTCGTCGCGGGCCTGGCCCGCCGGACCCCGGTGCCCGCGCCCCTGCTGCTGGTCGCCGCCGGATTGCTCGCTGCGTACGTCCCGGGCGTGCCCACGTACGCCCTCGACCCGCACATCGTGCTGCCGCTGCTGCTGCCGCCCCTGCTGCACACCGCCGCCGTGGACAGCTCGTACCTGGACCTGCGCGCGAACATCAGGCCGATCGCGCTGCTGTCGGTGGGCTACGTGCTCTTCGCGACCCTCGTCGTCGGGTACGCGGCGTACCTGCTGGTGCCGGGCCTGTCGCTGCCCGTGGCGCTGGTGCTCGGCGCGGTGATCGCGCCGCCCGACGCGGTGGCCGCCACCGCGATCGCCCGCAAACTCGGGCTGCCGAACCGGATCACGACCATCCTCCAGGGTGAGTCCCTGGTCAACGACGCGACCGCCATCACCGCCTACAAGGTGGCGCTGGCCGCCGTGGTCGGGGTCGGCGCAGGCTGGGCGGGCGGGATCGCGGAGTTCCTGCTGGCCTCGGTGGGCGGGGTCGGGGTGGGCCTGCTGCTGATGGTTCCGATCCACCACCTGCGCACGCGCCTGAAGGAGCCCCTGCTCCAGAACACCCTCTCGCTGCTGATCCCCTTCGTGGCCTACGCGGCGGCCGAGCGGGTGCACGCCTCGGGAGTGCTGGCCGTGGTCGTGGTGGCCCTGTACATCGGGCACCGGAACTGGCAGGTCGACTTCGCCACCCGGCTCCAGGAGGAGGCGGTGTGGCGGATGGTCGCCTTCATTCTGGAGTCCGTGGTGTTCGCGCTGATCGGGCTCCAGCTGCCGGTCGTCCTCAAGGGCCTGGGGGAGTACGAGGGCATGGTCGCCGCCTGGTACGCCGTCGCGGTGTTCGTCATGGTGGTGGTGGCCCGGTTCCTGTGGGTGTTCCCCGCGACGTTCGTACCGCGCTGGCTGTCGGCCCGGGTCCGCAGCCGGGAGCCGGAGACCGACTGGCGGGCCCCGGTGATCGTGGGCTGGGCGGGGATGCGCGGAGTGGTCTCGCTGGCCATCGCCTTCTCCGTGCCGATGTCCGTGCCGCACCGGAACCTGATCCTCTTCCTGACCTTCACCACGGTCATCGGCACCCTCGTGGTGCAGGGACTGACGCTGCCCCCGCTGATCCGGGTACTGCGGCTGCCGCCGCGGGACCTGCACGCCGAGACCCTCGCGGAGGCGCAGGCGCAGAGCGAGGCCTCGCGGGCGGCGGAGGAACGGCTGGCGGAACTGCTGGAGGACCCGGCGAACAGCCTGCCGGGCCCCCTGGCGGACCGGCTCCGGACCGTCATGGAGCGGCGCCGCAACGCGGTGTGGGAGCGGCTGGGAGAGGTCAACCCGATCACCGGGGAGTCCGCGGACGACGTCTACCGGCGCCTGGCCCGCGAGATGATCGAGGCCGAACGGGAGGTCTTCGTCACCCTGCGCGACCGGCGCCGGATCGACGACGAGATGCTGCGGGCGCTGCTGCGCA
This sequence comes from Streptomyces sp. NBC_01408, assembly GCF_026340255.1. Classification (GTDB taxonomy): domain Bacteria; phylum Actinomycetota; class Actinomycetes; order Streptomycetales; family Streptomycetaceae; genus Streptomyces. Next base: position 310,759 of record NZ_JAPEPJ010000001.1, on the reverse strand, counting down.
GGCTGGACCTGGAGGAGGCGGCGGCCTACCGCGAGGAGGCGTAGCCGTGGCCCCTGCGGGGGTGCTCGGCGGGGTGGGTCCGGCTGCGCCGGGCGGTCGTGACGTGCGGCTCCGTTGCCGGGGGCTCAGCCCCCGGACCCCCGCGCCTCAAACGCCGGCGAGGCTGGGTATGGCCGGCGAGGCTGAGGACTAAGGTCGGCCGGTGACGATCGCGGCCAGGGTGGTGCCGGGCGGGAAGGTGCCGGTCGCGGTGAGCTCGGCCAGGGCCCAGAGCAGCTTGGCCACGTAGATCCGCTCGACGGGGAGCCCGTGGCGAGCCTCGAACTCGGCGGCGAAGGCCTCCAGCGGGGCCGGGACGCGTGCGTAGCCGCCGTGGTGGAAGTCCTCCGCGAGGCTCCAGTCGCCCGCCGGGGCGCCGAAGGCCAGGGTCTGGAGGGAACGTATCTCCGGGCCCAGGAAGCCGCCCGCCAGGACCGGTACGCCCAGCGCCCGCTGGCCGGGGCCCAGCCCGGCCGCCAGGCCCGCCAGGGTGCCGCCGGTGCCGCAGGCCACCGCCACCACGTCCGCCGCCCCGCGCAGCTCGCGGCCCAGCTCCGCGCACCCGCGCAGGGCGAGCGCGTTGCTGCCGCCCTCGGGGACGACGTACGCCCCCTCGCCCCCGGCCCCGGCCAGCAGCCGGGCCCGCGTCCCGGGCTCGGCCTTGCGGCGGTAGTCGGCGCGGGAGACGAAGTGCAGCCGCATCCCGTCCGCGGCGCAGCGGGCGAGGGACTCGTTGAGCGGGCGGCCGGCGAGCTCGTCGCCGCGCACGATGCCGACGGTGGGCAGGCCCAGCAGCCGTCCGGCCGCCGCGGTGGCCCGCAGGTGGTTCGAGTAGGCCCCGCCGAAGGTGACGAGGCAGCCGTACCCGCCCGCCACGGCGGCCCGCAGGTTCGGCGCGAGCTTGCGCCACTTGTTCCCGGGCAGCTCGGGATGCACGAGGTCGTCCCGCTTCAGGAGGAGCCGTACGCCGTACCGCTCGAACCTGTCGTCACGGACTTCCTGCAGCGGGGACGGCGGACGCGGCTCCAAGAGCCCGTCAACGTTCGCGGGGCGGTTCACCCGTCCATTGTGGTCCGCACCCACACGTGCCGCCGCACGGTGTGGCACGGCCGTAATCCGTCACCACCCGCCGGAACAGCTCGTGCCCGGTGCGCCCAGCGTGGGTGAGCGCCCAGTCCTGGGCTCCCGCCTGATCGTCGTTCGCGCCGGATTCGGCTCCGCAGCCGTAAGCCGCGCAGAACACCTCGAAGGTCACCCCGCCCTCGGGGGCGTACCGGATGTTGTGCGGCACGTGCGGGAACCCGGTGCGCGTCATCGGCCCTCCTCGGCGTGCGGGTGCCGGCGGATCTCGACGTTGCGGTCCACGACCCCCGAGAGGTCCCCCAGCCGGTAGCAATGTGCACGCTGCGCGACCAGTGCCCCGCACACGTCGCAGTCCGGGTCCGCCGGATCGGGGTCGCGCACCGGGAACGGGTCACGCTGTTCAACCTGCTGCCACAGTCCTCGCACCATTCCGAATCCCTTCACCGTCCGCTGGTGTCGTGATCGTCGCGCTGGTGATCAGGACGGGGGAACCTCGTACGTTCGACACTTCGGGACGTCCCACAGCCTGTACAACGTCCTCATGCAGAACGAGCGGTTAAGGGCTGTCATGGCATCCGGAGGCTGGACACACGCCTCATTGGCCAGCGTGACGGGCGTGGACTCGAAAAGCGTGGAACGCTGGGTCAACCTCGGGCGCACCCCACGGCGGGGGACCGCCCTCAAGGCTGCCGAGATGTTGGGCGAGGACGTCCACGCACTGTGGCCCGCGCTCCGGCAAGCACGGGCAGCACGGGCCGTCAGTTCGGAACTGGTCGCGCTGTACGACCAGCGGGCAGACCTTCCCGTATCCGTGTTCGTGGATCTCCTCACGGCGGCGCGCGAGCGGATCGACGTCCTGGTCTACGCGGCGGTGTTCCTGCACGAGGCGTATCCCCGGCTGAACGATCTCCTGCGGGAGCGTGCTGCCGATGGGTGCGCGTTACGCATCGCAGTCGGTGATGCGGACAGTGAGAACGTCCAGCAGCGAGGGCAGGAAGAGAAGTTCGGGCACGGCATCGAATCCCGCTGCCGCCTCGCTCTCCTGCACTACCAGCCGTTGGCGAGCGTTCCCGGTATCGAGCTTCGGACACACGGCACGACGCTCTACAACAGCTTGTACCGGGCGGATGATCAGGTATTGGTCAATGCCCACGTCTGGGGCGTGAACGCGTACGGTGCGCCCGTGTGGCACCTCCGCCGCCACGAATCCGGCGGCATGTTCGACACCTACGCGGACAGCTTCGATGCCGTGTGGGAGACGGCGCGCCCTGTGGAGGCATGACCCGATGGCCCGGACCGAGTACTACGACGATCCTCACGCGCCCGAGCCGAACAGCTTGGTCGTGGCCGCCTCGGCGGTGGTCACCGACGGAGAGGGCCGCATCCTGCTGCAACGGCGCCGGGACAACGACCTGTGGGCGCTGCCCGGCGGAGGGATGGACCTGGGTGACTCGCTGCCCGGCACGGCCGTCCGCGAGGTCAAGGAGGAGACCGGCCTCGATGTGGAGATCACGGGACTGGTCGGTACGTACACGGACCCCCGGCACGTCATCGCGTACAGCGACGGCGAGGTCAGGCGACAGTTCAACGTCTGCTTCACAGCCCGCATCACCGGCGGGGAGCTGGCCCTTTCCGACGAGAGCACGGAACTGCGGTTCGTGGCACCGGCAGACCTCGACGCGCTGCCCATGCACAACACCCAACGCCTGCGCCTCCAACACTTCTTGGACCACCGTCCCGCGCCGTACCTCGGCTAACCATGCACTGACAGCCACTTGCCAGGGGTTCAGGGGCCCTTGCGGGGCCCGTTCTCGGATGGCGTGGTGCACGTCGCCATGGACGGCCCGGACTTCATGGCCGTACTTGACCGCCGTATCCGGCTTGATGACCTGATTCGGTGCAAGAGGGAGCATGCGAGCCAGACAGGTCGCTGTCATCTGCCGGTTGCAGTGATCTTCTCCGGATGACACAGGCGATAGGTGAGTGGACCGTCTGCTGAACCGGCCTGGCCGGCGGTGCTAGATCGGGGTACTCGCGGCTGTTGCAGGTTCTGCGAGAGTCAGCTTCGTCCGGCATGAAGCGACAGCGATCCGTGCCCACTCTCGGACGGCTGCCGTGTCAGCAGCGATGCCGGACAGATGACGTGCCACGCGCTGTGCGTCCCGCACCCACTCGGCCATTGGGTCCTCGGTCAGTACGGCGCGAAACCGCTGACTGGCCGCTTCTGTCTGTCCAGTCAGGGCAGCAGCCACACCGGCGTTGAAGCTCTCCCAGAGATAACCGGTTCGGTCGGCGCGTCGTAGCAGGCACTCGGCTACCCGGTCGAGATCGGCGAACCGAGTCCTGAGCCCTTCGACCTGTCGCTCGGCTTCGCAGGCGAGCGTGTGTGCCACGGCGGTGAACTGTTCCTCGTTGCGGAAGTGGTCCGTAGGCCGTACCTGCTCCGCGAAGTCGAACGCCAGGTGGTCGAAGTCCTGCCAGAGCCACATGGCCCCGACCGTCAGCCCACTGCCCTGGCTCCAGCGCGGCGACGGGAACTCCACGATGCCTAGCCACCAGCCGTGGTCGTCGATCCAGATTCGGGATCGTCCCTGTTGGTGGAGACCAAGGGGGCGCAGCCGCCTTCGGGCAGCAGCGGCGATCAGTCGGGAGGCGGGGGAGGTGGCTGCCATGCCCGCCATTGTCGCCGTGGGCCTACGCGGGGCCGCAGGTGGGCCCAGTGCGAAGTGACGGAATGACGATTAGTTCTGAGCCAGGCATAGCAACAACAACATCTCTACCCTGCCTGTCGCTGTCGCTGTCGCTGTCGCTGTCGCTGTCGCTGTCGCTGCCGCTTGGTGCGATGGTCGGCCACCCTTCGGGACGTATCCGCTCCATTGCCGGGACGGCTGAGAAGTCCGTCAGTACGCTGCGAGAAAGCCCAAACGTCCCCGGGGGAGGCCTTGAACACGGCCCTGCGTATTGCTACGGACCAAGCCCACGTGAATCCCCGGCAGTTGGCAGCCCGGGTGGGCGTGACGGTGAAGAGCGTGGAACGCTGGATCGCGGACGAGGCGCTCACGCCGCACGCGCGAAACCGGCACGACACGTGCCGGGTGTTGGGAGTGGACGAACACATGATCTGGCCGGAGGCAGTCACCACCCGAGTCAAGGTCGGCAGTGACCGCGAGCTGGTACACGCGTACCCGTACCGGTCCGCCTGCCCGTCCACCGTGTGGTCCAGGCTGGCCGAGGACAGCACTACGGACATGTTCCTCGCGGGGTACACGAGCTACTTCTTCTGGACCCAGGTCCCCGATTTCGCGGGCATCGTCCGTCGGAAGGCCGCGAGCGGCTGCCGGGTGCGGTTCCTCATGGGGGATCCGGAGGGGGAGGTCACGCGGCAGCGCGAGGTGATCGAGGCGGCCGCACTCACCGTCTCCACGCGGATCAGGATCACCCTGGAGCACCTGGCCCGGCTCGGCCCGCTCGACAACCTGGAGGCGCGGTTCAGCGCACCCTCCGACGCTGTGAACCACGTCGGGCTCAGCGTCTTCCGGTTCGACCGTGAGGCGCTGGTGACGCCGCATCTGGCCCGCGTCATCGGGCACGACTCCCCGATGCTGCACCTGCGCAGGCAGGGCGACCGCGGGATGTTCGACCGCTTCGCGGAGCACGCCGAGGAGCTGTGGGAACGGGCGACTCCTGTCGCCGGAGCGTGAGAGCAAGGAACTGCGGTTCGTGGCACCGGCCGGACTCGAAGCGCTGCGCCGACCCGCGCCGTACCTCGGGTGACCGTGCGCAGGCATCCGTTGCCCGGGACGCGGGGGCCCTGGTGGGCCCCCGCGGCGCAGTGGGCTACTTCAGGCGCTCGGTGACGCGGGCGCGCATCGAGTCCATCGTGAAGCCCTTCGGGTCGATCTTGCCCGGCTGCCATTCGAGGTGGCCGATGACCGAGCGGGCCGTCCAGCCGTGGACCCGGCAGACGGCCGCCGCCGCGCGGGCCATCGCGTCGAGCTGGACCGCCGGCCACGGGTCCTCGCCGTCGCCGAGGTTCTCGCACTCGAAGCCGTAGAAGTGGCGGTTGCCGTCGGCGTCCGCGCGGTCGTCCGGCGGGAGCCGCTTCTCGGCGATCACCGCCCGCAGGACGTCGGCGTCGCCGGAGCCCGCGTGGTTGGCGCGGCCGTAGCCGACCAGGTGGACCCGGCCGTCCTTGGTGATCACGCCGTGGCACAGCGGGCCCGGCAGGGCCGAGTCACCCTTGCGGCAGAGCCCGACCGTGAACGAGGTGCCGTTGCTGACGGTGTGGTGGATCATCACCCCGTGCACCGGGCCCCAGGGGCCCTTGTGGTTGCGGTTGTGGGTGCGCCACGCGCCGACCTCGACGACGGTCAGGCCCTCGTCCCGCAATGCCTTGATGAACCGGTCCGCGGACATGGGTGCGGCCATGGCCGCCTCCTTCGTTGCGGTGTGTGACGGACACCCTGTGTGTGCGTCTCATTACCCTCCGGTGTAATGGAGGTGGCCCTTCCGTCGCTAGTGCATTCGTACGCCGAGCGAGCCGATCCGGACATCCGCCCCGCACGCGCGGCTCAGGCCGAGGCCAGCCACAGGTCGGGGCCGAAGACCTCGTAGTGGATGTCCGCGGCGGGCACGCCCTTGGCGAGCAGCTGTTCGCGGACGGAGCGCATGAAGGGGAGCGGGCCGCAGAGATAGGCCTGGGTGCCGGCCGGGACCGGGACGGCCGCGAGGTCGAGCCGGCCCTCGCCGTCGCCCGGCTCCGCCGCCTCCTCGTACCAGAAGCGGGCCGAGGCGTCGGCCAGCTTGTGGGTGAGGGCGCGGTGGTCGCCGCGCAGGGGGTGGTCCGCGGGGGAGCGGTCGGCGTGCAGGACGGTCACCGGGGCGGCGTGCCCGCTGTCGGCGAGGTGCTCCAGCATCGAGAGCATGGGGGTGCAGCCGATGCCGGCCGAGGCGAGCAGGACCGGGGCGGTGGAGTCCCGGAGGACCAGGTCGCCGTACGGGACGGAGACGCGCAGGGTGTCGCCGGTGCGGACGTGGGTGTGGAGGTGGTGGGAGACCTCGCCGTCGGGGCCGCCCGCCGCCGGGCCGTGCACCCGCTTGACGGTGATCGCGCGGACCGGGGAGCCGGGGGCGCTGGAGAGGCTGTACTGGCGTATCTGCCGGGCGCCGTCGGCCAGTTCGACCTGGACGGAGACGTACTGGCCGGGCAGGTGCGCGGGGGCCGGGGAGCCGTCCGCCGGGGCGAGGTGGAAGGTGGTGCAGTCCGCCGTCTCCTCGGTGCGGGCGGCGACCGTCCACTCGCGCCAGACGTCGCCCGCGATGACCTGCCGCTCGGCGTAGAGGCGCTCCTCGATGGCGGTGAGGGCGTTCGCCATCAGCCAGTAGACCTCGTCCCAGGCCGCGGCGACCTCGGGGGTGACGGCCTCGCCGAGGATCTCCACGATGGCCGCGAAGAGGTGCTCGTGGACGACCGTGTACTGCTCGCGCGTGACGCCGAGCGAGGCGTGCTTGTGGGCGATGCGGTTCAGCATCACGTCGGGGCGCTGGTCCGGGTGGGCCACGAGGTGCGTGGCGAAGGCCGCGATGGAGCCGGCGAGGGCCTGCTTCTGGAGGCCCGCGTTCTGGTTGCCTCGGTTGAACAGGTCGCGGATCAGCTCGGGGTGGGCGGCGAACAGCTTGTGGTAAAAGAGCTCGGTGATCTCGCCGATCGCGGCTCCGACGGCGGGCAAGGTGGCGCGTACGGTCGCCGTCGACGTCTCGGAAAGCATGCAGGACTCCTTGTGTGGGTGTTCAGAAGTGGTATGTGAGATGCATATTTGAGCCGAAAAGGGGGGTCCGCCGATAGAGCGGACGTTTGTGCGAAGGTCCCCTCGGGTTCCGGCTCAGGGGGGTGGAACGCGGGCGGAAACCGGCCATCCGACCCGGATGGCAGGGGTCATTCGGCGGCTCCTGGAACGCTGCCCGAAAGGCTCACCAGCAGCGGCCCGGTGGGGGTCGCCACCAGGTCGTTCACCGTCAGCGGGTCCAGTGAGGCGAAGAAGGCCTCCTGGGCCCTGCGCAGCGCGCCGCGCAGGACGCAGGCGCCGCGCAGCGGGCACGGGGTGCTGCCCTCGCACTCCACGACATCGCCGGCTCCCTCCAGTTCGCGGACCAAACCGCCCACCGAGGCGGCCCGCCCCGCGGCCGTCAGCGCGAGCCCGCCGCCGCGGCCGCGCCGCGCCTCGACCAGGCCGAGGTGCTGCAGCCGGGCGACCGCCTTGGCCGTGTGGGTGTACGGGACCGCCATGCCCGCCGCGACGTCGCGGGTCGTCGGGAGCGACGTCTCGCCGGCGTCCGTGACGGCCAGGCGCATCAGGACGCGCAGTGCCAGGTCGGTGAATCGGGTGAGCCGCATGGGGCCAGCGTAGGAAACTGGCATCTCCCGTGCAAATTAAAAGCCGGACAGACCGGGCTGCATGTCAGGTCACAGGGGGAGCGGGAGGCGGCGTGGCCGAAAGCGGTGGGGTTCCAGGGGCGCGTGATGTGGGAGGGAACCCGAAAGGGTGCCCCACCCCCGGAGGGAGTAGTCCCACCCTTTTGTGTAATGGTCCCACCACGTTGCGTACTGGAAGGGTGCATCTCGCAGATCCATGGAGTGATCGAAAGGGAAATACATGTCGGTCCAGGCAGGTTCCGAATCCGAGGTCCAGACACCGCAACGCAGTCTCGGTACGTCGGCGGCACGGAACTTGGCAACCACGACCAAGTCCGCGCCGCAGATGCAGGAAATCACCTCGCGGTGGCTCCTGAAGATGCTCCCGTGGGTCTCGGTCCAGGGTGGCACCTACCGTGTCAACCGCCGGCTGAGCTACTCCGTCGGAGACGGGCGCGTGGAGTTCATCAAGACCGGCACCCAGGTCCAGGTGATCCCGGCCGAGCTGGGCGAGCTCCCGCTGCTGCGCGGGTACGAGGACCTCGACGTGCTCGGCGAACTCGCCCAGCGGTGCCGGCAGGTCGACTTCGGGGCGGGCCAGGAGCTGACCTCCTTCGGCAGCGCCTCCGACCAGGTGTTCCTGCTCGCCCACGGCCGCATCGACCAGGTCGGCCCCGGCGCCTACGGCGAGGACGCCGTCCTGAGGACCGTCGCGGACGGCGCCTACTTCGGCGAGGACTCCCTCGTCGACGAAGAGGCCATCTGGGAGTACACCGCCCGCGCCGCCACCTCCGGCACCGCGCTCGTCCTGACGCGCCTGGACTTCCAGCTGCTCGCCGACCGCGTCGAATCGCTGCGCGAGCACGTGGAGCGCGTCCGGACGCTGCCCGCCCAGCGCACCAACAAGTACGGCGAGGCCGCGATCGAGCTCTCCGCCGGCCACGAGGGCGAGGCCGTGCTCCCGGGCACCTTCGTGGACTACGAGGCGCGCCCGCGCGAGTACGAACTCTCCATTGCACAAACGGTCCTGCGGGTGCACACGCGCGTCGCCGACCTGTACAACCAGCCGATGAACCAGACCGAGCAGCAGTTGCGGCTCACGGTCGAGGCGCTGCGCGAGCGCCAGGAGCACGAGATGCTCAACAACCGCGACTTCGGACTGCTCCACAACGCCGATTACGACCAGCGCATCCAGTCCCACGACGGCGCGCCCAGCCCCGACGACATGGACCAGCTGCTCAGCATGCGGCGCGGCTCCAAGTTCTTCCTCGCGCACCCCAAGGCCATCGCCGCCTTCGGCCGCGAGTGCAACCGGCGCGGGCTGTACCCGGAGTCGGTGGACATCGGCGGCAACCGGGTGCCCGCCTGGCGCGGAGTGCCGATCTTCCCGAGCAATAAGATCCCGATCAGCGACGCCCGCACCACCTCCATCCTGTGCATGCGCACCGGCGAGGAGGAACAGGGCGTGATCGGCCTGCACCAGCCCGGCATCCCGGACGAGATCGAACCGAGCACGTCGGTCCGCTTCATGGGGATCAGCGAGCAGGCGATCATCTCCTACCTGGTCACCGCCTACTTCTCCACCGCGGTGCTGGTGCCGGACGCCCTCGGCGTCCTGGAGAACGTCCAGATCGGCCGCTGGCGCTGAGGCGGCAGGCCGGGGGATACCGGGACCACGAGGGACACGGACACGCCATGGCGACCACCGAGGCGATCACGACCGGCGAGGGCCAGGAGGCGGCTGCCCTGCTGGAACGAACCAGAGAAACGGTTACCCCGGAACTGCGCCGGACCGTCGAGAGCCTGCCCGGGGCGATGCGACGCGTGGCGATGTACCACTTCGGCTGGGAACACGCGGACGGTTCCCCCGCCGCGGGCCACGCCGGGAAGGCCGTCCGGCCCGCCCTGGTGCTCGCGGCCGCCCAGGCCCTGCGGGGGCCGGCGGGCGGCGCCGAGGAGGCCGTACGGGCAGCCGTCGCGGTGGAGCTGGCGCACAACTTCACGCTGCTGCACGACGACGTCATCGACAAGGACGCCCGGCGGCGCGGCCGCGCCACCGCCTGGACCGTGTTCGGGATACCGGACGCGATCATCACCGGCGACGCCATGATGGCGCTCGCCCTGCGGGTCCTCGCGCAGGACCCGCATCCGGCCTCGGGGGCGGCCGCGGCCCGGCTCGCGGCCTGCGTCGTCGAGCTGTGCGCGGGCCAGCAGGCGGACTGCGCGTTCGAGCAGCGCGCGCACGTCTCGCTCGACGAGTGCCTGACCATGGCCACGGCCAAGACGGGCGCCCTCCTGGGCTGCGCGTGCGCACTGGGCGCGCTGTACGCGGGGGCGGGGCCGGACGAGGTCGACGCGATGGACGCCTTCGGCCGGGAGGCCGGACTGGCCTTCCAGCTGATCGACGACCTGATCGGCATCTGGGGGGATCCGGGGCACACCGGCAAGCCCGCCGGGGCCGATCTGCTCGCCCGCAAGAAGTCCCTCCCGGTCGTGGCCGCCCTCACCTCGGGTACGGCGGCCGGGGAGGAGCTGGCCGCCCTGTACGCGGGCCCCATGACCGGGGCGGAGGTGGCCGAGGCGGCCGACGCGGTGGACCGGGCGGGCGGGCGGGACTGGGCGCAGGCCCACGCCGCGGACCGGATGGGCCGGGCGGTGCAGCAGCTGTCCCGGGCCGTACCGGACCTCGGGGCGGCGGGCGGACTGCTGGCCCTGGCCGAGTTCGTGACGCGCCGCACGAGGTGAGGGAAGCGCGCGGCTGAAGGCCTGAGGCCCGTTCCGGTACCGCATGGTGCCGGAACGGGCCTTACGCCGTTTCCGGGCCCAACTCTAGGATCGCTCAAGGTTGTTGACACGCGAGTGAAGGGTGTGGCCAGTGGCACTGGAGATACGTCAGGCGGATCAGTCGGACCGGGACGCGGTGGCGCGGTTGCTCGACGAGGCCTTCCGCACCGACCCGGTGAGCAGCTGGGTCTTCCCGGACCCGGAGCACCGCGCCGCCGTGCACGGCAGGTTCCTCGGCGTCTTCGTGGACGTCGCCCTCGCGGAGGGCCGGATCGACTACGCGGCGGACGGCTCGGCGGCCGCGCTGTGGCTGCGGATCCCGGCGGGCGAACCGGAGGGCGAGGACGAGATCCCGGCGAAGATGCGGGCGGTGGCCGACCCGGACAACGAGCGCTGCGAGCTGGTCGGCCGGCTCACGGGCGCGGTGCATCCGACGGCGGAGGAGCACGAGTACCTGCTGATGATCGCGGTGGCTCCGGGCCGGCAGGGCGAGGGCCTGGGCACCGAGCTGATGCGGCCGGTGCTGGAGCGCTGCGACCGGGACGGCGTACCGGCGTACCTGGAGGCGAGCAGTGAGCGGAGCAAGCGGCTGTACGAGCGCCTCGGCTGGGAGTTCACGGGCGCGGCGGTGCGGCTTCCGGAGGGACCGCTGATGTGGCCGATGTGGCGCAAGCCGCAGGGGTGAACCACACGGGTGCGTCATGGGACCGGAGAAAAAGGGGCTTGGCAAAGTACTTCACGCGCAGTACTTTGACTGGCGTGCCCCGGTGCGGTGGCACTACCGATCGGAAGAGGACCGCTTGCGCAAGCTCACGTACTTCATCGCCACCACGGTCGACGGGTTCATCGGAGCCCCGGACGGCGATGCCGACTTCATCTACACCTACCTCGACGCGGAGTTCATCGGCCACCTCACGGCCGAGTACCCGGAGACGGTCTCCGGAATGGGCCGGACGCAGCTCGGCATCGAGGACGCCGCCCCGAAGCGCTTCGACACCGTGATCATGGGGCGCGGCACCTACGAGCCGGGCCTCAGGCAGGGCATGACCAGCCCCTACGGCCACATGCGCGAGCAGTACGTCGTCTCGCGCTCCCTCACGGTCGCGCCCGACCCGCAGGTCCGGCTGATCTCCGGGGACCTCGTCGCCAAGGTCCGCGAGCTCAAGGCGCAGGACGGGCTCGACATCTGGCTGTGCGGCGGCGCCGACCTCGCGGGCCAGCTGGCCGACGAGATCGACGAGTACATCGTCAAGACGTATCCGGTCGTCGTGGGGACCGGCATGCCGATGTCCCGCGCGGGCTTCGGGGTGCGCCCGCTGGAGCTGACCGGCTGCACCGTCCTCGGCGGCGGCCAGGTCATCACCTCGTACGCGGTCAAGCGCTGACCCCGCAGGGCCCCCGGCACCCGGTCGGCCCCGACAGCCCGCCGAACCCGCGAAACCGGCCTACCGTGTAGGTATGGCCGGTGAACACGAGCAGCGAGCGCACGAGACGGTCGCCCCACGGGCCGGGCACGCACAGCGGACGTGCCCGGCCTGCGGGAGCCCCGTCGACACCTTGGTCAAACGGCGCAAGTCCCTCGGGATCTTCATTCCGGAGTGGGTGGCGGGTTCCTGCCGGAACCCGGACTGCCCCCGGTACGTACCCGAAGCGGGTTAGCCCTTCGTCCCCATGCCGGAGGCGACGAGGCCGTTGGCCCACAGCTGGTTGACGCGCGCCCGCTCGGCGCTGTTAGGTGTGGCGTTCTGGCACGAGGTGCCCGGGCCGCCGCCCGACATCAGCTCGCTGCACGGGCCCGAGTAGTGGTCCGGCAGACCCAGCACGTGGCCGGTCTCGTGCGAGGTCACCCGGGTGGAGTTGTACTGCTGGTTCTGCCGGTAGTCCAGGAAGATGTAACCCCGGCCGTGCCCGTCCGTGCTCGCGTACGAACCACGTGAGTCATTGCCCTCGCGGTACGAGAAGTTGCCGCCGGAGGAGACCTCCTGCAGCTTGACGTTGCTCACCGAGCTGTTCCAGATCTGCGTGGAGCGGGCTATCTGGGTGCGGAAGCTCGGCGCGTTGCGGGTGTTGTACGTGACCGTCACGGCCAGGACGCCCGGGTTGGCGGCGCGCTGCTCGGTCACCGAGCGCTGCACGGCGTCGAAGAACGCGCGGTTGGCGGCCTCGTTCTCCTGCGAGCGCTCGTACGCCGCATAGCTCGCGGCGTTGCCGGATACGGGGGCGGTCGCGGCGCTGGCGCTGGGGACGGCGCCGAGCGCGGTGGCCAGGCCGAGGCCGATCGTGGCGGCCAGCACGGCCTTACGGGAGTGGCGCATGTGGGGGGCTCCTACTCATCCGGTGCGGGGGGTGGGTCGTTCGGTACCGGAGTCTGCGGGAGCGAATGGGCCGGGCGGATGATGTCAGCCACCGATAACGCAGGGCTATCGGGGAGTTTTCGGATGGCCAACTAGGAAGAGAATGGCGGGATTCGGGGGGCTATAAGTGGCTGGTGCGGTCCACCTGGACCCCCCTACTCTCGGGACATGGAGCTCGAGGTGAGGCACCTGCGCGCACTGTGCGCCATCGCTGATGCCGGCAGCCTGCACAAGGCGGCCCGGCAGCTCGGCGTGAGCCAGCCCTCCCTGACGACCCAGCTGCGCCGGATCGAACGGGCCCTGGACGGCGAGCTGTTCCTGCGTGAGCGCACCGGCTGCCGCCCCACTCCGTTCGGCCGCACCGTGCTGGGCCGGGCCCGCCCGCTGCTCGCCGAGATGGCCGCGCTGGTCGCGGAAGCCCGGGCGCTGGCCCAGGGGCCACGGCTGCGCATCGGGTCCACGGCCAGCCGGGCGTTACCAGGCTGGCTGCGCAGACTGCACCGGCGGTTGCCGGACACCGAGACCTCTCTGGTCGTGGACGTTTCGGCCAACGCCCTGCTGAGGATGGTGGATTCGGGGCAGCTGGACGTGGCGTTCGTGCACGAGGTGGAGGGCAGCCCGCTACGGGTGCCCGCCGGGCTGCAGCTCCACGTGCTGATGGAACGCGAACCGCAGTTCGTGTCGATGACCCGGGACCATCCGGCGGCCCGGCGGCCGGTGGTGGAGTTACAGGACCTCGCCGCCGACCGGTGGACCGTGGACCCCTCGGTGGACGGCGAATGGGACGGCCTGCGGCGGATCTTCGCCGGGGCCGGGCTCGACCCGCCCGTACTGCACGCCGACTACCACACCGCGACCTCGCTGATCGTCTCGGGCGAGGCGGTGGCGCCCTGCCAGCCGACCTCCGGGCCGCGGGACGACATGGCCATCCGGCCGCTGTCGGGTGACCCGCTGGCCGTTCGCCTGCTGCTGGCGACCCGGCCGGGCGCGCACGCGGAGGTCTACCGGGACCTCCGCGCCGCCTACCGCGAGGCCGCGCTGCGCACGCCGTTGTACCGGGCCTGGCTCCTCCACCATGCGAGCCCGCTGCTGAAGCCGGAGCCGTCGCCGGAGGCCGAGGCCGAGGTCGCGGCGGCCTGACGGCCTGCGGCCGGGCTCAGCGGTGTCCGGCTCGGCTGCGCCCGGCCCCTGGGGCTCCGCCCCAGACCCCGCGCCTCAATCGCCGGCGGGGCTGGGTTTGGCCTTGGCCCTGGCGGGGGCTTGGCGGGGTGTGGGTCGGTGCCGCTCCGGAGCGTCTCCTCGGCTCGCGCACTTAGCCCCGGCTACGCATGCCCGGCCTGGGTTGCGCGCTCGTCCTGCGGGGACTCTCCTGCGCGACCCCGCCCCACGCCCAGGCTCCGGAAGCGGAAGCCGTGGCGGAGGGGAGTGGGGACGCGCAGGGTTGTCCCCGCAGGACGAGCGCGCAACCTGGGCCGATGGCGTCAGGTCAGGCTCAGTGCGCGAGCCGAGGAGACAGCCCGGAGCGGCCCCGCGCTCCGACCCCACCGACCAGGCTCCGGCGCAGCCAGGGCCAAATCCAGCCTCGCCGGCGTTTGAGGCGCGGGGTCTGGGGCGGAGCCCCAGAGGCCCGGGCAGGGCCAGGCCCCGGCGCAGCCGAGCCGGACACCGCCGAGCCGCCCGTAGGGCAGCAGGTTGACTTCACCCAGCCGCGATATATCGTGTTATCGAGAAGACGCGATATGTTGCGTGCGTCGAGACCCGGTCCGTGAACGCACGAGGAGGATCAGCACCATGGCAGAGCAGATGACGTGGTCGGTCGCCGAACCGCAGAAGCTCACCTTCGAGGAGCCGGTGACCGAGCTCCGGGTCCGCCTCGTGAGCGGCGCGGTGAATGTCGTCGCCGCCGAGGACGGCCCGGCCCGCCTGGAGGTGACCGCGGTCGACGGACCACCCCTGCACGTGGTGCAGGAGGGCGGCACCCTCACCGTGTCCTACGAGGACCTGCCCTGGAACGGCACCCAGGGCTTCAAGCAGTGGCTCGAGGCCAAGCCGTGGAAGGCCTGGTCCGGCTCCGCCTCGGGGCGCAAGGCCTGGGAGCGCAGCGCGGCGGTGACCCTCACCGTCCCGGCCGCCACCCGCGTCCACGTGGCCGCGGTCGACGCCACGTCCTTCGTGTCCGGCATCTCCGGCGGCACCGACGTCAACGGGGTCTCCGGCGAGGCCACCCTGGTCGCGCTCTCCGGCAGGGTCAAGGCGCACACCGTGTCGGGCAGCGTCGAGGCCCAGTCCGTGACCGGCGACCTCGGCTTCCACTCGGTGTCCGGCGGTCTGACGGTGGTCGACGGCGCGGGGGTGAGCGTACGGGCCGACTCGGTCAGCGGGGACATGCTCATCGACCTGGACCTCGACCCGGACGCCGCGCGGCCGGTGGACATCGCGCTGAACTCCATCTCCGGCCAGGTCGCCATCCGGCTGCCGCACCCGGCCGACGCCCGCGTGGAGGCCAACACGGCCACCGGCGGCGTCTCCAACGCCTTCGAGGACCTGCGGGTCTCCGGCAAGCTGGGGGCCAAGCGGATCACCGGCACGCTCGGTTCCGGCACCGGAACCCTGCGGGCCACCACCGTCTCGGGGGCGATCGCGCTGCTGCGCCGCCCGGCCGTGGACACCCCCCTGACGCTCGACAAGAAGGTGATCTGACATGCCGCCCGTCTTCGCCCACGGCCGCCTGCGCCTCTACCTCCTCAAGCTGCTGGACGAGGCCCCGCGCCACGGGTACGAGGTGATCCGGCTGTTGGAGGAGCGCTTCCAGGGCCTGTACGCGCCCTCCGCCGGCACCGTGTACCCGCGGCTGTCCAAGCTGGAGGCCGAGGGCCTGGTCACGCATGCCAGCGAAGGCGGGCGCAAGGTGTACTCCATCACTGACGCGGGCCGCGCCGAACTGGCCGACCGCGGCGGTGAACTCGCCGACCTGGAGCTGGAGATCCGCGACTCCGTCTCCGAGCTGGCCGCCGAGATCCGCGACGACGTCCGGGGGGCCGCGGGCGACCTGCGGCGCGAGATGCGGGCGGCGGCCTCCGCGTCGGCGGCCCACGTCGAGGACGAGTCCTGGAAGGCGGCCAAGGAGGAGCTGCGCAAGGCCAAGCAGGAGTGGAAGGAGCAGGCGCGGCGGGCGAAGGACGAGAGCCGTCGGGCCCGCGAGGAGGCCCAGCAGGCCCGCCGCCAGGCCAAGGAGGCCCAGGACCGGGCCCGCGAGGAGGTCCAGCGCATCGCGGGGCAGCTCCAGGAGCAGTTCGCGAAGTCGGGCGGCGTCCTCGGCAGCCTGGCCGGAGCCTGGCTCGGCGGCGGCCCCGCCGCGACCCCCTCCGCCCCGTACGACACGTCCGCCCCGTCCGACGGGTCGGCCCAGTCCAGGACTTCGGCGGCGTCCCCGGCAGCGGGCCGTTGGGCCGAGGACCTGACGCCCACCGGCGACCTGGTCCGTGACCTGGACCGCCTGCTGGACCGCTTCCGCGACGAGGTACGGGACGTGGCCCGCGACCACGGCGTCACCCCGGCCCAACTGGCCGAGTCCCGCGCCGGTCTCGCGGCTGCGGCTGCCCGGCTGACGGCGACTCTGCGGTCGGGGTCGTAGGGTCGGCTGCGGCGCCGTTGCACGGGGCTCCGCCCCGGACCCCGCGCCTCAAACGCCGGCGAGGCTGGACGCGTTTGAGGAGCGGGTCAGGCCGCCAGGTGGGTCTCGGCCGCGGGGTAGGTGACTCCGTGGTCCGTTAGGACCTCCGCGGCCGGCCCGGGCCGGGAGAGCAGGGCGAGGAGCAGGTGCAGGGTGCCGATGTGGCGCTCGTGGCGGCCCAGCGCGATCCGCAGGGACTGCTCCAGGACCTTCTTCGCGCCCTGCGTGAAGGGGACGTGGTGGCTGCCGGAGCGGTCGTCCGCCCCGCCGCGGCCCAGGGCCGAGCGGAGCGAGGTGCCCAGGGTGCGCCTGCGCGGCGCGGGGGCCGCCAGGGCGCCTTCGCCGTGGGTTTCCTCGACGCGGGTCACGATCTCGGTGAGGTCGATGCCGAGTCCGGCCAGGGCTTCCTGGTCGGCCCGGGACATGCCGCCCCGGCGGCGGGCCGCCGCGAGGTCGGCGGCCACGGCGGTGCGGTCCACGCCCAGGGGGTCCAGGGCGCCCTGGGAGAGCAGGGCGAGCAGCAGGTGTTCCTCGGTGACCGTGGGGGCGCCGGAGCGGCGGGCCTCGGCCACCGCGCCCGTCACGGTGGCCCGGGCGTCGGGGGTGAAGCGTTCGAACATCAAAGCCTCCCGTACTTCTTGTGCACGGCCTGCCGGCTGACGCCCAGCTCGGCCGCGATCTCCTGCCAGGACCAGCCCTGGGCGCGGGCACTGCGCACCTGTACGGCCTCCAGCTGCTCCAGCAGCTTCCGGAGGGCGACTACGGCACGCAGGCCCACGCGCGGGTCACGGTCGCCGGCCCGCTCGGCGAGATCGGTGGCATCGGTCATGCCTGTCAATGTAGGTTGACGCGGGAGGGGTGTCAACCTGTATTGACAACTGCCCCGGACGGGCACCCGTAGGCACCCCGGGACACCCGGACGGCCTACGGGGTGAGGACGATCTTCCCGAAGAGGTCGCCCGACGCGAGCTTCTCGAACCCCTCGCGCGCCCGGTCCAGCGGCAGGACCTCGTCGATGACCGGCCGCAGGCCCGTGGTCGCGCAGAACGACAGCAGGTCCTCCAGCTCCTCCTTCGAGCCCATCGTCGAGCCGACCACCTTGAGCTCCAGGAAGAAGATCCGGGTCAGCTCGGCGTGCGCCGGGCGGTCGCCGCTCGTCGCGCCGGAGATCACCAGCGTGCCGCCGGGGCGCAGGGACTTCACCGAGTGGGACCAGGTGGCCGCGCCGACCGTCTCGATCACCGCGTCCACCCGCTGCGGCAGCCGCGCGCCCGGCTCGAACGCCTCCAGCGCGCCCAGTTCCACGGCCCGCTTGCGCTTGGCCTCGTCCCGGCTGGTGGCGAAGACCCGCAGGCCCGCCGCCCGGCCGAGGGCGATCGCGGCGGTCGCTACCCCGCCGCCGGCGCCCTGGACGAGGACGGAGTCCCCGGGGCGGACCCCGGCGTTGGTGAACAGCATCCGGTACGCCGTCAGCCAGGCGGTCGGCAGGCAGGCGGCCTCCTCGAAGGTCAGCTCTGCGGGCTTGCGCAGGACGTTCCAGGCGGGGACGGTCACCTGCTCGGCGAAGGTCCCCTGGTAGCGCTCGGTCAGGATCGAGCGCGGCTCGTCCGGGCCGACCCCGTGGCCGCTCTGGCCGATCACGGAGTGCAGGACGACCTCGTTGCCGTCCTGGTCGGTCCCGGCGGCGTCGCAGCCGAGGATCATCGGGAGCTTGTCCTCGCCGAGGCCGACCCCGCGCAGGGACCACAGGTCGTGGTGGTTGAGGGAGGCGGCCTTGACGTTCACGGTCACCCAGCCGGGGCGGGCCTCGGGGGCCGGGCGGTCGCCCAGCTCAAGGCCGTTCAGCGGCTGGTCACGGTCGATTCGGGCGGCGTAGGCAGCGAACATGCCGCGACGCTACCGCTGGGTAGGCCGGGTTTCCAGCCCTGGCTGAGTCGGTGCGACCAGAGCCACGTGCGCGGTGCGGGCCCTCGGGGGCCCTGGGGCTCCGCCCCAGACCCCGCGCCTCAAACGCCGGCGAGGCTGGATCAGCCCGCGGACGCGAAAAGGCCCGGCCGGATCCAGGGGGATCCGGCCGGGCCTTCCTCCGTACCGCTCAGCAGAGCGTTACGGCTCAGCGCAGCGCTCAGGCCAGGCGGGCCACGCCCTCGGCCTTCGCGGCGGCGGCGACCGCCGATGCGACGGCCTCGGCCACGCGCTCGTCGAACGGCGACGGGATCACGTAGTCGGCGGCGAGCTCGTCACCCACGACACCGGCGATGGCGTCGGCGGCGGCGATCTTCATGCCCTCGGTGATCCGGGTGGCGCGGACCTTGAGGGCGCCCGCGAAGATGCCCGGGAAGGCCAGCACGTTGTTGATCTGGTTCGGGAAGTCCGAGCGGCCCGTGGCCACGACCGCCGCGTACTTGTGCGCGACGTCCGGGTGGACCTCCGGGTTCGGGTTGGCCATGGCGAAGACGAAGGCGTCCTTCGCCATCGAGGCCACCGCCGACTCGGGGACCGTACCGCCGGAGACGCCGATGAAGACGTCCGCGCCGGAGAGTGCCTGCTCCAGGGAGCCGGTCTGCCCCGTCTTGTTGGTCAGGCCCGCGATCTCCGCCTTGACGTCCGTCAGGTCGGAGCGGTCGGCCGAGACGACGCCCTTGCGGTCGGTGACGCAGACGTCGCCGATGCCCGCGTCCACCAGGATCTTGGCGATCGCGATGCCCGCGGCGCCCGCACCCGAGATCACGGCCCGCAGGTCGCCGAGGGTGCGACCGGTGAGCTTCGCCGCGTTGCGCATCGCGGCCAGCGTCACGATGGCCGTGCCGTGCTGGTCGTCGTGGAAGATCGGGATGTCCAGCGCCTCCTGGAGGCGCCGCTCGATCTCGAAGCAGCGGGGGGCGGAGATGTCCTCCAGGTTCACCCCGCCGAAGGACGGGGCGAGACGGATGACCGTCTCGATGATCTCGTCCGTGTCCTTGGTGGCGAGCGCGATCGGAACCGCGTCCACGCCGCCGAACTGCTTGAACAGGATCGCCTTGCCCTCCATCACGGGGAGGGAGGCTTCGGGACCGATGTCACCGAGTCCGAGCACGGCCGTGCCGTCGGTGACGACGGCGACCACGTTGGACTTCCAGGTGTACTCGTTCACCAGCTCCGGCTGCTCGGCGATGGCGCTGCACACCTTCGCCACACCGGGTGTGTAGGCCAGGGACAGGTCGTCCTTGTTGTTGACCGGCACCGTGGCCTGGATGGCCATCTTGCCGCCCCGGTGCAGCGCGAACACCGCGTCCGGGTTGTTGTCCGTCGCGCTGTCGCTGCGAGGGTTGACGATCTCCGCTGCCACTTTGTGTGACCCCTTAGGTCCTTTGATCATTGAGGGTGGCCACTCCTGGTTAAGGGGTGGGCGGGCACCGCGTCCGTACTCCGCATCGACGGTTGGACCGTCTCCGCGAAGGGGAGGTTCGTACGCGCGGGCGCGCCGCACGCGCGCCCTGAGCCCCGGATGAGGGGTGTAAGGATCTGTTGTACCCGAAGAACGCTCACCCAGACGAGTCGATTCCTGCTCGACCATAGGGTGCTTGTCCTGGTTTTGGCTAAAAGTCCAAACCTCTCTGTCCAATGGGCGAGACACGCCGCAAATCATGCGCCGAAAGTGCCTGGTCACGGCGTTTTGTGCGGCTCCGATGCGCCTTGCCCGCAGTCCTGTTGGCTAGCCGGGGGTGTCCGTTATCTGATTTTGACCTGATGGGCAGCCTGAATGCGCCAGTCCGAATGGCAAGATGCCGTAATCACACAAGGTCGCGACACTCGATGGTGCGTGCCCGACCGTTTTTCGGTGCTTTTCCACCAGCCGGAGGAACCAGCTCATGACCGCAAGCATCACCCGTCGTACGACCGCCGCTCGGTCCCGGATCGCCGCGGTCGGCGCGATCGCGGTCGCCGGCGCCCTGATCCTCACCGGCTGTGGAGACCAGACCGACAAGGCCTCCACCGCCCCCTCGGGTACGGCGGACAGCAGCGCCCCGCTCTTCTCCAAGCTCCCGAAGAAGATCCAGGACGCCGGCGTGATCAAGGTCGGCACGGACGCGACCTACGCGCCGATGGAGTTCACCGAGGGCGGCAAGATCGTCGGTGTCGACCCCGACATCGCCGCGGCCCTGACCAAGCAGCTCGGCGTGCAGTTCAAGTTCGAGTCCGGCACGTTCGACACGCTGATCGGCAGCATGCAGACGGGTCGCAGCGACCTGGTCATGTCCTCGCTCACCGACACCAAGGCCCGTCAGGAGGGCCTGGACGACAAGGGCGCCAAGACCGGCGCCGGCGTCGACTTCGTCGACTACTTCTCCTCCTCCACCGGCATCCTCGTCAAGAAGGGGAACCCGGAGGGCATCAAGACCCTCGACGACCTGTGCGGCAAGAAGGTCGCCGTCCAGCGCGGCACCACGTACGAGACGTCCGCCAAGGACCAGTCCGAGAAGTGCAAGACGGCCGGCAAGGGCGAGATCGGCATCGAGTCCTTCCCGACCGACGCCGAGGCCCAGACCCGCGTGAAGGCCGGCGGCGCCGTCGCCGACCTGAACGACTCCCCGGTCGCCGCGTACATCGCGCAGACCGCCGGCGGCGGCAACGACTTCGAGGCCATCGCCAACCCGACCGACGCCGGCCTCTTCGGCATCGCGGTGGACAAGAAGAACACCGAGCTGCGCGACGCGCTCAAGGAAGCCCTCGACGCGGTCATCAAGGACGGCACGTACAAGGCCGCCCTGGACAAGTGGAACGCGGGCTCCGGCGCCGTGACCGAGGCCAAGATCAACGCAGGTTCCTGACCTCCGCGCAGACCGCAGCACACTGAAGGGCAGTCACTGTGACTGACAAGCTCGACAAGGTCCCGGACCCGGCGGACACCCCGCCGGGCGGGGCCGTCCCCCCCGAGGCGATCCGCGCCATCCCGGTCCGCCACTACGGCCGCTGGATCAGCGCCGTGGTCGTGATCGGCCTGGTCGTGGCGCTCGCGATCGCCTTCTCGCAGGGCAACGTGCGCTGGGCGACCGTCCCGGAGAAGCTGTTCGACCCCACCATCATCCGTGGTGTCGGCAACACGATCTGGATCAGCGTCGCCTCGATGGCCCTGGGCCTGGTGCTCGGTGTCCTCTTCGCCGTGATGCGCCTCTCGAAGAACCCGGTGACCAGCACCATCGCCTGGTTCTACATCTGGCTCTTCCGCGGCACCCCGGTGTACGTGCAGCTCCTCATCTGGTTCAACCTCGCCCTGATCTTCCCGGTCCTGAACCTCGGGTTCTACAAGGACGAGATGACCCAGGTCATGACGCCGTTCCTGGCCGCCCTGCTGGGCCTCGGCCTGAACGAGGGCGCGTACATGGCGGAGATCGTCCGGGCCGGCATCCAGTCGGTCGACGAAGGCCAGACCGAGGCCTCGCACGCGCTCGGCATGACCCGGATGCAGACCATGCGCCGCGTCGTGCTGCCGCAGGCCATGCGGGTGATCGTGCCGCCGTCGGGCAACGAGTTCATCAACATGCTCAAGACCTCGTCGCTCGTCGTCGCCGTGCAGTACTTCGACCTGCTGCGCGCGGCCCAGGACATCGCGTCCACGTCGTTCGCGGTGATGGAGATGTTCTTCGTCGCCTCGATCTGGTACCTCGCCCTGACCAGTGTGTTCAGCGTCGGCCAGTACTACCTGGAGCGCCGCTACGCCCGCGGTGCGCTCCGTTCGCTGCCGCCCACGCCGTTGCAGAAGATCAAGGCGAAACTGTCCAGCTTCTCTGACCGCAAGGCGGTGGCCTGATGACGACTGCCATGGTGAAGGCCGAGGGCGTCCACAAGTCCTACGGTGCGGCGCACATCCTCAAGGGCATCGACCTGGAGGTCGCCCCGCGTGAGGTCTTCTGCCTGGTCGGCCCGTCCGGCTCCGGCAAGTCGACCTTCCTGCGGTGCATCAACCACCTGGAGCAGGTCAACGCCGGACGGCTGTACGTCGACGGGAACCTCGTCGGCTACCGCCAGAAGGGCGACAAGCTCTACGAGCTGAAGGACAGCGAGGTCGCGGCCCAGCGCCGGGACATCGGCATGGTCTTCCAGCGCTTCAACCTCTTCCCGCACATGACGGCCATAGAGAACGTCATGGAAGCCCCGGTCATGGTCAAGGGCGAGTCCAAGGCGGTGGCGCGCGAGCGCGCCGTACGCCTCCTGGACCGGGTCGGCCTCGGCGACAAGGGCGGGAACTACCCCACCCAGCTCTCCGGCGGCCAGCAGCAGCGCGTGGCGATCGCCCGCGCGCTCGCCATGGAGCCGAAGCTGATGCTCTTCGACGAGCCCACCTCGGCGCTCGACCCGGAGCTGGTGGGTGACGTCCTGGACGTCATGCGCGGCCTGGCCGAAGACGGCATGACCATGATCGTGGTCACGCACGAGATGGGCTTCGCCCGCGAGGTCGGCGACAACCTCGTCTTCATGGACGGCGGCGTGGTCGTCGAGTCGGGCAACCCGCGCGACGTGCTCGGCAACCCCCAGCACGACCGGACGAAGGCGTTCCTGTCCAAGGTGCTGTAGTCCCCGTCGCACGCGTTCACGGTTGAGGGGCGGTACGGATTCCCGTACCGCCCCTTCGTCATGCCCCCACCAGGACTCCATGCCTTGAGATGCGCATAAGCGAACACTTCTCGCCATGGCTTCGTCGTGAAGGCTAAATGGGCAGACAACACCTGTCTTTTCCGGATCTGGCTCGTATCAGCCTTAGATCGTCAGCAGAATCAGGGGCGTGCGGGCAGACGCGGGGCGCAAATATCGTGCGTACCCCACCGGGGGGCAGGGCGAGGTCCTGACCAGGTGGGGGCATTCGGCACGTGCTCTGTGGAATGTGGCCCTGGAGCAGCGGGTGTACCTGTGGGAGCAGCGCCGGTACACGCTGCGGTCTGTTGAGCAGTGCAAGTACCTGACCGCCGCCCGTGCGGATCTTGACTGGATCGGTGATCTGCCGGCGCAGTCCGGGCAGCAGATCCTGCGTCAGCTGGACCGGGCGTACGACAACTTCTGGAACCCCGAGCATCCGGCTCGGTTTCCGTCACGGAAGAAGCGCGGGCATCGTCTGTCGGTCCCGTTTCCCGGGCAGGCGGTCGAGGTCCGCAAGGTGAACCGCAAGTGGGCCGAGGTGCGCCTGCCGAAGGTCGGCTGGCTGCGGTTCCGGCTCTCCCGCGCCATCGGTGGCACGATCCGTAATGCCACGGTGTCCCGGGACGGCAGCGGCTGGCACGTCTCCTTCGGTGTCCACACCGGGCGTAAGCCGGACGCGCCGAACGGGAAACCCGCCTGCGGGGTGGACTTCGGGGTCGCCGCGTCGGCGTTCGTCTCCACCGAGGCGACACCCCGCCTCATGCCCCCGTCACTGACCGCCAACGAGAAGAAGCGTCTCAAGGCGCTGGAGCAGCGCAAGGCCCGTCAGATCACCTACGCGAAGAAGCACCAGGGCGGGAAGTACAGCCGCCGCCTGCGCACGACGATCGCCCAGATCGCAAGGCTCACCACCCTGCGGGCCAACCGGCGCCGGGACTTCACGCACAAACTCACCACCGACCTCGCCAAAAACCACGGCCTGATCGGTATCGAGGACCTGCGCGTGAGGAACATGAGCAAGTCCGCGAAGGGAACCGCCGAGTCGCCGGGGAAGAACGTCCGGGCGAAGGCCGCGCTGAACCGGTCAATCCTCGACAACACCCCCGGGGAACGGCGGCGACGGCTTGAGTACAAGACCCGCATGTACGGGTCCGTACTTGTCGCCGTGCCGCCGTTCCACACCTCCCAGACCTGCGCCGCTTGCGGCCTGGTGGATCCTGAATCCCGTAAGGGATGCGGTCGGCTGTTCGCCTGCACCCGCTGCGAGCACGTAGATGACGCCGACCACAATGCCTCGGTGGAGATCGAGGCCCGAGCCCGCCGGACGGGTGGCTCGGATATCAACAGCACGCGCAGCATCCCCAGGGTGCGAGTCCCGGCCGTCGGCCGGAGGCGGATGCGTGAAGCTCCGAGGCCCGCGCACGCGAGCTGAAGGGAATCGCCCCTTCAGGGGGCGAGGATCGTCAATTCAGACCTAGGACCAGTGCGTCCGAGGGCGAGCGCCACACCGTGCGGGCCTCGGCGAACCCCGCGTCGAGGAGGGCGCGGGCGTGCCAGGCCTCGGAGGGGGTGTCGCCGTCGGCGTGCTCCCCGTAGATCTCGAAGCGCTCCGCGACCGCCTCGGCCAGCACCGGGTCCCCGGCGGCCACGGCCCACCACTCGCGCCAGTCCAGGACCCCCGCGGCCTTGGCCCGGTCCATCCCGGCGTGCCGGTGGGCGCGCTCGGCCGCGTCGATGCGCGGGGTGGCCGGGTCGGGCATGTGGTCGGCGTTCATGAACACCCCGCCCGGCGCCACCAGCGGCGCGAGCTGCCCGTACAGAACGGCCAGCTCCTTGCTCGGCAGCCAGTGCAGGGCGGTCGCCGTCAGGACCGCGTCGTAGGTGTCATGGGGGAGGGCGGAGCGCCAGTCGGGGTCCTTGAGGTCGGCGGTGACGAAGGTGACCCGCTCGTCGCCCGCGAAGTAGCCCTCGGCGATGGTGAGCAGCGCCGGGTCGAGATCGACGCCCGTGCTGGTGGCTCCCGGGAACCGCTTGAGGACGCGGTCCGTAATACTTCCCGTACCGCACGCGAGATCCAGTACCCGGGGGGCGGGGCCGGCCAGTGCCTCGACCATGTCCAGCATCACCCGGAACCGCTCCTCGCGGTCGGGCATGTACCACTCCTGCTGGCGGTCCCAGCTGTCCTGCCACGCCTGCCAGTAGGCCGCTGTTTCCGTCGTATCCGCCATCACGAACCCCTCTGCACGTAATACCCTCGAACGTGTATCAGCCGTTACCGAGACACTAATCCGCAGCCGTAAGGACTACAAGTGGAACTGGCCCATTACTCGGACTACGCCGTGCGCCTGGTCAACACCGAGGAGCCGGCCCGCAACAAGGACTCGCTCACCTCGGTGGACGCCGTCCGCGCCCTGTTCGGCGCCAGCGTGCAGATGGCACGCCGCGTCACCGACACCGACGTCACCCGCTTCCGCAACGTCCGCGGCCGGCTGCGCTCCGTCTTCGAGGCCGCCGACGGCGGCGACCACGTCCTGGCGGTCGACCTGCTGAACTCCCTGCTCATGGAGTTCCCCGTCAGCCCGCAGGTCACCGGTCACGACAGCCTCGGCGACGACGGCAGCCCCCACTGGCACATCCACCTCGCCGACCACCCGTCCAACGCCTCCGCGGGCTACGCCGCCATCGCGGCCATGGGCCTGGCCTTCCACCTCACCGAGCACGGCCCCGACCGCCTCGGCCTGTGCCAGGCGCTGCCCTGCCGCAACGCCTACCTCGACACCTCCACCAACCGCTCCCGGCGCTACTGCTCCGACCGCTGCGCCACCCGGGCCAACGTGGCCGCCTACCGCGCCCGCAAGCGGCGCGAGGCCGAGGGGTCCGCCCAGAGCGGCCGCAGCGCGGACACCGCCCAGGACAGCCGCGCCCTCAGCGACCGCTGATCCGCCGCCGGCGGCCGGAACCGCAGCACGGCCGTCGCCAGCACCAGCTCGGCGGGCACCGCCCCGTATACGGTGCTGTCGCCGGTCTCGTTGTACGGGTTGTCGCCGAGCACCCACCAGGAGCCGCCCGGCCGGCGCTCCACCGCCCGTTTGACGACCAGCAGGTCCTGCTGGAACGGATGCCGCAGCACCACCACGGCGCCCCGGCGGACGGCCGCCCCGTAGCGGACCACCAGCCGGTCCCCGTGGAGCAGCGTCGGCACCATCGACGGCCCCGTCACCTCCAGCACCTCGAACGCGAACCGTCGGGGGCGGTTCTCCACCATGCGCGACCTCCTCATCACTCCCGCATGCTGCCGTACCGCCCCGTACATTCGCTCACCGGTCCGACCGCGACGCTGGACTTTTGTCCTAAGCCCATGGGGGCGACCGCGAAAACCGGTTCCCCAGCGAGTAATCTCCCCCTTGAGAAGACGATCACGAGGAGGACACACTCCAATGCTTTCCCGCCTCTTCGCCCCCAAGGCGAAGGTCTCCGCCCACTGCGATCTTCCGTGCGGCGTGTACGACCCTGCCCAGGCCCGCATCGAGGCCGAGTCCGTCAAGGCCGTGCAGGAGAAGTACCAGGCCAACGACGACGCCGACTTCCGCGCGCGCGCCATCACCATCAAGGAGCAGCGCGCCGAGCTCGCCAAGCACCACGTCTCGGTGCTGTGGAGCGACTACTTCAAGCCCCCGCACTTCGAGAAGTACCCCCAGCTGCACACCCTGGTCAACGACACCCTGAAGGCCCTCTCGGCCGCCAAGGCGTCGCACGACCCGGCGACCGGCCAGAAGGCCCTCGAACTCATCGCCGAGATCGACCGCATCTTCTGGGAGACCAAGGCCGCCTGATCTTGGGCGACCCGGGGAATCTCCCTGCGCTGCTGTGCGCAGCGCGAACGACAACGGCCCGACCGCGTCAAGCGGCCGGGCCGTTGTGCTGGGCAGGTTTCGCCTGCGCTTCTCGCCCAAGTGGGGGAAGGGGTGTTCTCGGCGTGTCCCGATACTGTTCTGGTGTCGAGTCAGAACGGAGCACAGCATGCACGCTCTCCCGCACGACCACACCGGCGCACGCATCAAGCGTTTGCGCCTGGAGCGCGGCCTCACCCAGACGGCACTGTCCGACCTCTCCCAAGTTCCCTACTCCACCCTGACGAAGGCCGAGCAGGGCGTGAAGCCCGCTTCGCCGTACGTCATCGCCCAGGTGGCCCGTGCTCTCCGTGTCGACGTCGCCACGGTCATCGGCCAGCCGTACGTCACTGAGCTCCGCGAGGACCAGCTGGACGTCCTCGTCCAGCCGATCCGCGAAGCCCTGGACGTCTACGACCTCGGCGCGGACCCCGACATCGCGCCCCGGCCCCACCGGCTGCTCGCGGACGATGCCGAGGCCCTCCTCGTTGCCATCCGGGCCGGAGAGATCAAACAAGCCGCCACCCTGATTCCCGGCCTGGTCTTGGAGATCACCACGGCCGCCCACGCGACTCCGAGTCACGAGGGGTGGCTCCTCCTCGCCAGTACCTACCGAAGCGCGTACGACATCGCCTCGAAGCTCGGCTACGGCGACCTTGCCGCCATTGCTCTGGCACGCATGGACTGGGCCGCTGAGCGGGGCTCCAGCGCGGCCCTGGGCGGGATCTACCGGTACATGCGTGCCCTTACCTATCTGCGGGACGGCCAGTACCGCACCGGGCAGCGCCTCACCGCCCTCGGGTTGAACATCCTGGAGCAGGCCGACCCCGGGCGTGAGCGTGAGGTCGTCACCGGCCAGCTCCACCTCGGCGCGGCCGTCATGGCAGGGCGCTCGAAGGACGAGACGCTTGCCGAGGATCACCTGGCCGAGGCCGAGCGGATCGCCGCGGGCACCGGAGAGGCTGCCACGGTGCACTACCTCTCGTTCGGGCCGACGAACGTCAAGGTCCACAGGGTCAGCGTCCTGGCCGAACTGGACCGGTACGACGACGCCACCCAGGCCGGCCGGAGCGTGCAGGTACCGAAGGAGTGGCCGAACTCGCGGAAGAGCCACCACTACGCAGAGCTGGCCCGAGCACAGATGTGGACGGGCGCCCTGGACGCGTCCTTCGAGAACCTGTTGCGCGCGCGGAAGATCGCACCGCAGCAGGCCCGCTACCACCAGACGGTGAGGGATACGTACGCAGGACTGGAGGCTGCCCGGCGTCAGCTGCCGGATTCCTTCCTCTCATACGGCAACTGGCTGGGTGTCTGACACTCCGTCACGTCTTGGCCCCGGCTATCACCAACTCGTGGTAGTCGGGGCCTGTTTGTGCCCTCACCCTGGTCTCACCACCCACTCTTGACGGTTAGGGAGTGACTGCCTGTGACCAGGCCCACGATGTCGGACTGGCTGGCCGGCGGCCATGACCGGCCCGAGCAGGTCCGCAAAGAATGGCGTGAGCGCGGGATCGTTCTCCTTCCCATCGGCCGGGCCTTCGACGCGGTCCGGTTGCCGGAGCGAGTCGTGTTCGCAGCCCTCGGCACGGAAGGGCGCAGCTTCGCCCACACCGATTTCGGCCTGGAGGAGAGCCTCGGCGGACCGGTCATCCACGACGGCCACGGCCGGACCTACTACGCGATCGTCCCTCCCGGGACGGTACGCGAGTGGCGCCACTGCGGCCTCGGCGTCGAGTGCCTCGGCCACGGAACGCACTTCGGCGTCCCGGCCGTTGACGTCTTGGAGTACGACGCCACCCAGCCCATCTACTGGGCCACCCTCGGCGGCCCCTCCAAATTCTGCGAGCCGGCGTCCGTGTCGCTCCTCGTTCGCGTAGGCGCCGCACGCCTCGCCGACGCCGAGGGGCGTCGGCCGGGCACCAAACCGCCGGCGCTCAGAACCGCGCGGGCGCCCCAGTGACGGCCTCCGAGCGGGACGACCCGCCCAAGACGGAGCGGGAGGCCTTCGACCTTCACCGGCTGACGCTCAAGGTCGAGGCGTCCGACGCTCACCGCGATGGCGCGTGCACGCAAACAAGGATGCGCTGCGACGGCTGCGGGCAACTCGCGCCGATCGAGATCATGTACGGCGGCCCGATGGCGGACTGTCGGCTCTGCTACTTCGCGTGGTCCGTCCACCACGACCCGCAACTGTGCTGGCTACGCAGCAACCACTTCGACGGGGACGCGGAGGAGGCCCTCGTCTCCCGCGTCCTCGAACTGACACCGCTCCTCATTGCCGCGCGCGCCGTCCTCGACGACATCGCCGACACTCTCTGACTCCCGCCCCTACCGGGGAGCGGGCATCCTGCACAACGGACCGAGAGGGAACCAGCCATGCCTCGTACGAAGCACTCCGGGAAGCCGGACACCGCCTCGTCGGACGGCCACCGGGACAAGCCGCCGAACGTCACCCCGCCGCCGAGGACCCCGCCCGCGAACCCGCAGACGCCGCCCAAGACGAAGTAGAGGGGCACCTCGTGCGCACCCAGCAATACCTCGTCCAGGTCCTGGAGGAGGCCGGGACGTTGCCGCCCGACTGGGCGGCAACGGTCCGGGCGGTCGACCGGGGCATGTTCATCCCCGACAAGACGCAGGACCTGGACCGCTTCACCGACGCCGCCGGCTGGGCC
Source organism: Streptomyces sp. NBC_01408 (assembly GCF_026340255.1). GTDB lineage: Bacteria > Actinomycetota > Actinomycetes > Streptomycetales > Streptomycetaceae > Streptomyces. The sequence continues at coordinate 281,237 of NZ_JAPEPJ010000001.1, read as the reverse complement.
GCCGCCGTCTACTCGGACACCCCCCTGGTCACGCAGTACGACGACGGGGCGCCCGAGGGCCCGGGAATGCCGACGTCGTCCTCGTCGAAGCCGTCGGCCATGCTCGAAATCCTCGCCCTGGCGCACATCCAGCCCGGGGACAAGGTCTTCGAGATCGGCACGGCCACCGGCTACATGGCAGCCTGGCTGTGCCAGCAGCTTGGCGACGAGCAGGTGACGACCGTCGAGTTCGACGGGGACCTGTACCGCGAAGGCCGGCAGAACCTCCGTCTCGCGGGGTACAGCCCGACGGTTCTCCACGGCGACGGCCTCAAGGGCAGCCCGGACCGGGCACCCTTCCACAAGGTGATCGCCACGTGCTCCCTGGAGGCCATCCCGGGCACTCTGCTCGGGCAGGTGAAGGACGGAGGCCGGATCGTCGCTCCGTTCGGGAACGCGTTCCACTCGTACTCGTACGTGACCCTCGACGTCTCGGGCGGCCGCGGCATCGGCCGGTTCAGCGGGAACCCCGACTTCATGTGGGCCCGCCAGCAGCGCAACCGGCACGCCGCCATCTCGGATGTCTACCACGCAGAGAAGGGGGAGGAGGGCACCACCCACATCAGCCCGTACGACATCCACCACCAGGGCGACGCCGAGTTCTGGATCGGGCTGCACGTTCCCGGGGTCTGGGGGCAGCTCCACGGTGGCGGCGACGAAGCGCCGGACGAGGCGACCTACTGGCTTTTGGCCAACGACCGGAAGTCCTGGGCGACCGTCGAGTTCACCGCCGGCGCGGAGGAGTTCGTCACCGAGCAGTACGGCCCGCGTAAGCTGTGGACCGAGGTGGAGAACGCCTGCACGTCCTGGCAGAGGCTTGGCCGGCCTGGCCGTGATCAATTCGGCATGACCGCGTCCGAGACCGGGGGAGTGGTCTGGCGCGGCGAACCGGGCAACGTGGTCGCGAAGGTCTGGTAAGCGCTCCCTGCGGCCCCAGGCGGTGCGTACGCGCACCGACTGGGGCCCTGCAAGGCCGCCTGATCCCGTCCAGGCCGTTCTCGTCTGTTCTCACATGGCGGCTGTTCTCACATGCCGCTCACTCGTCGTCCTCGTCGTCCTCGTCGTCCAGGCGGGCCAGCCACGTGGCCAGGCGTTCCACCGGGACCTCGAAGTCCGGGTTCAGGTCGACGAAGGTGCGCAGCTGCTCGGCGAGCCACTCGAAGGTGACCTCCTCCTCGCCGCGCCGCTTCTCCAGCTCCTCGATGCCGCGATCGGTGAAGTACAAGTCGGGCTCCGTGCCGTGATGGGGGTGTTTCCCGCCAGGATAATCCGCGGCGCGGAGATGCCTCCCGCCCGCGGCGCCGCCGACGCTAGCCTGGACGTCTCACGAGCGGGGGGCGCGGATGACGGAGGGGCGCACGACCGGCTCGGCGCGCGCCTTCGAGCTCCTGGAACCCCTCGTCCAAGCGGCGACCGTACGCGTCCACGCCCCGCCGGACGGGTATGGAACCGCTGGGACCGGACCCACCTGGGGGAGTGGCTTCTTCATCGCCCCGGGCTGGGTCCTGACGTGTGCCCACGTGGTCGGTGAAGGGGGTGCCGCCGTGCGGCTGACCGGGCGCGAGGTCGGCATCACCTTCCAGTCCGGCAGGTACGCCGGGAACGAGGCGGCCACCGGGACCGTCACCGGGCGCGTGGAATGCGTCCTGCCGGAGCGGCTCGACGAGCGCCGCCCCGCCCGGCGGGCCCTGTGGGACCTGCCCGACCTGGCCCTCGTCCGGGTCCTCGCCCCCGTCTCGCACGCCTGCGTCTGGCTGACCGACCGATCCAGACCCCGCTTCGACGAAGTCGCGTACTTCGGCTGCACCGAGGACCTCGGCACCCCCGAGATCACCGGCCGCACCACCCGGCTGCGCGGCACCGCGGGCAACGGCGCGGCCATCCGACTCGGCGACGACGACGAGATCGACCCCGGCATGTCCGGCGGCCCCGTCGTGGACCTGGCGCGCGGCGAGGTCGTCGGCGTGGTCAAGGCCCGGCGGAACACGGGCGGCGGCGGGCTGGCCGTCTCCGTCGTGCAGCTGCGCACCCTGCCCACGGCCGGCCGCGGCCAGACCGGGCTCTACCGCCGGGTCATGCAGGCCCACGACCTGCACCACTACGACCAGCACCTCAGCGACCTCAACACCCGCCGGACCTGGACCGACGCCCACGGCGAACTGCCCGCCCCGGACGGCGACCCGTACGGCGGCCGCGGCCGGCTCACCCCCGGCGAACGCACCACCCTGGGCGGGCTGCTCGCCGAACTGCCCCCGCCCGGCTCCTCGGAGGTCGTACGGGCCCTGGTGGAGGCCGCGCGCGGCGAGGAGCCGGATCCGCATCCGCCGGCCCCGCTGAGCTGGCGCGACGGACTCGGCCTGCTGTACGACCCGCCCGGCGGGGCCGGGGAGGCCGCGGCGATGCTCCGGTACGCGACGGACGTGAGCGTGGCCGACCACCGGGAGCCGCCCACGCCCGGCGCGGACGAGGAGCTGTGGGACTGGGTGCGCGCCACGGCCGAGCGGCTCTGGCGGCCGCTGCGGCGGGAGCTCGGCGAGCGGCACGAGCGGGGTCTGGCGGAACGGGCCCGCCGCCGCCGGGCCTCGGCCGGCCGCGCGGCACACGGTCCGGCGCGGACCGCGGGCGGACTGCCGCCGGGGGCCTCGGTGCTGCTGGAGGTGTGGGCGCACGGCTGGGAGGAGGTCTTCGACTGGCGGGTCTCGGTACTCGCCGGCCCGGCGCGCCCGGGCCGGGTCACCCCGGTGGACTCCGGTGTACGGGTCAGCCCGGCCCGGCTGCCGGAGGCGTTGCGGGCCCCGCTCGCCGAGGCCTTCCGGCGCTGCGACACGCACGAGGCGGCGGCCCTGCTCGAAGTCGCCGTGGAGCCGGAGCTGTTCGGGCTGGCGGTGGACGAGTGGGCGCTGGTGGGCGGGGTGCCGCTGGGGGTGCAGCGGCCCGTGGTGCTGCGCCATCCCGTGGGCGGCGGAGCCCCCGAGGCGGCCGTGCGGTGGGCGCGGGTCCAGGGCGGGCCGTTACTGGACGAACGGGCCGACTGCGTACGGGGCCGCCCGCGCAGCCCCTCGGCGCAGTGGCTCGCGGGGCTGGCGGACAACACCGTGCCGGTGCACTGCCGGGCCGCCGCGCTGGAGCCCACGCTGGGGTCGCTGCATGCGGTCCGGCAGGCCGGGTACGGAGTGGTGGTGTGCAGGCGGCCCCCGGCGGACCCGGGCGAGTCGTGCGCGCCGTTCCACCGGGGGCTGCGGGAGGAACTGGCCGACGCGGGCCGGGCACAGGTGCTGCCGCTGCGGCTCCAGGCACTGCGGGGGCGGGCGTACGGCGCGGACCCGGACGCGTACTGGGCGGCGGGCACCGCACTCGTGTGGGACGACCCGGCGCGGGCCCTGCCCGAGGACGAGCCGCTCCAGGGCGACCTGTGACCGGCAGGAGGGAGCAGCACCCATGAACGACGAGTGGCTGATCTACCGGGGTGTCGGCGAACCCCACGACGGGATCGACGCCCTGCCCGATCCGCCGCCGTGGCGGGACTTCGACGGCGGGCCGGTCGGCGGTGCGGGCGGCGGTGCGGGCGGCGGTGCGGGTGACCCGGCGGGTGGCCCGGCGGGTGACCCGGCGGGTGGCCCGGCGGGGGAGGCCGGCGCCGCCGACGGCGCCATCGCCCGGCGCCTCGGGGCGCACCGGCAGGCCGCCGAACTGCACCGGCCGGAGCCCGAGGAGCTGGACGCCGTCAACGCCGCGCTGTACCTGCGGCGGCCGCTGCTCGTGACGGGCTACCCCGGCACCGGCAAGTCCACCCTCGCGCACGCCGTCGCCCACGAGCTGAAACTGGGGCGGGTGCTGCGCTGGCCGGTGGTCTCGCGGACCGTGCTCCAGGACGGGCTCTACCGCTACGACGCCCTCGCCCGGCTCCAGGACGTGCAGATCGCGGCCGGCGGCGGGGCACCCGGCGGGGCGCCCGGCATCGGCAAGTACATCCGGCTCGGGCCGCTGGGCACCGCCCTGCTGCCCACCGCCCGCCCGCGCGTGCTCCTGATCGACGAACTCGACAAGAGCGACGTCGACCTGCCGAACGACCTGCTGAACGTGCTGGAGGAAGGGGAGTTCGCGCTCCCGGAACTGGAACGGGTCGCGGACACCGAGCCCGCGGTACGGGTGCTCACCGACGACGGGGCCAAGGCGACCGTCCACGGCGGCCGGGTCCGCTGCCGGGCCTTCCCCTTCATCATCCTGACCAGCAACGGGGAACGGGACTTCCCGGCGGCCCTGCTGCGGCGCTGCATCCAGCTCAAACTCGGCCAGCCGGGCGAGAAACGGCTCGCCACCATGGTCCGGGCACACCTCGGCGACGAGGCCGCCCGGCTCGGGGCCGACCTGATCCGGGAGTTCCTCAGCCGCTCCCAGACCGAGCTCGTCGCCGCCGACCAGCTGCTCAACGCCGTGTACCTCACCCACTACGCCGCCCCGCCCACCCGGGAGGACCTCGCGGACCTGCTCATCCAGCGCCTCGACCGACCGAGGTGAGGGGCCGTGCCCATCCGCGAACTGGCCGCCCTGCTGCGCGCCGCCGGGATCGATCCGACGGCCGAGGAGCTCGCCGACGCCCTGTGGCTGGCCGGGAAGATCCACGGGCCCGGGCCGACCGCGTCCGGGCCGTTCGCGGCGGGGACGGACGAGCCCGGCCAGGAGACGGAGGCCGACGGTCCCGTCAGCCTGCCCGCGGAGCCCGTGGGCGGGGAGCCCGGGCCGGAGCCGGAGGCTGAGGACCCGGTCAGGCTCTATGCCGCCGGAGCACGCCGTACCGCGGCGGCCGAGGGGGAGCTGCCGGAGGATCCCGGAGTGCCCGTACGCGTCCCCCGGGCCGCCGCCCTGCCCCGGATCCTCGACATCCAGCGGGCCCTGCGCGCCCTCCAGCGGCACCGGCCGCCCGTCCCGCCCGCCCGGACGGTGCTCGACGAGGCGGCCACCGCCGAGGCCAGCGCCCGGGCCTTCGGGACGGTCATCCCGGTGTTCCGCCCGGACACCCGCCGCGAGGCGACCGCACGGCTGGTCATGGACGCCTCCCCGTCGATGGCGGTCTGGCACGACATGTTCGAGGAACTGCGCTCCGTGTGCGAACGGCTGGGCGCCTTCCGGGACGTGCGGGTCCACTACCTGCACCGGCTCGCCGACGGCACGCCGGTGCTCGGGCGCTGCCCCGTAGCCGCCCCCGGGCTGCGCTCCGGCGACCAGCTGCGCGACCCGACCGGACGCGCGCTGACCATGCTGGTCTCCGACTGCACCGGACCGCTGTGGCGGGAGGGCCAGGCGCAGCGGCTGCTGTACCGGTGGGCCGAGTGCACCCCGTGCATGGTCGTACAGCCGCTGCCCCAGCGGCTGTGGGGCCGCAGCTGGCTGCCGACCGAACGCGGCACCCTCACCCGGATCGAGGGCGGCGGAGGGAAGCTGAAGTTCCGGTCGGACCGGCCGCCGCGCTCCGGACGGCCCACCGGCGGACTCGCCGTGCCCGTCCTGCCGCCCGGCGCCACCGCACTCGGCGCGTGGGCCCGGCTCGTCGCCGGGATCGGGACCGGGCCGGTACCCGCCGAGGTGGGCCGGGTACTGGCCGCACACCCGGCGGCCCCCGCGCCGCCGCCCGCGGCCGTCCGGCCCCCGCTCGAACTGGTGCGGCGCTTCCGCTCCTCCGCCGCGCCACGCGCCGTCCAGCTGGCCGTGTACCTGTCGGCGGCGCCGCTGACCCTGCCCGTGATGCGGCTGGTGCAGCGCACCATGCTGCCGGACTCCGAACCGTCCGACCTGGCGGAGGTGCTGCTCAGCGGGATGCTGCGGCGCAGCGGACCGGAGCCCGGGCAGTGGTACGAGTTCGTCCCAGGGGTGCAGGACGTCCTGCTGGGACCGCTCGGGCGGGACGAGGCCGCGCTGGTGCTGAAGCACTGCTCGGAGTACGTCCAGGCACACTTCGGGCGGGGCGTGCGCAACTTCCCCGCCCTCGCGGTCTCCCAGCTGACCGGGGCGCCCGTGGCGGCGGACCCGGGCGGCCAGGCCGGTGACGGCCCGCAGGACGCCGCCGAGCGGGTGCCCGCGGGACCGCTCCCGCAGGCCTTCGCCCAGGTGTCGGCCAAGGTCGTACGCCGCTACCTGCCGGACGTCCCGGGCCTGCCGGGCCCCACGCGGAGCGAGGGTCCGGCGGTGCGCGAGCCCGTGGCCGCCGCCCCGGCGCCCGGCCGGGCCTGGGCGGTACGGACCGCCCGGGAACGGCTCGCGGACGCGGACGCCGACACGGACACCCGGGCGCTGTACGAGGCCGTGGCGGTGCTGCGCCGGGCCGTCGCCGCCCCGGCCGGGGCCGACGACCCGCCCGAGGAGGCGGAGACCGAGCTGGCCCGGGCACTGCTGCGGCTGTGGGCGGCCGAACGCGACCCGGACCTGCTCGCCGAGGCCGAACGGGCCGTCACCGGGCTGCGGACGGCGGCGGCACGGCTCGTACGGGGCCGGGTGCTGTACGAACGGGCGCTCGCGGCCGAACCCGACGCGGAGCTGCTGGCCGCGGCCGACCGGGAGTTCGCGGCGGCGGGCGCCCTCCCCGACCCGGACGGCGGCGCACTGCGACGGGACTGCGCGGTGCGGCGCGCCCAGACCCTCATCCGGCTCAGCGAACTGCGGGACGACCCGGGGGCGCTGCGGGAGGCCCGGGCCGCCCTGGAACCCCTCGCGGGCCCCGCCCCTGACCCCGACCCCGACCCTGGGGCACCCGGCCCGGGGGCACCCGTCGCAACCCCGGGCTCCGACGCGCGGCCCGGCCCCGAACTGCACCTGGCCCTGGGCCGGGTCCTGCTGGCCCTCCTGCCCCGCACCCCGGACCCGGCCGAGCGCACGGAGCTGGCCGGACAGGCCGCGGCCCGGCTGGCCGTGGACCCGGCGGCCCCGCGCGAGGAGCGGGCGCGGGTCCGGGTGGAGCGGGCCACCGCGCTGCGCCACCTGCCCGACCGGCTGGAGGAGGCGTCCGGGCAGCTCGCCACGGCCCTGGAGGAGGCCGCCGGCGATCCGGAGCTGCGGGTGGCGGCGCTGCTCGGCGTGGCCCGGGTGCGCCGCGCCCGCTACGAACGGGACGGGGACCCGGTGGACCTGGAGGGCGCGGCCGAGGCGTACGGCCGTGCCCGGCGGCTGATCCCGCGGGACGCGGAGGCCTTCGGGGAACTGCTGCCCGAGTGGGGCGACGTACTCCTGGACCGGGCGCGCGCCGCCGACGGGCGGAGCTTCACGGGAGCCGCCGTACGGGTGCTCCGCGAGAGCCGGGCCGCGGTGCCGCAGTCCGACCCCCGGGCCGCGCACCGGCTGGCGCGGCTCGCCACCGGGCTCCGGATGCGGCACGCGTACGAGGGCGACGTGGTGGACCTGCGGGAGGCGGAGTACCTGCTGGAGCTGGCCGTCCGGCAGAGCCGCAGCCCCCTGGAGCAGGCCCGCGCCTGGCGGGACCACGGCGACGTCCAGCGGGAGATCCACGGCCACACCCGGGCGGCGGACCGCCTCGACCGGGCGGCGGACTCCTACCGGCGGGCCTGGCGGGCCGCGCTGGAGGCGGACCGGGAGGAGGGTGGGGAGGTCGCCGTCGAGCTGGCCGCCCGGGTGCAGGAGCTGCGCGGCGAGGTGCTGGAGCGGCTGGCCCGGCCCCGGGCGGCGCTGGACGCGTACCGCTCCGCCCTTGAGCTGTGGGCGCGGCTCGGCGCGGGCGCCGAGGGCCGGTACGAGGCGCTGCGCGCGCGGGTGAGGGCCCTGGAGGCGGGGCCCTGAGGAGAACCGGCCGGACCGGGTCCGCCGTTTCCGGGGACCGGCCACGGGGAAAGGGCGGACCATCGGTGGCGGGACAACAGGGGGACGCGCGACGCATGGTGACGAAACGTCAGGACCTGTCCACGGCGACCTCCCGGACGGAGTGCCCCGGGCGGCGGCTGCCGGACCTCTCCGGGCTGGATCTGGCCGCGCTGCGCGGGATCGACCATCCCGTGCTCGCCCAGGTGATCGAAGGCATGGTCGAACGGGTGACCCATCCGGCCGAGATCCTGAACGCATTCGACTCCGGGGTCGTCTGATCTGTCCCGGCCGCACGCGAGTTGACCACTTTCCGCCGTTAGCCGGGACCGTCCGGAGGGCAGGGATGGACCGTCCCCCGGGGTGGCTCCCGGCGGTAGCCGGGGGAGGGAGGTGCAGGCGATGAGGCGAGCAACCAGGACCGACCCCGAGCTGCCCGCCCCCACCACCCCCGCCCCGCCGGCCCCGCACCCCACGGGCCCCGCTCCTGCCCTGGCGGCCCCGGGCACTGCCACGGGCCTTGCGGCCCCCGGCCCCTCCAGCCCCGCCCCGGCAGCCCCGGGCGCGACGGGCCCGGCTCCTGCCCCGGCGGCCCCGGGCGCGACGGGCCAGGCCACTGTCCCGGCGGCCCCGGGCGCCACCGACCCCGCCGCCCCGGCGGCCCTGGGCGCCACCGACCCCGCCGCCCCGGCGGCCCTGGGCGCCACAGGCCCCGCCCCCGCCCCGGCGGCCCCGGACGCGACGACGGGCCCGGCTCCCGCCCCTGCGGCCCCGGCCGCCACAGGCCCCGCCCCCGCCCCGGCGGGTAGGGGTGCGACGGGGCCAGCCGCCGGCTCCGGCCCCGCCGGCGCCGGCGGCTCGCGGCTTGTCGCGCAGCATCGGCGGCACGTGTTTCACGCCCCCTGGCCCTACGCCCGGCTCGACGTGCCCGCGCTGCGGGCCGCCGGGCACCGGCCGCACCCGATACGGCAGTTCGTCCTCAAGACGCGCAGCCGCTGCAACCTCGCCTGCACCTACTGCTACGTCTACGAGATGGCCGACCAGAGCTGGCGCGCCCAGCCGCCCGCCATGACCCCGGCCACCATCGCCCGCGCCGCCGAGCGGATAGCCGAACACGCCGCCGCCCACCGCCCGGCCCGCATCGACCTGGTCCTGCACGGCGGCGAGCCGCTGCTCACCGCACCCGCCGGGCTCGCCGCACCCGTCGACGCCGTACGGGCGGCCGTGGCGCGGGCGGCGCCCCGTACCCGGGTCACCGCCACCGTCCAGACCAACGGCACGCTGCTCACCCGCGGCCGGCTCGCCGCGCTGCGAGCCGCCGGGATCCGGGTCGGGGTCAGCCTCGACGGGGGCCTGCCCGCGCACAACTCCCGGCGCGTGGACCACGCCGGGCGGCCCGGGTTCGGTGCCGCCACCCGAGGGCTGCGGCTCCTGTCCCGGCACCCGGACAGCTACGCCGGGGTGCTCTGCGTCGTCGATCTCGGCCAGGACCCGGTGGAGACCTACGAGTCCCTGCTCGCCTTCGCCCCGCCCAGCCTCGGCCTGCTCCTGCCGCTCGCCAACTGGAGCTCCCCGCCGCCCGGCCACCACCCCGGCCACCCGGCCCCGTACGCCGACTGGCTCGTCGCCGTCTTCGAACGCTGGTGGCACGACGGGGTGCGGCGCACCCGGATCCGGATCTTCGAGGAGATCATCGCCCTGCTGCTCGGCCTGCCCGCCGCCACCGAGACCCTCGGGCTCGCACCCGCCACCACCGCCGTGATCGAGACCGACGGCTCCATCGAACAGGCCGACTCCCTGAAATCCGCTTACGAGGGCGCCGCCGCCACCGGCATGACCCTGGACACCCACAGCTTCGACCAGCTCCTGGACCACCCCGGGCTCGCCGCCCGCCAGCTGGGCCGGGAGGCGCTCGCCGCCTGCTGCCGGGCCTGCGAACTGGTGGAGGTGTGCGGCGGCGGGCACTACCCGCACCGCTACCTGGCCGGCGAGGGTTTCCGCCAGCCGTCCGTGTACTGCGCCGACCTCACCGCCCTGATCCGGCACATCGCCGCCGCCGTCCAGCACGCCGCTGTCCCGCACGCCGCTGTCCCGCACGCCGCCGTCCCTCCGGCGGCCGCCTCGTGACCACCTCGCTCGCCGCGTTCACCGTCACCTCGCCGACCCTGCGCGCCCTGGCCTCCACCGAGCCCTCCGCGGAAGGCACCCGCCTGGTCCGCGACGTACGCCGCTCCAAGCGCCTGGTCCTGCTGCGTGCGGTCCTCGACGCCGCGCCCGGCGGCCCGGCCGGGGAGGCCGCCGGCCACTGGGCCCTGCTGGAGGAGGCCGAGCGGCGCGACCCCGGCGCGGTGCGCGACGTCCTGCACTACCCGGCCACCGGCGTATGGGCCGAGGAGACCCTGCGCCGGCTGCACGCCCCGTACGGCCCCGCCCCCGACCTCGGACACCTCGGAGCCCTCGCCGCGGCAGCCGCCCTGCGCTCCGGAATCTCCTTCAGCCTCACCCTGCGCCCCCTGCACGGCCGGCTCCTCCTGCCCACCCTGGGCCTGCTGCGGCCCGACCGGCCCGGCCCGCTCGCCCTCACCGAACGCTCCTGGGACACCGACGACCCCGCGACCCTGGCCCTGCACACCCTGCCCGGAGGCGCCACCGCCCTCGACGACCTCGACCCCTACCGAGCCCCCGGCCCCGCGCACCCCGCCCCCGCCGCCGTCCGCCCCGCCCGCCGGCTCACCCCCAAGGGGCACAAACGCTGGGACACCCAGTGGTCCGGCGCGCTCACCCTCCTCCAGCGGTACGACACCGTCCGCGCCGAGGAGACCGTCCAACTGCTCCGCTCCGTCGTGCCGCTGGCCGGCGGCTCCCGATCCCACGGCGCCACCCTGCCCGCCGCCGCGGGCTCCGTACTGGCCCGCGCGCAGGCCCCGCCCGCGCTGGCCGCCACCCTCGTCCACGAGGTCCAGCACGGCAAGCTCAGCGCCCTCGCCGACGTCCTGACCCTGCACACCGCCGACCGCACACCCCGGCACTGGGCCCCCTGGCGCACCGACCCCCGCCCCCTCGACGGGCTCCTGCACGGCGCGTACGCCCACCTCGCCCTGGCCGGCTACTGGCAGCGCGCCGCCCTCTACGGGGCCCGCGGCGCCTGGGCCCAGCACGCCAGGATCCGCGCCCAGGTCGCCGCCGTCCTCCCCGTCCTGCGGGCCCATCCCGGACTGACCCCGGCCGGACGGGAGTTCACCGATGCCATGACCGCCGCCGAGCTCGCCATGGACGACCTGCCGCCGCCCGGCGACCAGCACACCACCGCCCGCCGGGCCGTCGACCGGGAACGCCGCGCCTGGTGCGAGGCGCATCCCGAACTCGCTCCGTTCACCCAGGTCTGACCGGGTCCGTACGGGTACCTCCTGCGGTACCTTTCAAGCCCGTCCACCGCCCGGATTCCAGGGAGACGGCCGCATGACCGGTAGTCGGCAGGACTCCAGCCCGACGGCTCAGCCGCAGCACCAGCCGCAACTCCAGCACCAGCCGCCGCACCAGGCACAGCGCTTCGTCATCAGCTTCGCGGGATTCAACCGCCCCTGGGCCGTGTGGATCGCCCACCGCCTCGAAGAGCACGGCCACCGCGTGGCCCTCCAGCGCTGGGACCCGCAGAACAGCCCCGGCCTAGCCCCCGCCCTCGACGACCTGGCCCGCTCCGGCAGCCGGGTCCTCCTCGTCCTCAGCGAACGCTACTTCTCCGCGGGAACCCCCGGCGACATGCAGGACGCGGAGTGGAACACCGCCCTGCGCGCCGTCACCGACCGCCACCCCGACCGCTTCGCCGCCGTCTGCCTCACCGACGCGCCGATGCCCAGCGCCGTCGCCGTACTGGAGAAGACCGACCTGTGGGGGGTGGACGCCTACGAGGCCGAGTACCGGGTGCTGCGCCGGCTGGAGCTGCCCACCGACCGCATCGGCACCGAGACCGGCCGCCGCGGCCCCCGCTTCCCCAACGACCCGCCCGAGATCTGGGGCCGCGTCCCGCGCCGCAACCCGCGCTTCACCGGCCGCAACGACGTCATCGCCATCCTGCGCACGGCGCTGACCGAAGCCCCGCCCGGCGCCTCCGTCGTCACCCTGCTGGGCCTGTCCGGCGTGGGCAAGACCCAGGTCGCCACCGAGTACGCCTACCGCTTCGCCTCCGAGTACGACCTGGTCTGGTGGGTCCCCGCCGAGGACCGGCCCACCCTGCGCGAACGCCTCGCCGACCTCGCCCCCGCCCTCGGACTGCCCCGCGGTGCGGGCAGCTACGGAGAACAGATCCGGGCCGTCCTCGAAGCACTGCGGCGCGGCTCCCCGTACCACCGCTGGCTGCTGGTCTTTGACGGCTGCGACAACCCCGACGACCTGACCGACCTGCTGCCCTCCGGCGCGGGCGACGTCATCATCACCTCCCGCAACCGCGAATGGGCCGCCCGGCACGCCAGCCTCGTCGAAGTCCCGCTGTACGCCCGGCCCGAGTCCGTCACCTTCATCCGCCGCCGGGCGACGCGCCTCACCGCGGGGGAGGCCGACCAGCTCGCCGAGGCCCTGGAGGACTACCCCCTCGCCCTCGACCAGACCGCCGGCTGGCTCGCCGACTCCCCGCTCACCGTCGGCGACTACCTCGCCCTGCTCCGGCGCCGCCTGGACTCCCACGAAGCCGTCACCGTCTCCGACGACTACCCGCTGCCCTTCCCCACCGCGCTGGCCGTACTCCTCAACAACGTCCGGGAGAACTTCCCCGACGCCCTCGCCCTGCTCCGGCTGTTCGTGTTCTTCGCCCCCGGACCGGTACCGCTGCGGCTGCTGCGCGAGTTCCCCGCCGACGACGTGCCCGAACAGCTCGCCGGACTCATCAACGATCAGATCCGGTGGAACGCCGCCCTCAACAAGCTCGTCCAGTTCTCCGTGGTCCGCCTGGAGTACTCCGACCTGCCGGTGGAGGAGGGCGGCGGCGGCCTGGAGACCGTACAGCTGCACCGCATGGTCCACGGCATCGTCCGCGAGAACCTCTCCGAAGGCGAGGCCGAACCCCTCGCCCGCGCCGTCCGCCAGGTCCTCGCCGCCGCCGACCCCGGCCACCCCTCCGACTCCCGCCTGTGGTCCCGTTACGCCGAACTCGTCCCCCACCTGGCCACCTCGGGCGTCCTCGCCAGCAGCAACCCGCGGATCCAGAACTTCCTGCTGCACTGCCTGCGCTACCTGATCCTCGCCGGGGAGTACCGCACCTGCCTGCGGCTGTGCGAGGACACCGACCGGTCCTGGCGGGCCATGCTCGGCGAGGACCATCCCAAGGTCCGCGAACTCAGCTACCCCTACGGCGGAGCCCTGCGCAACCTCGGCCTCTTCCCCCGCGCCGGAATCCTCACCAAGGCCGTCGCCGACCGGCTCACCGGGGAACGCGGCGAGCGGGACCTGCAGACCCTGCGCGCCCGCAGCGCCTACGGCGGCGTCCTGCTGTGCACCGCCGACTTCGAACCGGCCCGCGAGATCTTCGAACACACCCTGGCCACCTACCGCGAACTCCTCGGCGAGGACGACTCCACCACGCTCGACGCCCAGAACAACCTCGCCGCCACCTACCGGCTGCTGGGCCGCTACCAGGACGCCTACGACCTCGACCTCGACACCCTGCGCCGCCGCGAGCGCGTCCTGCGGCCCCTGCACATCTCCACCCTCGCCTCCGGCATCGCCTGCGCCATGGGCCTGCGCCTGATGGGCCGCTACCGGGAGGCCCAGACCCGGCAGGAACAAGGCGTCAAACTCAACACCCAGGTGCTCGGCCTCGGCCACCCGCAGACCCTGCGCGCCGAACACAACCTCGGCCAGTGCCTGCGCCGTTCGGGGGACATCCCCGGCGCGGGCCTGCGGCTGCGGACCGTGTGGGAGCGCGCCACGAGGGTCTTCGGCGCCGACTACCCGTGGACCCTGATGGTCGCCTCCGACTACGCCACCTACCTCCGGGAGTACGGGGACATCGGCGAGGCCCGCCGGATCTCCGAGGACGTGGTCCGCGGCTACCGCTCGCAGCTCGGCCCCGCCCACCCGTACAGCATCGGCACGCTCGGCAACCTCGGCCTGGTCCTGCGCGCCCAGGGCGAACGCCCGGAAGCCCTGGACCTCGCCGAACGGGCCCTGACCGGCATGCGCGGCGCGCTCGGCGACCGGCACCCCTGGACCCTGGGCTGCGCGCTGAACGCCACCGGCCACCGCAACATCACCGGGCGCCTGGAGGACGCGCTGGACCTGAGCCGTCAGACGCTGCGCACCGCCGAACAGGTCCTGGGCCCGGACCACCCGATGACCCTGAGCGCGCAGATCGCCCTGGCCGCGGACCTCCGGTCGGTACGGGAGGACGTGGAGGCGGGCAAGCACGAGGACGCGGGCATCAAGGGCCTGACCCGCACCCTCGGCCCCCAGCACGTCCACACGGTCTCGGCGAAGCAGCAGACCCGCCCGTACTGGGACTTCGAACCGCAGCCGTAGGGGGTACGGGGGCCCACGCGTGCGGGGTCTTCGCCTCCCTGGCCTCCCGCGCTGACCCGGTGGTTGCCCACCCGCCCCCCTCGGCGGCGGGGCGGGGGCTGAGGGCTTGCTGGTCAGGGTCGGGGGTGGGCGGGATCTCCTTGACCGGCATCAGAGAAGCCTTGGGGGTTTCCCGTCAGTCCCATCGTCCTTCCGTGTCGGGCCGGTCCCTCAAGGGCGCTCCTTCGTCGCGTCGCTTCGCGATGGCCTTCGGCCACCCTTGACCGACCGTCCCGCCCCGGAAAGACAAGGACTGCCGGGAAGCCCCCAAAGGGACGGGCCGGGGGATCGAGGTCCACACGGGGTCATCAGCGATGGGCGGGCGTGCGCCCGAGGGGCAGATCCCCAGGCGGGACTCGTTTGCATCGGATCCCCCCGGTCTGGGGCGGGCCAGCTCCATCAGACGGCGGTCAGATGGAGTTGGTGGCAGGCCAGACGGGATGGACGCGTCAGATCGCTACGCGCTTCTCGATGACGGCGGCGAACGGCTGTCCGGGGCTGGGCGGCCCCGGGGCCGTCGATAGCGTTGGTCATTCGGCTGGCTCGACATTGTCGACTGCCGTGGCGAACTCGCGGCCGGACGCGGCTCGGATGTAGGCCAGTTCCATCCAGTGCTGGTGGACGGAGTCCGACACGTCCTCGTTGACCACGGCCATGAGCACTCCTTCGGTACCGGACGCGACATCTCGTACACGGCGGCGCAGCAGGCGATGAGGGACGTACTCGTAGCGTTCAGCCATCGGTCGGCTCCTGAATGGAGGAGAGGAAACGCTCCCAGCCGACGAGCGCACGGTCGAGGAGTTCCTGGCTGAGCTCAGGTCCGACCTCCAGGCTCAGCCAGGGGCTGTCCGGGGCTTCGTGGGTGTCGGGAGTCATCGGTGGCGCCTTCCGGGACTGGGCAGGTTGCGGTCTTGCGGCATGCGGACAGAATCCGGTGACTGTGCGTGCAAGCTCGATATCCGGGCGGTAATCTCACCGTGGGATGACTTTCGATCTCGCAGGCGGATGACGGGAGTGGGCGACCGTGGGAACACCGCTCGTGCCGACTGCCCTGCCCGACTGGGCGTGGGAGCGTGCAGATGTACGTCAGGCCCTTCGCGCGCGCGATGTGGGGGCAGTCTTCCGGGCTGTGCAGCAGTACAGCGGAGTCAGTCAGGCGCGCATCGCTGCGGCGGTCGGCATGACCCAGGCGCGGGTGAACGAGATCATCAACCGACGCCGTGAGGTGTCGCGCCTCGATGTGTACGAGCGGATCGCTGACGGGCTGAACATGCCGGACGACGCTCGCCATCTCCTCGGGCTGGCGGCCGGTCGTGAGCAGCGTTCCGGCGGGGCCGCGTTCGACCTCGCAGCGTTTCCTGAGGTGGTGCGGGTGTACTCCGCGCAGGCCGCCGCGCGGGAGGAGATCCAACAGCAGGTGCGGGGCGCGAAGGAGTTGGACATCCTCGCGGTGCGTGGCCTGGGTTTGATCGGTCTGAACGATTCGATGTTGCGCGCTCACATCGGGAGGCCCGGTGGCGGTCTCCGAGTGCGGGTGCTGTTGCTCGATCCGGAGGCGCCGGCCCTTGCCTTACGCGCCGCCGAGATCGGCGAGTCGGCGGAGTCTCTTGCCAGTGGTGTGCGGCTGGCCGAGGCTCGGCTCCGTGAGCTTGCAGGGATCTGTGACATCGAGGTGTACAGGTACGGCATGCTGCCCACGTGGCGGGTGATCCGGGCTGACTCCACCATGTTCGTCGGGGCGTTCGACGCAGGTTGGGAGGGGCACGAGTCTGCCACGTACAAGGTGATGGAGACGCCGCACGGCCCGCTGTTCAGGGGGTTCCGGCGCATGTTCGAGGCTGTCGCCAGGGGCGCTGAACGTACGGTTTGAGAGGGGACGGACGCATGATCGAAGCGGAGCTGAAGGCGCGTGTGCACGCGCCGGAAGAGACGCTGCGGCGGCTGGACGAGCGGGCCGTGGGCCGGGCCGAGGTGTACCAGGACACCTATTACGACACGGTAGACGGGGCCTTGGCGGTCCGGGACGAAGAGCTCCGGGTGCGGACCGTGCACGGGCCGGATGAGACGCTCACGGTCCTCACGTACAAGGGCGCCCCGGTGGACGAAGAGTCCGGTTCGAAGCCGGAGCATGAGACCCGAGTGGAGGATGCCCAGGCTGTTCACGCCGTGCTGCGCGGGCTTGGGTACGTACCAGCTGTCGCGTTCGAGAAGAGGTGCAGGAACTATGCCTTCGAGGCGTGGGGCCGACAGATGCTCGCCACTTTGGTCCGCGTCCCCGAGCTCGACGGGACGTTCCTGGAGTTGGAGACTCTCGTCGAGGAGAAGGACGTAACCGCGGCCCTTGACGACGTCCGCGAGGTTCTCGCCGAGCTCGGCATCGGCGCGGACGACCTGACGCGCGAGCAGTACACCGCCGCGGTGAAGGCCCGTCGCTGCGGCGGGGCTACGGGCCTTTGAGCTCATGGCTCGGGTTGGAGTGGCGGATTAGGCCCGGTTCAACCGCACCAAAGGAGCACGCTGACCATGGCAGACCTCGGAGTCACCTACGACAAGACGACGAATGCCGCATAAGCATCGAAGCGCCCCCGACGCTTGCACGCGTCGGCAGCCTCCAGAGCCGGAAGGCCCGGCTCCCACGAGGGGGCCGGGCCTTCCGTACTGCTGAGCTGGCGCAGCGACTACGCCTCGAAGACCTCGTTCAGCAGGAGCTGCTGCTCCGCCTGGTGGCGCTTCGCCGAGCCCACCGCCGGGGACGAGCCGTGCGGGCGCGAGATGCGCCGCAGGCGCTCGCCCGCCGGGACCTCCGCGCCGACCGCCAGGTCGAGGTGGTCGATCAGGTTCAGTGCGATGAACGGCCACGCACCCTGGTTCGCCGGCTCCTCCTGCGCCCAGATGTACTTCGCCGCGTTCGGGAACTTGGCGATCTCGGCCTGGAGCTCCGCACCCGCCAGCGGGTACAGCCGCTCGATGCGGATGATCGCGGTGTCCGTGATGCCGCGCTTCTCGCGCTCGGCCTCCAGGTCGTAGTAGACCTTGCCGGCGCAGAAGACGACCTTGCGGACCGCGCTCGGGTCCACGGTGGCGTCCCCGATGACCGGACGGAACGAGCCGTTCGTGAACTCCTCCGCCTTCGACGCCGCCGCCTTCAGACGCAGCATCGACTTCGGGGTGAAGACGATGAGCGGCTTGTGGTGCGGGTTGAGGGACTGCCAGCGCAGCAGGTGGAAGTAGTTCGACGGCAGGGTCGGCATCGCGACCGTCATGTTGTCCTGCGCGCACATCTGGAGGAAGCGCTCGGGACGCGCGGACGAGTGGTCCGGGCCCTGGCCCTCGTAGCCGTGCGGGAGGAGGAGGGTGACGCCGCTCGTCTGGCCCCACTTCTGCTCGGCCGAGGAGATGAACTCGTCGACGACCGTCTGCGCGCCGTTGACGAAGTCACCGAACTGGGCCTCCCAGAGGACCAGCGCGTCGGGACGGGCCAGCGAGTAGCCGTACTCGAAGCCCATCGCCGCGTACTCGGAGAGCAGCGAGTCGTAGACGTTGTAGCGGGCCTGCTCGTCCGACAGGTACTGCAGCGGGGTGTAGTCCTCGCCGGTCTCCCGGTCGATGAGGACCGCGTGGCGCTGGCCGAAGGTGCCGCGGCGGGAGTCCTGGCCGGACAGCCGGACCGGGGTGCCCTCCATCAGCAGCGAACCGAAGGCCAGGGTCTCGCCCATGCCCCAGTCGATCGTGCCCTCGTCGATCATCGACGCGCGGCGCTGCAGCTGCGGCAGCAGACGCGGGTGGACGGTGACGTGGTCGGGGATGTTGACCTGGGACTCGGCGATCCGCTTGACGACGTCCTGGGAGATCGCGGTGTTCACGGCGACCGGGAACACCTGCGCGACCTGCGCGGGCACCTGGGTGCCGGCGGCCGGCTGCGTGGCGGCCTCGCGGACCTCCGCGAAGACCTTCTCCAGCTGGCCCTGGAAGTCCTGGAGCGCCTGCTCGGCCTCTTCCAGCGTGATGTCGCCGCGACCGATGAGGGACTCGGTGTACAGCTTGCGCACCGAGCGCTTCTTGTCGATCAGGTCGTACATCAACGGCTGCGTGAACGCCGGGTTGTCGGACTCGTTGTGGCCGCGGCGGCGGTAGCAGATGAGGTCGATGACCACGTCCTTGTTGAACGCCTGGCGGAACTCGAACGCCAGACGGGCAACGCGGACGACCGCCTCCGGGTCGTCGCCGTTCACGTGGAAGATCGGCGCCTCGATCATGCGGGCCACGTCGGTCGCGTACATCGAGGAACGCGAGGACTCCGGGGCGGCGGTGAAGCCGACCTGGTTGTTGATGACCACGTGCACGGTGCCGCCGGTGCGGTAGCCGCGCAGCTGCGACATGTTCAGCGTCTCGGCGACCACACCCTGGCCCGCGAAGGCCGCGTCGCCGTGCAGGGCCAGCGGCAGGACCGTGAAGTCCGTGCCGCCCTTGTTGATGACGTCCTGCTTGGCGCGGGCGACACCCTCCAGGACCGGGTCCACGGCCTCCAGGTGCGAGGGGTTCGCGACGAGCGAGACCTTGATCTGCTCCCCGTCCAGGCCCGTGAAGGTGCCCTCGGCGCCCAGGTGGTACTTGACGTCGCCGGAGCCGTGCATCGACTTCGGGTCGAGGTTGCCCTCGAACTCGCGGAAGATCTGCGCGTACGACTTGCCGACGATGTTCGCGAGGACGTTCAGGCGGCCGCGGTGGGCCATGCCGATGACGACCTCTTCGAGGCGGGCCTCGGCGGCCGAGTCGATGACGGCGTCGAGCAGCGGGATGACGGACTCGCCGCCCTCCAGCGAGAACCGCTTCTGGCCGACGTACTTCGTCTGCAGGAAGGTCTCGAAGGCCTCCGCCGCGTTCAGGCGGCGCAGGATCCGCAGCTGCTCCTCGCGCTCCGGCTTGGAGTGCGGGCGCTCGATGCGGTCCTGGATCCAGCGGCGCTGCTTCGGGTCCTGGATGTGCATGAACTCGACGCCGGTGGTGCGGCAGTACGAGTCGCGCAGCACGCCGAGGATGTCGCGCAGCTTCATCATCGACTTGCCGGAGAAGCCGCCGACCGCGAACTCGCGCTCCAGGTCCCACAGGGTGAGGCCGTGCTCGGTGATGTCGAGGTCGGGGTGCTTGCGCTGCTTGTACTCCAGCGGGTCGGTGTCGGCCATGACGTGGCCGCGGACCCGGTAGGAGTGGATCAGCTCGAAGACGCGGGCGGCCTTCGTGACGTCGTCGTCGTGCGAGGCGTCGATGTCCCGGTTCCAGCGGACCGGCTCGTACGGGATGCGCAGCGCCTCGAAGACGTCGTCGTAGAAGCCGCTCTCGCCGAGCAGCAGGTTCGCGACGATGCGCAGGAACTCGCCGGAGGCCGCGCCCTGGATGACCCGGTGGTCGTAGGTCGAGGTCAGGGTCATGACCTTGGAGATGCCCAGCTTGTTCAGGGTGTCCTGCGAGGTGCCCTGGAACTCGGCGGGGTAGTCCATGGAGCCGACACCCATGATGACCGACTGTCCGGGCATCAGGCGGGGCACGGAGTGCACGGTGCCCAGGCCGCCGGGGTTGGTGAGGGAGACCGTCACCCCGGTGAAGTCGTCCATCGTCAGCTTGCCGACGCGGGCACGGCGGACGATGTCCTCGTAGGCCTGCCAGAACTCGAAGAAGTTGAGCGTCTCGGCCTTCTTGATGCCGGCGACGACGAGCTGGCGGTCGCCGTTGGGCTTCACCAGGTCGATCGCGAGACCGAAGTTGATGTGCTCCGGCTTGACCAGGGTCGGCTTGCCGTCCTTCTCCGCGAAGGAGTAGTTCATGGCCGGCATGGCCTTGATCGCCTGCACCATCGCGTAGCCGATGAGGTGCGTGAAGGAGATCTTCCCGCCCCGGGCGCGCTTGAGGTGGTTGTTGATGACGATGCGGTTGTCGAACAGCAGCTTCACCGGGACGGCGCGGACGGACGTGGCCGTCGGGACGTCGAGGGAGGCGTTCATGTTCTTGGCTACGGCGGCAGCCGGGCCGCGGAGCGTCACCAGCTCGGGGCCCGCGGGGGCCTCGGTGGCGGGCGCGGCCTGCTTGGCTACGGGAGAGGGGGAGGCGGGCGCGGCAGCCGGTGCGGCGGCGGCCGGGGCCTGGGAGGTGACAGTCACAGCAGGGGCACCAGAGGGGGTGGCAGGAGCAGGGGCAGGAGCTGACACAGGCGCAGAAGGGGGCGCGGCGACAGCCGCTCCGGTGGAGCCGGTGCTCGCACCGGGGGTCGCGGCGGGCGCTGCGGCGCGCGCCGCCCCCGTGGCGGCGGCGTCGGCGGCCTGCGGGGCTGCGGCGACGGTGGTGGCGGCCTGTGCGGAGGCGCCGTCCGTCGTCGTCGGGGACTTCTTCGGCTCTTCGGCCTTCACCGGAGCGACAGCGCCCCCCGGCTTGTAGTCGGCGAAGAAGTCCCACCAGGCCCGGTCGACCGAGTTCGGGTCCTGGAGGTACTGCTGATAGATCTCGTCGACGAGCCACTCATTGGCACCGAAGCCTGAGGCGGGGTTCTTCCCGCCCTCTGCTGCTTCGGTCGTGGTGCTCGAGTTACTGGGGGACTGTGGCGACACGGCGGCAACCGCCCTCTTCCGCTTCACAAGGTATGGACAGCGGGAATAAAGGCTACGCCTCCTGGGCCACCAGATGCAGACCGGGCGGGAGATCCGTCATGTAGGTCACATCGAACGGCGGGTTTCACCACCCGGAATGGCGGGAAACCAGCAGGGTTCGGGTAGGGGGCACCGAGGTTGCGGCCCGCTTGGCTTCGCACCCCTGACGATCCCGGGCACGTGTGGCCGAGATCATGTCCTTCCCACTCGAACCCTACGTCAACGTGGCGCCTGCGAGCTGCCCGGAAGCGTGACGCGGATGCGGCAGCCCCGTGACGATTCGGCCACTCCGATGTGCCCCCCGTGCAGCTCCACGGCCCACCGGGCGATCGCCAGGCCCAGCCCGGTGCCGCCGTCACCGCCGCGCGCGCTGCCCCGGTTGAACCGCTCGAAGACCAGGTGCCGCTCCGACTCGGGGATGCCGGGACCCTCGTCACGCACCTCCACGGCCAGGCTCCCGGGCTCCTCGCCCGCCCGGGCACGGACCGTGACCCGGCCGTGCGGGGGACTGTGCTTGACCGCGTTGTCGATCAGATTGGCCACCACCTGGTGCAGGCGCTCGGCGTCCGCGTACGCCCACAGCTCGGGCGGGAAGACGTCCAGGTGCAGGTGCACGTCGTTACGGGTGTGCCCGCCCGAGCCCGTGGACAGCCCGGGCCGCCCGGCGGCCGCCAGCGCCGACTCCTTCAGCACCCCCGACAGGTACGGCCACACCTCGAAGCGCCGGGCCCGCAGCGGGACCACCCCGTTGTCCACCCGGGACAGGTCCAGCAGGGTCTCCACGAGCCGGCCCAGCCGCTCCGTCTGCTTCAGCATCGTCCGCATGGTCTCCGGATCGGCGGCCGAAACCCCGTCCACCACGTTCTCCAGCACCGCCCGCAGCGCCGCGATCGGCGTGCGCAGCTCGTGCGAGACGTTCGCGACCAGCTCCTTGCGGTGCCGGTCCACCGCCTCCAGGTCGTCCGCCATCAGATTGATCGTCGAGGCCAGGTCGCCCAGCTCGTCCCGGCGCCCCGCCCCGCGCACCCGGCGGGTGTAGTCACCGCGGGAGATCGCCCGGGCCACCGTCGTCATGTCGTCGAGGGGCGCCGTCAGGCTGTGCGCCACGAACTGGGTGATCAGCATCGAGGCGATCACCGAGAAGACCGTGATGAACCGCAGCTCGGTGTCCGTGCGCAGGGCCACCAGCAGGAGCCCCGTGGTGATGAAGACCGAGACCACGACGAGCGTGCCCAGCTTCGTCTTGATCGAGAAGGGCGAGAACGGCCGCAGTCCGGCCCCGGACCGCTGCCCGGGCCGCCCGCTCATGCCTGGGCCGGGGTCTCCAGGGCGTACCCGACGCCGTGGACCGTACGGATCCGCTCCGCGCCGATCTTGCGCCGCAGGGCCTTGATGTGGCTGTCGACCGTACGGGTCCCCGACGCGTCGGCCCAGTCCCAGACCTCCGCCAGCAGCTGCTCCCGGGAGAGCACCGCCCGGGGGGTCCCGGCCAGGCACACCAGCAGGTCGAACTCGGTCGGCGTCAGGTGCACGTCCTCGGCCTGCACCCGGACCCGGCGCTGCGCGTGGTCGATCTCCAGGTCGCCCAGGCGCAGGGTGGCCCCGCGCGGGGTGTGCGCGGCGAGCGTGGCCCGTTCGACGCGCCGCAGGAGCACGTGCACCCGCGCGGCCAGCTCGCGCATCGAGAACGGCTTCGTCATGTAGTCGTCCGCGCCGACCCCGAGCCCGACCAGCAGGTCGGTCTCGTCGTCCCGGGCGGTGAGCATCAGCACCGGCACCGGCCGCTGCGCCTGGACCCGGCGGCAGACCTCCAGGCCGTCGAAGCCCGGCAGCATGATGTCCAGGACCAGCAGCTCGGGCAGCCAGCTCTCGGCCGCGGCCACGGCGGCCGGCCCGTCCTGGGCCGTCTGTACCTGGAAGCCCTCGGCGCGCAGCCGGGCCGCGATGGCCTCGGCGATGGTGCGGTCGTCCTCGACGACGAGCA
The DNA here is from genome assembly GCF_026340255.1 of Streptomyces sp. NBC_01408. Classification (GTDB taxonomy): domain Bacteria; phylum Actinomycetota; class Actinomycetes; order Streptomycetales; family Streptomycetaceae; genus Streptomyces. Next base: position 258,224 of record NZ_JAPEPJ010000001.1, on the reverse strand, counting down.
CACGCCGCTGGGCGCCGGGGGTCGCCGCAGCGCTGTTGTGGGTCGTGTGTGTCTGTTCCATGTCCGGTCCCGCCCCGTGAAGATCCCGCGTGATGGGGTGCAGCGTAGAGGAGGCACCGGCCTGCGGCTATGCGGGGTTCGGACAGGGCTCGGTTCGGTCAGGCTTGGAGGATATGCCGGGTGACCGGTCCGGCGGGAGTCCTAGCCCGCGGTAAACGGAGGCAGAGCCTCCAGCACCTTGGTCAGGACCGGAGGCAGAGCCTCCTGGTCACCGGCCACCTCGAAGCCGCCGTGTACGAACGTGTAGGAGAATCCGTCGAAGATCTTCGGGTCGCTCGTCGAGATCCTCGGCAGAGCGGCGAAGTCCGCCTCCCGCAGGGCGGTGCGCAGCTCCGCGAGCCGGGACTCCGACAGTTTTCCGCCACCCTCCGGCTTCGCCATCCGGTCGTGGCGGGTCCACGAGCCGTCGCCCGTGACGATCAGGGTGTGGGTGTCGCCCGCGAAGCCGCCGCTGCGGGACACCCGGACGAGGGTCTCGGTGGCGGACGGGGTCCGGCCGGGGGTCGCGCCGGGGCCGGTGGCCGCCGGGGAGGTCGGGGCGGGGCTCGCGGTCGTGCCGCCGCCCGGGGGCGGGCCCGTGGCAGGACCCGTGGCCGGGGGCGCCGTGGCGGAGGCCGGGGGCGCGTCGTCGCCGCCACCGGGAGCGGAGGGCCCGCAGCCCGCCAGGACCACCGCACTCAGCAGCACCGCCACCACCGCTCGGAACGCGCGCACACCCACCTCCGCGGGGACTGGGACCGAACCCCGAGTATGGAGTCCCCACGCACCGACGACCAGCACCCGGAGGCCGCCATCCGCCGCATCGCCCCCTGGCGCGTGCTGCCCCCGCTGCTCGCCGCCGCCCTCGGCCTCTGGGGCCTGCGGCGCGGCGGGAGCATGTGGCGCGACGAGTCCGTCACCTGGCAGGTGGCCCACCGGCCCCTCGGCGAGCTCTGGGAGCTGCTCGGCCAGGTCGACGCCGTGCACGGCCTGTACTACCTGCTGATGCACGGGGCGTTCCTGCTCTGGGACGGCGGCCTGTGGGCGCTGCGGCTGCCCTCCGTGGCCGCCACCGCCCTCGCCGCCGCCGGGGTCGCCGCCGTCGGCCACCGCCTCGCGGGGGAGCGGGTCGCGCTGATCTCCGGCCTCGCCTACGCCGCGCTGCCGCCCGTCCAGATGTACGCCCAGGAGGGCCGCTCCTACGCCATGGTCGCGGCGGCCGTGGTGTGGGCCACGTACCTGATGCTGCGCGAGCGCTGGACGGCGTACACGGCCGTGCTCCTGCTCGGCTGCTGGCTGCACGAGTTCGCCGCACTGGCCCTGCTCGCCCACGCCTTCGCCGCCTGGCGCTCGCGCGGCTGGCGCTGGAGCGCCGCGGCCGTCGTCGCCCTGCTGCTGCCGCTGGCCCTGGTGAGCGCGCGGCAGGCCCAGCAGCAGCTCGGCTGGCTCGGGCGGCCCAGCTGGCAGGACTGGGCGGCGTACGGGGTCCTCGCGGCCGCCGCGCTGCTGCTGGCCCGGGGGGCCGAGCGGGAGCTCGTCCGCGTGGCCCTGCCGCTGGCCCTGCTGCCGCCCGGGCTGCTGATGGCCGTCTCCCTGCTGCACCCCTGGTACGTCGACCGGTACGTGCTCTACGCGCTGGCCGGGCTCGCCCTGCTCGCCGGGGCCCGGCTGGCCCGGGTCCGGCACTGGTGGCCGTGGCTGCTCGTGGCGGCGCTGCTGGTGCCCCTCGGGTACTGGTCGGCCTGGCTGCGCACCCCGCAGAGCCGCAAGGACGACGTGCTCGCCGTGGCCGCCGCCGTCCGCGAACGGGCCCGGCCCGGGGACGCCGTGCTGTTCATGCCGTCCCGGCGCCGCGAGTGGCTGCTCTCCTCGCCCCAGGTGTACGAGGGCCTGCGCGACGTGGCCCTGGACCGCTCCCCGGCGGCTTCGCACAGCCTCCAGGGCACCGAACTGCCCCCGGAGGCGATCCGCTCCGCCCTGGCCGGCGCGCCCCGGGTGATCGCCCTGCTCGACCCGGAGGGGCAGCCGCTGGACCCGTACCCCGCCGAGGAGGCCAAACGCCGGGCCCTGGCCGCCGGCTTCGACCTCTGCTCGCTCACCGAGGTCCAGGGCGCCCGCGTCGCGCTGTACGCCAGGCCGGACGGCTGCGCCTGACCGTGGGCGGGGGCGGGGGCGCGGCGGCCCGGGCCCGGGCCGTGCCTGTGGCGGTGGCGGTGCCCGCGCCTGTGGCGGTTTGGCGGCGGCCCGGGGCCGTGTCCGTGTCGCGCCTGTGGCGGTGCCCGCGGCGGCCCGCGCTGCCCGTGGCGGTGGCCCTGGGCGTGGTGCCCGGCCCGGGGCGCTCGGGCCGCGACCGCCCATGCCCGTGCTCGTGCTCGTGGCGGTGCCCGCGACGGCCCGGGCCCGTGCCCGTGGCCACGCCTGTGGCGGTGGGCTCTGACCTGACCTGACCTGACCGTGGCCGTGGGCCTGGCCTGGGGGCTCCGAGCCGCGACGGCCCGTGCCCGCGGCGGTGGCCGTGGGACTGGCCCCGGGCGTTGCGGGCCGCGGCGGAGGCCGGAGGATGGGGCGTCCCGCGTCGCGCAGCCGGCGGGCCGCCCCGCCCGGGGCGGTCGGCCGAGCCCCAGGAGGTGCCGTATGCCCACGTCCCAGAACTCCGCATCCCGCGAGCCGGGATCCGGCGGGTCCGGGGCCTCCGGGGCCGCGCCCGGCACGGACCAGGGCCCCGGGGCCCTGGTCGGGGCCGACTGGCTGGCCGCGCGGCTCGGGGCGCCGGGTCTGGTGCTCTTCGACGCCTCCGTCGGCGCCCACCGGGGCGCGGACCACCGGATCCCGGGGGCCCGCCCGTTCGACCTCGACGGGGCCCTGTCCGACCACGAAGCCCCCGCCCCGCACACCATGCCCGGCCCCGCCGAGTTCACCGAGGCGCTGCGGGCCCTCGGCGTGGACGACGGCGACACCGTCGTCGTCTACGACGGAGCGGGCGTCTACTCCAGCGCCCGCGCCTGGTGGATGCTGCGCGCCATGGGCTTCGACCGGGCGGCCGTGCTCGACGGCGGACTGCCCGCCTGGACCGCCGCGGGCCTGCCCGTGGAGTCCACCGGCCCGGCGTACGCGGGCCCGCGCGGCTCCTTCACCGCCCGCCCCCGCGCCGGGCTGCTCGTCGGCAGCTCCACCGTCGCCGCCGCCCTGGCCGACCCGGCCGCGGCGGTGCTGGACGCCCGTACCCGCGAGCGCTTCGCCGGCACCGCGCCCGAACCCCGCCCCGGCCTGCGCGGCGGCCACATGCCCGGCGCGGTCAGCCTGCCGTTCGGCGAGCTCCAGCGGCCCGGCGGCCTGATGCGGCCCGCAGCCGAACTCCGCGAGACCTTCGCGGCGGTGGCGGGGGACCGGCAGCGGCTGTACTTCAGCTGCGGGTCGGGGGTCACGGCCTGCGTGCTCGCCCTCGGCGCCGACCTCGCCGGCTACCGGGAACTGGCCGTGTACGACGGCTCCTGGAGCGAGTGGGGCATGCCGTCGGAACTCCCCGTGGCCACCGGCCCGGCAGCAGGTCCGGCGACCGGCCCGGCGACGGGGGGATAGCCCCACCCCCGGTCCGGGTACCGCCCCCATCGGCCGGACGGCGCCGCTCCCCGAGGATCGGAGCATGACTTCTCACGCCACGTCACTTCGCCTCACCCGTACGGCGGCAGCCGCCCTCGGAGCCGGTCTGCTCCTGTCCGGCTGCTCCCTCACGGACGGCCCGAAGCGGACGGCGAGTGCCGACGCCACCGTCTCCGAAGCCGTCACCGCGGTCGAACTGACGGAGGCCCGGGCCGGCTCGATCGAGGTGGTCCCCGGCACCGGCCCCGGCGTCACCGTCCGCCGCACCGTCCACTACCGCGGCGACACCGAACCCACCCCGGGCCAGCAGGTGTCGGGCGGTGTGCTGACCTTCACCGACGGCTGCTCCGACACCTGCTTCATCGACTACCGCCTGGAGGTCCCGGCCTCCGCCGAGGTCCGGCTCGGCAACAGCAGCGGCAAGATCACCGTGGCGGGGGTGGCGGCCGCCGACCTGACGTCCGAATCCGGCGCGGTCGAGGTCGACCGGATCGCGGGCCCGCTGAAGATCCGTACCTCCTCGGGCGCGATCACCGCGACCGGCCTGGCCGGTCCGAGCGCCGACATCCGCTCCGACTCGGGCGACACCCGCCTGGACTTCGCGCAGGCCCCGGCCTCGGTGGCCGCCGAATCCAGCTCCGGGGACGTCACCCTGAAGGTCCCCGCGGCGGCCTACCGGGTCGCGGTCTCCACCACCTCCGGCGCCCGCGAGGTCTCCCTGCCCACCGACCCCGCGGCCGCCTCCGCCCTCTCGGCGAAGACCACCTCGGGCGACGTCCGCATCTCTGCTGCCGGCTAGGGCCAGACAGCGGCTCCGGAGCTGTTCGCCCCGGGCGAACGGGTGTTGGGGAACATCGGGGGACGCAGATGCATTGAGTCGGCATAGCTCAACTTCACTGCCGGAGGGAAGATCATGGCTTCGACGTCCGTAACGCTCACCCTGCCCGTGCTGCCGCTCGACGACGAGGTCGTGCTGCCCGGAATGGTCGTTCCCCTGGACCTGTCCGACGCCGAGGTACGGGGGGCCGTGGAGGCCGCCCAGGCGGCGGCCGGGACCGGGAAGCCCCGGGTGCTGCTCGTACCGCGCGTCGACGGGAAGTACGCGGGCACCGGCGTGCTGGGGACCGTCGAACAGGTCGGCCGGCTCTCCGACGGGGACCCCGGGGCGCTCATCCGCGGCCGCGGGCGCGTCCGCATCGGGGCCGGGACCACCGGCCCCGGGGCCGCGCTCTGGGTCGATGGCGAAACCGTGGACGAGAACGTGCCGGACCCGCTGCCCGGCGTGGTCGCCGAGCGGGTCAAGGAGTACAAGGCGCTCGCCACCAGTTGGCTCAAGAAGCGCGGGGCCTGGCAGGTCGTGGACCGGGTCCAGCAGATCGAGGGGGTCTCCGCGCTCGCCGACAACTCCGGGTACTCCCCCTTCCTGACGCTGGAGCAGAAGGTCGAACTGCTGGAGACCGGCGACGCCGTCACCCGCCTCGGCCTCGCCATCAAGTGGCTCAGGAACCACCTGGCCGAACAGGACGTGGCCGAGTCCATCGCCAAGGACGTCCAGGACGGCGTGGACAAGCAGCAGCGCGAGTTCCTGCTCCGCAGGCAGCTGGAGGCCGTCCGCAAGGAACTCCGCGAGCTGAACGGGGAGAAGGACGGCGAGGAGTCCGACGACTACCGCGCCCGCGTCGAGGCCGCCGACCTCCCCGAGAAGGTCCGGGAGGCCGCGCTCAAGGAGGTCGAGAAGCTGGAGCGGTCCAGCGACCAGTCGCCCGAGGGCTCCTGGATCCGGACCTGGCTCGACACCGTCCTGGAACTCCCCTGGAACGAGCGGACCGAGGACCAGTACGACATCCGGAGCGCCCGGGCCGTCCTCGACGCCGAACACGCGGGCCTCAGTGACGTGAAGGACCGCATCACCGAGTACCTCGCCGTGCGCAAGCGGCGCTCCGAGCGCGGGATGGGTGTCATCGGCGGACGCCGCGGGGGCGCGGTGCTCGCCCTGGTCGGACCGCCAGGCGTCGGCAAGACCTCCCTCGGCGAGTCGGTGGCCCACGCCATGGGCCGCAAGTTCGTCCGCGTCGCCCTCGGCGGCGTACGGGACGAGGCCGAGGTACGAGGACACCGCCGGACCTACGTCGGCGCCCTGCCGGGCCGGATCGTCCGGGCCATCAAGGAGGCCGGGTCGATGAACCCGGTGGTCCTCCTCGACGAGATCGACAAGGTGGGCTCCGACTTCCGCGGCGACCCCGCCGCCGCGCTGCTGGAGGTCCTCGACCCGGCGCAGAACCACACCTTCCGGGACCACTACCTGGAGGTGGAGCTGGACCTGAGCGACGTGGTGTTCCTGGCCACCGCCAACGTCCTGGAGGCCATCCCCGAGGCGCTCGCAGACCGGATGGAGCTCGTCCGCCTCGACGGGTACACCGAGGACGAGAAGGTGGTCATCGCACGGGACCACCTGCTGCCGCGCCAGCTGGAGCGCGCCGGGCTCGGCGCCGACGAGGTCGTCCTGGAGGAGGACGCCCTGCGCAGGCTGGCCGGGGAGTACACCCGCGAAGCGGGCGTCCGCACCCTGGAACGCTCCCTCGCGCGACTGCTGCGCAAGGTGGCGTCGCAGCACGAGCTGGGCGAACGGGAGTTGCCCTTCCGGATCGGCGCCGGTGAACTGCGGGCGCTCATCGGGCGACCGCACCACGTGCCGGAGGCCGCCCAGGACCCGGCCGAACGGCGCACCGCCGTACCCGGTGTGGCCACCGGCCTCGCCGTCACCGGAGCCGGCGGCGACGTGCTCTTCGTCGAGGCCTCGCTGGCCGACCCGGAGACGGGCGCGGCCGGCCTGACCCTGACGGGCCAGCTCGGCGACGTCATGAAGGAGTCGGCGCAGATCGCCCTCAGCTTCCTGCGCTCGCACGGCGCGGAACTGGAGCTTCCCGTCGCCGACCTCAAGGACCGGGGCGTGCACATCCACTTCCCAGCGGGAGCGGTGCCCAAGGACGGCCCGAGCGCGGGCATCACCATGACGACGGCGCTCGCCTCGCTGCTCTCCGGGCGGCAGGTGCGCACCGACGTGGCGATGACGGGTGAGGTCTCGCTGACCGGGCGGGTCCTGCCGATCGGCGGGGTCAAGCAGAAGCTGCTGGCCGCGCACCGGGCCGGGCTGACCACCGTGATCATCCCGAAGCGCAACGAGGCCGACCTGGACGACGTCCCGGCCGAGGTGCTGGAGGGGCTGGAGGTGCACCCCGTGACGGATGTGCGCCAGGTCCTGGAACTCGCCCTGGACCGGTCGCAGGCCTCGGTCACGGCCGCCGCCTGACCGGCCCGCCGACCGGCCGCCTGACCGGCCGACCGTACGGCCCGGGACCCCGCCCCGGCGGGGCCCCGGGCCGTCGGCGCGCCCACTGCGAAATACTGGCGGCTCACACCACCGATGGGAGCGGGACGTGCACGGGAGCGAAGACCAGGAGTTCCTTGCCCTGGAGCGGGAGCTGTCCGTCTTCCTCCGGCGCGCACGCGCCTCGTCCGGGGAGATGGCCCGCGCCCTCCACCCCGAGCTGGAGCCCGCGGCGTACGGGCTCCTCACCCGCCTGGAGGCCGCCGGACGGCAGCGGGCCACCGAGCTCGCCGCCTACTTCGGGGTCGGCAAGGCCACCATGAGCCGCCAGCTGCGGGCCCTGGAGGTCCTCGGCCTGGTGGCCCGCGAGCCGGACCCCGCGGACGGCCGGGCCTTCCTGGTCGACCTCACCGAGGAGGGCCGCGAGCGCTTTCTGCGGGTACGCGACGCCCGGCGCGAGCAGTACATGCGCAAGCTCTCCGGCTGGGACCGCGGCGAGGTGGCGGAACTGGCCCGCCTGCTGAACCAGCTGAACACGGGCGGGGAGTAGGGGGCGCCGCGGGGTGGGGACGCGCAGGAGTGTCCCCGCAGGACGAGCGCGCAACCGGGGCCGATCCTCACGCAGCCGGACCCAAGTGCGCGAGCCGAGGAGACACTCCGGAGCGTCCCCGCCCCACGGCGCCCGGCCCCCGGCGGAACCGGCGCCCGGCCCCCGGCGGACCCCCACGCGGCGCGTTTCCTGGGGCTCCGCCCCAGACCCCGCGCCTCAAACGCCGGCGGGGCTGTCTTTTCAGCCCGTCCGGCGTTTGAGGACCGGGTCCGGGCGGAGCCCGGGGAACCGGCCCGCTAAAGCTCTGCGTACACCGCCGACGCGTCGTCGTGGCGCTTGTACGGGGCCGGCGGGCGGGCCGGGTCGGACTCGATCGCCCGGACCCGGCCGATCAGCCCCTGGGCGCCCTCCTTGCGCAGCACCCCCAGGCACTCGGCCCAGTCGCCCTCCCCGAAGTGGTCCGTCCACCGGCTCGCCCCGTCGGTGAGCGCCGCCACCGCACGGACCTCCCCGCGCGGGGTGCGCCCGGTCACCGCCCGGGCCGCCACCGCCGGATCGGCCGCCGCCGTGAAGAAGCCGCCCTCCGCGTTGCGCAGGGCGTCCGTCGCCGCCACCGACCGCAGCACCTCCCGGGGGACCCGGTCCAGCCGGTCGTCGAGCACCGCCGTCACCTCGCCCCCGGGCGCCTGGAGCAGCAGTACCGAATCCGAGAGCACGAGGTGCTCCACGTAGGCCTCGTCCCAGCGGACCACGACCACCGTCGCCTGCGGCGTCCGCACGTGAGAAAGGTCACAGGTATCGCGGTGCGCCTCGGCCGTGGCGCGGACCGACTCGGCCAGGATCCGGTCCAGCGGCATGTCCCGCCGCGATCCGGACAGTTCGGTCAATCGGCCCCCGAGGCGGGCCGCGAACCACGGGACTCCGTGCACGCACCCGTCCTCACCGCGTGGCGGGGTGACCCCGTCCAGGACGACCAGGACGCCCCCTCCGCAGGCGGGCAGCGCGGCCGACACCCAGTCCTCATTGGGGCGTTCCGGGTTGCCGGGGGTGGAGGCGAGGTCGATGCGCATACCCGCATTCTGCCCGGCGGGCCCGGCCGCGCCCGGGAAGTCCGTACCGAAGCGGGCGGGAGGGGCGCCGGCCCCTCGGCGCACCCGACGGCCCCGGAATCCCGGCCCCGGGCGTGCGATGTGGCCGGGCATCCTGCCAAAGGCCGCATCGATCTTTCAACCACCCGTCCGCGGAGGCGCTCTGGCACGGGGTGTCCGAGTTGGTTGCCAACTCTTCCGTGATGTTCACTCGTTCGAGTGGCCGGGTGGGCGATGTGCGGCTCTCCCCCCATCACACTGCAAAGGTCTGAGGCGGTACGAGGGGGCAGGGGGCGTTTACTTGTTGACCGGCCGTTACCTCGGCCACACGAGTAGACGAGCACGAGCACACGTACAGGATTGCGAGCACCGGTGCAGAAGAAGCGGTCTCGGAAGAACGGCACCGCCATCGACGGCCCGGCCCCCGCAGGACGCCGCGTCCGCGTGCGCCGCAGGCTGGTCGTAGGCGTAGCCGTCGCCGGCCTCACTGTCCTAGCGGCCGGCGCACCCGCCGTCGTCACCGCCTCGACGGAACTCAAGGATTCCCAACGCCTGGTCACCCTCGCGGAACAGACCAGGCAGACCCTCACCCTCGCGCACCTCCTCGGCGACGAGCGCGACGCCGTCATCGAGTACGTCGCCAAGGGCCGTCCCGGCGCCGCCAAGGGCGCCGTCCAGGAGCGCGCCACCCGCACCGACCGGCAGCTCGCCGAGGTCCGGGCCGAGGCCGACGAGGAACTCGCCCGCGCCCTCGGCCGGGTCCTGGCCGTGCGCGCCGAGGCCGTCGACGGCAAGGGCAGCGCCCTCGCCGCCCACCAGGCCTACGCCGGCGTCATCGCCGAACTCCTCGCCCCGGGCGACCGGCTCACCGAGCTGACGCCGCCGCGCGCCGAGGCCGCCCTGGCCACCGTCCGGCCGCTGGCCCCGCTGGGGCAGGCCGTGGAACAGGCCTCGGCCACCCGTGGACTGCTGCTCGCCGCGCTGGCCGTCCCCCGCGGCGAGCAGCTCCCCAACTCGGCCGTGACGGACGAACTCACCACCGCCGCACAGCGGGCCCGCGTACGGGAACAGGCCGCCCTGGAGGACTTCGCGCGGGTCGCCCGGCCCGACGTACGCCAGACCCTCGCCGCGACCGTCACCGGACCCGAGGTCAAGGCGGCCGACGACCACCTCAAGCGGCTCACCGAGCGGCCCACCCTGTCCCCGGCCGACCGCCGGACCGACGGGGCCACCATCGCCCCCGCGCTCACCGCCCGCATCGACCGGATGCGGTCCGTCGAATCCACCCTCGCCGGCCAGCGGGCCACCGCGCTCGCCGGGCTGCGCGACGACGACGTGACCCGGCTGGAGACCCTCGTCGGGCTGCTGGGCGTGCTGTTCCTGGTCGCAGTGGGCGTCTCCACCGCCGTGGCGCGCTCGCTGACCCGCCCGCTGTCGGTCCTGCGCCGGGGCGCGGAGCGGCTGGCAACGCCGGAGGGCTCGGTGGAGCCGGTGCGCTTCACCGGCCGCAACGACGAGTTCGCCGAGGTCGTCCGCCACCTGAACGCGGTCCGCGACCAGACCGTCTCCCTGCACACCCGGATCGCCGGGCTCGACGCCGACCGCCGCCGGCTCATCGGCCGCAACGAGGCGCTGACGTCCAGCCGGGAGGTGCTGGAGGAGGAGCTGACGAAGCTCCGCGCAGGCCTGGAGGAACACCGCCGGGTCATGTCCACGACCTCCGTCTCCCTGTCCCTGCGGACCCTGGGCCTGGTCGAGCGCCAGCTCGCGGTCATCGAGGAACTGGAGTCCAAGGAGCAGGACCCGGACCGGCTGGCGACCCTGTTCAAGCTGGACCACCTGGCGACCGTGATGCGCCGCCACAACGAGAACCTGCTGGTCCTCGCCGGGCAGGAACACGGCCACGGCCAGGTGCTCCCGGTACCGCTGGTCGACGTCATGCGCGCCGCCGTCAGCGAGATCGAGCGCTACGAGCGCGTCGACCTCGCGGACCTGCCCTCGTACATCCAGGTGGCGGGACACGCCGCCGACGACATCTCGCACCTGCTGGCCGAACTCCTGGAGAACGCGACGACCTTCTCGCCGCCGGAGGTCAAGGTCAAGGTGTCCGGCCGGCTGCTGGACTCCGGTGAAGTGGTGCTGTCCGTCGTGGACGAGGGCATCGGGGTCACCGAGGACCGGCTGGAATCGCTGAACTCCCGGCTGTCCACGCCCGAGGCCTACGACGAGGAATCCGAGGCGGAACACGGCCTGGGCCTCGGCCTGTACGTGGCCGGGCGGCTCGCGGCCCGGCACGGGGTCACCGCGGAGCTGCGCGCCCCGCGGCACGGCGGGACCGAGGCCCTGGTGGTCGTCCCGGCGGCGCTCCTCCCGGCCGGCGCGCCGGTGTCCCCGGTCCACACCCTGGCCACGCCGGGCGGGCCCGCGCTGCGCCTGCCGGGCGTGATCGCGGAGGCGAACGAGAACACCCTGCCGGCGCGCGTGCGCGGAGCCGAGGCGGCGGAGCGGCCGGCGGAGCCCGCGCAGGAGCAGGAGCCCGCGCAGGAGCAGGAGCCCGCGCAGGAGCAGGGGCCCGCGCAGGAGCAGGAGCCCGCGCAGACGGCCTCGCCCGAGGCCGGCGTCGCCGAGCTGCTGCCCGAGCCCGCCGCGGCCGAGGAGCTGCTGGCCCGGGTGGTTCCGGATGCCGCCCCGGAGACGTTCGCGGCTCCGGCGCAGGCCGAAGCCGAGCCCGAAGCCGAGGCCGAGTCCGGGGCCGCGCCCGAGGCCGGGGTCGCCGAGCTGCTGCCCGAGCCCGCCGCGGCCGAGGAGCTGCTGGCCCGGGTCGTCGCCGAGGCCGACCCGGTGGCCTTCGCCGACCCGCTGGACGGCCCGCTGCCGCCCGCCGAGCAGGTCTTCACCGTCCCGGCACCGGCCACCGCGCCGGAGCCCGAGCCCGGGCCGGAGCCCGCTCCCACCCCCGAGCCGGAGGCGGACCCGCACAGCCACACCGCCGACGAGGGCAACTGGATCCCCCGCCAGGGCGGCCACCCCACCGACCACGCCGACCCCGCCCCGGGCGCCCCCGCAGACCCGACCGTCACCGGCAAGGGCCTGCCGAAGCGGACCCCGCGCACGGTGGCCACCGGGCGCGTGGACGACGTACGGCCCGACGCGAAGCCCGAGCCGCCGCGCAAGGTCGACGCCGACGAACTGCGCCGCCGCCTCGGCGGGTTCTACCAGGGCGCCCAGGACGGGCGGCGCGTGGTCGCCGCCGAGCTCGCACAGGACCGCGACCAGGACGACGCGCAGGATCAGGGGCAGGATCAGGGGCAGGACCAGGGGCAGGGGCAGACCGACCGGGGGGACACCGCACAGGAGGCACGCACATGACCGCGCCCAGTACGTACGGACTGAGCACCCAGGCCCGCAACCTGCAGTGGCTGCTGACCGACCTGGTCGAGGAGGTGCCCGGCGTCAACTCCGTCGCCGTCGTGTCCTCGGACGGGCTCCTGCTGCTGTCCTCCGATCCGGCCGGCCCAGCCGGACCGGCGGGCCCCGCCGAGAGCCCACGGCGCCCCACCGGCCCGCGCGGCGCCTCCGCCGACCTCGCCACCATCGTCTCCGGCCTCGGCAGCCTCACCACCGGCGCCGCAGCCCTCATGGACGGCGGATCCGTCAAGCAGACCATGGTGGCGATGGAGCACGGCTCCGTCTTCGTCATGGCCATCAGCGACGGCTCGCTGCTCGGGGTGCACGCCACCCCCGACTGCGACATGAGCGTCGTCGCCTACCACATGGCCCTGTTCGTCGGCCGCGCCGGCCACGTCCTGACCCCCGAAGTCCGCAGCGAGCTGCGCCAGTCGATGGAGAACACCCCGTGAGGAGTCCGGCCTCCGACCGGCTGCCGATACGCGGCGCCGACCGCCGCCCCGCCCGTGTCCGTCCCTACTCCCTCACGGGCGGCCGCACCCGCTTCACGCAGGTCCTGCTGGTGGAGACCTTCGTCGCCGCCCTGGAGACCAAGGCGTCCGAGCCGCAGAAGCCCGACCGCATGCCCGAGATGCCCGCCATCGTCGAGGTCTGCCGCCGCATGCGCACGATCGCCGAGATAGCCGCGCTGCTGAAGCTGCCGCTCGGCGTGGTCCGCGTCCTGGTCAGCGACCTCGCCGACCAGGGAAGGATCCGCGTCTACGGGACCGGGCACGGCACCGGCCGCCCCGAACGCGCACTGCTCGAAAGGGTGCTCAGTGGCCTCCGCCGTCTCTGACCGGCCGGTCCCGCCGGTGGCGCCGACGGCCGACGACGAGCCTGTCCAGCCCTGGCAGTACGACCGCTCCCGCGCACCCGTCGCCGTCAAGGTCCTGGTCGCGGGTGGTTTCGGCGTGGGCAAGACCACCTTCGTCTCCTCCGTCTCCGAGATCACCCCGCTGCGCACCGAGGCGGTGATGACCCAGGCCGCCGCCCCGACCGACGACCTCTCCGGCACCCCGGACAAGAACACCACCACCGTCGCCATGGACTTCGGCCGCGTCACCCTCGCCGACGACCTCGTCCTCTACGTGTACGGGACCCCGGGCCAGGAGCGGTTCTGGTTCATGTGGGACGACCTGGTGCGGGGGGCCGTAGGCGGCATCGTCCTGGCCGACACCCGCCGGCTGCGCGACTGCTTCCCCGCGCTCGACTACTTCGAGAGCTGCGGGCTCCCGTACGCCGTCGCCGTCAACCACTTCGAGGGCTCGCGGTCGTACGAGCCCGAGGACGTGCGCGAGGCGCTCACGATCCCGCCGGACGTACCCGTGGTGATCATGGACGCGCGGCGTCGGCCGACGGTCGTGGAATCCCTGCTGACGCTGGTGGGGCACGCCCTCGACTCCACTCCCGAATAGACCCGAATCGAGAACGTGAGATGCGCAAGATACTCGTCGTGGGAGCGGGCCAGTCCGGTCTCCAGCTCGCCCTCGGACTCCAGTCGAAGGGGTACGAGGTCACCCTCATGTCCAACCGGACGGCGGACGAGATCCGCACCGGACGGGTCATGTCCACGCAGTGCATGTTCGACACCGCGCTCCAGCACGAGCGCGACCTCCGGATCAACTTCTGGGAGCAGCAGGCCCCGAAGATCCAGGGCCTCGGCGTCTCCGTCGCCGCCCCCGACGGCACCCGCGCCATCGACTGGCTCGGCCGCCTCAAGGGCTACGCGCAGTCCGTCGACCAGCGGGTGAAGATGGCCGGCTGGCTCGACACCTTCGCGCAGCGCGGCGGACAGCTCGTCATCCACGGCGCCTCCGTCGCCGACCTCGACTACTTCTCCCGCACGTACGACCTGACGCTGGTCGCCGCGGGCAAGGGCGAGCTGGTGTCGATGTTCGGCAGGGACGCGGTGCGCTCCCCCTACGACGCCCCGCAGCGCGTGCTCGCGGTCTCGTACGTGCACGGACTCGACCCGCGCCCGGAGCACCCGGACACCGAGGCCGTCCGCTGCAACCTGGTGCCGGGCGTCGGCGAACTCTTCGTCATGCCGACCCTCACCACCTCCGGCCGGGCGGACATCCTGTTCTGGGAGGGCATCCCGGGCGGCCCGCTGGACGCCTTCCAGGGCGTCAAGGACCCGGCGGAACACCTGGCGCTGACGCTGGACCTGATGGAGAAGTTCACGCCCTGGGAGCACGCCCGGGCGACGAAGGCGGAGCTGACGGACGCGGGCGCCACCCTGGCCGGCCGCTACGCGCCGGTGGTCCGCAACCCCATCGGCCGCCTCCCGGGCGGCGGGCTCGTGCTCGGTGTCGCGGACGTGGTCGTCGCCAACGACCCGATCACCGGCCAGGGCTCGAACTCCGCCGCCAAGTGCGCGGCCTCGTACCTCTCCTCGATCCTGATGCACGGGGACAAGCCGTTCGACGAGTCGTGGATGAAGGCGACCTTCGACAAGTACTGGTTCACCACGGGCAAGCCGGTCACCCAGTGGACGAACGCGATGCTGGGCGTCCCGCCGGAGCACGTGCTGAACCTGATCGGCGCCGCCGGGCAGCTCCAGCCGGTGGCGGATCGATTCGCCAACGGCTTCGACAACCCGGCCGACTTCGACGCGTACTTCTACGACCCCGAGGACGCGGCGGACTACCTGGCGGAGGTGGCCGCATCGGCGTCGCCGTCCGGCTCGTCGTCCGACTCGCCGGACTCGCCTTCCGGCGCCGACTCGGCCGAGTAGCCCGCGTCGTCCCCCGCCGCCGCCCCCTCGGGCAGCGGCGGGGGCACGAAGCGGTCCAGCGGAGCCCCCTCCGGATCCGGCCGCACCGCCCCGAGCAGCGGGTTCGCGGCGACGGGCGACACCTTGACCCGCGCCCCGGGGCGCGGCGCCTGGATCACCTTGCCGTCGCCGATGTACAGGCCCACATGCGTGGCCTTGGGGAAGTAGACCACCAGGTCACCCGGGCGCAGCTGATCGAGCGGCACCTTCGGCAACTGCGCCCACTGCTCCTGGCTGGTCCGCGGAATGCTCCGCCCCGCATGTGCCCAGGCCTGCGAGGTGAGCCCCGAGCAGTCGAAGGACCCCGGTCCCTCGGCGCCCCAGACGTACGGCTTGCCGATCTGGGCCGCCGCGTACGTCAGCGCCACGCCCCCGGCGGCCGTCGGCGTACGGGCGGCCGCGGCGCCGGGGCTCCCCAGCCGGCCCGAATCCACCAGCTTCCGCTGCGCGTCGGCGGTGTTCTCGGCCTCCCGCGCACCCAACTGCGTGAGCTGCGCGGGAGTCAGCGAAGACAGCATCCGCTCCACCGCCCGGAGCTGCGAGGCCACCTCGTCCTTGTGCCGCTTGCGCTCCGCGGCCAGGTTCTGCTCCGCGTCCAGGGCCTTGCGGGCCCGGACGGCGAGCGCCCCCGCCTCCCGCTCACCCCGCACGAGCCGCTCCAGTACGGCAGCCCGCCGGGCACCCTCACGGGCGACGAGCCGACGCTGGTCGAGCGCGACCCGGGGATCCCCGGCCAGCAGCATCCGGGCGTACGGGGACAGGCCCCGCGAGGCCTGGTACTGCTCCCGGGCCAGCCGCCCGGCGGCGGCCTTCTCGGAGCCGAGGGCGGTACGGGCCTTCCCGAGCTCGGAGGCCAGCCGCCGCTCCTCACCCTGACGGGCCCCCAGCGCGGCCTCGGTGGCGTTGTACGCCTCGGTCGCCTCCTCGGCCTTCTGGTACAGGCCCTGCAGACGGGTGAGCAGCGCCCCGACGGACTCACCGGGCCCGGCGGGCTCGGCGTGGGCGCCGGGAAGCGGCCCGGCCGTGACGAGCGCGGGTACGAGCACTGTGGCGATGCAGGCGGCGCGAAGCGGCCGACGTGACATGGGGTCACCTCCGAGGCGCCGATGCTGCCACGCCCGGTATGACAAATCCCCCACCCGATTCGGCCAGCCGCCCGAACTCCCCCGTGTGGCCCTGGGGGTGGGGTGGGGCGGGGGCTTGGGGGGCCTGCTACCCGTGAGGCTCATCAGGGAGGGTTTGGGGGTTTCCCGTCAGTCCCATCGTCTTGCCGTGTCGGGCCGGCCCCTCAAGGGCGCTCCCTTCGGTCGCGTCGCTTCGCGATGGCCTGCGGCCACCCTTGACCGGCCGTCCCGCCCCGGAAAGACAGGACTGTCGGGAAGCCCCCAAAAGAACGGTTACCTGGGTACGGACAGAGGAGCGGGGACATCAGCGATGGGCGGCCCGGTCTCCAGCGGCACGACCGAGCCCGGCCCCACCACCATCTGACGGACGCCGGGGGCGCGGGTACGGCCACCCACCAGCAGACAGCGGTGAGATGGGGGCCGGAAGCGGGGGCGCGTCAACTTGCCACGTGCTCTTCCCGTCTCAGCGTCCGCAGCCCGTCTGTGGCTTCTACGCTTTCAGAACAGGACGCCCGGCCTGAGGGAGATCCGGCAAGCCGGCCATTGCTGCCCAGCCAAACCGCGTTGTACGTTCGGCCCGTTGGGCTGCGTCGTGGTACTCACTGTCGTCGTACCAGCCACCCGGTCAGGGGTCGCACCGTGCCATTGCTCCTGCAACGCCATAATCGCGAAATGCTCGCCCCATCCTCGCAAGAGGCGAGCATCAATTCACGGCCGCAGGTTAAGCGGCTCCGCTACCCTCTTGACAGTAGGAGTCCCTACCGTCCTTCCTCAGGCATACAGTGAGCGTCAGCTTCTGCCCTTCCGGAATATTTATAGAGTTCTCCTTGCATGTGTTATAGCCCCCAGCGACGGTGGTTGACCAGAGCGGGCCGTCATGGCGACGCAGATATGCCACTGCCGCGTACCCGTCCTCTTGCAGATCGCAGACCACTACATTGTCACCATTGGCTTGAAAGGTTGCGCCTCCTCCCGGACGGCTATCTTTGGTTTTTACGGTGATGTTTGTTCCCGCCCACGCATTTCCACTCGACAGCATGAGAAGTCCGGCCGCAATCGCGCCAGTGAAAGCGATTCTACGCTTCATGAATTCCCCCAGGGTAGTGTTTGCGCAGGGATACCGCGCCCTTCGCAGCCTAAACAGCGAAACACGCCTACGGCAAGATATTAATGCGCCAATGGGCGGGGGAAATGGGAGTTTTACGTCGAATTTGGTTTTCGCCTAGAATTGCCGGGATTGAAGTGCCCTGAAGCCCGGATCGCAATCCACCACTCGGCCGCCGGGCGGACCGGCGACGGTCTGTCCGGGGTGGGACTCGAAGACGGTGCCGTCGCGCTTCCGATGACCGCGAGGCCGTAGACGACGTGCAGAGTCTGGCCGACAGCGTGGGAGTGCCAGTGGGTGCGGGTGCCGGGGGAGAAGCGGACCAGGTGCGGCGTGGCTGCCGCCTGTGCAGGTTCTGCAGGGAGGCCCGGTGCGTGCTGGTGCCCTGTGGAAGTTGGACGAGGAACTCGCGCCGGTCAGTGAGGGGACCCGAGGAGACGGCGAGGTCGTACCAGTCCTCCCGCCCGGCCGCACCCCACCCACCCCGCACCCCGCCCACTTCCGCAGCCTGCCCCGGCCGGAGCCCCCACCCCCTACCCGCCCAGCAGGCGTGCCTTGGCCCTTGTGAATTCCTCCGGGGTCAGGTGGCCCTGGCGGGCCAGGTCGGCCAGTTGGGCCAGTTCCGCCGCCAGGCCTGCCCGGGGGGTGTCCGCCGGGCCGGGGTCCGGGGAGTCCGTGTCCGCGGGCTCCTCCGGCCAGGGCTGGTCCTCCGGCCAGGGTGTCTCGTCGGGCCAGGGCTCGTCGGGTTCCGTCCGGCCCGGCGGGCCCGGGGCGGGGCGGCCGGGCGGGGTGTCCGGGTGGACCGTGCCCGCCTCCGGTGCGCCCGCCGCACGGGCCAGGAGGCCCCGTAGGAGCGGTCGGCCGCGGGGGCGGTCCGCCGGGGTCACCGCCACCCCCACCGGCCGGATGAACATCAGGCCACCCCCGCCCGGGCACCCGGTGAGACCCGGTCCGGCGGGATGCGCACCGACCCGACGATCCGGCCGCCTGCGGCCCGTACGGCGATGGCTGCGTCCTCGGCCCACACGTGCTCGACCACCAGCAGCAGCGCGCAGCTCCCGCGCTCCAGCAGCCCCGCCGCCTCCTGGACGTCCTCCGGCCCGATCAGCCGCGCTACGTCCCGGCCCGTCAGCAGGCCCCGTAGCTCTACGAACTCGTCGAACTCCGCCGCGAATACGTCGCCCGAGGCGGTTCTCGTCGCCACGAGCCCGTCGATCAGCCGGACCACGCCGGTCTTGCGCAGTCCCATCACGGCCTCGACCGCCGGCACTCGCAGCTGCTCCTCCGGGAAGGCGAGGACGATGAATTCCACAGGTCCCATGTGCCTCGGCTCCTCACTCCTGACCGATTCTGACGACTCTTCGGCACTCTATGACATAAGCGGACATAGCATCCTTCTGCTTGCTACGTTTCGCGTATGACCGCTCTGACGGCGAAGGTGGCGGAGCCCGCGCCCCCACCTCCCGACGCCCGCGCTCCCAAGCGCCGCGGCGTCGAGCTGACGCTCCTCGCCGGCGCCGTCCTGGTCTCGGTCCTCGGCTACCTCTACGTCGGCCTCGCCACCACCGGCCACATCCCGCGCCCCGCCGCCCGCTACGCCGGCGGCCTCGCCGTCACCGCGCTGCTCGCGCACCTCGCCGTCCGGCTCAGGGCCCCGTACGCCGACCCGCTCGTGCTGCCGATCGCCTTCCTGCTCAACGGGCTCGGCCTGGTCCTCATCCAGCGCCTCGACGTGACCACGCCCGCCCACCTCACCGCCGGGGACCAACTGCGCTGGTCCGCGCTCGGGGTGGCGCTGTTCGTGCTCGTCGTGGCGCTGCTGCGCGACCACCGGGTGCTGCAGCGTTACGCGTACCTGTCGGTCGCCGCCGCCCTCGTGCTGATGCTCGTCCCGGTCTTCTTCCCGGCGGTCAACGGTGCCCACATCTGGATCCGGTTCGCCGGACTGTCCTTCCAGCCGGGGGAGTTCGCCAAGATCCTGCTCGCCGTCTTCTTCGCCTCCTACCTCGCCGCGAACCGCACCGCCCTCGCGCTCACCGGCCGCCGGCTCTTCTGGAGGCTCCGTCTCCTTCCCGGCCGTGTCCTCGGGCCGATCCTCGCCATCTGGCTGCTGAGCGTCGGCCTGCTCGTCCTGGAGCGGGACCTCGGGACCTCGCTGCTGTTCTTCGGCCTCTTCGTGATCATGCTGTTCACCGCCACCGGGAGGATCGGCTGGATCGCGATCGGCCTGGTCCTGGCGGCGGTGGGCGCGTACGCCGTCGGGACCTTCGAGCCGCACGTGCACAGCCGCGTGGACGACTGGCTGAATCCTTTCGCCTCCATCGACCGCGGCGAAGGACCCGGCCAGCTCGCCCAGTCCCTCTTCGCCTTCGGCGCCGGCGGCCTGCTCGGCGCGGGGCTCGGCCACGGCCAGTCCTTCCTCATCGGCTTCGCCGCCAAGTCGGACTTCATCCTCGCCACCGCGGGCGAGGAGCTCGGGCTCGTCGGCCTCACCGCGATCCTGCTGCTCTACGGGCTCCTCGTCTCCCGCGGTTTCCGCACCGGGCTCGCGCTGCGCGATCCCTTCGGCCGGCTGCTCGCCACCGGCCTGGCCTCGATCGTCGCGCTCCAGGTGTTCGTCATCGCCGGAGGGGTCAGCGGGCTCATCCCGCTCACCGGCATGGCCATGCCCTTCCTCGCCCAGGGCGGCTCCTCCGTCGTCACCAACTGGATCATCGTCGCGCTGCTGGTCCGGCTGAGCGACAGCGCCCGCAGGCCCGAACCGCGGGAGGGCGCCGAGTGATCCGCTACATCCGCTGGTGCGCGTACTTCTGTGCGCTGCTGCTCGTCGCCCTGCTCGTCAACATCGCCCGGGTGCAGGTCTGGGAGTCCGCCGCCTACGGAGCGAACCCGGCCAACAAGCGCCCCGCGATCGAGCGGTACGCCGAACCCCGCGGGGACATCCTGGTCGACGGGCGGCCCGTCACCGGCTCCCGCGACAGCGGCCAGCTGCTGCGCTACGAGCGGACGTACGCCCACGGCCCGCTGTACGCGCCCGTCACCGGTTTCTCCTCGCAGACGTACGGGACCAGCTTCGTCGAGCGCGCCGAGGACGCGGTCCTGTCGGGGACGGATCCGGGCCTGTCCGCGTTCCCGCTCTGGTACGACTTGGCGCGCGGCCGGCCCGGCGGCGGGAACGCCGCCACCACCGTCCGGGCCGCCGTGCAGCGGGCCGCGTACGCCGGGCTCGCGGGCAAGCGCGGGGCGGTGGCCGCCGTCGAGCCGGCCACCGGGAGGATCCTCGCGCTGGTCAGCAGCCCCTCCTACGATCCCTCCGTGCTCTCGGGTACGGGCCCGCGGGCCGAGGAGGCCTGGACGCGGCTGAACGCGGACCCGGCGAAGCCGATGCTCAACCGGGCGCTGCGCGAGACGTACCCGCCCGGCTCCACCTTCAAGATCGTGACGGCGGCGGCCGCTCTGGACGCGGGCGTGGTCACCGATGTGGACGCGCCGACCGAGACCCCCGACCCCTATCCGCTGCCGGGGACCAGCACCCTGCTGCCGAACGCGGCCACGGGCTGCCGGGACGCCTCGATGGCGGAGGCGGTGCAGTGGTCCTGCAACACGGTGATGGCGAAGATCGGGGTGCGGGTCGGGCTGCGCGGGATGGTGGAGGCGGCGGAGCGGTTCGGCTTCAACGACGAGGGGCTGCGGGTGCCCTCGTGGGTGTCGCGGTCGAACTTCGACACCGACATGAGCCAGGACCAGCTGGCGCTGTCCTCCATCGGGCAGTTCAACACCAAGGCGACGCCCCTGCAGATGGCGATGGTGGCGGCGGCGGTGGCCAACGGGGGCGAGGTGAGGACCCCGTATCTGGTGGACCGGACCACGCAGGACGACGGCGACCCGGTCCGCCGCGCCGACCAGCGCACCCTGGGCCGGGCCATGAACCCGGCCACCGCCCTGCGGCTCCAGGAGCTGATGGTGAAGGTGGTGGAGGACGGTACGGGCAAGAACGCGGCGATCCCCGGCGCGGTGGTCGGCGGCAAGACCGGCACCGCGCAGCACGGCGTCGGCAACGCGGGCACCCCGTACGCCTGGTTCATCTCCTGGGCCAAGGCGCGGGAGGCGCCCCTGCCGGGGGTCGCGGTGGCGGTGGTGGTCGAGGACGCCTCGGCGGTCCGGGGCGACATCAGCGGCAACGGAGCGGCCGCGCCGATCGCGCGGGCGGTGATGCGGGCGGCACTGCGGGAACGCTGAGAGCACCTTCCGCGTCCCGGCCGGCGAATCCACCCCGTCCCTGGCCGGCAGTTCCGGCCTCGCCGGCGTTCGAGGCGCGGGGTCTGGGGCGGAGCCCCAGGGGTTTCAGCCCGTCCGGCGTTTGAGGACAGGGTCCGGGGGCCCGTCGAGGCTCGGGCCGAGCCTGAGGAACAGGGCGGAGCTCCCGGCACGGACACCTAGGGGGTGTCCGTGCCGGAGGCGATCGTGGCGCGGACCTCCGCGACCCGTTCCGCCTCCTCCACCGCGAACCGCTCCCGGTCGAGGGCCTCGGCGATCTCCTCGTCCTGGCTCATCAGCAGGTCGAGGCTGGAGTCGCCCATCTCGAAGACGCCCATGTCCAGGTACGCCTTCTGGAGCCGCTCGCCCCACAGCCCGATGTCCTTCACGCAGGGCACGATGCGGCTGAAGAGCAGTTTGCGGAACAGGTGCAGGAACTCCGACTGCTCGGTGAACTGCTCCGCCTCCTTCCTCGAGATGCCGAAGTTCTCCAGCACCTCCACCCCGCGCAGCCGGTCCCGCATCAGGTAGCAGCCCTCGATCACGAACTCCTCGCGCTCGCGCAGCTCGGCGTCCGTCAGCTGCCGGTAGTAGTCGCGCAGCGCCATCCTCCCGAAGGCCACGTGCCGGGCCTCGTCCTGCATCACGTAGGCGAGGATCTGCTTGGGCAGCGGCTTGTCGGTGGTGTCGCGGAGCATGCCGAAGGCGGCCAGGGCCAGCCCCTCGATCAGCACCTGCATGCCCAGGTACGGCATGTCCCAGCGGGAGTCGCGCAGGGTGTCGCCGAGCAGTTCCCGAAGGCTGTCGTTGATCGGGTAGAGCATCCCGACCTTCTCGTGCAGGAAGCGCCCGAAGATCTCGGCGTGCCGGGCCTCGTCCATGGTCTGCGTGGCGGAGTAGAACTTCGCGTCCAGGTCGGGCACCGACTCGACGATGCGTGCCGCGCACACCATCGCGCCCTGTTCGCCGTGCAGGAACTGGCTGAACTGCCAGGAGGAGTAGTGCCGGCGCAGGTCGCCCTTGTCCTGCCGGGTGAGCTTGGCCCAGTGCCGCGTCCCGTAGAGGGTCAGCGCCTCGTCGGGGGTGCCGAGCGGATCGTAGGGGTCCACCTCGATGTCCCAGTCGATGCGCTTGGCGCCGTCCCACTGCTTGTCCTTGCCCTTCTGGTAGAGCGCGAGGAGCCGTTCGCGGCCTCCGTCGTACTCCCAGTTGAAGCGGGCCGAGCCGGAGGCGGGAACCTCCCAGACGCCCTCGCCCGGGCCGTTGGTGTAGAGCTCGTGCGTCGGCACTGACGCCACCTCGTCTCACGTACTGCCGTACAGGAGTGGATGGTTGGCAGGGTCACACGTTGGTAGACGGTCGGTCAACAAGTGGTGCGCGGGGGATTGACGACCTTGCTGACAAGCAGTCTCATAAGCAGTGACCGCCGGTAACTCACCCACGAGGTGTCCGAAGCCATGACGACCGTGACCGATCGAGCCGCGCTGAGGGACGCTCTCGGCCTGCTCAAGGACCGCGAGCAGATCGCCGAGCGGCTGCTCGAATCCTCCGCCAAGCACTCCTTCGACCCCGACAAGGAACTCGACTGGGACGCCCCGGTGATCGAGGGCAAGTACTACTGGCCGCCCGAGCTGCTCTCGCTCTACGACACCCCGCTGTGGAAGAAGATGGGGGAGGAGCAGCGCATCGACCTCTCCCGCCACGAGGCGGCCGCGCTCGGCTCGCTCGGCATCTGGTTCGAGATCATCCTCATGCAGCTCCTGGTCCGGCACATCTACGACAAGTCCCTGACCAGCAACCACGTCCGCTACGCGCTCACCGAGATAGCCGACGAGTGCCGCCACTCGATGATGTTCGCCCGCATGATCCAGAAGGCCGGCGCCCCCGCGTACCCGGTCTCCCGCCTCAACCACAACCTGGCGCGGATCCTCAAGACCGTCTCCACCACCCCCGGTTCCTTCGCCTGCACCCTCCTCGGCGAGGAGATCCTCGACTGGATGCAGCGCCTGACCTTCCCGGACGAGCGCGTTCAGCCCCTCGTACGCGGAGTGACCCGCATCCACGTCATCGAGGAGGCCCGGCACGTCCGCTACGCCCGTGAGGAGCTGCGCCGCCAGATGGTCACCGCCCCGCGCTGGGAGCAGGAGCTCACCCGGATCAGCTGCGGCGAGGCCGCCCGGGTCTTCTCGCTCGCCTTCGTCAACCCGCAGGTCTACGAGAACATCGGCCTGGACCGCCGCGAAGCCCTCGCCCAGGTCAAGGCGAGCGGCCACCGGCGCGAGGTCATGCAGAGCGGCGCCAAGCGGCTCACCGACTTCCTCGACGACATCGGCGTGCTGCGCGGGGTCGGCCGCAAGCTGTGGCAGAGCTCGGGGCTCCTCGCGTAGACCCACTCGTCTAGTCTGCGGGCATGACCGTACGGGCGTACCGCAGGCTGGGTGTCGAGGAGCGGCGGGCCCAGCTCCTCGACGTGGCCCTCTCGCTGTTCGCGCACCGGGCGCCCGAGGAGGTCTCCCTGGACGACGTCGCGGAGGCCGCCGGGGTCTCGCGCCCGCTCGTCTACCGCTACTTCCCCGGCGGCAAGCAGCAGCTCTACGAGGCCGCCCTGCGCTCGGCGGCCGACCTCCTCGAACTCTGCTTCGCCGAACCGCAGCACGGCCCCCTCACCCAGCGCCTCACCCGGGCGCTGGACCGCTACCTGGCCTTCGTCGACGAGCACGACGCCGGCTTCGCGGCGCTCCTCCAGGGCGGCAGCGTCGTGGAGACCTCCCGCACGACGGCGACGGTGGACGGCATCCGCCGGGCCGCCGCGCAGCAGATCCTGCTCCACCTCGGGGTCCCCGCGCCCGGACCCCGGCTGCGGATGATGGTCCGCACGTGGATCACGGCGGTCGAGGCAGCCTCGCTGATCTGGATCGACGAGGGCAAGCAGCCGGATGTGGACGAGCTCCGGGACTGGCTGGTGGACCAGTTCATCGCCCTGCTGACGGCCACCGCCGCCACCGACGCGGAGACGGCCGCCGCCGCCCGCGCGGCGCTGGCCCTGGAATCGGCTGACGGCCCGGTCGGGGTCCTGGCCCGGCGCGTGATACCGGTGGTCTCGGAGGCGGCCCACCTCCTGTGACACTGGTGGGGTGAGAAGCCAACCGACCCCCTTCGAGGGCGGCCCGATGGACGGCCGGGTCCTCCCGATCCTCCTCGGCCCGACCGGCCACCCCCCGAAGTGGTACGAGATCCCGGTTCCCGCGGCCGACGGCGGCCCCCCGACGGTGCTCCTGTACGAGCGCGTCCCGTCGGGCTACTCCAAGCGGCTGCACCTCCAGAAGGGCTGGAAGTACGTCCACAGCCCGTCGGGCGTGAAGCCGAAGCCCCGCTGGCCCTGGACGAAGGCGCGCCCCTGACGGGGGGCGCGGCGACGCTGCTGGGGCTCCGCCCCAGACCCCGCTCCTCAAACGCCGGAGGGGCTGGAAATCGCTCCGGCCGGCAGGGTCAGGACCGCCAGGGCCCCGCCCCCTTCCGCGCTGCAGAACTCCAGCCGCGCGCCGATCACCGCCGCCTGCCCGGCGGCGATGGTCAGCCCGAGCCCGTGCCCCTTCACCCCGGCCCCGGGCTCCGTACGGAACCGCTGCGGGCCGTGCGCCAGCAGGTACTCGGGGAAGCCGTCCCCGTGGTCCCGCACGCTGACCACCGGCCCGTCCACCGTCAGCACCACCGGCGCGCGCCCGTGCTTGTGGGCGTTGGCCAGCAGGTTCCCCAGGACCCGCTCCAGTCTGCGCCGGTCCGTCTCCACGTGCGCGTCCCGGACGATCACCACCTCGGTCTCCGTCCCGGACGCCCGCACCACCCGCCGTACCAGCCGGCCCAGTTGGTGCAGGTCCGTCTCGACCTGCTCGCTGCGGGAGTCCAGCCGCGAGATCTCCAGCAGGTCCTCCGTCAGCTGCCGCATCGTGCGCACCCGCTCCTGGACGAGCTGCGTGGGCCGCCCCTCCGGCAGCAGCTCGGAGGCCGCCTGAAGCCCCGTCAGCGGGGTGCGCAGCTCGTGCGCCACGTCCGCCGTGAACCGCTGCTCGCTCAGCAGCTTCGCCTGCAGGCTCGACGCCATGGTGTCCAGCGCCCCCGCGACGGTCGCCACCTCGTCCTGGTGCCGCGAGGGGTCCTTCGTACGGGGATCCCCGACGCGTGCGTCGAGATCGCCCTGGGTGATCCGCCGGGCCACGGTCGCCGTCTGGTGCAGGCGACGCGTCACCCGGGTCACGGCGAACGCCCCCACCAGCAGCGTCCCGCCGATCGCCAGGACCGAGGAGCCGATGATGGCGTTGTCCAGTCCGCTGATCGTGCGTGCGCTCTGTCCGTAGTCGACGACCGTGGCCAGCGCCCGGCCGTTCGCGGGCGCGGCGGCCCACATCATCGGGCGGCCCCCGTAGTCGGCGACGACCGTCCCGCGGTTCCCGCCGAGGGCGAGCGCGCGCAGCCCCGGCGGCAGGCCCCGGGGGTCCAGCCCCGAATCGGGCGGCAGGGCCTCGCCGGCCTCGTACGCGCGGGAGGCGTCGTGCAGTTTGCCGAGGGCCTTCTCCCGCGCCGTGGCCACGGTCTGGCGGGTCACCTCCACGTGCACGAGCACACCCAGCACCGCCGCCAGCGAGCAGCACATCACCACGATGAAGCACGCGGACTTCCAGGTGAGCGTGGCCGTCCAGGCGGGCAGCCGGGGCTTCACGGGGTACTCAGCACGCTCGGGGTGACCGGCTCGTCCGGATCGCCGGTCTCGCGCGGCTCGGGACCGGGGCCCACCGGGGTCTGGGGGTTCGAGGGCACCCGTACGATCTGCTCGCGCGTCGGGAGCATGCTGCGCTGCTTCTCGTCCCAGGACCAGGCGGTGATCAGCTCGTAGCCGTTGTTCCCGCTCGGGACCCGCAGGATGACGTCCTGTCCGGCCAGTTCCACGGAGACGACGGTCTGTGTGGTCGCCATGATCCGGTTCAGCCGGCCGTCGGGGTCCGCGGTGTACACCCGTACCGACATCATCCGGTCCGGCAGCTCGATGCCGACGATCAGCTCGTCCTTGGAGTTGCCGGTGAGGTCCCGGTAGTACGGCGTCAGCACCGGGCACTTCGTGGGGTCCTGGCCCTCCTTCCCGCACGCGGTGATCGCGGCGGCGGTCTCCGCGGGCATCCCGTCGCCGCCGCTGTAGGTGTCCGGGTGGGCCCGCACCTCGGCCTGGACGAGGGCCAGCGGATCGGCCTGGTGCACGTTCTGCTCCCGCACGGGCGGGATCCCCTGGACGTACTCCGGCGGGGCGCCGCCCGGGCCGGCGGGCGGTACGGAGGCCGGCCGGCGGTCGGGCCACAGGTGGACGGGCCCGCTCGCGGTGGGGGTCGGACCGGCGCCGACCAGGCCGCCCGCCTCGCCGCAGCCGGCCAGCAGGGGCAGGGCCAGCAGGGCCGACAGGACCCATGGGGACGGCCGGGCGGACAGGGCCCGCGGGGACCAGCGGACCGGCCGCACCGGCCGGGTCTGTGGTGCGGAGCCGGTCGCACGGAAGGGTGACGTCTTCACAGCCCGCTGCGCCCTTCTGTCCGCGGTACGACGGTCGGTCAAGCCAACCTTATGCGGAGTTTCATCCTTTTTGGCCCAGTGGTCCGTCGTGCGGTCATGGGCGGCGTCAGTCGCTCGTACGCCCGCGCCGCAGCATCGCGAAGCCCAGCCCTGCGGCGCCGACCGCGGCGATGGCGCCACCCGCGGCCAGCAACAGCACACCCTCGCCCGGCCCGTCGGCCAGCGTCTTCAGGCGCAGCACCTCGCCACGGGCGGCGGCGACGGAACGGCTGTCGCTAGCGGAGTTGCCGGAGTTGCCGGAGGCGCCGGAGTTGCTGGAATTACCGGAGCTGCCACCCGACTCGCCGCGGCTGTCCGAAGCGGAGCCCGTACGCGGCACCGAGGCGGCGACGACCTGCCCGCTCCGGGTCCCCGTCTTGTACCCGTCGCCCCCGACGGCATGGCTGCCGTTCTTCGCGGAGGCGTCACCCACCCAGGAGGTCAGCCGCCCGTCGGAGTCGAGCGCGGCGTGCAGCTCGCCCGCGGAACCCATGGCGGTCACGCCGTCACGGCTGGTCAGGGTGGCGGCCGTGCGGCCGTCGGAGGTCAGGATGTCGGCCCGGTAGACGCCCTCGGCGATCCGGTAGACCTTCGCCGTGGAGACGCCGTCCGCGAGGGCGAGGCTCTTGACCGGCGTCCGCTGCGGGGCCGCGGAGTGCGCGGCCGAGGCGGCCGGGACCCCCTCGGCGAGAGCCGCGGCGGCGGGTAGCGCCAGCAGACTTCCGGCGCATGCGGTCACGGCGGCGGCGCGAACGAGAGTGCGGCGGCGGACGGTGCTCACGGAGAGTCCTTCGGTGCGGTCAGGGCCTGGCGAGTCCAGGTGGCACCAACCTAGGCCCCGGCCGTTGCGGCCGAGCCCCGTTCTTGTAACAGCGAGGCCGCAGGGTCCCGGCAGAGTCGTTACACAACCGGGGGATTGCCGCGCGGCGCTCCGACTGCTCCCATGGACGCCGGGGGTGAGGACGATGCGGGGACTCAGAGTGCTGCCGAGCGGCCGGCCCGGCCGCGGCCGGCTGTACGTCAACCTGCCCGACGGCCGTGCGGTGGCCTGGTACGACCGGCAGGCGAACCGGATCAGCGTCCTCGCGGACGACCACCGCGAGGCCGTACTGGAGGCGCTGCGCCCCTACTTGACCGGCACGGTCTCGATCGGCCCGCCCCCGGTCCCCACCGCCGCAGACCTGCTGCGCCTGTCCCTCCCGCCGGACGCGGACCTGGCCCCGAACCGGCCGGGCGAGGCCCTGCTGGGGGAACTGGACCACGGCTCGGCGGGCACCCGCGCCCGCCACCGCGTCCGCCAGGACCTGGCGGCCCAGCAGCGGATGGGCGACGCCCTCGACGCCCTGGAGGCACAAGGCTGGCGGACCCTGCACTGCGTCCCCCTCCCCGGGCTGGGCCGCATCGACCACCTGCTCATCGGCCCGGCCGGGATCCTCTGCGTCCGCACGGTCCCGGGCCGCCGCCAGCGCGCGGCCGTAGGAGACCTCCTGCTCACCGTGGGCCGCGCCGACCCCCGCCCGGACCCCCGCTGGACCCGCCGCGCCGCGGCCCGCGCCACGCGCGCCCTGGCGGCCCGGGTCACCCCGGCCCTGGCGGTGGTCGACGCCTCCCGCGTCGAGGTGGCCCCGACCGTCCACGACATCCGCGTCCTGCACCCGCTCACGGCTGCCCCCGACCTCGCCGCATCCTCGGCCACCCTCGAACCCCCGGCGGTGGAAGCCCTCTTCGCCCGCGCCCGCGACTCCCGCACCTGGCTCCAGCCCACCGCCGCCGCCCCCGGACCGACCCCGACCCGGCCACCAAGAACCGCCACAACCCGCTGACCCGCCCGCACCTGGATCAAGCCCCCTGCCCACCGGCCCGGCCCCCGACCGACCCTGGCCCGGCCGCCGACGGCGCCACCACCCTGAGCCACCCGCACACACGGCTGCCACGCCTTGCCGGGCCAGGGGTTCGGCCGGGGCGGGGCTCGGCTGCGCCAGGGCTCGGCGGGGCGGGGGTGGGGCGGGGACGCTCCGGAGTGTCTCCTCGGCTCGCGCACTTGGGCTCGGCTGCGCGAGGTGCGGCCCGGGTTGCGCGCTCGTCCTGCGGGGACTCTCCTGCGCGTCCCCACCCCACCCCCGCCGGGCCGCCTCTCCGCCGCGCCAGGCCGCCTGGCCGAACCCGCTGCCTCGGCGTCCCGCCGAACCCGCGTCAGGCCGAGGTGCGTTCGCGGGCGGTGGTCGGCGGCCTGCGCTCACCGGCGGGGAGGCAAGGCAACGGACCTGGTCACCGGCCTCCGGTGTCGGCGGACCGTTCGCTTCGCCATGCGGTGCTGCTCGTGGTGTGATGAAACGGGGACTCCGAGAAGGGGAGAACGATGACCTCACCGGCAGCGGAGCGGAAGACCGTCGCGGGCCCGGTGTCAGTCCGCCCGTTGGCCGAGGCGGACCTGGATCGGGCCGATGAGATCTTCCGGGTCGCCTTCGGGACGTTCCTCGGGCTCCCCGAGCCGAAGACGTTCTTCGGGACCGCCGATTACGTCCGCACACGCTGGGCGGCCGATCCGCACGCGGCCTTCGCAGCGACGATCGAGGGTGAATTCGCCGGATCGAACTTCGCCGCCAACTGGGGCAGCGTCGGGTACTTCGGACCGTTGACCGTGCGTCCGGACCTGTGGGACCAGGGCGTCGGCAAGCGCCTCATGGATCCGGTCATGGACTGCTTCGACACCTGGGGGAACCGCCACCTGGGCCTGTTCACCTTCTCGCACAGTCCGAAGCACCTCGAGCTCTACCGCAAGTACGGTTTCTGGCCCCGATTCCTCACGGCCGTCATGAAGAAGCAAGTCGCGGGCAGCCCCGCGGTCCCCGGCCGGGTGATGTACAGCGAACTGCCTGCCGCCGAGCAGCCCGCCTGCCTCAGTGCCTGCCGCGCACTCACCGGGGCCGTGTACGAGGGCCTGGACCTGGAACGCGAAATCGTCGCCGTGCACGCGCAGGGACTCGGTGACACCATCCTGCTCCAGGGCGGCGGCTCCGAACTCGATGGCCTGGCCGTCTGCCACTGCGGAGC
Source organism: Streptomyces sp. NBC_01408 (assembly GCF_026340255.1). GTDB lineage: Bacteria > Actinomycetota > Actinomycetes > Streptomycetales > Streptomycetaceae > Streptomyces. The sequence continues at coordinate 228,258 of NZ_JAPEPJ010000001.1, read as the reverse complement.
GGGATCGGAGGCCGGCGACGACGTGTGCTTCGTCAAATTCGGCGCCGTACGCCCTGGCCCGGAGGCCGCCGACCGCTTCGAGCGACTGCTCGACGCATGTGAGCAACTGGCGGCCGGGCGCGGGCTGAGCCAGCTGGACGCCGGGATGAACCTGGGCCGCCCGGATGCCTATCGGCGCATGATCGACCGTGGTTTCCGCACTGGGTTGCAGGGCGTCACGATGCACCGGCCCAACGAGCCCGGTTACAGCCACCCCGACGCCTATGTGATCGACGACTGGCGCTGAGACCACCCGTCCCGGCCACCAGGCTCCAGCTTCTGGTGGGCTGCTTCGTCGCCTCGCCCGGCCGGCCGGACAGGTGGTCGTCGCCGAGTGTCGCGGCGTCTGACCTCCGCTTAGCCTGAGGGTCCCAGGGAAGGAGCGCCGGTATGAGAGCGACCTGGAAGGGGGCCATATCGTTCGGGCTGGTCACGATCCCGGTCCAGCTCTTCACGGCCACGGAGGAGCACGACATCCCGCTTCGCCAGGTGCACGAGAAAGACGGCTCCAGGGTGCGGCTGCGGCGCGTATGCGAAGCCGAGGACGTCGAGATCCCGTACCAAGAGATCACCAAGGGCTACGAGGCCCCGGACGGCAGCATGATCATGCTGTCCGACGAGGACCTCGCCGACCTCCCCCTCCCCAGCAAGAAGCTCATCGACGTGCTGGCCTTCGTCGACGCCGAGACCATTGATCCGCTGATGTTCTCCAAGGCCTACTACGTCGGCACCTCCGACCGCGCGGCCGCCAAGCCCTATGCCCTGCTCAAGCAGGCCCTGACCGAGGCCGGGCAGATCGCCGTCACAAAGATCGCCATCCGGTCGAGAGAGTCACTCGCCGTGCTCCGAGTGCACGAGGACACGCTGGTGCTGCAGACGTGCCTCTGGCCCGACGAGGTCCGGCCTGCCGCCGGCGTCGCGCCGGAGGGCGAGGTCACGATCCGGCCCCAGGAACTGCAGATGGCCAGGTCCCTCATGGACATGCTGTCGCAGGACTTCAACCTGTCCACGCTCCACGACGAGTACCAGGAAGCCCTCCAGCAGGTGATCGAAGCCAGGCTCCAGGGTGTCGAGCTACCGCACGAAGAGGAAGCCGCCCCGACGGGCGGCAAGGTCATCGACCTCATGGCCGCTCTGGAGAACAGCGTCCGCGCGGCCAAGGAGTCGCGCGGGGAGCGTGGTGCTGCCGAGGAGACGGAGGCCGAGGTCCGGACCCTGCCCGTCCGCAAGACCGCGAAGAAGGCTCCGGCGAAGAAGGCGGCGCCGGCCAGGAAGGCGACAGGGTCCGCGGCGAAGAAGGCCGTTGCCTCACCGAAGGAAGCCGGCGGGAAGAAGACCACCGCCGCTACGAAGAGCACGGCCAAGGCCACCACGAAGAAGACCGCGGCCAAGAAGACCACCAAGCGGGCCTCCGCCTGAACCCGGCCCCACTCCCGCGCCACACCTGTTGCACACCGACACGGTCACCCGATCGGCCCTGAGCTGTCCTGACATGGCCCAGATCAGCGCGCGACAGCCGTGACCCCCAGAGAACCGCCGTCGGCGAGGTGGACCTGCCGAATGGATCGCACGGTTCCTCCCGTTTCATGGCAGTCTCATCGTATGACGCCGATCACATTGGTGGAGGGCCGTCGCATCTCGCTCAGCAACCTCGACAAGGTCCTGTACCCGGAGACCGGCTTCACCAAGGGCGAGGTGCTGCACTACTACGCCACCGTCGCGGTCCCGCTCCTCGCCCACGTCCACGACCGCCCCGTGTCGTTCCTGCGCTATCCCGACGGCCCGGACGGCCAGCTCTTCTTCACCAAGAACCCGCCGCCCGGCACACCCGCCTGGGTGAAGACCACCCCGGTGCCCCGCTCCGAGGACCTCTCCGCCGAACAGGTGGTCATCGCCGACCTGGCCACCCTGATGTGGGCCGCCAACCTGGTCGTGGAGTTCCACACCCCCCAGTGGCCCGCCGGCCGCCCGGCCGTCGCCGACCGGCTGGTCCTCGACCTCGACCCCGGCCCGCCCGCCACCGTGGTCGAGTGCTGCGCCGCCGCGCTCTGGCTGCGCGAACGGCTCGCCGCCGACGGGCTGGAGGCCTACGCCAAGACCTCCGGCTCCAAGGGGATGCACCTGGCCGTGGCCCTGGAGCCGACCCCGTCCGAGCAGGTGTCGGCGTACGCGAAGCTCCTCGCCCAGGAGGCCGAGCGCGAGCTCCCCGCCCTGGCCGTGCACCGCATGGCCAAGGCCCTGCGCCCCGGCAAGGTCTTCGTCGACCACAGCCAGAACGCCGCCGCCAAGACCACCGCCGCGCCCTACACGCTGCGGGCCCGGGCCCGCCCGACGGTGTCCGCCCCGGTCTCCTGGGCGGAGGTCGAGGCCTGCCGGAACCCGGCCGACCTGGTCTTCCTCGCCGGTGACATCGCCCCGCGGCTGGACCGCGACGGTGACCTCTTCGCCCCCCTGACCGACCCCGGCCGCGCGGGGCGACTGCCCGGGGAGCGGTCGTGATCCGGGTCGCGCTGGCCACCGCCGTACGCACCCTGCCGCGGGGGACGGGCCTCGCCTACGAGCCGAAGTTCGACGGCCACCGGCTCGTCGTGCTCCGCTCGGAGCAGGACGTGGTGCTCCAGGCCCGCTCCGGCCGGATCGTCACCAGCGCCTTCCCCGACCTGGCCGCGGCCGCACGGCAGTTGCCCGCCGGCACGGTCCTCGACGGCGAGGTCGTGGTCTGGCACGCGGGCCGAACGGACTTCGCCCTCGTGCAGCGCCGCGCGGCCGCCACCGCCGCGCGGGCCGCCGTCCTCGCGCAGAGCCTGCCGGCCTCGTACGCCGCCTTCGACGTACTGGAACTGGCCGGGCTCGACCTGCGCGGACGCACGTACGAACGGCGCCGGGCCCTCCTGGTCGACCTGCTGCTCCCGCTCGGGCCCCCGCTCCAGCCGGTGCCGATGACGACCGACCCGGAACTGGCCGCCACCTGGTACGAGACCCTGCCCGCCAGCGGCATCGAAGGCCTGGTCGTCAAACGGCTGGACCAGACCTACCCGGCCGGGCGGCGCGGCTGGCAGAAGCTCCGCCACACGGATGTACGGGACGCGGCGGTCGTCGGGTACACGGGGACCGCGAAGCGGCCCCTGGCCCTGGTACTGGTGCTGCCGGTGGGGGAGGAGACGCCGCTGGTGTCGAGCCCGCTGTCCGCGGCGCTGCGTAGGGAGGTGGCCGCGGCCGTGGCCGACCGAGCGGCCACCGCCCCGGCCGGGGCCACCGTCACCGCGATCGGGCTCGGGGAGGTCCCCTTCCGGCCGCTGGACCCGCCGCTCACGGCGGAGGTCCGGCACACCTCGGCACGCCACCCGCCGCCGGAGGTGCTGCGGCTGCGGACGGACCTCTGACCCGCGCGGGGGGCGCGGGCCAGAGGAGGGTCCAGTCAGGTCAGCTGTGGGCGCCGCGCCCCGCGTCCGGCGGAGCCCCCGGCTGGGCGTGCGGCGGTGGCCCCTCCGGATGCTTGAAGCCGGATTCCCGCCGCGCCCTGTCCTCCTCGGGATGGGTGGAGGTGGTGGAGCCGAAGTTTCCGTAGCCCTGCATCTCGTGCGGCCTCAGACCGCCTTCGGGGATCTCCACGTTCTCGCGCTCCTCGCGCACCTCATAGACGGCCCCGCCCTCCGGCAGGTGTGGCTGGCTCTCGGCGGTGGGCGGTGGTGGTTCCTGCGCCCGGACCTTCTTGCCCAGCCAGAAGGCGCCGAGCAGAAAGCCCGCCACGGCGATTCCGACGACGAGGAACCACGCGATGTCGGTGAGGGTCGAGTCCACGCTCAGGGTCGCGTCCATGAGACTCAGTTTCCCGCACTTCTGTCCGGTATGCGCCATTCTGGGCTGGATGCCTTGCGGCATTTGGGGTACGCGCCAGAGGTACCCGGATCCTGAATCCGAAGGAGGCCCGAGATGCCCCGTGGATCCTCCCCCAAGCGGGAGCGCCAGTACGAACACATCAAGGAGAGCGCCGAACAGCGCGGCGTGTCCGAGAAGCGGGCGAAGGAGATCGCCGCCCGGACGGTCAACAAGGAACGCGCCCGGGCCGGCGAGTCCAAGACCGCGAGCAAGGAATCCCTGGAGGACATGTCCTCCGGCCGGCGCGGAGGCCTGCACTCCCACTCGGGCGCGCAGGGACCCACGTACGAGCAGCTCTACGCGGAGGCCCGGCGCCGCAACATCCACGGCCGCTCGGACATGAACAAGGCCCAGCTCAAACGCGCCCTGGGCAACTGACCCCGCCACCATGCGATGGCGCCCGGCGGACCCTGCACCGGCCGGGCACCTCGCCCGGGGCCGCACCGGAACCGGTCCGGCCCCCGGCCCGAGCCACGCCTGAACCGGCCGGGCACGCCTGAACCGGCCGGGCACGCCCGGACCGGCTCGGCACGCCCGGACCGGCTCGGCACAACCGGATCGGGTCGGCAGCCAGTCCGGGTCGGCGTCCCCTCCGGGGTCGGCATCCTGCTCCGGGCCCCGCACCCCGCCTCGGCGGCGGTGAACGGGCGGCCCCAGTGCCCGCACCGCCCGGGCTGCGCTGCCCGTCCGGCGCCACTCGGGGCGTACCAGGCAGCCCTCCCCGCAAAGCCCCATCTGCCCAGCCCCAGCGCCCAGTACCCCCCGGAGGGTGCTCCGCACACCGTCCCGCCGTGGCGAGCCAGTCCCCGGCCGGCCGGGGCGGGCGGAATCCACAGGCCGGGCGAGGGCGCGCGTCCCGGACGGTGCTCGGCGCCGCTTGGCGCGCCGCCTCCGCCGTGGCGAGCCCCTCGCCGGTGGCCGCGGCGGAACCGCAGGTCCCGCGCCCGCTCCGCCCACGGCTCCACCCAGCCCTCCCGTCCCGCTCGGGAACCGGGTGGTGAGTCGACGCTGCAGCAGCCGGTGCCTGGCGTCGACGCCTCGCCGGGCAGGCCGCATGCCGCAACGCCGCGCTGCATGCGGCCGGTTCCGCGCGTGACGCACGGCGCTGCCCGTTTCGCTCAGCCCCGCAGCGGCCCGTCGGAGTCGCGCAGTGCCCGCGTCTCCCGCCCGCTGAGCACGCCCACGATCTCCGCGCAGATGGCCAGCGCCGTCTCCGCCGGCGTCCGCGCGCCGAGGTCCAGCCCGATCGGCCCGTGCACCAGGCCCAGCTGCGCCTCGCCCACCCCGGCCGCGATCAGCCCTTCCCGCCGCCGCGCGGTGGTCCGCCGCGAACCCAGCGCCCCCACGTAGGGGATCCCGAGGTCCAGCGCGGAGCGCAGGGTCGGGACGTCGAAGTCGGGCTCGTGGCTGAGCAGCACCAGGCAGGCGGCGTCCCGGTGGTCGTCGAGCGCCTTCTCGGCCTGCGCCGCCGCCTCCACGATCTCGGCTCCCCAGCCCAGCAGGGCGGCCTGCCGCTCGATGATCTCGGCGAGCTCCCCGCCGCCGCCGATGACCACGTACGGCGCCGAGGGGTACGCCTCCACGAGCACCAGCCCGGACTCCCCGTACAGCGCGTCCCGCCCGGGCCGCCGCGTGGCCAGCAGCTCGCCGGCCCGCCGCCCCGCATCGTCGCGCGGGGTGTCCGTGGCCCGTACGGCCTCGCTGACAGCCTGATCAGCACCCTCGTTCAGCCGGGTCACCAACGCCACCCCGGCCCCCTCCCCGAGCAACTCCCACCACTCGGCCGGGATCGCGGTCAGCGGCTGGAGCAGGATCTCCGCCTGCCCGCCACAGGTCAGCTTCGCCGCCACGGCCTCGGCCCCGCGCACGGACACCTCGCACACCCGCGCCGTGTCCCCGGCCCCCATGGCCCCGGCCTCGGCGACGAGCTCGGCATCGAAGACCCCCCGGTACAGCGCCCCGACGCACTCCCCCCGCGCATCGACGAGCAGGGCCCCGGCCGGATCCCGTGGCCCGAACCCCTGCTCGGTCACGGGCCGGGCCAGATACCCGTCCCGCCCCTCGGCCAGCCACCGCCGCGCCGTCTCCACCAGCTCACGCATCTGTGCCGCCCCATCCCATAAGAGCTCACTCCCCGCAAAGCGCCAGGTCAACGGCACGATGCGGCCTCACGAACCACCCTACGCACGCCCCCCACCCCTACCCATCCCCCAATCCCACAGACCCACCCCACCCCCCTCGTACAGACCACCGGAACCCGGCCCACCCCGCCTCCCGACCCATGCCCGCCCAGGATCACCGTCCCGGCCACCCGCACACCGCCAAGCGGCGGCCCCAGGGACAGGAATCCAGGACCGACAACAGCACCCCCATCCCCCGATCCCCAAACAGCCATCCCAGGAAGCCACTTGGCCGCACACGCAATTCCTGCACACCTGAGACCGACCCGTTTCTCCTCGGTAGCCACGCGCAGCGCCTCGCTGGTCGGCGGGAGGCAGCCAACCGGCGGATCGAGGATCTGCTGCGCGAGTACGAGCAACGCGAGCGAGGCGGCACGGCCAAGGCCCCGGTCGATCCTGGGGCCTTCGATGATTCCGGCCGCTGAACTGGCGGCCGATGAGGCACGGCCGTCCCACAAATAGGCCGCGTACTACCCCACATGGATGCGCTCGGCCGCAGTTGGCTGCGCATACGCGAAGACCCCGTCTCAGCTAAGGCGCTGATGGCGGGGTCTTTGGGCACTTCCTGCGAAGTGCCCCCGGCAGGATTCGAACCTGCGCACACGGCTCCGGAGGCCGTTGCTCTATCCCCTGAGCTACGGGGGCGTGTCGTTGGTGTTGCTGCGACGGGTTGAACACTACCAGCTTCGGCGGGGTGATCAGGAACCGGTTTGCGGGGGCGGTGGACGTGGGTCGCCCGCAGGGGGTGGAAGTGGCAAAAACCCGGACGCGGGGGCCCGGCTCGACCTACTCTCGAGTTGTGCCAGGCGCCTCGGGCCGGGTGCTTGTTGTCGACGACAACAAGGTCATCCGGCAGCTGATCAAGGTCAATCTCGAGCTGGAGGGCTTCGAGGTCGTGACCGCAAACGATGGTGCCGAGTGTCTGGACGTCGTGGGTCGTGTGTGCCCCGATGTGATCACGCTCGACGTGGTCATGCCCCGCCTGGACGGGTTCGCAACGGCCGCGCAGTTGCGGGCGGATCCGCGGACCCGGGACGTGCCGGTGGCCATCGTGAGTGCCTGTACGCAGTATGAGGTGGAGACCGGGTTCGCGGCCGGTGTGGACGCCTTCGTCGCCAAGCCGTTCGAGCCTGCCGAGCTGGTACGCGTCGTGCGGCGGCTCGTCGAGGGCAAGGACCGGCGCGACGGGCGGAAAGGCGCTCCCGCCGGGAGGGGGCGGGGCTGAGAGGCTCCCGCCAGGGACCCGTCTTTATCTTCCCGGTTCCTTCCCGGGCGGGGCTGGGCTGGGCTGCCCCGTTCCTCCCTCCACGGAGGGTGAGGCCGCCACCACCGTTCCTCCCTCCGGGAGAGGCTAGAACTCTGCTCTCCTCGGCCGGGCTGGGGCAGCGCCCCTTGGCGTTGGCCCTGGCCTCGCCGTACCGGCCCGCCGGGCCTGCGGCATCCCGGCGCCTGCCGCCTGCTCGGCCGTGACGGCGCCCGCCGCGAGTTCCGCCGTATCCGTTGTCGCGATGGGCGGCGCCGCGCCTCGCGGTCCGGCCGGCCCGGCGTGTTGCCGCGTCAGCGGAGTGCTCGGAAGTGTCCCGTACAGCCCGTACAGAGGTGTCCCTTCGTGCTGCGGTGTACGGAGTCGGGCGACGGGCGGTCGGTCGGCCCGGCGGTCGCTCCCGGGCGGGTCGGTGCGGGCGTGGTCGGCGGCGATGTTCACATGGCGAAACCCTTCGCGTGACCCGAGGCCTTCTCCCCTAGGCTGGTCCCGTGACCCCCGCTGACCTCTCCCGTACCCTCGTGCGCGCCGTGCGCTGTGCCGTCGAGGACGGGGAGCTGCCGGCCCAGGCCGGGGTGCCCGGCGGGCGGGTGGTCGTCGAGCGGACCCGGCCCGGTGGGGTGGGGGAGTACGCCACCCCCGTCGCCTTTCAGGTCGCCAAGAGCGCCGGCCGCCCGCCCCGCGATGTGGCGGACGTGCTGGCCCGGCGGCTCGGCGCGGAGCCGGGGATCGAGAGCGTCCAGGTCACCGGGGCAGGGTTCCTCAACTTCGTACTGTCGGCGCCTTCCGCCCCCTCCCTCGTCAGCGAAGCGATCGTCTGGGACATCGTGATTCGGGACGTACGGGGCGGGGCTGCCTTCCTCACCCCCGACGACGACGAAGACGACGACGATGACGCCGGCACCGGCCCCGGGCTGCGTGAGCGGGTCGTACGCCAGAGCGTCCTGCGGCTCGTGCGCGCCCAGGGCGGCAGCGAACGCGACGTGCCCGTCCCCCTTCCCGTCGCCCCCCTCGCCAAGCAGGACTCCGACGTTTTCGCGCGCTACGGGGCCGATGCCGCGCGGTGGGGGATGCTCGCCGTGCCGGCCCGGGAGACCCCCGTGTTTTCCGACGTGCTGCTCGTGCAGGGTGAGGGCAGTGAGTTCTTCCGGGTCCGGTACGCCTACTCGCGCAGCCGTGCGCTCCTGCGCAACGCCGCCCAGCTCGGGTTCGGCGCCGAGGCCGGGGAGGTGACCGGCGCGCCCGAGCTGCTGCGCGCCCTGACCGAGTACCCCCTGGTCCTCGAAGCCGCCGCGCACCACCGCGCCCCCGAGCGGCTCGCCCGGCACCTCGTCGAGCTGGCTGACGCCCTCCTCGATTTCCAGTACCGCGTGCTGCCCCGAGGGGACGAGAAACCCTCGGCCGCCCACCGCGCCCGGCTGGCACTCGCCGAAGCCGCCGGGACGGTGCTGGCCGGCGGCCTGGCCCTGCTCGGTATAGACGCACCTGAACGCCTGTGACCTGCGAAGAGAGATTCCGATGAGCCGTTCCGCGCACCCCGCCGGACCCCGTCACGCCGATGTCCTGCCCGAGGGGCACTACGCCCCGCCGGCCGCCGACCTGAACACCCTCGACGAGAAGGTGTGGGCCCGGACCGTGCGGCGCGCGGACGACGGCGTCGTCTCCGTCGGCGGCATGGAAGTGACCCGGCTCGCCGAGGAGTTCGGGACCCCGGCCTACTTCCTGGACGAAGAGGACTTCCGGGCGCGCTGCCGGGCCTGGGCGCACGCCTTCGGCAAGGACGCCGACGTGTTCTACGCGGGCAAGGCCTTCCTCTCCAAGGCCGTCGTGAGGTGGCTGAAGGAAGAAGGGCTGAATCTCGACGTCTGCTCCAGCGGTGAGCTGACCGTTGCGCTCGCCGCCGAGATGCCCGCCTCGCGGATCGCCTACCACGGCAACAACAAGTCCGTCGCCGAGCTCACCCGCGCGGTCGAGGCCGGGGTCGGGCGCATCGTCCTCGACTCCTTCCAGGAGATCGCCCGCGTCGCGCACGTCGCCCGTGAGCTGGGTGTGCGCCAGCCCGTGCAGATCCGCGTGACGGTGGGCGTCGAGGCGCACACCCACGAGTTCATCGCCACCGCCCACGAGGACCAGAAGTTCGGCATCGCCGTGGCCGACGGCTCCGCCGCCGAGGCCGTACGCCGCGTGCTCGGCCACGACTCGCTGGAGCTGCTCGGCATCCACTCCCACATCGGCTCGCAGATCTTCGACATGGCCGGTTTCGAGGTGTCCGCCAAGCGGGTGGTGCAGCTGCTGGCCGCCGTACGCGACGAGCACGGCGTGGAGCTGCCCGAGATCGACCTCGGCGGCGGCCTCGGTATCGCCTACACCTCCGACGACGACCCGCGCGAGCCGCACGAGATCGCCAAGGCGCTCACCGAGATCGTCGCCCGGGAGTGCGAGGCGGCGAGGCTGCGGGCCCCCCGGATCTCCGTCGAGCCCGGCCGCGCCATCGTCGGCCCGACCGCCTTCACCCTCTACGAGGTCGGCACCATCAAGCCGCTCGAGGGACTGCGTACGTACGTCAGCGTGGACGGCGGGATGTCCGACAACATCCGCACGGCGCTGTACGACGCCGAGTACTCCATCTCCCTCGTCTCGCGCCGCTCCGACGCCGAGCCGATGCTCGTCCGCGTCGTCGGCAAGCACTGCGAGAGCGGTGACATCGTGGTCAAGGACGCGTTCCTGCCCGCCGACCTCGCCCCCGGCGACCTGCTGGCCGTCCCGGCGACCGGCGCGTACTGCCGCTCCATGGCGAGCAACTACAACCACGCGCTGCGCCCGCCCGTCGTCGCCGTGCGCGACGGTCAGGCAAGGGTGATCGTCCGGCGCGAGACGGAGGAAGATCTCCTGCGTCTCGACCTGGAATGATTCCCATATTTCGGGGAGAAGGCCCCAGACCCCCAAAATAGGTGTCTCACTCAATGGACCGGGGATGGAAACTGCTGTCCATTGAGTGAGACTGGTTCACACCCGGCGGGCAATCCGCCCGCGGGGTACTGATGGAAGATCGAAAGGCGTAGGTCGAATGATGCGTACGCGTCCGCTGAAGGTGGCGCTGCTGGGCTGTGGAGTGGTCGGCTCAGAGGTGGCGCGCATCATGACGACGCACGCCGACGATCTGACGGCCAGGATCGGCGCGCCCGTCGAGCTCGCCGGCGTGGCCGTGCGCCGCCCCTCCAAGGTCCGTGAGGGCATCGACCCGGCGCTGGTCACCACCGATGCGACCGCCCTCCTCAAACGCGGCGACATCGACGTGGTCATCGAGGTCATCGGCGGGATCGAGCCCGCCCGTACGCTGATCACCACCGCCTTCGAGAACGGCGCGTCCGTGGTCTCGGCGAACAAGGCGCTGCTCGCGCAGGACGGCGCCGCGCTGCACGCCGCGGCCGAGGCCCACGGGCTGGACCTGTACTACGAGGCCGCCGTGGCCGGCGCCATCCCGCTGGTCCGCCCGATGCGCGAGTCCCTCGCCGGCGACAAGATCAACCGGGTGATGGGCATCGTCAACGGCACGACGAACTTCATCCTCGACAAGATGGACTCCACCGGCGCCGGGTACCAGGAGGCGCTGGACGAGGCCACCGCCCTCGGGTACGCCGAGGCCGACCCCACCGCCGACGTCGAGGGCTACGACGCCGCCGCCAAGGCCGCGATCCTGGCCGGCATCGCCTTCCACACCCGGGTCCGCCTCGACGACGTCTACCGCGAGGGCATGACCGAGGTCAGCGCGTCCGACTTCGCCTCCGCCAAGCGGATGGGCTGCACCATCAAGCTCCTGGCGATCCTGGAGCGCGCCGCCGACGGCGAGTCCGTCACAGCCCGCGTGCACCCCGCGATGATCCCGCTCACGCACCCGCTGGCTTCCGTCCGCGAGGCGTACAACGCCGTCTTCGTCGAGGCGGAGGCCGCCGGGCGGCTCATGTTCTACGGGCCCGGCGCGGGCGGTTCGCCGACCGCTTCCGCGGTCCTGGGCGACCTCGTCGCCGTCTGCCGCAACAAGCTCGCCGAGGCAACGGGGCCGGGCGAGTCGGCGTACACCCAGCTGCCGGTCAGTGCCATGGGCGAGGTCGTGACGAGGTACCACATCAGCCTTGATGTGGCCGACAAGCCGGGCGTCCTCGCCCAGGTCGCGACCACCTTCGCCGAGCACGGCGTGTCGATCGACACGGTCCGCCAGACGGGCAAGGACGGCGAGGCCTCCCTCGTCGTCGTCACTCACCGCGCGCCCGACGCCGCCCTCTCCGGGACCGTCGAGGCGCTGCGGAAGCTGGACACCGTACGCGGTGTCGCCAGCATCATGCGTGTTGAAGGGGAGTAAGGACCCATGAGCAGCAATCGCACCCACCAGTGGCGCGGCATCATCGAGGAGTACCGGGACCGCCTGCCGGTCACGGACACCACTCCCGTGGTCACGCTCCGCGAGGGTGGCACTCCCCTCGTCCCCGCACAGGTGCTCTCCGAGCGCACCGGCTGCGAGGTCCACCTGAAGGTCGAGGGGGCGAACCCCACCGGGTCCTTCAAGGACCGCGGCATGACCATGGCCATCACCAAGGCCAAGGAGGAGGGCGCCAAGGCCGTCATCTGCGCCTCCACCGGCAACACCTCGGCCTCCGCCGCCGCGTACGCGGTGCGCGCCGGGATGGTCTCCGCGGTGCTCGTGCCCCGCGGCAAGATCGCGCTGGGCAAGATGGGCCAGGCCCTCGTGCACGGCGCCAAGATCCTCCAGGTGGACGGCAACTTCGACGACTGCCTGGACCTCGCCCGCGCGCTGTCCGACAACTACCCGGTGGCGCTGGTCAATTCCGTCAACCCGGTCCGCATCGAGGGCCAGAAGACGGCCGCGTTCGAGATCGTCGACGCGCTCGGTGACGCGCCCGACATCCACGTGCTTCCCGTCGGCAACGCGGGCAACATCACCGCGTACTGGAAGGGGTTCAAGGAGTACAAGGCCGACGGCCTGGCCTCCCGTACGCCCCGCGTGTGGGGTTTCCAGGCCTCCGGTTCCGCGCCCATCGTGCGCGGTGAGATCGTCAAGGAGCCGCACACCATCGCCACCGCGATCCGGATCGGCAACCCGGCCTCCTGGCAGTACGCGCTCGCCGCGCGCGACGAGTCAGGCGGTCTCATCGACGAGGTGACGGACCGCCAGATCCTCGCCGCCTACCGGCTGTTGGCCGCTCAGGAGGGCGTCTTCGTGGAGCCCGCCTCGGCTGCCTCGGTGGCGGGCCTGCTCAAGGCCGCCGAGCTGGGCCTGGTCGATCCCGGCCAGACGATCGTGTGCACCGTCACCGGCAACGGTCTGAAGGACCCCGACTGGGCGATCGCCGGCGCTCCGCAGCCGGTCACCGTTCCGGTGGACGCGGAAGCCGCCGCGATCCGCCTCGGCCTGGTCTGACGTACCGCCCGTGAGCCGGGTTCCGGAGTGATCCGGAACCCGGCAACTCACCTCGTACGACGACAAAAGTGCGGCGGAAGTCCGCGACACGCATCGTGCGCCTCGTGTGCGCCCTATGTCGCGAGAGAACCTTCCTTCGATACGCTGTACTTACATCCGCCACCGCGCATATGACTGCGGTGCTGCCCCGAGGGCCTTCGGGTGTCGTACGTTCTCCAGTACATTCGCAGCGAGCCAGCGAAGAGCGAAGATCTCGCACAGTCACAAGGAGTGTCATCGGACGATGGCCGGTCCAGCGTTCCGCGCCGCCGCCGTACGGGTGCGCGTCCCCGCCAGTAGTGCCAACCTCGGCCCGGGCTTCGACACCCTCGGTCTCGCCCTGGGGCTCTACGACGACGTCGTCGTCCGAGTGGCCGACTCCGGCCTGGACATCGACATCGCGGGCGAAGGCGCCGACAGCCTCCCGCGGGACGAGAGCCACCTGCTCGTACGCTCCATGCGCACGGCCTTCGACCTGCTGGGCGGACAGCCCCGGGGCCTCGAGGTCGTCTGCGCGAACCGCATTCCGCACGGCCGCGGCCTCGGTTCCTCCTCCGCCGCCATCTGCGCGGGCATCGTGGCCGCCCGTGCCGTGACGATAGGCGGCGAGGGCAGGCTCGACGACTCGGCGCTGCTGGAGCTCGCCACCGAGATCGAGGGCCACCCCGACAACGTCGCCGCCTGTCTGCTCGGCGGCTTCACCCTGGCGTGGATGGACGGGGGCAGCGCCAAGGCGATCCGGATGGAGCCCGCCGATTCCATCGTTCCGGTGGTCTTCGTCCCCTCGAAGCCGGTCCTGACGGAGACCGCGCGCGGCCTGCTGCCGCGTACGGTCCCGCATGTGGACGCGGCGGTCAACGCGGGCCGCGCCGCCCTGCTCGTGGAGGCCCTGACCAGGCGTCCCGAGTACCTGCTGGCGGCGACCGAGGACCGGCTCCACCAGGACTACCGGACCCCGGCGATGCCCGAGAGCGTGGCACTGGTGGGCAGGCTGCGGGCGGACGGCATCCCCGCGGTCATCTCCGGCGCGGGCCCCACGGTCCTGGCGCTGGTCGACAACGGCGCGGCCGACAAGGTCGCGCGGCTCGCGGGCGAGGGATGGGCCGCCACCCGGCTGGCCCTCGACGCCGCGGGCGCGAGCGTACTCCCGCTGGGTGCCCAGGGCGGCTGAGCCGTTCCACGGGGACCCGGCCGGTCCGGGGCGGGCGGTCAGGGCAGGCCGCCCGTGCCGGAAGGCGCGATTGCCGGTGATTGAGAGGGGGAATGTCTGTTGGATCCGGTAGTGTTAATCTCAAGTGCGCATCCGAAGCCGCCATGGCTCGGTGCTCAGTGTCCCCATCCGGGACCACCTTTCTTCCGGGAGCCTCCCCGACTGCTTTGATCACTTCCAGCAGTTTCGAGCACGCTCCGGAATCGGCGTGACATTCCCACGCTTCCAGCTCGGGGGCTTCTCGCCGGAACCACCCATGCACGTTTCTCTCCGCCGTATCTCTACCGGCGGACCACCGCCCCGGCCGCGGTCCACGACCCATCAGGTCACGGACTGTTGTCGGACAGCACAACCGGTCGCCGAGCCAGACAGGCCGACGTCCGCTCCAGGGAAGGACCCTTCGTGAGCGACACCACCGATCTGATGGGCGCTGCCGACACCAATGTCGACACCAGTGCCCCCGCCGCGGGCGCCGCACCCAAGCGTCGCCGCAGCGGCACCGGCCTTGACGGCATGGTCCTGGCCGAGCTGCAGCAGGTCGCGTCGGGCCTCGGTATCAGGGGCACCGCGCGGATGCGCAAGAGCCAGCTGATCGAGGTCATCAAGGAGGCGCAGGCGGGCGGCAGTGCCCCCAAGGCCGCGTCCTCCGCCGCCGGAGCCGCCGACACCGCCGAGGCCAAGCCGAAGCGCCGCGCCACCAGCAAGGCCCGTACGGGTGAGGCCGCCACAGAGGCGCCCGCCGAGAAGCCCGCCACGCAGGCGCAGATCGAGATCCCGGGCCAGCCGGCCGGGGGTCCCTCCCGCGCGAGCGAAGCCGATCGTGGGGGAGACGAGGCCCCGGCCGGCGAGCGTCGCCGCCGCCGCGCCACCGCCCCCTCCGGCAGCCCGGAGGCCTCGGCCCCCGCCGCCGTGCAGGTGGAGCAGAAGACCGAGACCGTCAAGGCCGAGCCCGTCGCCCAGCCCGAGGCGAAGGCGGAGGCCGCCACGGCAGTCTCCGGCCAGCCGCAGGGCCAGGACGGCGAGGGCCGCGGCCGTCGCGACCGCCGCGACCGCGGTGACCGTGCCGAGCGCGGCGACCGCCAGCGTGACCGCCGTGACCGCGGTGTGAAGGCCGATGACCAGGGCCAGGGCGGCCAGGCGCAGGCTCAGGGCCAGGGCGCGCAGGCCGGTCAGGGCGCCACCCGTCAGGACCGTGCCGACCGTCAGGACCGCCAGCAGCAGGGCGGCCGCGGTCAGGGCCAGGGTCAGGGTCAGGGTCAGCAGGGCCGTCAGGACCGTCAGGACCGTCAGGGTCCCCCGGACAACGGTCCGCAGGACGACTTCGACGACGAGGGCGGCCGCCGTGGCCGTCGCGGCCGTTACCGCGACCGCCGTGGCCGTCGCGGCCGTGACGAGTTCGCGCCGAGCGAGCCGCAGGTCGCCGACGACGACGTGCTGATCCCCGTCGCGGGCATCCTCGACATCCTCGACAACTACGCGTTCATCCGGACCTCGGGCTACCTGCCCGGCCCCAACGACGTGTACGTCTCCCTCGCACAGGTCCGCAAGGCGGGTCTGCGCAAGGGTGACCACACCACCGGTGCCGTGCGCCAGCCCAAGGACGGCGAGCGCCGCGAGAAGTTCAACGCCCTTGTGCGGCTGGACTCGGTGAACGGCATGGCGCCCGAATCCGGGCGTGGACGGCCGGAGTTCCAGAAGCTGACCCCGCTCTACCCGCAGGACCGGCTCCGCTTGGAGACCGACCCGGGCGTGCTGACCGGTCGGATCATCGACCTGGTCGCCCCGATCGGCAAGGGCCAGCGTGGTCTCATCGTCTCGCCGCCGAAGGCCGGCAAGACGATGATCATGCAGTCGATCGCCAACGCGATCACCGTCAACAACCCCGAGTGCCACCTGATGGTCGTCCTGGTCGACGAGCGTCCGGAAGAGGTCACCGACATGCAGCGGTCGGTCAAGGGCGAGGTCATCTCCTCGACCTTCGACCGCCCGGCCGAGGACCACACCACCGTTGCCGAGCTGGCCATCGAGCGCGCCAAGCGTCTCGTCGAGCTGGGTCACGACGTGGTCGTCCTGCTGGACTCCATCACCCGTCTGGGCCGCGCGTACAACCTCGCGGCGCCCGCCTCCGGCCGCATCCTGTCCGGTGGTGTCGACTCGACCGCGCTGTACCCGCCGAAGCGCTTCTTCGGTGCCGCGCGCAACATCGAGGACGGCGGCTCGCTGACCATCCTGGCCACCGCGCTGGTCGACACCGGCTCGCGCATGGACGAGGTGATCTTCGAGGAGTTCAAGGGCACCGGCAACATGGAGCTCAAGCTCGACCGGAAGCTCGCCGACAAGCGCATCTTCCCGGCCGTCGACGTCGACGCGTCGGGCACCCGCAAGGAGGAGATCCTGCTCAACAGCGAGGAGCTCTCCATCACCTGGAAGCTGCGCCGGGTGCTGCACGCGCTCGACTCGCAGCAGGCGATCGAGCTGCTGCTCGACAAGATGAAGCAGACGAAGTCGAACGCCGAGTTCCTGATGCAGATCGCGAAGACGACCCCGTCGGGCAAGAACGACGACTGACGTCTGACAGCCGGTCCGCAACAGGTCCGCGTCACCACAGCCGCCCCCGCCGCACCCGCGGCGGGGGCGGCTGTGCCCGTTCACGCCCGGTGCGAGCTTCGCCACACTCCGGCACCCCCGGAACGTGCGCCCGGCTGCCGGCGTCCCCGGGTAAAGCCCCAGGTCGGCGCGGTGCCGGGCGCGGCGGGCGGTGCGGGGCCGAGCGCGCCGCCCCGGCCGGGCGACTACGGCGGCCGTGGAACCCTGGGGGGCGTTTCGGCCGTCTGTGTCAGTGGACCGCAGGGTGAGAAGCAACCGGCCGTAGCGGACCGGGGACCGGACCCAGGACTGAGGAGAGCATGAGCCAGGACAGCACGGGTGGCGGGCGGCGTGCCGCAGGTCGGCGCCGACGGAAACCGCCCAGGCGCCGCAGAGCCCTCGTCATCGCCGCATGGAGCGCCGCGGGCGTGGTCCTGCTGGGCGGTGCGGGCCTCGGCTACTTCTACTTCAAGCTCAACGGCAATCTGAAGACCGTCGACATCGACGCGGCCCTGGGCGCCGACCGGCCGCAGAACGTGGACAACGGCTCGATGGACATCCTCGTCCTCGGCTCGGACTCCCGCGTCGGCGCCAACGGCGAGTACGGGCGGGACGACGGCGGCTCCGCCCGCTCCGACACCGCGATGATCGTCCATCTGTACGAGGGCCACGAGAAGGCCAGCGTCATATCGATACCCCGCGACACCATGACCGCGCGACCCTCCTGCACCACGGCCAACGGGAAGACCGACCCCGGCGGGACGCGCAGGCAGTTCAACGAGGCCTACACGATCGGCGGGGCGGCCTGCGCGGTCAAGACGGTCGAGAAGATGTCGGGGATCCGCATGGACCACTACATCGAGGTCGACTTCACGGGCTTCAAGAAGATCATCGACAACCTCGGCGGCGTCGAGGTGACCACCACCAAGCCGATCAAGGACGACGCCAGCCACCTCGACCTCGCGGCCGGCCCCAACAAGCTCAACGGGGAGCAGGCCCTCGGCCTCGTCCGCACCCGCAAGAGCGTCGGCGACGGCAGCGACCTGGGCCGAATACAGCTCCAGCAGGCCTTCATCAAGGCACTGATCAAGCAGGTCAAGAGCATCGGCGTGTTCGGCAACCCCAAGCAGCTGCTCGCCCTCGCCGACTCCGGGACCAAGGCGCTCACCACCGACAAGGCGCTCGGCGACGTGAAGTCCCTCATGGGCTTCGCCCAGGGCCTCCAGGGCATCGACGCCCAGGACATGCAGATGATCACCCTGCCGGTGACCGTCGACCCCCGCGACAACGACCGCGTCGCGCCGCTCACCAAGGAGTCCAAGCTCGTCTGGGACGCCCTGCTGGCGGACCAGCCCATCCCGGCCGAGGCCACCACGAACTCCATGGGGGACAAGAGCACGGCCGGCGGGATCGTCCAGTAGGACCCCCGGTCCGCAAGGGATCGGGAAGGGATCCGCGGGGGTGCGGAATAGATGCCGGCCCGCTCCCGTTGAGGGAGGCGTCCTCAGAATTTTGACAGGCAGCCCGGTCCTGGCAGACTGGTCTGTCGGCCCCGGTTCACGCAGTGCGCAATTCGGCTCCTGCGACCCGGCGCCCTCCCGAATCTAGGAGACACCTTGAAGAGCGAGATCCACCCCGAGTACGTCGAGACCCAGGTCAGCTGCACCTGTGGCGCGTCGTTCACCACCCGCTCCACGCTGACCGCCGGTGCCATCCGTGCCGAGGTCTGCTCCGAGTGCCACCCGTTCTACACGGGCAAGCAGAAGATCCTCGACACCGGTGGCCGCGTGGCCCGCTTCGAGGCGCGCTTCGGCAAGGGTGCTGCCAAGAAGTAGCGACACCCAGGCGCCGGTCACCGGCCGCCCCCTGTCCACTCGGGGGCGGCCGGACCGGCGCCTTTGTCGTCGTCCCGGCACGGCATCCCGTGCAGTCCTTTCGTACTTTCACCACAGGAGCCCCCGATGTTCGAGGCGGTCGAGGAACTGATCGGCGAGCACGCCGATCTTGAGAAGAAGCTCGCCGACCCTTCGGTCCACTCGGATCAGGCCAACGCGCGCAAGCTGAACAAGCGCTACGCGGAGCTGACCCCGATCGTGGCGACCTTCCGTGCCTGGAAGCAGTCGGCCGAGGACATCGAGACGGCGAAGGAGTTCGCCCAGGACGACCCGGACTTCGTGGCCGAGGTCAAGGAGCTGACCGCGCAGCGCGAGGAGCTCACCGAGAAGCTCCGCCTGCTGCTGGTCCCGCGCGACCCCAGCGACGACAAGGACGTGCTCCTCGAGGTCAAGGCGGGCGCGGGCGGCGACGAGTCGGCGCTGTTCGCCGGCGACCTGCTGCGCATGTACCTGCGCTACGCCGAGCGCGTGGGCTGGAAGACCGAGATCATCGACGCCACCGAGTCCGAGCTCGGCGGCTACAAGGACGTCCAGGTCTCCGTCCGCACCAAGGGCGGCAACGGCGCCACCGAGCCCGGCCAGGGCGTGTGGGCCCGCCTGAAGTACGAGGGCGGCGTGCACCGCGTCCAGCGGGTTCCGGCCACCGAGTCGCAGGGCCGCATCCACACCTCCGCCGCCGGCGTGCTCGTCACCCCGGAGGCCGAGGAGGTCGAGGTCGAGGTCAACATGAACGACCTCCGCATCGACGTGTACCGCTCCTCGGGCCCCGGCGGCCAGTCCGTCAACACCACCGACTCGGCCGTGCGCATCACGCACCTGCCGACCGGTGTGGTCGCCTCCTGCCAGAACGAGAAGAGCCAGCTCCAGAACAAGGAGCAGGCCATGCGCATCCTGCGTTCGCGGCTGCTGGCCGCCGCCCAGGAGGCCGCCGAGCAGGAGGCCTCGGACGTGCGCCGCAGCCAGGTGCGCTCCGTGGACCGCTCCGAGAAGATCCGCACGTACAACTACCCGGAAAACCGGATCTCGGACCACCGGACCGGTTTCAAGGCGTACAACTTGGACCAGGTGCTCGACGGGGACCTCGACGCGGTCATCCAGGCCTGCGTCGACACGGACTCCGCGGCCAAGCTCGCCGCCGCGCACTGATTCCAGCCCGATCCCCGCACCACCCCCGTACGACAGCAGCCCGGAGGACCAGCGTGAACTTGCTGCTTGCCGAGGTGGCCCAGGCCACCCAGCGGCTGGCCGCCGCCGGCGTGCCCTCACCGCGCTTCGACGCGGAGGAGCTCGCCGCCTTCGTGCACGGCGTCAAACGGGGGGAACTGCACCAGGTCAAGGACGCGGACTTCGACGCCCGCTACTGGGAGGCCATCGCCCGCCGCGAGGCGCGCGAGCCGCTCCAGCACATCACCGGCCGCGCCTTCTTCCGCTACCTGGAGCTCCAGGTCGGGCCCGGGGTCTTCGTCCCCCGGCCCGAGACCGAGTCGGTCGTGGACTGGGCCATACACGCCGTCCGGGCCATGGACGTGGTCGAGCCGATGATCGTGGACCTGTGCTCCGGCTCCGGCGCCATCGCGCTGGCCATGGCGCAGGAGGTGCCGCGCTCGCGCGTGCACGCCGTCGAGCTGTCCGAGGACGCCCTGCGGTGGACCCGTAAGAACGCCGAGGGCTCCCGGGTCACCGTCCACCAGGGGGACGCGCTGAGCGCCCTGCCCGAGCTGGACGGCCAGGTCGACCTGGTGATCTCGAACCCGCCGTACATCCCGCTCACCGAGTGGGAGTACGTCGCCCCCGAGGCCCGCGACCACGACCCCGAGATGGCGCTCTTCTCCGGCGAGGACGGCCTCGACACCATCCGCGGCATCGAACGCACCGCCCACCGGCTGCTGCGGCCCGGCGGGATCGTCGTCATCGAGCACGCCGACACCCAGGGCGGCCAGGTCCCGTGGATCTTCGCCGAGGAGCGCGGCTGGGCCGACGCGGCCGACCACCCGGACCTCAACAACCGCCCGCGCTTCGCGACCGCCCGCAAGGCGCTGCCGTGACCGGCGCGACCCTTCCCGTCACCCCCCTGCTGCTTGAGGAGGCCCGCTGATGGCCCGGCGATACGACTGCAACGACGCGACGGACCGCAAGACGGGTCTGCGCGAAGCCGCATCCGCCGTGCGCCGCGGCGAGCTCGTCGTGCTGCCCACCGACACCCTGTACGGGATCGGCGCGGACGCCTTCAGCCCGGAGGCCGTGAACGACCTGCTCGCTGCCAAGGGGCGTGGCCGCGGCATGCCCACCCCGGTCCTCATCGGCTCCCCCAACACCCTGCACGGCCTCGTCACGGACTTCTCCGAGCAGGCCTGGGAGCTCGTCGACGCCTTCTGGCCGGGCGCGCTGACCCTGGTCGCCAAGCACCAGCCGTCGCTGGCCTGGGACCTGGGGGACACCCAGGGCACCGTGGCCGTACGCATGCCCCTGCACCCGGTCGCCATCGAGCTGCTGACCGAGGTCGGCCCGATGGCCGTGTCCTCCGCCAACCTGTCCGGCCACCCGGCGCCCGAGGACTGCGACGCGGCGCGCGAGATGCTCGGCGACTCCGTGTCCGTGTACCTGGACGGCGGGCCGACGCCCGGCATCCAGCCCTCGTCGATCGTCGACGTCACCGGGAAGGTCCCCGTCCTGCTGCGCGAGGGCGCGCTCACCGCGGACCAGCTGCGGGAGGTCGTACCCGACCTCGAGGTCGCCCCGTGACCCCTGAGGGGCGTGGCATAGCCGGGGACGGCACCTTCCGCATACTCCACGTCAGCACCGGCAACGTGTGCCGCTCGCCCATCACCGAGCGGCTGACGCGGCACGCCCTCTCGCACCGCCTCGGCGGGCTCGTCACCGGCGACCTCCTCGTGGAGAGCGCCGGCACCTGGGGCCACGAGGGGGCCCCGATGGAGGCGAACGCGGCCGCGGTGCTGGCGGACTTCGGGGCCGACGCCACCGGCTTCACCGGCCGGGAGCTGCTCGACGAGCACGTCATCCGCGCCGACCTGGTGCTGACCGCGACCCGCGACCACCGGGCGCAGGTCATCTCGATGGGCCACTCGGCGGGCCTGCGGACCTTCACGCTGAAGGAGTTCACCCGGCTGGTGCGGGCCATAGACCCCGCCACGCTGCCGCCGCTCGACGACGGGATGGCGGAGCGGGCTCGCGCCCTGGTGCGGGCCGCCGCCGCGCTGCGCGGCTGGCTGCTGGCACCCTCGCCGGACGCCGACGAGGTGTACGACCCGTACGGGGCCCCCATCACCTTCTTCCGCTCGATCGGCGACGAGATCAACCAGGCGCTGGACCCGGTGGTCACGGCCCTGACGGGCGTCACCGCTTCCCGCTGACGCCTGCTGGAGCGGGGTCTGGGGCGGAGCCCCAGCGGTGCCGCGAGGCGTGAGGGGCGGGCCCGGCCTAGAGTGGCTGGTACCCGGTACCCATGGAGTCGCGCCATGAGCGTCATCACCCAGGCCAGCGATGCCCTGCGGCAGCAGGATCCGCAGCTCGCCGACATCCTCGAAGGGGAGCGGCAGCGACAGGCCGGCACGCTGCAGCTGAGCGCCGCCGAGAACTTCACCTCGCCCGCCGTGCTCGCCGCCCTCGCCTCGCCGCTGGCCAACAAGTACGCCGAGGGGTACCCGGGCGCCCGGCACCACGGCGGATGCGAGTACGCCGACCTGGCCGAGCAGCTCGCCGTGGAGCGGGCCAAGGCCCTGTTCGGGGCCGAGCACGCCAACGTCCAGGCGCATTCGGGTTCCTCCGCCGTCCTGGCCGCGTACGCCGCGCTGCTGCGGCCCGGGGACACGGTGCTGGCGATGGGGCTCTCGTACGGGGGACACCTCACCCACGGTTCGCCCGCGAACTTCTCGGGGCGGTGGTTCGACTTCGTCGGCTACGGCGTGGACGCGGAGACCGGGCTCGTCGACTACGAGCAGGTGCAGCAGCTCGCGCGGACGCACCGGCCCAAGGCCATCGTCTGCGGGTCCATCTCCTACCCCCGCCATCCCGAGTACTCGGCCTTCCGTGAGATCGCCGACGAGGCCGGGGCCTACCTGATCGCCGATGCCGCCCACCCGATCGGGCTGGTCGCCGGCGGGGCCGCGCCCAGCCCCGTCCCGTACGCCGACATCGTCTGCGCGACCACGCACAAGGTGCTGCGCGGGCCGCGCGGCGGGATGATCCTGTGCGGCGCCGAGTTCGCCGAGCGGATCGACCGGGCTGTGTTCCCTTTCACCCAGGGCGGCGCGCAGATGCACACCATCGCTGCCAAGGCCGTGGCCTTCGGCGAGGCCGCGGCGCCCGCGTTCACCACGTACGCGCACCGGGTCGTCGCCAATGCCAGGGCCTTGGCGCAGGCGCTCGCGGACCACGGCCTCGCCGTCACCACCGGCGGCACCGACACGCACCTGATCACCGCCGACCCGGCCCCGCTGGGCGTCGACGGCCCGACCGCGCGCGGCCGGCTGGCCGCCGCCGGGATCGTGCTGGAGACGTGCGCCCTGCCGTACGGGGACCAGCGCGGCGTCCGGCTCGGCACGGCCGCCGTCACGACCCAGGGCATGGGGGAGCCGGAGATGCGCACCATCGCCGCGCTGTTTGCCGCCGCACTGCACGGGGAAGCCGGGAAAACCCGTACGGAGGTCAAGCAGCTGACGTTCGGATTTCCCCCGTACGGGGAGTAAGTGGGACAAGAGGGTCGTAGTGCAACCGGGAAGCGGCCACCCGGCGTCCTTGGTAGTAGGGACATCGCAGCTAATGTGTGGGGCTGAGATGGCCGGCGATACATCTGGGGCAGCCCGTGCGTGAATATCTGCTGACGCTTTGCGTCACGGTCGCGGTGACCTACCTGCTCACCGGGCCCGTGCGGAAGTTCGCGATCGCGGCCGGGGCGATGCCGGAGATCCGTGCCCGCGACGTGCACCGCGAACCCACACCCCGCCTCGGCGGCATCGCGATGTTCGGCGGCCTGTGCGCGGGCCTCCTCGTCGCCGACAACCTGCGCAACCTCAACGGCGTCTTCGAGCTGTCGAACGAGCCGCGGGCCCTGCTCTCCGGGGCCGCCCTGATCTGGCTGATCGGCGTACTGGACGACAAGTTCGAGCTCGACGCCCTGATCAAGCTCGGCGCGCAGATGATCGCCGCCGGCGTGATGGTCATGCAGGGCCTGACCATCCTGTTCATCCCGGTCCCGGGCATCGGCACGGTCTCGCTCACCCAGTGGCAGGGCACCCTGCTCACCGTCGCCCTCGTCGTGATCACCATCAACGCGGTGAACTTCGTGGACGGCCTCGACGGCCTCGCCGCCGGCATGGTGTGCATCGCCGCCGCGGCGTTCTTCCTCTACGCCTACCGCCTCTGGTTCGGGTACGGCATCGAGCAGGCCGCTCCTGCGACGCTCTTCGCGGCGATCCTGATGGGCATGTGCCTGGGCTTCCTGCCGCACAACATGCATCCGGCGCGCATCTTCATGGGCGACTCCGGCTCCATGCTGATCGGCCTGGTGCTGGCCGCCTCCGCCATCTCCATCACCGGGCAGGTGGACCCCGACGCGATGGCCCTGTTCGCGGGCGGTGAGCGCAACGCGACGCGCGCGATGCTGCCGGTCTTCATCCCGCTGCTGCTGCCCCTGACGATCATCGCCATCCCGATGGCGGACCTGGTCCTGGCCATCGTGCGGCGCACCTGGAAGGGCCAGTCGCCCTTCGCGGCCGACCGCGGCCATCTGCACCACCGGCTGCTGGAGCTCGGACATTCCCACAGCCGCGCGGTCCTGATCATGTACTTCTGGTCGGGCCTGATCGCCTTCGGCGCGGTCGCCTATTCGGTGCATTCCGCCTCGATGTGGATCGTGCTCGCGATCGCCGTGCTCAGCGCGCTGGGCCTGGTCCTGCTGCTCCTGCCGCGCTTCACCCCGCGCACCCCGCGCTGGGCGGAGGGATTGGTGCCGCCCCGCTACCGGCACGCCGCGCGGGCCGCGGAGGCCGCCGCCGAGGCGGCCGTGCAGGAGGCTCCAGGGGCGGAACCGGAGCCGGCCCGGCCGATCGTGGCGGGAGTGTCGGGCGTCAACGGAGCGACCGCCGTGGGCCCCCGTTCGCGCTTCCCCGACCGACGTAAGGCCGGATCGACCCGCTGACGCCGAAAGCGCATGTCCGACATGGGATCCCTTTACCAGACAACCCGGTCGGCTGTCGCGCACACACGCGCAGGGTCACTCTCATGTGTGACAGTCGGCACATCTGGCAGGTAAAGCTCTCATCAAATAGTTTGTGATACCGTTCACTAAACCCGGCGACAGAGCCGAAGGACCGTAGTGCGACGGTCCCTTGGCCCGAGGCTCACACTCGGACCGGGCTTACGCTCGTCCCGTACGAGTCCCTTGCCCCCACCACCACGCGGAGCAAACCGCCATGCGGTCAGAAGACGTCCGATTCCTCATGCAAGCCGCCGTACCCACGGCTGTCGCCGGCGCTCTCGCCGCAGCGGTCAGCGCGTTGGTCGTCGGGAGCAAGGGTGCCGTCGGAGCCGTCGTCGCGACGCTGGTCGTGATGTTGTTCATGGGCATCGGATTCGTCGTTCTCCAACGCACGGCGAAATCACTTCCGCATCTCTTCCAGGCCATGGGGCTCATGCTCTACGCGGCCCAGATTCTGCTGCTCTTCGTCTTTCTCGCCGCGTTCAAGAACACCACCCTGTTCCACCCCAAGGCTTTCGCGATCACGCTTGTCGTCACCACCCTCGTGTGGATCGGCGCACAGACCCGTGCTCACATGAAGGCAAAGATTCTTTACGTCGAACCGGACTCGGTGAAGGGCGACAAGCCCGACAATCCGGGGCCGAAGTCGTGAAGGGTAGGGCCGGGATAAGTGGGCGTTCGGGATCCTGCTATCGTCCGGTGCCAACTGCGGCACTGCGGGCGCGGGCATCTGAGCTGACGCCTGTTCCATCGCGAGGCTCGATGCCTGACTGCCGCCCCACCATCCGTTACACCAGTCCAGTGCCGAACCGCGGCTGCGCGCCGCGCCGACACAACGAGGTTGCCGTACCTATGCGCCACGCTGAAGGAGCCCTGCGGTGAGTGCTGCTGACATGACGCTCGCCTTCGATATCAACTGTCATTTCGAAGACGGCACTGGCTGTGGCTTCCCGGCCCCGACCCTGTACTCGTTCCTCTTCAAGCCGATCTTCGGCGATGCGGACGGTCTGTACTTCAACAAGACGATGCTGCTCGCCCTGCTGGGCTCGATCGTCATCGTTGCGTTCTTCTGGGCTGCTTTCCGGAAGCCGAAGGTCGTCCCGGGCAAGCTGCAGATGGTCGCCGAGGCGGGCTACGACTTCGTGCGCCGCGGCATCGTCTACGAGACGCTCGGTAAGAAGGAAGGCGAGAAGTACGTCCCCTTCATGGTCGCGACGTTCTTCTTCGTCTGGATCATGAACCTGTGGTCGATCGTGCCGCTCGCCCAGTTCCCGGTCACCGCGGTCTTCGCCTACCCGGTCGGGCTCGCGCTCGTCATCTACGTCATGTGGATGTCGGTGACCTTCAAGCGTCACGGCTTCGTCGGTGGCCTGAAGAACGTGACGGGCTACGACAAGTCCCTCGGCGCGATCCTGCCGATGGTCATGGTGATCGAGTTCTTCTCGAACGTCATCGTCCGCCCGTTCACCCACGCGGTCCGACTGTTCGCGAACATGTTCGCCGGTCACACCCTGCTGCTGCTGTTCACCATCGCCAGCTGGTACCTGCTGAACGGGATCGGCATCGCCTACGCCGGTGTCTCGTTCGTCATGGTCATCGTGATGACCGCGTTCGAGCTCTTCATCCAGGCTGTCCAGGCTTACGTCTTCGTGCTCCTGGCCTGCAGCTTCCTGCAGGGTGCGGTCGCCGAGCACCACTGAGCGCCGCCCGCTCCTGCACCCCCCCGAATCGTCCGGTGGCCAACCCCCACCGGTCCATGAAAGAGAAGGAAGAACTGGCATGTCCCAGACCCTTGCTGCCGTCGAAGGTTCCCTCAGCTCCGTCGGTTACGGTCTCGCGGCGATCGGCCCGGGCGTCGGCGTCGGCATCATCTTCGGTAACGGCACGCAGGCTCTTGCCCGTCAGCCTGAGGCTGCCGGTCTGATCCGCGCCAACCAGATCCTCGGCTTCGCCTTCTGTGAGGCGCTCGCCCTCATCGGTCTGGTCATGCCGTTCGTCTACTAAGACGAACCTCACGACTAGTCCGAATCGACGAAAGGCACTGATGTGAACCTCCTGGTTCTCGCGGCTGAGGAGCCTCAGAATCCCCTCATCCCGCCGATCCCCGAGCTCGTCATCGGTCTGATCGCCTTCGTCATCGTCTTCGGTTTCCTCGCCAAGAAGCTCCTCCCGAACATCAACAAGGTTCTGGACGAGCGTCGCGAGGCCATCGAAGGCGGTATCGAGAAGGCAGAAGCCGCTCAGACCGAGGCCCAGAGCGTCCTGGAGCAGTACAAGGCCCAGCTCGCCGAAGCCCGGCACGAGGCCGCGCGCCTGCGCCAGGAAGCGCTGGAGCAGGGCACTGCGCTCAAGGAAGAACTGCGCGCAGAGGGCCAGCGGCAGCGTGAGGAGATCATCGCTGCCGGCCACGCCCAGATCGAGGCCGACCGCAAGGCCGCCTCTCAGGCGCTCCGTCAGGACGTGGGCAAGCTCGCCACCGACCTGGCCGGAAAGCTCGTCGGCGAGTCCCTCGAGGACGCCGCCCGGCAGAGCCGCACGATCGACCGTTTCCTCAGCGAGCTCGAGGAGAAGGCCGAGGCCGCCCGATGAACGGAGCGAGCCGCGAGGCGCTGGCCTCCGCGCGTGAGCGTCTCGACGCGCTGACGGACAACACGTCCGTCGACGTGGCGAAGCTCGCCGGTGAGCTGGCAGCCGTCACCGCGCTGCTCGACCGTGAGGTCTCGCTGCGTCGGGTCATCACGGACCCGGCGCAGCCCGGCGAGGCCAAGGCCGAGCTGGCCGGTCGGCTGCTGGGCAGCCAGGTCGGCGGGGAAACCCTCGACCTCGTGTCCGGCATGGTCCGGTCCCGCTGGTCGCAGTCCCGCGACCTGGTGGACTCGCTCGAGGCACTGGCGGCCACCGCCGACCTCACCGCGGCCCAGCAGGGCGGCGCCCTCGACAACGTCGAGGACGAGGTCTTCCGGTTCGGCCGGATCGTCGGCTCGAACACCGAGCTGCGTTCCGCGCTGACCGACCGGTCGGCCACCGCCTCCGCCAAGAGCGAGCTGCTGCGCAGCCTGCTCGGCGGCAAGGCGAACGCCGTCACCGAGCGCCTCATCACGCGACTTGTCACGCACCCGCGTGGACGTAGCCTGGAAGCGGGACTCGAGTCCCTTTCCACGCTCGCCGCCGAGCGCCGCAACCGCATGGTCGCCACCGTGACCAGCGCGGTTCCGCTCAGCGACGTGCAGAAGCAGCGTCTCGGCGCGGTGCTGGCCAAGCTGTACGGCCGCCAGATGCACCTGAACCTCGACGTGGACCCCGCGGTCCTCGGCGGGATCACGGTGCGGGTCGGCGACGAGGTCATCGACGGCACCATCGCGGACCGCCTCTCCGAGGCGTCCCGCCGCATGGCCGGCTGACCAGCCACCAATAGAACAACGCATTCCTAGCGGCCCGGTTGGGCCGTGCAGAACTTGCAGAAGATTCCTGGGGGTCGCCCCCAGACCCCTAAGAAGCTTCAGGCCCAACAAGGAGAGCAGGGAACCCAGATGGCGGAGCTCACGATCCGGCCGGAGGAGATCCGGGACGCACTGGAGAACTTTGTCCAGTCGTACCAGCCGGACGCGGCCTCGCGCGAGGAGGTCGGAACGGTCAGCGTTGCCGGCGACGGCATCGCGAAGGTGGAGGGCCTGCCCTCCGCCATGGCGAACGAGCTGCTGAAGTTCGAGGACGGCACCCTCGGTCTCGCCCTCAACCTCGAGGAGCGCGAGATCGGTGCGGTCGTCCTCGGCGAGTTCAGCGGTATCGAGGAGGGCCAGCCGGTGCAGCGCACCGGTGAGGTTCTCTCCGTCGGCGTCGGCGAGGGCTACCTCGGCCGCGTCGTCGACCCGCTCGGCAACCCGATCGACGGTCTCGGCGAGATCGCGACCGAAGGCCGCCGCGCCCTCGAGCTGCAGGCCCCGGGCGTCATGGTCCGCAAGTCGGTCCACGAGCCCATGCAGACCGGCTACAAGGCCATCGACGCGATGGTGCCGATCGGCCGTGGCCAGCGTCAGCTGATCATCGGTGACCGTCAGACGGGTAAGACCGCCCTGGCCGTCGACACGATCATCAACCAGCGCGACAACTGGCGCTCGGGCGACGTGAACAAGCAGGTTCGCTGCATCTACGTCGCCATCGGCCAGAAGGGCTCGACCATCGCGTCCGTTCGCGGCGCCCTGGAAGACGCCGGCGCGCTCGAGTACACGACGATCGTCGCCGCCCCGGCGTCCGACCCGGCCGGCTTCAAGTACCTGGCGCCGTACACCGGTTCCGCCATCGGCCAGCACTGGATGTACGCCGGCAAGCACGTCCTGATCATCTTCGATGACCTGTCGAAGCAGGCCGACGCCTACCGCGCCGTGTCGCTGCTGCTGCGCCGCCCGCCGGGCCGTGAGGCCTACCCGGGTGACGTCTTCTACCTGCACTCCCGTCTGCTGGAGCGCTGCGCGAAGCTGTCCGACGACATGGGTGCCGGTTCGATGACCGGTCTGCCGATCGTCGAGACCAAGGCGAACGACGTGTCGGCGTTCATCCCGACCAACGTCATCTCCATCACCGACGGCCAGTGCTTCCTGGAGTCCGACCTGTTCAACGCGGGCCAGCGCCCGGCGCTGAACGTCGGTATCTCGGTCTCCCGCGTCGGTGGCTCCGCCCAGCACAAGGCCATGAAGCAGGTTTCCGGCCGTCTGCGCCTGGACCTCGCCCAGTACCGCGAGCTGGAGGCGTTCGCCGCCTTCGGTTCCGACCTGGACGCCGCGTCGAAGGCTTCGCTGGAGCGCGGCAAGCGTCTGGTCGAGCTGCTGAAGCAGGGCCAGTACCAGCCGATGCCCGTCGAGGAGCAGGTCGTCTCCGTCTGGGCCGGTACCACCGGCAAGATGGACGAAGTCCCGGTCAACGACATCCGTCGCTTCGAGTCGGAGCTGCTGGAGCACCTGCGCCGCGAGCGCAAGGACCTCCTCACCTCCATCGCCGACGGCGGCAAGATGTCGGACGACACCCTGACGTCGATCGCCGACGCCATCGCCGCCTTCAAGCGCCAGTTCGAGACCTCGGACGGCAAGCTTCTGGGCGAGGACGCGCCGGCCGTCAACGTCTCCAAGTGACGACGGAAGGGACCTGACTCATGGGAGCGCAGCTCCGGGTCTACAAGCGTCGCATCCGTGCCGTCACGGCGACCAAGAAGATCACCAAGGCGATGGAAATGATCGCCGCCTCGCGCATCGTCAAGGCGCAGCGCAAGGTGGCGGCATCGATGCCGTACGCGACCGAGCTCACCCGTGCGGTGACCGCGGTGGCGACCGGTTCGAACACCAAGCACGCCCTGACGACCGAGGTCGAGACGCCGACCCGCGCCGCGGTTCTGCTCATCACGAGCGACCGCGGTCTGGCCGGCGGCTACTCCTCCAACGCCATCAAGCAGGCGGAGCGGCTCACCGAGCGGCTGCGCGGCGAGGGCAAGGAGGTCGACACGTACATCGTCGGCCGTAAGGGTCTGGCCTACTACGGCTTCCGCGAGCGCAAGGTCGCGGAGTCGTGGACCGGATTCACCGACAGCCCGGCCTATGTCGACGCCAAGCGCGTCGCCGGGCCGCTGATCGAGGCCATCCAGCTGGAAACGGCAGAGGGCGGCGTCGACGAGCTGCACATCGTCTACACGGAATTCGTGTCGATGATGACGCAGAACGCGGTGGACGGCCGGATGCTGCCGCTCAGCCTCGACCAGGCTGCGGAGGAGAGCGGTACGAAGGGCGAGATCCTTCCGCTGTTCGACTTCGAGCCGTCGGCGGAGGACGTCCTCGACGCCCTGCTGCCGCGCTACGTCGAGAGCCGTATCTACAACGCACTGCTGCAGTCGGCTGCTTCCGAGCACGCCGCCCGCCGCCGCGCGATGAAGTCGGCGACCGACAACGCCGGGGATCTCATCAAGAGCCTCTCCCGGCTTGCCAACGCGGCCCGCCAGGCCGAAATCACCCAGGAAATCAGCGAGATCGTCGGTGGCGCGAGCGCCATGGCTGACGCGACCGCGGGGAGTGACAAGTAATGACGACCACTGTTGAGACGGCCGCCGCCACGGGCCGCGTCGCCCGGGTCATCGGCCCGGTCGTCGACGTGGAGTTCCCCGTCGACGCCATGCCCGAGATCTACAACGCCCTCAAGGTCCAGGTCGCCGACCCGGCCGAGGACGGCAAGCTCAAGACCCTGACCCTCGAGGTCGCGCAGCACCTAGGTGACGGCCTCGTCCGTACCATCTCGATGCAGCCGACCGACGGTCTGGTCCGCCAGGCCGCGGTGACCAACACGGGCGAGGGCATCACCGTCCCCGTCGGTGACTTCACCAAGGGCAAGGTGTTCAACACCCTGGGTGAGGTGCTCAACTACCCGGAGACGAACGCCGAGGTCACCGAGCGCTGGCCGATCCACCGCAAGGCGCCTCGCTTCGACGAGCTCGAGTCGAAGACCGAGATGTTCGAGACCGGCGTCAAGGTCATCGACCTTCTCACCCCGTACGTCAAGGGTGGAAAGATCGGTCTGTTCGGTGGTGCCGGTGTCGGCAAGACCGTTCTGATCCAGGAAATGATCTACCGCGTCGCCAACAACCACGACGGTGTGTCGGTCTTCGCGGGCGTCGGTGAGCGTACCCGTGAGGGCAACGACCTCATCGAGGAAATGGCCGAGTCCGGCGTCATCGACAAGACGGCGCTTGTCTTCGGCCAGATGGACGAGCCCCCGGGCACCCGTCTGCGCGTCGCCCTTGCCGGTCTGACCATGGCGGAGTACTTCCGCGATGTGCAGAAGCAGGACGTGCTGTTCTTCATCGACAACATCTTCCGGTACACCCAGGCGGGTTCCGAGGTGTCGACCCTGCTCGGCCGTATGCCCTCCGCGGTGGGTTACCAGCCGAACCTGGCCGACGAGATGGGTCTCCTCCAGGAGCGCATCACCTCGACCCGTGGTCACTCGATCACCTCGATGCAGGCGATCTACGTCCCCGCGGACGACCTGACCGACCCGGCGCCGGCGACCACCTTCGCCCACCTCGACGCGACGACGGTTCTTTCCCGTCCGATCTCCGAGAAGGGCATCTACCCGGCCGTGGACCCGCTGGACTCGACGTCCCGCATCCTCGACCCGCGGTACATCGCGGCGGACCACTACGCCACGGCGATGCGCGTCAAGGGGATCCTGCAGAAGTACAAGGACCTCCAGGACATCATCGCGATCCTCGGTATCGACGAGCTGGGCGAGGAGGACAAGCTCGTTGTCCACCGTGCCCGTCGCGTCGAGCGCTTCCTGTCGCAGAACACCCACGTGGCGAAGCAGTTCACCGGCGTGGACGGTTCGGACGTTCCGCTGGAGGAGTCGATCACCGCGTTCAACGCGATCTGCGACGGTGACTACGACCACTTCCCCGAGCAGGCGTTCTTCCTGTGCGGTGGCATCGAGGACCTGAAGGCCAACGCCAAGGAGCTGGGCGTCTCCTGATCCGGCGCGCTCCGCGAGGGGCGCATCCGGTTCAAAGGATTCACGGAGAGGGGCGGGTGTGTCCCGTCCCTCTCCCCACGCCCATTAGAATTTGACCCAACACCCGGCTGACCCGCCGGGTGGTGACCCGAGGAGCCACCTTGGCTGCTGAGCTGCACGTCGAGCTGGTCGCGGCGGACCGCAATGTCTGGTCCGGCGAGGCCACCCTTGTTGTCGCCCGCACCACGTCCGGCGACATCGGCGTCATGCCCGGTCACCAGCCGCTTCTCGGTGTGCTGGAATCGGGCCCTGTGACCATCCGCACCAGCGAGGGCAACACTGTCGTCGCCGCGGTGCACGGCGGTTTCATCTCGTTCGCGGACAACAAGCTGTCCCTGCTGGCCGAGATCGCCGAGCTCGCGGACGAGATTGACGTCCAGCGTGCGGAGCGGGCACTGGAGCGCGCGAAGGCGGAGGCCGATGCGGCCGCCGAGCGTCGCGCGGATGTCCGGCTGCGCGCCGTAACGGGCTGATTGCCCGTCGGAGTTTGAACCGCTGGGTTCCGGGGGGCGACCTCCGGGACCCAGCAGACCTCAGCCGCGGTCCGTTCTGGAATTTTCCAGACCGGGTCGCGGCTGAGGCGATGCAGGTCCGTTTTTCGTGAGGCATTCGATGAGCGAGGAGGTCGGTGAAGATGCTCCTCGCTCTGCTTGTGAGCGGCCTGGTCGTAGCCCTGGTGGTGATCGGGCTGTTTGTCTTCGGGCTGCGCCGGAGGCTCATCCAGCGTTCCGGAGGCACCTTCGACTGCAGTCTGCGCTGGGGGGTATCGGATAAACCCGATATCTCCGGCAAGGGCTGGGTGTACGGGGTCGCGCGCTACAGCGGTGACCGGATCGAATGGTTCCGGGTGTTCAGCTATTCGCCGCGCCCGCGCCGGCTGCTGGAGCGGTCCTCCATCGAGGTGGTCTCCCGCCGCGCCCCGGAGGGCGAGGAGGAGCTGGCCCTGCTCTCCGACGCCATCGTGCTCGGCTGTCTCCACCAGGGGACGCGCCTGGAGCTGGCGATGAGCGAGGACGCGCTGACGGGCTTCCTGGCCTGGCTGGAGGCGGCGCCTCCCGGCCAGAGGGTGAACGTGGCCTGAGGGCCGGCGGGGCTGGATCGTCCCCGCCGGACGGAGTCCGGCGCAGCGGCGCGAAGCCGGGGAGGCCCCCAGGGGCCGAGCCGTGCGAGTGGCGCGTCAAGAAGGAGAAGCCGGGGAGACGGGGGCGGACCCGTCTCCCCGGCTCCGTCTGTCACCGGGTGCCGTAGTGGGGGTTACTGGAGCCCGGTGTGGACGGCGTTGGCGAGTTCGCCGTTGGTGGTGTCGCCGCTGAACTCCCAGTAGAAGGCTCCGCGCAGCCCCTGCTGCTTGGCCCAGGCCATCTTCGAGGCGACGGTGGCCGGGGTGTCGTAGCTCCACCAGTTGCTGCCGCACTTGGCGTAGGCGGTGCCGGCGATCGTGCCGGTGGCCGGGCAGCTGCTCTTGAGCACCTTGTAGTCCTCGATGCCCTGCTCGTACGTGCCCGGGGCCGGGCCGGTGGCGCTGCCGCCCGGGGTGGCCTGGGTGACACCGGTCCAGCCGCGTCCGTAGAAGCCGATGCCCAGGTTGAGCTTCGAGCCCGGGATGCCCTTGCTCTTGAGCTTGGCGATGGCCTCGGCTGAGTTGAAGCCCTGCTGGGGGATGCCGGAGTACGAGGTCAGCGGGGAGTGCGGGGCGGTCGGGCCCTGCGCCGCCCATGCGCCGAAGAAGTCGTACGTCATGACGTTGTAGAAGTCGATGTACTGGGCGGCGCCGCCGTAGTCGGCCGCGTCGATCTTGCCGCCGCTGGAGGCGTCGGCGGTGATCGCGGCGGTGACCAGGTTGTTCTGGCCGAACCGGGCCCGCATGGCCTGCATCATGTTCTTGAACGCGGCCGGGCCGGAGGTGTCGCAGGACAGGCCGCAGGCGTTCGGGTACTCCCAGTCCAGGTCGATGCCGTCGAAGACATCGGCCCAGCGCGGGTCCTCGACCAGGTTGTAGCAGGAGTTCGCGAACGCGGTCGGGTTGGCCGCAGCCTGCGGGAAGCCGCCGGACCAGGTCCAGCCGCCGAACGACCACAGGATCTTGATGTGCGGGTACTGCTTCTTCAGCTTGCGCAGCTGGTTGAAGTGGCCGCGCAGCGGCTGGTCCCAGGTGTCGGCGACGCCGTCGACGCTCTGGTCGGCGGTGTACGCCTTCTCGTAGTCGGCGTAGGAGTCACCGATGGTGCACCCGCCGTTCTGGACGTTGCCGAAGGCGAAGTTGATGTGTGTGATCTTGCTGGCCGTGCCGGAGGTGACCAGGTTCTTCACGTGGTAGTTGCGCGCGTAGCTGCCCCACTCGATGAAGTAGCCGAGCTTGACCGGGCCGCCCGGGAGCGGGGGATCGACGGTGCCGCCGGCGGTGGTGACCGACAGGGTGCCGGAGGCGGGGCCGGTCTGGTCGATGGTGTCGCGTGCGATCACGTGGTAGCTGTACGTGGTGCCCTTGGTCAGGCCGGTCTCGGCGCGGCTGGTGCCGGTGACCGTGGCGACCTTGGCGCCGTTGCGGTAGACGTCGTAGTTCTTGACGCCCTTGTCGTCGGTGGCTGCGGCCCAGTTCAGGGTCAGCGAGGTCTCGGTGATGCCGGAGGCGGTGGGGGCGCCGGGGGCCGAGGGCGGGTTGTCGCCGGGCTGGGTCGGCCCGCCGGTGCAGGAGCCGCCGTTGATCTTGCAACCGGAGGGGGCGCCGGAACCGGCGCCGTTGAAGCCGAAGCTGATGCTGGCGCCCGGGGCGAGGGTGCCGTTCCAGGACTTGTTCTTGCCGGTCCAGTGGGTGCCGGAGCTCGTCACATCGGCGTCCCAGGCGGAGGTCACCGAGGTGCCGGCGGGGTAGTCCCACTCGACGGCCCAGCTGTTGATGGTGGTGTCACCGGTGTTCTTGACCGTCCACTTGCCCTCGAAGCCGGTGCCCCAGTCGGAGACCTTGGTGTACGTCGCGGTCGCGGAGGTCGCGGCCTGTGCGGGGCCGGCCAGCGCGACGAGGCCGCTGACGGGTACGGCGAGGGCGGCCAGGACGGCCGCGACCCGCGTGAAGAACCGGGTACGCCTGGTGCGGGGTGGGGATGCTGTGCTCAAGGGTGCTCCTCCGTAGGTCCGTCGAGGTCGCGGGGCCGACGTTCGACATGGGGGTGGGACCTGCGCCGCCCGTGAGCACGCTTTGTCATGGCACGCTCACCACAGTGTTGCGGTGAGCGTAGAAAGGTCTGGACCAAGCGTCAAGAGGTCCAGACCTCATGGGGAAAGCGGCGCGAGTGAGTCTCTACTGAGGCCCCCGGATCTCCAACTCCTGGGCCAGTACCGCCGCTTGGACCCGGCTGCGCAGCTCCAGCTTTCCCAGCAGCCTGCTGACGTGGGTCTTCACCGTCGCCTCCGCCATCTCCAGCCGTACGGCGATCTCCGCGTTCGAGAGCCCCTCGCCCAGACACCCGAACACCTCCCGCTCCCGCCGCGTCAGCGAGTCCACCGCGGCGGCCGTCGCGGGCGGGGTCTGCGGCCGCCGCACCTGAGGCGACGCGAACTCGGCGATCAGCCGCCTGGTCACCGCCGGGGCGATCAGCCCCTCCCCGCGCGCGACGGTCCGTACCGCCTCGATCAGCTCCGCCGCGTCCGCGTTCTTCAGCAGGAAGCCCGCCGCTCCCGCCCGCAGCGCCCCGAAGACGTACTCGTCGAGGTCGAAGGTGGTCAGCACCAGCACGTCGGCCAGCCCCTCCGAGACCACCTGGCGGGTCGCGGAGACCCCGTCCAGCCTCGGCATCTGCACGTCCATCAGGACCAGATCCGGCCGCAGTTCCCGGGCCAGACGCACCGCCTCCTCCCCGTCCGCGGCCTCGCCCGCCACCTCGATGTCGCCCGCGCTGCGCAGGATCAGCACCAGCCCGGCCCTTACCGCGCTCTGGTCGTCCGCCACCACCACCCGGATGCTCATGCCTCCACCGCCTTCTCGTCGGCGGGCAGCGTCGCCCGCACCTGCCACAGCTCGCCGGTCCGGCCCGCCGAGAACTTCCCGCCCAGCAGCTCCACCCGTTCCCGCATACCGATCAGCCCGGCGCCGGAGCCGGGGGCCCGCGGGCCGGGGCGTTCCCCGTACGGAGACTCCACCGCCACGGTCAGCTGCCCGTCCGCCCGGGCCACGCGGACCGTGACCGTGCCCGGGGCCGCGTGCTTGAGCGCATTGGTCAGCGACTCCTGGACGATCCGGTACGCCGCCAGCTCCACCGGGGCCGGTACCCGTTCCCCGGGTGGCCGGTCTTCGTGGAGTACGAAGTCCAGCCCGCTCGCCGAACCGTTGGTGCGGGCCCGGCCGAGCAGGGCCTCCACGCCGTCGAGCGAGGGCATGGCCACGGCCTCCTGCTCCGCCCCGGCGTCCCGCAGCAGCCCGATCAGCCGGCGCATCTCCGCCAGGCCCTGGACGCTGTTCTCCCGGATCACCCCGAGGGCGTCACGGCTGGTGTCGGCCCGGTCGATGGAGAGCGCGGCGGTGGAGTGGATGGCGATCGCGGAGAGGTGGTTGGCCACCATGTCGTGCAGCTCCCGGGCCATCCGGGCGCGCTCGGCGGCGACCGCCTGGCTCCGGTCCATTTCCGCCAGCAGCGCGGTCTGCTCGGCACGCAGCTGGGCGGCCACGGCGGCCTCGCGGTGGTTGCGCAGTGTGGCTCCGGTCAGGGCCGGGGCGAAACTGACGAGGCCGGTGACCACGCCGATCAGCAGGGCTTCCGGGGTGCGCAGCCAGGCCAGGAAACCGATGGTGACGGCCACGGTGATCAAACCGGTGCTGACCGGGAGCCGCCGGGCCATGGCGGGCCCCCCGTAGACGACGGCCGCGTACATCAGGTCGGTGAAGATCAGGACGGTGGTGAGGCTGCCGACCGTGAACTCGTTGGCGATCACGCCGACGGTCCCGACGGCCAGGGCCACCGACGGCATGGAGCGGCGCAGCAGCTCCATCGCGCTGAGGACCGCGAGGGGGACCAGGGCGGCCCATTCGGGCAGGAGGTGCCGGTTCGAGCTGCTGTAGATGCCGAGCGACCACATCACCAGGCCCGCGAGGAGGCCGACCACGGCGAGGATGACGTCGTGGCGGTGGGGGCGCAGGCTCTTCGTGGTCACGGTCCCATCCAACAGGGTGCGCGGGGCGCCGGCCTCGGCGGAGAGGCCGAGTTGGCAGTACATCGAAGGATGCAGCCGTAGGTCGTCAGTGGTGACGACGCATCGGGCCCGGCCGGCCGGGAGTCTGGGAGTACGTGTCACACCCGAGCGGAACGGAGAGTCCCGTGATCGTCGCACTGATCATCGCCTGTGAGGTCGGCTTCTGGGTGCTCCTGGCCCTCGGCCTGGCCCTGCGCTACCTGGCGAAGATGCCGAGGGTGGGCGCGGCGGTCCTGCTGTGCGAGCCGCTGATGGAGCTGGTCCTGCTGGTGGTCACCACGCTGGACCTCAAGAACGGCGCCGAGCCGGACTGGAAGCACGGCCTCGCCGCCCTGTACATCGGCTACACCGTCGCCTACGGCCACTACACGATCAAGTGGCTCGACGGCCACGCCGCGCACCGGCTGGCCGGCGGACCCAAGCCGGCCGGCGCCGGATACGGGAAGGCGCGGGCCGTCCACGAGTGGAAGCTGTGGATCCGGACCGTCATCGCCGCCGCCGTCGCCCTCGGGCTGCTCCAGACCGCGATCTGGTACGTGGGCGACGCCGGCGACGTCAGCTCGCTCAAGGCGTGGCAGTTCGGCGCCCTGCGGGCGGTGGGCATCCACGCCCTGGTCGCCGTCGCCTACACGGTGTGGCCGAAGAAGGCCCCGGCGGGCGCCGAGGAGCGGCCCGCGCTCGCGAAGACGGAGCGCTAGCGCTCGCCGCCCGGTACCCACAGCACGTCCCCGACCTCCTTGTTCGCCACCCGGGCCAGGATGAACAGGAGGTCGGAGAGGCGGTTGAGGTAGGTCGCCGTCAGCGGGTTCATCACCTCGCCGTGCACCTCCAGCGCCGCCCACGTAGAGCGCTCGGCGCGCCGGACCACCGTGCAGGCCTGGTGGAGCAGGGCCGCGCCGGGGGTGCCGCCGGGGAGGATGAAGCTGCGCAGCTTCTCCAGCTGCTCGTTGAAGGCGTCGCAGTCGGCCTCCAGCTTGTCCACGTAGAACTGCTCCACGCGCAGCGGCGGGTACTTGGGATCCTCGATCACCGGAGTGCACAGGTCGGCGCCGACGTCGAACAGGTCGTTCTGCACCCTGACCAGGACCTTCGCCACCTCCGGCGCCAGCTTGCCGAGCGCGAGCGCCGTCCCGATCGCCGCGTTGGCCTCGTTGGCGTCGGCGTACGCGGAGATCCGCAGGTCGGTCTTGGCCGTGCGGCTCATGTCGCCGAGCGCGGTCGTGCCCTTGTCGCCGGTCCGGGTGTAGATACGCGTGAGGTTCACCATGCCGCCAGGGTAGTCCGGGCCAACTGCGGGTATCCGCCCCACTGCTGGGCCGTACCGGTGTGATGTCCGTCATCTGAGACGTGACGCGTGTTACTTCACGGTCACACCGCACCGGCCGGGCGCTAGTCTCCGCCGGAGTGGCTACGAGACCGGGCCGTTTCACGGCTGGGCCTTTTCGAGGACCGGGTCTTTTCAAGAACGAGGGGTGTGCAGTGGCTGGGAAGCTTGCCGTCATCGGTGCCGGCTTGATGGGGTCCGGGATCGCTCAGGTCTCCGCTCAGGCGGGCTGGGACGTCGTCCTGCGCGACGTCACCGACGCCGCGCTGACGCGCGGCACGGACGGGATCAAGGCCTCGTACGACAAGTTCGTCTCCAAGGGCAAGCTGACGGCCGAGGACGCCGAGGCGGCGCTGGCCCGCATCACCACGACCACCGACCTCGAAGCCGTCGCCGACGTCGACATCGTGGTCGAGGCCGCCTTCGAGAAGATCGAGATCAAGCACGAGATCTTCCGGGCCCTCGACAAGATCGTCCGCGAGGACGCGATCCTGGCCTCCAACACCTCCGCCATCCCGATCACCAAGATCGCGGCCGTGACGGAGCGTCCGGAGCGGGTCGTGGGCGCGCACTTCTTCTCGCCCGTCCCGATGATGCAGCTGTGCGAGCTCGTGCGCGGCTACAAGACGAGCGACGAGACCCTCGCCACCACGCGCGCCTTCGCCGAGTCCGTCGGCAAGACCTGCATCGTCGTCAACCGCGACGTCGCCGGCTTCGTGACGACCCGTCTGATCTCCGCCCTGGTCGTCGAAGCCGCCAAGCTGTACGAGTCGGGCGTGGCCTCCGCCGAGGACATCGACATCGCCTGCAAGCTGGGATTCGGCCACGCCATGGGGCCGCTGGCCACCGCCGACCTCACCGGCGTCGACATCCTGCTGCACGCCACCAGCAACATCTACACCGAGTCCCAGGACGAGAAGTTCGCGCCGCCGGAGCTCATGCGCCGGATGGTGGACGCCGGGGACATCGGCCGCAAGAGCGGCCAGGGCTTCTACAAGCACTGAGTCCGGGACGCTGAGCACCACTGTTCGAGTGCCTTCACCCTTCGGGGTGAATTAGGTATCGGTTCGCTCACGGTCGGCAACTTCGCCGCCCTCGCGGCAGTCAGTTGCAGTGAGAGTTGCCGATCAGGGACCAGTCGGACCATACGTACGCAGTACCGCCGGGAGTACACATGCACATCAGGGGCGACCACGCCGAACTCGCTGTCGGGGGTCGTCTCGACGTGCGCAGCGCGGCGGACGCCCGTACGGCCTTGCACACCGCCCTCGACGACGGCCACGGCGATCTCGTGCTCGACCTCACCGGGCTCGACTCCTGGGACGCCACCGGACTCGGCGTGATCATGGGCGCGCACCGCAGGGCCGGCCGGACCGGGCGGCGCCTCGTCCTGCGCGGAGTGCCGCCGCAGATGCAGCGGCTGCTCGTCGCCACCCGCCTGCACCGGATCCTCGCGATCGAGGGCGGACTGGAAGCCGAGTCCCTGCCCCGGGTGTGAATACTGTGTTCCGGTTTCCTGCGGAAACGTAACGGTCCGGTGGTGATGGCACCCCTGCGGTACCGGTGCGCGCGGCCACGGTCTAGGGTTCGGGCGGAAAACCGGACCAGTACGAGAGCGGCGTGCGAAGGCCGGGCGGTACGACGGCGAGGCGCACGGCCCGCGATCGGGGGACTTGGTCATGGACCGAACAGAGAAGCAGGCCGATCCGCAGGAGCAGCCCTCCGGCCCGCCCGGAGCGCCTGGCATGTCCGGAACGCCCGGAACGCCCGGAACGCCCGCGCGGATCGTCACCCTGACCGCCGGGGAGTACACCCTCACCGTCAACCCGGTCGACGGCAGTGAGATAGAACCGCACCGCCCCGGCGCCGAAACCGGCCGCCCCGCCAAGCGCGACGCGGCCGCCCGCAGGGCCCGGGACGAGGCCGCACGGCCGCCCGTACTGCCCGGCCCGCACCTGCCCGCCACGCCGCTGCTGGAGCGCGCGGAGGAGAAGGAGCGGCTCGTACGGCTGCTGGGCCGGGGCCGGTCCGTACGGCTGACGGGACCCGCCGGATCGGGCCGCACCGCCCTGCTCGACACCGTGGCCGA
This sequence comes from Streptomyces sp. NBC_01408, assembly GCF_026340255.1. GTDB lineage: Bacteria > Actinomycetota > Actinomycetes > Streptomycetales > Streptomycetaceae > Streptomyces. The sequence continues at coordinate 187,370 of NZ_JAPEPJ010000001.1, read as the reverse complement.
CGCCTGCGCGGGCCTCGCGCCCGACGGCGTCGTACGGCTCTCCGGGCGCGGCTACCAGCAGCCCCTGGAGCTGCTGTACGCGCTGTACGCGACCGTGTACGAGGCCACGGAGGTGCGGCCGGACCGGATCGACCTCCTCGCCCGCGTCCGCGACATCGGCGCCGTCGTCCTCCTCGACGACCTGGAGATCGGCGGCACCGCCCTCGACGAACTGCTGCGCGCCACCCCCGAGTGCGCCTACCTGCTGGCCGCGACCCCCGACATCAAGTCCCCCTCCGACGACTCGCACCTGGAGGAGGTCTTCCTCGGCGGGCTCGGCAAGGCCGACTGCCTGGAACTGCTGGAGGCCGGCCTCGGACGGCCCCTGACGGACCTGGAGAGCGCCTGGGCGAGCGACCTGCGGTTCGCCTCCGAGGGGCTGCCGCTGCGCTTCGTACAGGCCGCCGCACTGCTGCGGCAGCGGGACGAGCTCAACCACGCCGCCGAGGACGACGACGAGGAAGAGCCCGGAGTCTTCGAGGAACGCCCGCGCGACACGGCCCAGGTACCGCTGCCGACGCTGGCCGAAGGCGCGGCCCCCGCCGAACTGCTGGCCTCGCGCGTCAGCGAGTCGGCGCGCGCGGCCCTGCGCATCGCGTGCGCGCTGGGCGGGGAGATGCCGCACCACGCGCACCTGCCCGCGCTGGTGGGGGACACCCACGCGGACACGGCGGTGGCGGAACTGCTGGGCTGCGGGCTGCTCACCCCGGTCGGCGCGCGCTACCGGCTGGCCGCGGGCGTGGCCCGGCAGCTGGAGGAGGCCGGGTACGGGGAGACCGCGCCGGAGGAGGCCCGTACGGCCGCCCGGCACTACGCCTGGTGGACCGGGCACACCTCGGTGACCCCGGAGCGGGTCGCGGTGGAGACGGACGCGGTGCTCGCGGCGCTGGGCGGCGCCGACGTGGTGGCTGCCGTACTGCTGGCCCGTACGGCCGCTCCGGCGTTCGCGGCCTCGCTGCGCTGGGAGGCGTGGGAGCGGGTGCTGCGCGCGGGTTCCGAGGCCGCCCGGAAGGCGGGCGAGGTCGCGGAGCAGGCGTACTTCCACCACGAGCTCGGCGTGCTCGCGCTGTGCGAGGGCCGGCTGGACCGGGCGCGGGCCGAGCTGGAGGCGTCGATCGGGCTGCGGGGTGCCCTCGCCGACAAGCGGGGCACCGTGGCGGGCCGGCGGGCGCTGGCGCTGGTCACGGACCGGGAGACGGCCGCGGCCGGGGCGGCTGTGTCGCCGCCGCTGCGGCTGGAGCCGCCGGTGGGGCCGTCCGCCGCCCCGGAGGCCGTGACGCGGCCGACTCCGCTGGGTGCGCTGGGTCCCGCGAAGCCGGCCGGCCCGGCGGCCGTGACGGCTCCGCTGTCCTCGGCGGCTTCGGAGGCGGTGACCCGGGTGGCGCCCGTGACGCCGGTGAAGCCCGTGACCCCGGTGAAGTCGGTGACGCCCATGGCGTCCGTAGCGCCGGTGACGCCCGTGACGTCCGTGACCCCTGTGACGCCCCTGACGCCCGTGACCCCCGTAACGTCCGTGACCCCCCTGGAGTCGCAGGCGCCGGGCGTACGGCGCCCGGTGAACCCGACGACGCTGTCGCAGGTGTTCGAGGACGCCTTCCCGATGGCGCCGAAGTCCGCCCCCGAGCCCGCACCGGAACCCGCGCGGCGGCCCGACCGGCGCCGCCCCGCCCTGCTGGCCGCCGCCGGGGTGTTCACGGTGGTGGCGCTGGGCACGGTGGTGAGCCTGACGATGGGCTCCCCGGACGCCCCGTCGGCGCCCTCGCACGGGCCGTCGGGGTCCCCGACCCCGAAGCCGCTGCTGCCTCAGGTGGTGCCGAGCACCGGCGGGAACGATCCTGCACCGGAGCCGCCCGCGTCCGCCCCGCAGTCGGAGGAAGCCCCTTCGCCGGAGCAGAGCGACAACACCCCGGCGCCCGGCCGGACCCCGGTCCGTACCCCGTCGCAGCGCCCGTCCCCGACGCCGCCGAAGTCCCCGACGCCGCCGACCGGTTCGCCGACGCCCACGCAGTCCTCCCCGGACCCGACCGTGTCGCATTCGCCGTCGCCCGTACCCACGGAGACCGCGGCGTCGCCCACGGCGCCGCCCGTCACGAACTCGGTCTCGGCCTCCGCGACGTGACCGCCGGGCCCCGTCCGCACGGCCCGTCCGTCAGGACGGGGCCCGGGCGGGGCCGGTCAGAACAAGCCACGGCCCGGGCGGGGACGGTCAGTCGGTCAGAACAGGCGGAGCTTGTCGTCCTCGATGCCGCGCAGCGCGTTGTAGTCCAGCACCACGCAGTCCATCCCGCGGTCGTTGGCCAGCACCTTGGCCTGCGGCTTGATCTCCTGCGCCGCGAAGATTCCCCGGACCGGGGCCAGGTGCGGGTCGCGGTTGAGGAGCTCCAGGTAGCGTGTCAGCTGCTCGACGCCGTCGATCTCGCCGCGCCGCTTGATCTCCACGGCCACCGTCGCACCGGAGGAGTCCCGGCACAGGATGTCCACCGGGCCGATGGCCGTCATGTACTCGCGCCGGATCAGGGTGTAGCCCTCGCCCAGCGTGTCGATGCGGTCGGCGAGCAGCTCCTGGAGGTGCGCCTCGACGCCGTCCTTGATGAGCCCCGGGTCGGTGCCCAGCTCGTGGGAGGAGTCGTGGAGGACTTCCTCCATCGTGATGATGAGCTTCTCGCCCGCCTTGTTGACGACCGTCCACACACCGGCGTCGTCACCCGTCCCCTCCTTGAGGGTGCACGGAGGGGACATCCAGTTGAGCGGTTTGTACGCCCGGTCGTCCGCGTGGATCGAGACACTGCCGTCAGCCTTCACGAGGATCAGACGGGGTGCCGAGGGCAGATGGGCGGTGAGCCGGCCCGCGTAGTCGACGGAGCAGCGGGCAATGACGAGACGCATGGTCGGCAACGCTACTCGACCGACGGGCCTCCACGCGATTCGCCCCTGAAAGCCCCGTTCGCGGATGGCGCGTTGTATGCGCATTCTCCTGGTGCGCCACCCATGGGGCGCCTACCGTGGTGAGCGGGAGGTTGCCGAGCGTGCACGCTGCGTCGCGGCCTCCTTCCCTGCCCGTAAGACTCCGGCAACCCAAATAGCCGGGGTCGCGAGAGGAGAACCCATGTCGCTCGACGTCTCACCGGCCCTACTCGAACAGGCCGAGCGAGGCGAGGTCGACGAAGCCGCCTTCGTCGACTGCGTCCGGACCTCCCTGCCCTACGCATGGGAGATGATCAGCTCGCTGGTGGCCCAGCTGAAGGTGGACGGCGGACAGTTCGCCGACAACCAGACGCCGCCGCCCGACGAGCAGGCGCGCGGGCAGTTGCTGCGCGCTCTCGCGAGTGACGCGATACGCGGTGCGCTGCAGCGGCACTTCGGAGTACGCCTGGCCTTCCAGAACTGTCACCGGGTAGCGGTGTTCCCGCTGGATCCCTCGGTGGACGACCGGCTGGCCAAGTTCACTTCGATCCGCGGCCAGCTGCTCAACCAGTCGCCCGAACTGCGGGACTGCTAGCAGTTCTCGTACTTTCGCTGCCGCTCCGCGACGGGGGCGGCAGCCCTTCTCAGCCGAGACGGGGCAGGACTTCGGCGCCGAGGCGCCGGACGTTCTCCTCCGTCGCGGCGAGATCGCCGGAGCCCTCCGACAGCAGCGCGAACCGCGTGATGCCGGTGCGCTCGGAGGTGGCCGCCAGCCGGTCCGCCGCCCGCTTCGGGGTGCCCACCGGGTGCAGTTCGCACAGGAGCTCCGTGTACGCAACCGGATCCCGCATCGCGCGCGCCCGGCCGTCCACCGTCACATGCGCGTCCAGGCCCTGCTTCAGCCATCCCGGCAGCGCCTTCAGCAGCACCTCGCGGGCGTCCGCCGAGCGGTCCGCCAGCTGGCACACCCCGGCCGACACGTGCCCCGCTCCGGCCACGTGCTCCGGCGGGTGGCCCGCCGCCAGCGCCGTACGCCGCCACAGTGCGACCATCGCCGCCTTGTCCTCGTCCCCGCAGTGCATGCCCAGCAGCATCGGCAGCCCCCGCTCCGCGGCCAGTCGTACCGACGTCGGCGACGTGCAGGCCACGATGACCTCCGGACCGGTCCCGTCCCCGTCCAGCGCCTCCGACGGCCGCGGTACGACGGCCACCTCGCGGAAGGCGTACCGCTCGCCGGAGGCACCCACCCGCGCTTCGGTCAGCCAGCGCCGCAGCAGGTCCAGGGCTTCCGGGAAGCCGTTCTCGTACGCGTCCGCGCCGCCGCCGAACACCTCCAGGTCCACCCACGGGCCGCCGCGCCCCACCCCGAGGGAGAACCGGCCGCCCGAGGTCAGGTGCAGCAGCGCCGCCTGCTCCCCGAGGGCCACCGGATGGACGTTCGGCAGCACGCTCACCGCCGTGCCGACCCGCAGCCGGCGGGTCCGGCCGAGCATCAGGGCCGCCAGGGTCACCGCCGACGGGCAGACCCCGTACGGGACGAAGTGGTGCTCGGCGAGCCAGACCGAGTCGAGCCCGGCCTCCTCGGCCACCTCGGCGGTCCGTACCGCCCTGTGCAGTGCCTCACCCTGTCCCTGACCCGGGAACTGGGCCGCCAGAATGAACGCTCCTACGCGCATCGCCTTTAGCCTCCTCGCGGCTGGCGCGGCCTCCCCCAGGTGGACCGGCTTCTTGATCCATTACGACTAACGTCTTACTGGCAACAACGTCTGACACGTGCCAAAGGCACGGCCTGACAGGAAAGTTATTGGGATTGTCGGGCCAGTCCCCCCGGTGCGGCCGCTTCTGTCGGACACCCTGCGGCTACCCGGGCTCGCTGCGCGTAGTCTGGGAGAAAGTCACTGCCGTCCGCCCCTCCGTGAGGTATACGTGTCACCGCGCCACAACCGCCCCAGGGGCGGCGGGAATCCAGCCGACCGTTCGGACTCGGGTGCCGGCTCGGGGAGCGGCCCGGGCGGCATGGACCGGTACGGGCTGGAGCGCACCGAGGAGTACCAGGGCGAGGACTGGAAGGTCCGGCACGTCGCCGGCGCCAGCGCGCAGGGCAAGCGCTACCGCTGCCCCGGCTGCGACCAGGAGATCCCCTCCGGCACCCCGCACCTGGTGGCCTGGCCGGAGTACGGCGGCGTGGACGACCGGCGCCACTGGCACAAGGCCTGCTGGAACGCGAAGGACCGCCGCACCTCGCGGGTGCAGCGGTCCCGTAACGCGCCGAAGTACTAGGGGCGTCTAGACGTCCCGGCGGCCGACCGTCGCGTACGAGGCGGCCACCGCGCCGCCCGTGACCAGCAGGATCAGCAGCAGGTGGGAGAAGTCGGAGGGCGCCGCGCCGGTCTCGCTGCCGCCCGGCATGCCGAACAGCTGCATCATCGCCACGGGCGCGTTGTACGTGATGATCGTTTCGCCGATGGGCATGGTCTCCCGCCAGCTGATGAGCATCGCGCCTATCACCGGCGGGAGCGTGACGAGGCCCAGCATCACAGCGATCGCCCCGGCCGAATGCCTCAGCAGCGCGCCGACGGCGAGCGCGAGCACCCCGAGGAGGGTGACGTAGAGGCTGCCGGCCAGCGCGCCGAACCACTCGGACACCCCGTGCGGTCCCGCGCCCGGGCCGCCGTGCACGATCGCGGCGGCCGTGCCGACCAGGCCGACGGACCCGGTGGTGGCCACGAGGGCGGTGAGGCTGAACACGACGTACTTGGCGGTGAGCACCCGGTGCCGCTCCGGGGCGGCGGTGAAGGTGGTCCGCACCAGACCGGTGGCGTGCTCGGAGGTGATCGTCAGGACGCCGAGGACTATCACCGCGATCTGCCCGACCAGCAGGCCGAACAGGGCCGGCGAGGTGTACGCGATCTCCCGGAAGGCGCCGTCGTCGGTCTGCGTGATGACGAGCAGCCCGATCCCAACGACGACCACCACGAGGGAGCCGAGCGTCCACACCGTGGAGCGCACGGAGGTCATCTTGGTCCACTCCGAGGCGAGGGCGTGCCCCAGGTACGGCCGCGACGTGGGCAGCGGTGCGGGGCCGGCCGTCGCCGGGCCGGTCGTCGTCGCGCCGCTGGGCGTGGGGCCGGTCATCGGGCGTCCTCGGGGTTGTTCTGGGCGGCTCCGGCGAGCTCGCCGGGGCTGCTGGGCATCAGGAAGGGCTGCCCGCCCGCGCCGGGCGGCGGGGGCGCGTAGAAGCCGCTCTGCGGGACCTCGGGAGCCTGCGGCTCCTCCTCCCACGCCGGGACGCTCAGCGGCTCCGGCTCCCACAGCTCGGCCCGCGGGTCATCGGAGGAGGTGTACTCGACGGAGGACTGGGTCATCCGCATGTAGGCCTCCTCCAGCGAGGCCCGGTGGGGTGACAGCTCCCACAGCCGTACGCCCGCCTCGTGCGCGAGATCCGAGATGCGCGGCAGCTCCAGCCCGGTCACGCGCAGTGCACCGTCGGGCTCCTGGAGGACCCGGCCGCCCGCCTTGGTCAGGGTCGCACCCAGCGTGTCCCGGCCATCCGGATCAGTGTCGGCCGCGCGTACCCGAGCGAATCCGGCCGAGTTGTGCGTGATGAACTCCTGGGTGCCCATGTCGGCCAGCAGCCGCCCCCGGCCGATCACGATCAGGTGGTCGGCGGTCAGGGCCATCTCGCTCATGAGGTGCGAGGAGACGAAGACGGTGCGGCCCTCGGTGGCGAGCTGCCGCATGAGGTTGCGGACCCAGAGGATCCCCTCGGGGTCGAGCCCGTTGACCGGCTCGTCGAACAGGAGCACCTGCGGGTCCCCGAGCAGGGCGGTGGCGATGCCGAGCCGCTGCCCCATGCCGAGCGAGAAGCCCTTCGCGCGCTGGCGGGCGACGTCCTGGAGGCCGACCACGGCCAGCACCTCGTCCACCCGCCGCTCCGGGATCCCGGAGAGCTGCGCGATGGACAGGAGGTGGGTACGGGCCCGGCGGCCGCCGTGGACGGCCTTGGCGTCGAGCAGGGCCCCGACGTGCCGCTGGGCGTTCGGCAGCTCCCGGAAGGGGCGGCCGTTGATCGTGACATGACCGGACGTGGGCCGGTCGAGGCCGACGATCATGCGCATGGTGGTGGATTTCCCGGAGCCGTTGGGCCCCAGGAATCCGGTGACGTGCCCCGGCCTGACCTGGAAGGACAACTGGTCGACGGCGGTCTTCACGCCGAAGCGCTTCGTCAGTCCGACTGCCTCGATCATCTTGCTGCCCCTTACCAGGCCGGGACGACTTTCGCCCGCGTAAGGGTTAAGAGGATAACGAGTCTCCCGCGGTTCCGTCCCGGGCCGATCCCTGAGCTGCCCCTGAGACCGACCCGGGGATCACCCGTAGTACGGAAGACGTCCGTCCTGCGACGGACCGGAGGAGATCCGTCCGTCAGGCGTCGCGCTTCTTGAGGACCAGGTAGCCCCCGAGTACCGCGGCGAGCGCCCACAGCGCCATGAGCCCGAGACCGCCCCACGGCCCGTAGGGCACGTCCGAGTCGGTCATGGACGCCGGCACGGTCTGCATGATCGCGGAACCGGCCTGGTTGGGCAGGTAGTAAGCGATCTTGCGGGTGGCGTCGACCACGCTGAGGACGATCGGCAGGACCAGGATGAAGGTGATCAGGATGACGATCGAGGCGGCCGTGTTCCGCAGCATCATCGACACGCCGATGGCGAACAGCACGAGCAGCGCCATGTACAGGCCCACGCCGATCACCGCGCGCAGCACGTTCTCACCGCCCAGCCCGATGCCGTGGTCGCCGAGGAGTGCCTGGCCGAGGAAGAAGGACACGAAGCCGGTGGCAAGGCCCGCCACCAGCGCCAGGACGGTCGCCGCGGTGACCTTGCCGAGGAGCAGGCGGGCGCGGCTGGGTACGGCTGCGAGGGAGGTGCGGATCATGCCGGTGCTGTACTCGCTGCCGACCACCATCGCCCCGAAGACGAGCATCGCAACCTGTCCCAGGAGCATCCCGGAGAAGCTCATCTGGGTGGCGTCGAAGGTGACCTGCTGGGTCTCGGGCAGGTCTTCGAAGGTCGCGCTGACCACGGCGCACAGCCCGGCACCGATGGCGACGGTGATCAGGAACGCGGTGGCGAGGGTCCAGCTGGTGGAGGCGACCGTACGGATCTTGGTCCACTCGGAGTTCAGAACTGCGGAGAAGGCCATGGTCACTCGCCGCCCTTGCGCGTCGCCTCGAAGCCGGCGCCCCACGCGGGTACGTCGGCGGGCCGGGCCGGATTGTGCAGCGGGCCCCCCGGCGCGTGGGCGTGGTACTCGACGGAGTCCGCCGTCATGCGCATGAACGCTTCTTCCAGTGAAGCCCGTTGCGGGCTGAGTTCGTGCAGGACGATCTGGTGCTGGGCGGCCAGCTCGCCGATTTGCTCGGCGGTCACCGCGTCGATCTCCAGCGTGCCCGTGCCGGGCACCTGGACGGCAGCGATGCCGGATTCGTGCAGTACGTCCTTCAGCCGCTCCTGCTGAGGGGAACGCACGCGTGTGTAACTGCGCGAGTTCTGGTGGATGAAATCGGCCATGGACGTGTCAGCCAGCAGCTTTCCCTGTCCGATCACGACCAAATGGTCTGCGGTCAGGGCCATTTCGCTCATCAAGTGAGAAGAAACGAAGATCGTCCGGCCTTCCGAGGCCAGCCCCTTCATAAGATTCCTGATCCAGAGAATCCCCTCGGGGTCCAGACCATTGACGGGTTCGTCGAACATCAGGATCTCCGGATCGCCGAGCAGGGCGGCGGCGATTCCCAGCCGCTGCCCCATACCGAGCGAAAATCCTTTCGACTTCTTCTTCGCCACGGCCGTCAACCCGACCATGTCCAGCACCTCGGAGACCCGGCTCTCCGGGATCCGGTTCGACTGGGCAAGGCAGAGAAGGTTGTTGTAGGCGCTGCGGCCGCCGTGCATGGCCTTGGCGTCCAGCAGTGCGCCGATGTACTTCAGTGGCTCCGGCAGGTCCCGGTAGTGCTTCCCGTCGATCCGGACCGTCCCGCTGGTCGGATTGTCGAGGTCGAGCATCATGCGCATGGTCGTGGACTTCCCGGCCCCGTTGGGGCCGAGGAAGCCGGTCACCACCCCCGGTTTGACCTGGAAGCTGAGGTGGTCCACGGCGGTCTTCGCGCCGAATCGTTTGGTAAGGCCCTCAAGCTCGATCATGGGGCCACGCTAGAGCGCCGAAGGGCCGTATGTCACCTCGAACAGGTGACATACGGCCCTGATGTGACGGTTTCGCTACCAGCGAGTAGAAATCGGCGTACTAGCGGCTCTGCTGCGCCGGGACACCACGGGTGACCGGCTCGTCGTCGACGATCGGGGTGGCCGCCGCGACGGCCGCACCGGTGAGCGTCGCCAGCATCTCGCGGACGTTGGTGAGCTGCGCGTTGATGGAGTCGCGGCGGTTGGTGAGCGCCGCCAGCTCGCGCTCCGACTCGCTGCGGATGCGGTCGGCCTTGGCGTTGGCGTCGGCCACGATGTCCTCGGCCTGGCGCTGCGCGGTCTCCACGGTCTGGCGGGCACGGCGCTCCGCGTCCGTACGCAGCTTCTCGGCCTCCAGGCGCAGCTGCTCCGCGCGGTGCTCGATCTCCGCGAGGCGCTTCTCGGCCTTGGCCTGACGCGAGGCCAGGTCGCGCTCGGACTGCTCACGGCGCTTGGCCAGGTTGGTCTCGAAGTCCGCGGCGGCCTGGGCGGCCTTCGCGCGGGTCTCCTCGAACAGCGCGTCGGCCTCCTCGCGCTTGGAGGCGGCGTCCTTCTGGGCCTCCGCGCGCAGTGTCGACGCGTCGCCCTTGGCCTTCTCGACGATGCGGACGCCCTCGTCCTCCGCCTTCGACTTGCGGTCGGCGGCGAACGACTCGGCGTCGTTGCGCACGGTCTGGGCGGCCGACTCCGCGAGCTCCCGGTGCTGCTCGGCCGCGCGACGGGCCTCCTCGCGCAGGTCCTTCGCCTCCTCCTCGGCCAGCCGCAGGATCTTCTCGACCCGGGCGCCGAGACCGGCGTACGACGGCTCCGCGTCGCTCACCTGGGCCTGGGCGTTCTGCGTCTCGAGGTGCAACTCCTCGATCCGCTTTTCCAGAGAGTTGATACGTCCAAGGGCGCTGTCGCGGTCGGAGACCAGCTTGGTAATGCGGTCGTCCACCTGACCACGGTCGTAACCACGCCGCACGAGCTCGAAGCCGAAGGGGGAGGAAGTGTCGCTCATGGGGTTCCTGTCGAATGAGACCGATGAGGTGCTACGTGAGGTGTTAGGGGAATCCTAGGCGCCCAGGCGGCGTGTCATCGAGTCATTCCACGTTTGATCTGGACAATGACACCCCTTTTGAGTGGCAAGGCGACAGAATGCTTGTCACCCGTTCGCCTGAACCTCCATCAGGAGCACACATCCACGCGCGCCGACTAGCCCTCTGACGTCTTACCACCCGATCGAGTGGAACCCGCTGCCGCGCCGGCCTTCACGCCCCCCGCGCCCTGGCCGCCGACCGTGGGCTTCGCGCCGCCCGAAGGCGCCTCGAATGATTCCAACGCCTCAAGAACGTCCTGGACACGGGAGATCTCCGCCTGAATGTCCTCACGCCGGCGCACCAGGACCTCCAGCTCACGGCGGCCCTCCTCGACGATCCGGTCGGCCTCCGACCGGGCCTCCGCCAGAGCCGCCTCGGCCTCCCGTGACAGTTCGGCCTTCTTCTGCTCGGCCTCCTTGAGGAGCGCCTCCGCCTTGCGGACCGCGGCGATGCGCACCTTGCTCGCCTCGCTGCTCGCGTCCGACACCAGCTCCTTGGCCTTCGCCTCGGCCTCGACGCTCTGCTCGGTCGCCGCGCGCACCAGCTTGTCCACGCGCTCGCCGGCCGACTTCATCTGCTCGGCCGACTCCCGGCGGGCCCGCTCGTGCAGCTCCTCGACCTCCGCCTCGACGCGGCCGCGCAGCTCCTCCGCCCGCTCCCTTATGGCCGAGGCGTCCGTGCGCGCGCCGACCAGCAGCTCGTTCGCGTCGGTACGGGCCTTCTCCACCGTGGAGTTGCCCTCGACCGTCGCCTCCGAGGTGATCCGCGCCGCCTCCTTGCGGGCGGCGTCCACCATCGCGTCCGCCTGCTCCTCGGCCGCCGTGGTGGCGGCCAGAGCCTGCTTCTGCGCGTCGGCGGTGAGCTTGTCGGCCTCCGCCGAGGCCTCGGTGATGAGCCGGTCGACCTGCTCCGCGGCCTCGCTGCGGCGCTTGTTGGCCTGCTCGCGGGCCTCGTCCAGCAGCCGCTCGGACTCCGTACGGGCCTCGGCGCGGACACGCTCCGCCTCGTTCGCCGCCTCCGCCTTGACCCGCTCGGCCTCCGACCGGGTACGGGTCGCGTGCTCCTGCGCCGAGGACAGCGCCTCCGACGCCTCCGCGCGCAGCCGCTCGGCCTCGTTCGCGGCCTCGCCGACCGTGCGCTCGTTGTCCTTGCGGGTCTGCGCCGTGAGCTTGTCCGCCTCGGACGAGGCCTCGCCGATGAGCCGGTCCGCCTGCTCGGCGGCCTCGCTCCGCAGCCGGCCCGCCTCGGCGCGCGCCTCGTCCAGGGTCTGCTCGGACTCCCGCTCGGCGGCCGCCAGCGTCTCGTTCGCCGCGACCGTGACGCGGTCCGCCTCAGCGGTGGCCTCGCCGATGATCCGGCCGCCCTCCGCGCGGGCGTCGTCCAGGGTCCGCGCGCCCTCCGCGCGCAGCCGCTCGGCCTCCGCCGCGGCCTCGCCGACCGTGAGCTCGTTGGCCGTGCGGGTCTCGTCGACCAGCCGGTCGCCCTCGGCACGGGACTCCACCAGGATCCGCGTGGCGTCCCGTTCGGCCGCGGCCATCGTCGCCTTCGCCTGGGACGTGAGCTTCTCCGCCTCCGCGGCCGCCTTGCCGACCAGGCGGTCGGCCTGCTCGGCCGCCTCCGTGCGCAGCCGGCCCGCCTCCACGCGGGCCTCGTCCAGCGTGCCGGCCGCCTCCGCGCGGGTCGCGTCCGCGGCCACGGCCGCCTCGGCGGTGATCCGCTCGGCTTCCGCCGTCGCCTCGCCGGCCGTGGCCGCGCTGGCCGCCAGGGTCTCCTCGGTGAGCCGGTCGGCCTCCGCCGTCGCCTCGGCGACGATCCGGGTCCCCTCGGCGCGCGACGCCTCCAGGGCCTCGGCCGCCTCGCCGCGGATACGGTTCGCGTCGTCACGGGCGTCCGCCCGGGTCCGGGCCGCGTCCCGCTCGGACGCCGCCAGCGCGTCGGTGGCCTCGGTGCGCACCCGCTGCGCGTACTCGGCCGTGTCGGTGCGCAGCTGCTCCGCCTCGGCGATCGCGTCGCCGACGGTGCGCTCGGCCAGCGCCTTCGCCGCGTCGGTCTCGGCGCGTGCCTCGCTGCGGACCCGGTTCGCGTCCTCGGTGGCCCGCTCGCGTTCCGCGTAGGCGTCGGCGCGGACCCGCTCGGACTCCTCCTCGGCCTCGGTGCGCGTGCGCTGCGCCGCGTGCTCGGCGGCGCTGCGCAGCCCGGTGATCTCCTCCTCGGCCTGCTCGTGCAGCCCGGCCACGGAGTCCCGTACCTGCTGGGCGGTGGTCTCCGCCGCCGCCACCAGCTCCGACGCGCGCCGCTCGGCCTCCTCGGTCAGGCGGGCCGCCTCGGCCTGCGCCTCCTCGGAGCGCCTGCGGGCCGCGGCCAGCAGCTCCTCGCTCTGCTCGCGGGCCTGCGCCCGCTCGTTGCCGGCGTCGGTCCGCGCCGACGACAGGGTCTCCTCGGCCTCCCGGCGCCGCCGGACGGCCTCCTCCTGCGCGGCGGCCAGCGCCTCGGCGGCCTCCGCGCCGACCCGCTCGGCGGCGGTCTTCGCCTCCGCGCGCAGCCGGTCCGCGGTCTCCTGGGCCTCGGAGCGCACCCGCTCCGCCTCGGCCTCGGCCTCGCCGCGCAGCCGTACGGCGACCTGCTCGGCCTCCGCGCGGACCCGTCCGGCATCCTCGGCCGCGTCCGTGCGCAGCTGCTCGGCCTCCGCCTCCGACTGCGCCTGGAGGGTGCGGTTGCGCTCGGCCGACTCGGCCCGCAGCCGGTCGGTCTCCTCGGTGGTCTCCCTGCGGATGTTCTCCGCCGCCGCGCGGGCGTCGCGCAGGGTCTGCTCGGCCGTGCCCAGCCGGCTCTCGGCGTCCGTGTGCAGCCGTACGAGTTCCTCGTCGGCCTCCGCCCGCTTCGCGGCCAGGGCCTGCTCGGTCTCCTCGCGCCGCCGCCGGGCCTCCGCGTCCGCCTCGGACCGTACGGCTTCCGCCTGTTCCGCGGCCTCGGCGTGCAGCCGTTCGGCCTCGGCGCGGGTGCGCTCCAGGGTCTCCTCGGCCTGCTTGCGCAGGGTGGTCGCCCGCTCCACGGCCTCGGCGCGGACCCGCTCGCTCTCGGCGCTCGCCCCGCCGCGCAGCTCGTCCGCGTCCGCCTTGGCCTTGCCGAGGAGCTCCTCGGCCGTCCGGGCCGCCTCCTCGATCTGCTGCACCGCCTCGCGGCGGGCCTCGCCGCGGATCCGCTCGCCCTCGGCGACGGCCTCGGCGCGCAGCTGCTCCGCCTCGCCGCGCAGCCGCCGGGCCTCCTCCTGGAGCTCGACGGTACGGGCCCGGTACTCCTCGGTGTCGTCCTTCGCGGCGCCCTTGAGCTCGTCCGCCGTGGCCGCCGCCTGCGAACGCAGCCGCTCGGCCTCGGACTCCGCCTCGCGGCGGATCCGCTCGGCCTCCTCCGACGCCGCCCGGGTGGTGGCCCGGGCGTCCTCGGAGGCCTTGTTCAGTACGTCTTCCGCGGTGCGGGCGGCCTTCGCCAGCTGCGCCGCGGATTCCTCGGAGGCGGCCGCGCGGGCCTGCTCCCCGGCCTCGGCGCGCTGCCGCTCCACGTCGCCGCGGGCGTCCGCCAGCAGCTGCTCGGCCTCGGCCTTGAGGACCTCGGCCTCCTTGGTGGCCTCGCCGACCAGCCGGGCCACCTGCTCCTTGGCGGTACGGGTGCGCTGCTCGTTGACGGACTCCGCCGAGGCGAGCTGCCGGGAGGCGCTCTCCTTGGCCTCGGCGAGCAGCTTCTCGGCCGCGGCGCGGGCCTCGCGCAGCGCGGAGTCGGCCTCCTGCACCCGCGACTCGGCCACCCGGCCGAGGTCGAGGGTCTGCTGGCGGGTCTGCTCGGCCTCGGCCGAGGTGCTGGAACGCAGCCGCTCCGCGTGCTCGCTGGCCTCCTGGGCCTGCGAGGAGGCGGCGGTCAGCAGCCGCTCGGCCTCCTTGCGGGCGCGCAGCAGGGTGGACTCGGCCTCGGCACGGGAGGCCTCCGCCTCGGAGGTCAGCCGGCGGCGGGCCTCCTCGGCGAGGCGGGCGGCCTCGGCCCGGGCGGCGTTCAGGGCCTGGTCGGCCTCGGCGCGGGACTCCTCCATGAGCCGGCGCGCCTGGGACTCCGTACGGGCGCGCAGCTGCTCGGCCCAGGCCACGTTCTCGTTGACGTGCGCCTCGACGGTCTGGCGGCGCTCGTTGAGCTCCTGGTCCAGGCGCTGGCGGCGGTTGACGGCCTCGGTGTGCAGCTCGGCCTGGAGGCGGGACTGGTGCTCGGCGTGTTCCTGGAGGATGCGCTGGGTCTGCGCCCGGGCGTCGCGCAGCTCGCGCTCGGCGTCGGAGCGCATCTGGTCGGCCTGGATCTGGGCATTGCGGAGCAACTGCTCCGCCTGGTACCCCATGTCCGCGCCGTCGTAGGCGGGGCGGGACGCCAGAGCTCGGCGTACCTCGTGGAGCTTGGCGCGCAGCACCTCGACCTGGTATCCCAGGTCCTCAGCGTGCTGGACGGCCTTCCCGCGCTCCTTCTTCAGCCGCTCCATCTCGGCCTCGAAGCGCGAGAGGTGGTCGGCCTCGGCCTGATGGCTCTCCTGGCTTTCGTAGCCCCGCACAGCGCGGTCCCATCCGTCCCCTGGTCGCAAGCTCACTCCAATGAGCATCGCTCGCCCGCTGAACGACGCCCCCGGGGGAATGGTGTCAGATACCGGGGCAGGGGTCACAGGCCCCGACCCCGTCTCCGCACCGAACCCCGGCCGAGCCATGGCCACTCTACCGGCCGGGGAATCGGGCCATCAGTGGTCAGGGTTGGCCGTGACCAGTTCCGTGAGGACCCCGTGGCAGTCCTTGGGGTGCAGGAAGGTGATCGAGGAGCCCATCGAGCCGGTGCGCGGCTCGTCGTACAGGACGCGGACGCCCTTGCCGCGGATGGCCTCCGAGTCACCGCGGACGTCCTCGGTGCCGAAGGCGATGTGGTGGACGCCCTCCCCGTTCTTGGCCAGCCACTTGCCCACCGCGGAGTCCTCGCGGGTGGGCTCCAGGAGCTGGAGGTAGGAGGCGCCGCCGTCGGACGTCTCGTTGATCTTCAGCATGGCCTCGCGCACACCCTGCTCCTCGTTGACCTCGGTGTGGAACACCTCGAAGCCGTACGTGGCACGGTAGAACTCGACAGTTTTAGCCAGGTCGAAGCAGGCGATCCCGATGTGGTCGATTCTTGTCAGCATGGGACCAGTGCACCGCCGAGGAGGGTGGTCACGCAACGTGCCAGCGATCACACCGACAGCCCGGTGACGCCGCGGGTACCGCTCAGTACATTCATGTAAACCCTCGTTCACTCCTCATCCTCAAGGGGCTGTGCCTCATGTCCGGATCGAACAACACCACTTCAGTGATCGTCGCCGGGGCCCGCACCCCCATGGGGCGGCTGCTCGGCTCGCTGAAGTCCTTCTCGGGCGCCGACCTCGGCGGCTTCGCCATCAAGTCCGCGCTGGACCGGGCCGGAATCTCCGGCGACCAGGTGCAGTACGTGATCATGGGCCAGGTGCTCCAGGCGGGCGCGGGCCAGATCCCCGCCCGCCAGGCCGCGGTCAAGGGCGGGATCCCGATGAACGTGCCCGCGCTCACGATCAACAAGGTGTGCCTCTCGGGTCTGGACGCCATCGCGCTGGCCGACCAGCTCATCCGCGCCGGGGAGTTCGACATCGTGGTCGCGGGCGGTCAGGAGTCCATGACCAACGCGCCGCACCTGCTGCCCAAGTCCCGCGAGGGCTACAAGTACGGCGCCATCGAGATGCTCGACGCGATGGCCTACGACGGCCTCACCGACGCCTTCGAGAACATCGCGATGGGCGAGTCCACCGAGAAGCACAACACCCGCCTGGGCATCGAGCGCGCCCCGCAGGACGAGTTCGCCGCCACCTCCCACCAGCGTGCCGCGGCCGCGCAGAAGAACGGCGTCTTCGAGGCCGAGATCACCCCGGTCGAGATCCCGCAGCGCAAGGGCGAGCCGGTGATCTTCTCGCAGGACGAGGGCATCCGCCCGGAGACCACGGCCGAGTCCCTCGGCAGGCTGCGCCCGGCCTTCGCGAAGGACGGCACCATCACCGCAGGCACCTCCTCGCAGATCAGCGACGGCGCGGCCGCCGTGGTCGTGATGAGCAAGGCGAAGGCCGAGGAGCTGGGTCTGGAGTGGATCGCCGAGATCGGTGCGCACGGAAACGTCGCCGGTCCCGACAACTCCCTCCAGTCGCAGCCGTCCAACGCGATCCTGCACGCGCTGAAGAAGGAGGGGCTCCAGGTCTCCGACCTGGACCTCATCGAGATCAACGAGGCCTTCGCGGCGGTCGCCGTGCAGTCAATGAAGGACCTCGGCGTGACCCCGGAAAAGGTGAACGTCAACGGCGGCGCCATTGCGCTGGGGCACCCGATCGGCATGTCGGGCGCCCGTGTGGTGCTGCACCTGGCGCTGGAGCTCAAGCGCCGCGGCGGCGGGACCGGCGCGGCCGCGCTGTGCGGCGGCGGCGGCCAGGGCGATGCGCTGATCGTCCACGTCCGCAAGTAAGCACACCTGCCGTACCCGTACAGAGCCGAGGAGCGCAGCACGTATGACGGTGGACGTCCCCACGCTGGTGGAGCAGGCCCGCGAAGGCCGACCGCGGGCCGTGGCCAGGCTGATCTCGCTGGTCGAGGGGGCGTCCCCGCAGCTGCGCGAGGTCATGGCCGCCCTGGCCCCGCTCACCGGCGGGGCGTACGTCGTGGGCCTCACCGGGTCCCCGGGCGTGGGCAAGTCCACGTCCACCTCGGCTCTGGTGTCGGCGTACCGCAAGGCGGGCAAGCGGGTCGGCGTGCTCGCGGTCGACCCCTCCTCGCCCTTCTCGGGCGGGGCGCTGCTCGGGGACCGGGTGCGGATGTCGGACCACGCCTCGGACCCCGGCGTGTACATCCGTTCGATGGCCACCCGGGGGCACCTGGGCGGGCTGGCGTGGGCCGCCCCGCAGGCGATCCGAGTGCTGGACGCGGCCGGCTGCGAGGTGATCCTGGTCGAGACCGTCGGTGTCGGGCAGTCGGAGGTGGAGATCGCCTCGCAGGCCGACACCTCGGTGGTGCTGCTTGCCCCCGGGATGGGCGACGGGATCCAGGCCGCGAAGGCGGGCATCCTGGAGATCGGCGACGTGTACGTGGTGAACAAGGCGGACCGGGACGGCGCGGACTCCACCGCCCGGGAGCTGAACCACATGCTGAGCCTGGGGGAGTCCCGGGGGGCCGGTGACTGGCGGCCGCCGATCGTGAAGACCGTCGCCGCGCGGGGCCAGGGCATCGACGAGCTGGTCGAGGCGCTGGAGAAGCACCGCGCGTGGATGGACGAGCGCGGGGTGCTGGCGCAGCGGCGGGCGCAGCGTGCGGCGCGGGAGGTGGAGACCATCGCGGTGACCGCGCTGCGGGCCCGGATGGCCGACCTGCACGGCGACGCGCATCTGGACGCGCTGGCCGCCCGGGTCGCCGAGGGTGAGCTGGACCCGTACGCGGCCGCCGATGCGCTGCTGGCGACGCTGACCGAGGGCTGAGGCACGCGGGGCGGGTGCGGCGCCCCGTCGTGCCGGGGCGCTGCTCCGGACCCCGCGCCTCAGACGCAGGCGGGGCCGGAACGGGCCGTCAGTAGCCGTCGTTCTGCGGCCGGGAGTGGCGGACGGCGCGCCCGGCGCCCCGGGCCGTGCCGTCCGCGGGTCTCAGATCTTGCCGCGGTTGTCCCGCAGGTGGTCCGCCACGGGGACGAGCGAGTCGCGCAGCGCCGCCAGGGCCGCCGGGGGCAGCAGGTCGATGAAGTGACGGCGTACGGAGGCCACGTGGTGCGGGGCGACCTTGCGCATCGTCTCCATGCCCCCGTCCGTGAGCACCGCGTACAGGCCGCGGCGGTCGGACTCGCAGTTCACGCGGCGGACCAGGCCCGCCGCCTCCATGCGCGTGATCTGGTGGGACAGCCGGCTCTTGGACTGCAGGGTGGCGGTCGCGAGATCGCTCATCCGCATCCGGTGGTCGCCCGACTCCGAGAGGTTCACGAGGATCTCGTAGTCGTTGTTCGTGAGCCCGAAAGGCTGGAGATCCTTCTCCAGCTGGTGCATCAGCAGCCTGCTGACGTCCAGGTGGGTACGCCAGGCACACTGCTCGGCGTCGGTCAGCCAGCGGGTGGCGGTCTCGGTCTCCACGGTCTCCATGAATGAACTCTACCTAAGAAGTTGAATTACGTACAAAAATCGGATGGTCTGAGGGTCACAGTCCGAAGCGGCGCTGGAGATCACCCAGCTGCCCCGGCATCCGCGGCACGCCCAGCTGCCCCAGCGGACCCTGGCCGGCCCCCGGAACGCCCTGCGCGTTACCCGTGGCCGCACCCGCGCCGACCGTGCCGACCGCCTGCTCCGCCATCAGCATCTCCGAGGACTGCAGCAGCACCGTCCCGGCCCCCACGAACTCGAACTGGTGCTCCTCGCCCGAGGCGCCCCCGACGCCGGTGAGCGAGCGCAGCCCGCCCATCACGCCCGACATGTAGCCGTGATCGTAGTGGTGGCACGGCGAGGGGCAGTCCGCCCAGCCCACCAGGGCCTGCGGGTCCACGCGCAGCGGCGGCTCCATGAACACCACCGGTCCGTTGGACGCCGCCACGAACTTCCCGGTTCCGATCAGGGTCAGGAAGCCCGGGACGATCGACTGCTTCAGTGCGAGGGAGGGCTGGTAGGCGAGCAGGTTGCCTGATCGGATCGTCAGGTTCCCGTTCTCCAGGTCGTACGAGTTCACGTCGAAGGCCCGGTCGGCCAGCAGCATCTTGCCCTGCCCCTCGGCCACCACCCAGTCGCTCGCGTGGAGCGGGGAGTGGAAGCTGGTGCGCAGCAGGCGGTCGAAGCGGCCGTTGCCGATGCCGTTGAACTCGATGCTCCCGTAGTACGAGATCATCTTGCCCTTCTGCAGGAACCACTGGCTCCCCTTGAGCTCCACGCAGAAGGTGTACGCGTTCACGTTGTCGTCGGAGGGCAGGGTGTACGGGTCGTAGACCGTTGGGCTGCCGGCGCCGGCCATGGCAGGTCCGAAGTTCACCGGCGCTCCCCGTGCGTCGACTGATAAGGTCCCTGCTTGCGTAGCGAGAACCAAGCACGCATGTCATCTCCGAAAACTTGCGTATCCGGGCTGGTTTCAACCCGGCTGGTGTTGATCGTGGAAGACCTGACGGGCCGCTGGGCCGTCAGGCGGCGTGAGCCAGGAATCCCCGTTCTTCTGGGAGGGGGAGGATTCAAAGCTTCTCCTCGGAGGCCTGTACGTACACCGCGCCCTGGCCGGACAGCTCCAGCTGGAACGCCTCACCCGAACCGCGCCCCACCATGTCCCGCCAGCCCAGCGCCGTGGAGAGCTTGTTGCGGACGTCGCCGTGGTGGGCCACGTACGCCTGCGGGTCCACGTGGACCGGGCGCTGCGGGGTGATGGGGAGTTCGATGACCCCGCCGTGGGCCATCACGGCCACCGAGCCGTGGCCCTTGAGGGTGGTCGTGAACAGGCCCTGCCCGGTCACCTGGCCGCGCACCATGCCCATGACACCGCCCTGCGAGCCCATGAACATCGTGCCCTGCTGGAGGGTGCCGTCGAAGGCGAGCAGCCGGTCCGCCTCGACGTAGAGGGTCTCGCCGGTCAGGTTGATCACCTGGATGTGGTGGCCGCCGTGGCCGAACATCACCGTGCCGCTGCCCTCGACCGTCATCAGCGGCGTCTGCTCGTTCGCCACGCGGCGCCCGATCATGCCCATGACCCCGCCCTGACCGCCGGTCAGGCTCGGGGTGAAGGACACCTCGCCGCGGTACGCGAGCATCGCGCCGCGCTGGCTGTACATCTTCTGCCCGGGGACGACCTGGGCCTCGACCATCTTGGAGTTGACCTCGCGGAACGGCATCAGACGTCACCCCCGATGGTGTTGCGCTCGCTGGGCTGGACGTACACCAGACCCTCGCCCTCGAAGCGGATCTGGAACGCCTCGCCCGAGCCCTCGCCGATCAGGGTGCGGAAGTTCACGCCCGACTGGAACGACTGCTGGAGGTTGCCGGTGTGCGCGATGTACGCCCCCGGGTCGACGGAGAGCGGGTACTGGGCGCTCACGCGCAGCACCACCGCCGGACCGTCCGACATGATCGCCGCCTGCCCCGAACCCTCCACGGTCGTGGTGAACAGGCCGTTGCCCGTCGCCCCGCCGCGCAGGCCGGTGAAGGTCGTGCCGGTGCGCAGGCCGGCGTCGGTGCACAGCAGGTTGCTGGATTCGACGTAGAGCTTCTCGCCGCGCAGATTGACCAGATTGATCTCACTTGCGCGGTCGGCGAAGAAGCAGGTGCCGTGTCCCTGCACTTCCATCACGGTCATCTGCTCGCCGGTCAGGCGCCGGGTCACCATCCCCCGGATGCCTTCACCGCCGCCGGACATCTTCTTGAAGGCCATCTGACCGTCGTACGCGACCATGGAGCCGTTTTTCGCTTTGACGGCGTCCCCGGTCAGGTCGACGGCGAGCACCTTGCTGCCTTGGAGTCGGAACTGAGCCACGGGATGACGTTATCGGCAGCGGGCGAGCCCGAACAGGGCCCTGTGGCCGATATGCGCCACACTCGGGCGTCGGGACCCCTTTTCGGACCAGGGACCCGGGTCAAGATCCCGCAAAGCGGCTGAGACACTGGGACGGACCCTGACCTCCACACACGAAGGTTCTCCGTGGACATCAAGACCGCTTCCGCCCTGCACCGGCTGCGCCTCATCTCCGTCCCGGAGGCGCTGTCCTTCCCGGCGCTGCTGATCTTCGGCTCGCTGCTGAGCCGGATCTCGGACGTCGACTACCTGATGATGCCGCTCGGTATCCTCCACGGGGTCCTTTTCGTCATCTACGCGATCTTCCTGCTGGATGTCTGGAACAAGGCGAAGTGGCCGTTCAAGAAGGTCCTGATGTTCTTCGGCCTCGCCCTGCTGCCCTTCGGCGGGCTGTACGGCGACAAGCTGCTCAAGCGCGACGAGGCCGACAGCGTGATCGCGGCCCGTGCCCGTGAGGCGGCCGACGCGTGATCGTCGCGTTCTCCGTGACCCCGCTGGGGGTCGGCGAAGAGGTCGGCGAGTACGTGGCCGACGCGGTCCGCGTCGTGCGCGAGTCCGGCCTGCCCAACCGCACCGACGCCATGTTCACCACCGTCGAGGGGGAGTGGGACGAGGTGATGGACGTGGTCCGGCGCGCGGTGGCCGCGGTGGAGGCGCGGGCGCCCAGGGTCTCCTTCATCCTCAAGGCGGACATCCGCCCCGGTGTCAGCGACGGCATGACCTCGAAGGTCGAGACCGTCGAACGGCACCTTGCTCAGGGCTGAGCGGGCCCGTACCTGGTACCTCGTAGGTTCCTGAGCGCCCCCGGACCGCCGGCCGGGGGCGCTCGTGCGTGTCGGGGGCCTGGGGGCCTGCGGATGTGGGCCAGGCCACACACCGACTGCGGAACCGGAAGATCCGCCGACTGCGTGTACCCGGCGAGGATCACTCACCGGCGGTCCCGTCAGGGCCTCGCTCCGAGTTCCGGGGAATTCGCTGAACCAAATGCTCCGGGGACGCGGAGCGCGTCGGCGGTGCCGGACAACCCGCTCGGCGGGAGTTCTTTCCACTGCCACTCGGCATCGCAATAAACATGAGCGGTCATCTCGAGGGCCTTCTCCGCGTCCACCTGGCGTATTCACGCGGCCGCCCGGAGTGATTTCGGCGCGGGTGTCCCACATTTCACGGTCGGATCGAGCGGGAAGACGCCCGGCACCCCTGTCGTCCGCGTCGGCATCGGAGGGCGAAGTGCGTGCCCACGACGCCTCCCACGTGCTGACACCGCTGCGCAGACATCCGGGGCATACGCGGAACCACCCTTGGCCGCGATGGCCCTTCCGTATCCGCTGGGCCTGCGGGCGGGCGCCGCGAAACTGTGCAGAATCGGCCGACCGATCGTTATGTGACATGTGCTCGGACTCTCACAGGTGTCAAACCCGGCGAATCCCTTCGTCCGACCCCAAGGCGTGGTTGTCGACTTAGCGTTAATGGGAACTTTTTTGACCGGTGATCAGATCGTGTTTTAAGGTCTGTCCCTGCTGCATGTGCAAACACATGACATCTCGGGGGATGGACGCGGGCACCGGCGTGAGGCAGGGGCCTGCTCCGCCCGCGCGGTCTTGTGGGCTGAGTGACGAGAACACGCGAGGGGCGAGCGGCGGGCCCTTGTGGTTCTCGGCGGGGGAGGTACGGGGAATGGGCTCGTTTGCCAGAATTACCCGGAAGGTGATGGGCCTTCCGGAACCAGTCGACCGGAACAAGCAGGGACTCACGGCGGGGCTGTCGCGCCAGGACGAGAAGCCCGCTCCGCAGTCGGCGAATCCGTGGGAAGCGGCCGGCGCCGAGCTGGCGGCGCGTGACCGTGCCTCCGCGGAGCCCGGGGAACCGGCGGGCCGGCCGACGCCGCCGGCCGTTCCCTGGGTACCGCAGGACGAGAACTCGGGTGTCGTTTTCGCCCGCAGGCTCGGCCGCGGCCTGCTGTGGGCCGTGGTGGCCCTCGCGGCCGTGACCGGCGTCCGCGCCTGGGTGGTCCCGCCCAAGGCCCCGACCGCCGCCTCCGCCCCGGCCCAGGCCGCGCCGTCCTACCCCACCGCTGACGCCCAGGCGGCGGCGGCCCGCTTCGCCCGCGCCTATCTCGGCTGGGACGAGGCCAGGAAGGAGGAGCGCGCCGCGCTCCTCGCCTCTGTCCTTCCCGTTGGCGCGGACAGCGCCATGGGCTGGGACGGCAAGGGCCGCCAGGAGGTACTGGCCGTCCAGCCCGGCGCGGTCACCCCAGGTGAAGCCGCTCGTGCGCTCGTGCGAGTCGACGTCCTCATCCGTTCCTCCTCGTCGGCCGGCCCCTCCGCAAGTCCGGTCCCCGGCTCGTCCGCCGATTCCCCAGCCGGTCCGGCCGGGGGAACCACGCCCCGGGTGGAGCCCGGCGCCCGCTGGGTGGGACTCGACGTCCCCGTCGTCCAGGCCAGTGGCCGGTTCACCGTCACCGGACGTCCCGGCCTGGTCGGGATGCCGGCCGCGGGCCCCAAGCTGCCCGACACGCCGGCCGTCCAGACGGACGCCGAGCTCACCGGCCAGACCAAGGGCACCGTCGAGAAGTTCTTCGCCGCCTACGCGGGCGGTGACACGGAGAGCGTCTCGGCCCCCGGCGCGCAACTGCCGGCCTTGCCGCAGGGCATCGAGTTCAAGGCGCTCGTCAGCTGGTCCGTCGATACCTCCGGCAACGCCGACCGCTCGGGCACCGCCCAGGTCTCCTGGGCACTCGGCGGCGCCACCGTCGAAGTCGCCTACCGGGTGAAGCTCACCCGGGTGTCCAGCTCGGGCGCCCAGCGGTGGCAGGTCGCGGACATTCGCGGCGGCACCCTCTGACCTCTCCGTGACCGGCGCTCACCGAGGTGAGCCGTCGTCATGGAGTCGCTTCAGCCTGCCAGTCAACACATCAACGGGGGAAACCTGTGCTGCACCAAACCGCTGCCGAGACGCTCGCGCTCACCACGGGCGCCGATCTCAAGGGCTGGATACTCGCCGTTGTCGGCAACCTGTTCGCCGCCTTCCTCGGGGTCAGGGCTCTGGGCCACTTCCTGAAGAAGGAGTGGGGCGAGATGTTGACGCTGTTCGTCGCCGCCGTGTTCGTCGCCGGAATCGTGTGGTACCCGGAAGGAGTCGCGACGCTCCTCGGCGAGGTCTGGAAAAAGGTCGCGGGGGCCTGATGAGAGTCGGTCGCACCTACACCACCCACCTCCACCTGGAGACCAAACAGCACGAGCTCCTCGGAATGGACTTGGGCGAAGGTGTGCCGCGCCGCGCGCTCGTCATGGGACTCGCGCTCTACATCGTGTGGACGGGGCCTCTCCTCCTGCTGTTCGGCCTTCCTTCCAAGATCACGTTCACGTTCTACTTCCTGCCTCCGCTCCTGACCGTGGTCTACGGCACGCAGAAGAGCCGGGCCGTGGACCGCCGGTGGAACGTGACCCGCTGGTCCATCGGGGCCCGCTACCTGGTGCTCGGCCACCGGCCGATCATCTGCGGTGGCCGCCGCGCCGCCACCCGCAGCGAGTGGATCAGCCGGCGCGCCCGCTGGTCCGGGAGGACCGAGTTCCTCCTCGAAAGCCCTCTCGGGGGGCCGCTGGAGCGGTGGCTCGGCGCCGAGGAGGCGGTGCCGGCCGGAGCCGGAGCCGGAGCACCGGTCCGCCTCACCGCGCGGCCCCGTCTCTACGGTCCCGACGCCGTGGCCCGCGCGTA
This sequence comes from Streptomyces sp. NBC_01408, assembly GCF_026340255.1. Classification (GTDB taxonomy): domain Bacteria; phylum Actinomycetota; class Actinomycetes; order Streptomycetales; family Streptomycetaceae; genus Streptomyces. The sequence continues at coordinate 162,821 of NZ_JAPEPJ010000001.1, read as the reverse complement.
CGGCCGTAAAGCACTTCAGCATCAGGAGGGGAAAGCGTCTTGAAGATCCTGCAGAGAGTGGGCACGTTCCTTGGCATCGGCGGCGACCGGTCCGCCGGCGCCCCGCGGTACGTCGCCCTCGCCGACGGCCTGATCATCACGGACAGCCACACGGAGGCCTGGTTCACCCTCGCCTCCTCGAACACCGACCTCATGAGCGAGGGCGCGCGCGACACCGAGCTCGACGCCGCCGCCGCGGCCCTCGCCCGGACTCTTGCCGGGTTCGACTGCCACCTGCGCGTGCTGTGGTCGCCACTGCACGCCGAGGACTACATCGCCGAGGCGGCCGAGACGTTCAGCCACGGCGAGTGGCAGGAGTGGGCCGATCTGCGCGTGCGCAGGCTCGAGCAGATCGGCCTGCCCACTCGGCACCTCCTCCTCGGTGTCCGGATGACAGAGCGCGCGGGCGCGGCCCGGACGGCCGGCAAGCGCGGCGTGCAGGAGGGGCTGGGCCTCACCTCGACGAACGTCTCCACGCGCGAGCTCAGCAAGCTCGACGCTCAGATGCGCCGCCTCGGCCGCCGCCTGGAGGCCAGTCCGTGGAAGGCCCAGCCGGCCGCTGTCGAGACCCTGGCGTGGATGATCTCCCGCGAGCAGCACCGGGGCGCACCGCTCCCGGCGGCGAACGGGGCAGCGATCACGGGAGCCAAGCTGGCGGCGCTCACCCGGGGGCGGATCCTGCCGCACCCCGACCACCTGCGCGTGGTGGACGCGCAGGGGGAGGTGGCCGCCTGGACGGCCGTCCTGACCATGACGGGCTTTCCCGAGGAGATGCAGAGCCCGGGCAACGGCGAGTGGCTGCGCGTCCTTTCCGAAATCAACTACGTACCGGACGTGGACGAGGACGACCTCGACCCGGCCATCGACCCCAGCGCGCTGATCCTTCCGGTGTCCCCCGAGGCGAGCGTCCGGTTCCGGGTCCAGCCGAAGCGCGAGGCCCTCAAGCTGGTCGACGAGGCGCGGCGTCTGGCCAAGGAGCAGCGGCGTTCGGCCGCCCGGCAGTCCGCCGAGGACCCGGGGCGTGAGATCGAGGAGACCGAGCACGTGATGGCCGGGCTCACGCGTGACATGCGGCGTGAGGACCTCACCCTCGTCGAGGATCACCCGCGGCTCGTCGTGACCAGCACGATTTCGCTCGCCGACCTCCGCGACCGGGTGGACGCCGTCATCACCCACTACGGCGGCATCGGCATCGAGGTGGTCGTCGGTGAGGAGGAGCAGCGTGAGCTGTACATCGAAACGCAGCCCGGCGACCAGCTGCGGGTACCGGATCTGGGTCACGTCCGGGACGTCACGGCGCTGGCCGGCTCGTGGTGGTGGGGCGGTGCGCAGGTCGGTGACGACACCGGCCCGATCGTCGGCTACCTGACCGGCTCCACGCCCGGGGTGTTCCGTAACGACGTCACTTCGGGTTCGGACCGCGGCGATGCCACGACCACGGCCTATGTGGGCCGTTCGGGCCGTGGCAAGACGATGGCGATGATGCTGTCGATGCTGGACGCCGCGTTCCGCGGTGCCCACGCGATCGCCCTGGACTTCAAGGGTGACCTCGGGGGAGTGGTCAACGCCGCTCGCCGGTACGGCCTGAACGCCCACCTGGTGGAGACCGGCCCGCGCTTCGCGGGGTCCTGCGACCTGTTCACGCTGCTGGCGGCCGACGGCATCGATGCCGCCCGCGGCGAGGTCCCCGCCCAGCTGAGCATCGCCGCCCCCGAACACCTGCGCCAGCGCGGCGCCGAAACCCCCATCACCCACGCCGTCAACGCCGTCGTCAAGGCGGGGGAGCCGGCGACGTGGAAGGTGATCGAATACCTCCGCACGATGGAGGACCCCCTCGCCCGGGAGACCGGCGAGGCCCTGTACGAACTCGCCCAGTCCTCGCTGGGCGCCCCGTTCATGGGCCGTCCGACCGGGGACGCCCCGCTGATCTCCCCGGGGCCGGGGATCTGGGTGGTGCAGATGCCGGGTCTGTCCCTGCCCGGGGTCGAGGCTGGGCGGCACGAGTGGACGCCGACGCAGCGCCTGTCGGTGGCCCTGATGCACAGCATGCTGGCCTACGGCATCACCACCGCGGGCCGCCGCGACCTGCGCCACCTGCGCAAGAGCGTGTGCGTCCCCGAGGTCCACGTCCTGACCGCGACCCGCGAAGGCGCCAACTTCCTCCAGTACATCGCCCGCGTCGGCCGCGCGCTGGGCACCTCCCTCCTCCTGGACACCCAGGACCCCGAAAGCCTCGTCGAACTCGTCGGCATCACCGAACAGCTCACCACCGTCGCCGGGTTCCAGCTCACCACCAAGGGTCAGCAGGACGGCCTCGCCGAACTCCTGGGCCTGCCCAAGGACGACCACACCCGCGCCCTGATCCGCTCCGTCGGCCTCCTGCCCGACGGTGAGATCCGACACGGCCACTGCATCATCCGCGACCGCCGCTTCCATTGCGCCACCGTCCAGTGGGACGTCCCCAGCCTCGAACTCCTCGAACTCCTCGACACCTCCCCCAAACCCGCGCGCCAGGCCGCGGACTCCGACGACTCCGAGAAGGTGCCCGCATGACCCGTCGCACGATCCACGTCGCCGCCCTCGTCCTGGCCTCCTCCCTGGCGATGACGGGCTGCAGCTCCTCATCGGGTGAGGACGGGGGGAGCATCTTCGGGCCGAAGGACCCGAAGGCGGCGGCCATGGAGGTGGCCCGTACCTACATGGACGCGGCCAAGCGCGAGGACTGGAAGACGGCCTGCCCGCTCGAGTCCCAGGGCTTCCTGCACGGGACGGTCGAACAGTGCGTCGCCACCAACACGGAGGACGAAACCCCCGCCCCGAAGGCCAGCAGTGGTCCGGCCCGTGCGGACGTGGGGCCGTCCAAGGCTTCGGACGTCGTGGACATTCCCGCTGTCGGCAGGCACCCCGCCGGGTACGGAGTCCTGGTCACCTACACCTACACGTGGCCGGGCAAGCCCACCGAGACGAGCCGGGTCGCGCTGCGCCTGGTCGAGGAGGGCGGCTCCTGGCGCGTCGACCAGCGCAAGGACGTGCGTCCCAAGGACATGGCACACATGCCCGACATGCCCGCGCTGGTCCGCGCTGTGCTCACCGCGGGAGGGCAGTAAAAGATGTCCATACGCGCGCCGCGGCTCAGAACCGTGGCGATCCCCGTGCTCTTCGCCTTCACCTCCGTGATGGTTCTCGCGGGTCAGGCACATGCCGAAGACATCAACCCGGTCGGTATCGGGGACCTCTTCTGGTCGCCGAGCGACGGGAACATCCCCGAGGGCGGGGAGACGATGTACGAGCTGTACGACCCGGGGCGCTGGTTCGTCGATGCCGACCTCAACGTGTTCGAGGGGGTGGACGCGACCGCGCACGTCATCGTTTCGCTCCTCATGGCCCTTCTCCTCATCGTCGGCCTGGCCATGACGGTGATTGTGGGCTGGGTGTTCCGGTTCACGTCGATTCCGGAGATGGAGAAGGCCATCTCCGGAATGATCGGCGGCGCCTCGCAGAGCCTGATGGAGTTCATTCTCCCGAGCTGCCTCGTCGTCGGCGGGTTCATCGCCTTCGTGCAGCACAGGAAGGGCGGCGGAGGAGGAGGGCTCTCGCAGATCGCCTGGGTCCTGATCTCGGGCGTGGTGTCCGTATCCCTCCTGACCAGCCCCCAGTCCTGGGTGAGCGGGGTCGATTCGGCGCGGCAGGTCGGCGCGAGCGTCACCATGACCGCCACCGCCGAAGGCCTCGGCAACGAGTCCAGTGACTACCCGTTCGCGCTCAAGAACCAGCCGAAGTTCACGGACAACGGCCGTGACACGCTGCTCCGGAAGTCTCAGGACTCCATCTGGCGCGGGTTCGTGGCCACCCCGTGGTGCATCGCCGAATTCGGGAGCATGGAGGTCTGCAAGAAGTACGGAAGGCAAGTCCTTGACCAGGGAACGAGCGTCGACAAGCGCGAGGAGTACATCGACGCAAACGTGAGCGAGGAAAACGTCGGGCTGGCCTCCAAGGACTGGGCGGACGGCGACACCCCGGTCGGCCGCATCATGGTGCTGATCCCCGCCGTCATCGTCGCCCTGATGTTCGCGATCCTGTTGCTGGTCCTCGCGTTCACATCCCTGGCGGCCTTCCTGGGGTCGCTGCTGCTGCTCCTGACCGGCGTGTTCTTCGCCTGCCTCTGGGTCATTCCCGGGCGGCCGAGGCAGTGGGGGCTGGCCTGGTTCGACCAACTCCTCGCCCGCACCCTCGAGAGCTTCATCGCGACCCTGGTGCTCGGCGCCGTGCTCTCGGCACAGACCGCGACCATGCAGATGTTCGGCAAGTACGGCTGGCTGCCCACGATGGGACTGTCCATCGCCCTTTCCATCGTGGCCTTCCAGTTCCGGTCCGTGCTCGCCCAGATCTTCGGCGTCCGCGGTACGACAGGCGGCTCGATCGGGGGCATGCTCGCCTCCCGCGCCCTCAGTATGGTCGGCAAGGGCGGGAAGGGTCCCGGCTCCGGCTCCAACCCCCGTCCCGGGGAAACCCTGCCCGGCGGGTCCGGCGGCGGTGGCGGAGGGAGGAACACTCCGAGGCTTCCCTCCGGCTCCGGCGGCTCCGGTGACGGGGCCGACATCACCGTCACCCGCGTTCCCCCGGCCCGCCCGCCGGCCCCGGCGCCGCTCCCGGCCGGACGCCCCAAGGTCGCACTCCCCGCAGGGAGGTCCGCCGGATCCACTGCCGGATCCGCTTCGGGGGCGGCAGGTACGACGACGGCCGGCACCGCGGCGGTCACCGGACCCGCGCCGCAGCCGGCTCTGGCCGTTCAGGGCTCGCACTCACGTCCGGCCCTACCCGCCCAGAGCAGGGAGGTCCGCCCGGCCCTGCCCCCCGGCCCCTCGGCCGGTGCCGCCGCGGCTCCGGGCACGAGCGAGGGGAACGGCCCGTCCGGAACCCCGGCTTCGCCGGTCATGCGCCCGGAGACCGGCAGGCGGCCGAACTTCGCCTTCCGCCAGGCTCCGGCCCCGGGGTCGCCCGGCGAGCCCCGCGTCATCGTGGGGACCGTCGTCCGCAGCACACCCAACGGGCCCCCGCGCGGCCCTGCGAGAACACCGTCCCATTCGTTCCGACCCCCGGTCAGGCGGACATGAGTGACCGAACGCCACAGGAGTGGCGCGACATCCTGGCCGGCGTCAACTACCCGGAGGAGGTCAAGAAGGGCGGCAGCCGCCGCGAGCGGCGCAGTGCGAAGGCCGTGCACCGTCACGAGGTGCGGCGCAGGTCCCACGAGTGGGTGCGCGAACAGCGCCGTCACGATCCGATCCGCCCCGCCGGGGCCGTGATCATCGTCGTGCTGGTGCTGGCCCTCGGAGCGGGTGCCCGCTGGGTGTGGCCGGGCCTCCTCGGCGAGAAGCAGCCCGCGGGGGCCTCGGCCGCGGCCCCCGCGGACCCGGCGCCGGACAGCGGGGAGGCGAAGGTCCCCGCGATCTCCGCCCCGCCCTCCGCCGTACCGTCGGCTTCGCCCTCGCCTTCGGCCCCGCCGGCCGACCTCGCCAACCCCGACCGGGTCGCCGAGCAGTTCATGCGCATCTACCTCACCCGCAACCCGCCCCAGGACCAGAAGCACGCGGAGGTGGTGGAGCGCGCCAAGGCCTTCATGACGCCGGCCCTGGTCGTGAACCTCTCCGAACACACCGACCCGGCCTGGGACAAGCTCGTCAGCCGGGGCGGCATATCGAAGGTGCGCTCCGTAGCGGTGGCCCCGGCGGGGAAGGACCTGCCCGGAGACTCCCCGCTGCGGGTGTGGCGTCAGGCGACGGCCGCCGTGGACGTCGACGGCTACACCGACTACAGCGAGAACACCGTCCTGCAGCTGGAGATGATGACCTCCGGCAACGGGAAGTGGCACATCACGCGGATCCTGGGCCTGTAGTGCGGGCCCGTGACGCGGCGGGCCTCCTGCTCAATGCCAAGGGGACCGTCTTCAAGCTCAAGGCCGCCGCCGTGGTGTCGGTCGTCCTCGTCCTCTGTCTGCTGCTGCTCGGGCTGGTCGCCGCCCTGGGCGGCGACGCCTCGGCCGTCGGCTGCGGCGACCGGGGCCGCCCCGGAGCGGGCCCGGGAGACGACGACGAGGGCGGGGGCGCAGGCGCGCAGCGCCCCGGAGAGGGCATGCGGAAGGCACAGATCGCGAACGCGGAGACCATCGACGGGGTCGCCAAGGAGGGCGGACTGTCCGGTCGGGCCACTCTGATCGCCCTGATGACGGCCATGCAGGAGAGCACGCTCCTCAATCTCGACTACGGAGACCGCGACTCGGTCGGACTGTTCCAGCAGCGCCCCGTCGCGGGCTGGGGCACCCCGGAACAGATCATGCAGCCCAAGTACGCCGCCAAGATGTTCTTCTGGGGCGGCGACGACGGCGACCCGCCGGGCCTGACCGACATCCGCGGCTGGGAGTCCATGAAGTACGGCGCCGCCGCCCAGGCCGTCCAGCGCAGCGCGTACCCCGATCTCTACGACCAGCACGAGGACTACGCCCGAGGGATCGCCCGCGATGCCGGCATCGACCTGAACCGGCGCGGTACGGGCGGGAGCGCCCCGGGTGACACCGGTGACCCCGGCAAGCCCGACAAGCCCGGCGGCAAGGGTTGCGAGGACGACGGCGCAAAGCCCGGCGAGCCGGGCGCGCCCTTCCACGACGGCGCCGCCGGCTGGCCGGCCGAGGTCAAGAACCCGCGGAGCACGAAGGACGCCATCGCGGCGGCCCGCGAAGAGGCGCGGAGCGGTCCGAAGAAGTGGTACCAGATGTGTCTGGCGTTCACCGCCTACGCCTACGGATGGTCGTACTCCGGCGTCGGCTACGCCATCGACCACTACAAGGAAATGCCCGCCAGCATGAAGCACGACAAGGACAGGAACCCGCCTCCGGGTGCACTGATGTACTGGGACACCGGCCAGCGGGCCGGCCACGTCGCCGTCTACCTCGGGGACGGCCAGATCGCGAGCAACGACATCCGCAGGCCCGGATACATCGACGTCGTCCCGGCGACGGAGATCGAGACGAAGTGGGGCGCCACCTACCTCGGCTGGGCGCCCCCGTACTTCCCCAAGGGCGGATGACCCCGTGACCACCGACCCCGGCCAGGTGCCGGGCACCCCCGTCTACACCATCACCCTCACGAGCTCCGGCGTCAGCATCGACGGCGAGCCGGTCAGCACCCCGCAGGGCGACCTTCCGGCCGCCCGGCGGGCCGCGCTCGCGGAGATCCGCGTACGCGCGGCACTGCGTGGCCGGCCCGTCCGGGTCACGGCCAAGGAGCCCGACGGCTCGGCCTGGCCCCTCGTCGTCGACCCCGACGGCAACGTGACGACGCTGTCGGCCCCCCACCCCGTGGTGCCGCCCCCGCAGGCCCGGCCCGCCGAGCCGCAAGCCCCGTTGGCCGAAGTGCCCGCAGTGCACGAAGGCTTCGCAGAGCCCGAAGCTCCCGCAGTGCCCGCCCCACCGGGCACGCCCCGGCCCGTCGCGGCGGAGTGGGGAGCGCCGCTGCCGGCCGCCCACCAGGACGCCTGGGCGCGGCTGTGGGCGGCGCACGGGGCGGGGGACATCTCCACCGCGATCGCCCTGGCGGAGCGGACGGAAGCCGCGCTGGAGGTCGAGTACGGGCCGCTGCACCCCCACACCGTGCACGTCCTCGGCGCCCGGGCCTGGCTCATGCTTGCCCGGCGTGCCGACCTGCCCGCCACCGTGCAGCTGCTCGTCGAGACAGCCCTGCGCCGCCGCCGGGCGGGAGCGGAACCCAGGACCGAGACCGCGCAGGTGGCGGGCAACGCCCATGCCGCTTGGCGCTTGCTGGCCAAGGAAGACCCGCGCAGGGCCCTCGAGCTGAGCGCACCCCTCATGGACGTGCTCAGGGAACTCGGGTGGCGCAGCCGTACCCAGGACGTCGTCCGCTGGGTGGAGCAGGCCACGCGTCTCTCCTCCTCCCCGGACGAGGCCGTCTCCGCAGAAGGAGGATCGTGACGATGACAGCCGATCAGCAGAAGCAGCCGAGATCCGGCGACGCCTGGGCGAAGGAGGCGGCCCTTCTGGTGGCGGCCGCCCTGGTCCTCCTGTGCGGTGCCTGGTTCGCCGCGCGCCTCGGCGCGTCCGCGGGAGGGGCGCCCGCGCCGGCCGGTCCCCTGGTCTTCGCCGTGGACCTCGTCGCGGGCGCGTACGTGTGGCCGGGCGGGCCGGCGAACGCCTTCGCGGCCGCCGAGGTTCTCGTGGTCGCGGGGGCGGCGTTCGCCGTCTACCGGATCCGCCTGCGTCTGCGCAGGAAGCCCGACGTCGACGGTGCGGCCGAGCATCTCGCGCAGGGCGAGGAGCTCGGCCGCCTCAGCGCCAAGGGAGCCTCCGCGACCGCCGAGCGCCTGGGCGTGCGCAGCCGCGTGCCCGGTGTCCTCATAGGCCGCTCGGTGCGCGGACGGCAGTCCTTGTACGGCTCCTTCGAGGACATGCACGTCGACATCTGGGGTCCGCGCACCGGAAAGACAACCCGCCGCGCCATACCGGCGATCCTCGACGCCCCGGGCGCGGTGCTCGTCACCTCCAACAAGCGGGACATCGTCGACGCCACCCGCGGGCCGCGCGGCGCGCATGGCCCCGTGTGGGTCTTCGACCCGCAACAGGTGGCCCAGGAGGCGCCCACCTGGTGGTGGAACCCCCTGTCGTACGTGACGGACGTGGCCCGGGCCCGCAAGCTGGCCGAGCACTTCGCCTCGGGCTCGCGCGACGCCGACGCCTCCACCGACGCGTACTTCGACCCCGCCGGCCGGGACCTGCTCGCCAACCTCCTGCTCGCCGCCGCCACCGCCAAGGCACCGATCACCCGGATCTACACGTGGCTGGCCAACCCGAAGGACGACAGCCCGGAGCGCATCCTGCGCGGCGCGGGACACCACATGCCGGCGGACTCCCTGTTCGGGGTGATCACCGCTCCGGACAAGCAGCGCGGCGGAATCTACGGCGTGGCCCAGCAGATGGCGTCCTGCCTCGTCAATCCCGAGGTCAACAGGTGGGTGACGCCGATGGCCGATGACGACGACCGTCCGGAGCTGGACCCCGCCGAGTTCGTCCGCGGTGACGGCACCCTCTATTCGCTCTCCCGGGAGGGCAGCGACTCGGCGGGCCCGCTGGTGACGGCCCTGACCGTGGCCGTCGTCGAGGCCGCGGAGGAGTACGCCACCTCCCAGCGCGGCGGCCGGCTGTCGAAGCCGCTGCTGGCGGTGCTGGACGAGGCGGCGAACGTCTGCCGCTGGCGCGCCCTGCCCGACCTGTACTCGCACTACGGTTCGCGCGGCATCATCCTGATGACGATCCTCCAGTCCTGGGCGCAGGGCGTGGAGGTGTGGGGCGAGCGGGGCATGGAGAAGCTCTGGTCCGCCGCGAACGTGCGGGTCTACGGCGGCGGCGTCTCCGACACCCGCTTCCTCGGGGACCTTTCCGAGCTGGCGGGCGAGTACGACGTCCGCGAGTTCACCGCCACCCGCGAGGCGGAGTTCATCGGCTGGTCCGGAAACCGCACCGTGAACGAGTCCGTCCGCCGCGACCGCGTCCTGAAGGTGTCCGACCTGGGTGCGATGCCCCCGGGCCGGGCGCTCGTCCTGGCCTCCGGGACGAAGCCGGTCCTGGTCGAAACGCTGCCCTGGTGGGAGGGCCCGCACGCCGACGCGGTCAAGGCCTCCCTGAGCCGGCATGACCCGGGCGCCCGCACCTGAGCACGCGGGCGACCGGGATACGTTCGAAACAGCACCGAATGAGCAAGGAGAAGAAGGATGTTGACGGAGACCACGGGCCGCACCGCCCAGGATCTGACCGCGGAGCTGGAGAGCTGGCAGGGAGTCGACTGGGTCTCGGTATGGGACGGGCCGCCGCAGGGCGGGTCGCCGGAGTTCCGGGAATGGTGCGAGCGGTACGGCTGGGTGCCGGAGACCTTCGACCGGCAGCTCAACGTGACCACGCGCAGCGGCGGCAGCTGGACGTTCTTCGACGTCCTGGGCGGGCAGTGGAGTCCGGTCCAGAGCCTGACGCACTGTCCCTGGGAGCTCCTGGCCGACACGGCGGCCGAGAACGGGGAGGTGCTCTCCGCCGCGGGCGAGACCTGGCCGGTGTACCTGAAGGCCGCCGAAGCGGTCCTGGGTGCACCCACCTGGTCGGGTTCCTGGGACGCCGAGGACTTCCCGGAGCCGCCGGTGTCGTCGTACTGGCCGGACAGGGAGGGCCGGCTGGAGAGCCGGGAGCCTTACCGGTTCGCCTACTGGAAGCCGACCGGTGGGGTGCCCGGGGCGCCGTACGTGGTGCTGAGCCAGTCAGTGGCCTCCTACACCTGGACCGCCGACCTGGCAGGAGGGTCGTCCATTTCGGTTGACGTCTACGCACCCTCCGAGATCCTGGGCGCCCGCCGATGACGAAGGCAGCGCCGCCGACACGCGAACAGGCCGCGGCGGCACTGAGACGCCAGACGGAGTACGAGGCGGCTCGGCCCCGTACACGTCAGCAGGTGAAAGAGGTCAGGGACCGGATCGTCCGGGACTGGCAGCAGGCGAAGGAAAAGGGGCAGGACCTTCCGGACGTGCAGTCGTTCATCCGGAGAGTCGCCGCGAACGCGTCGGTCACCAACGAGGACCGGGGGGACGTTCGCGCCTTCTGGTCCTACAAGTCCGAGCTGGACGGGACACCCGGTGAGGTGGAGCACCGGTTCGTGGCGCAGGAATGCGGGGAGGCCCGGGACTACCAGGTGCTGGAGGACAGTCCGGCAGGCCGGCAGCTGGATTCGTACCACCTGTGGCAGCCCGAGGTCCGGGGAATGCTCAGGCGTGAGTTCCGTGTGCCGCAGGCCGAGGCGAAGGCCCTCGCGCCGGAGGTGTGGAGCACGGTCTCCCGCCGCTATGCCGAGGAGGCCAAGGGGCCTGTCGTCGTCTTCGCCGCCGACATCGGCGAGGAATCCGTCCTGGGCAAGGACGAACTCCCGCAGCTGCTCGCGCACAAGCAGGTGGGCAAGGAGGGCGTGGAGTTCGCCCTGCCCTCGCCCCGCCACTCACACCTGCCCCCCGAGATCGACGAGCTGATCGCGGACGACGCCGTGCGCTGCCAGGTGCGCATGGAGAACTTCGACCCCAAGGAGACGACGCCGAAGCAGTTCGCGGAGAAGCTGGGCGCCATCGACGTGCCGCAGAACCGGCAGGCGGAGCACCAGGCCGCGCTCTCACGGCTGACGTCGGCCGACAGCTACGCGGAGCTGAACGCTCCGCCCGCCGCGTCCGCCCGGCCCGGGCCGGACCGGGCGCACGGCTTCATGCTGGCCGTGGACATCCCTGCGAAGGTCGCGTTGCCCGGTCCCGGCCGGCCCTCGGGCCACGGGGTGATCAACCCCGTGCCGGAGCTCGCGCCGCGCGCCCCGGGGGTCGAGCGCTGATGAGCACCGCTACCGGGGCCCGGGAAGCTTCCGGTGAGGAGGCTGAGTTCCACTTCGACGACGTCTTCGCCTTCGTCTCCGGATATCTGGCGCCGACGGTCCGGCGCCGCATGAACGGAACGTCCGCCACCTGGTGTCCCCGCTGGTGGGAGCACCCCGAGGCGGGTGCCAGGCTGTCCGCGCTGTGGCTGGCCTGGGAGCACCTGCGCCACGATCCGATGCTGGGGATGTCCACGTGGTGGCTGCACCACGCGGACCCGCACCTGCGGGTGCTGACGGACCCGGAGGCCGGGCCGTTCGGGGCCTGCTCGCCCAGGGGCGGGCACACGGCCCACCCCTTCGATCCGCTGCCGGTCGATCCGTACGAACCGGCCGGCGGCCAGGCCTGACGGGCTCCCGGGCCCGGGCCCGTCACTCCCTGGCCCTGCGGGCCAGGCCCAGGGCGTATTCCGGCCACCAGCGGCCGGCTGCGGGGCCGCCCCGGCAGGGGCCGTCCGAGGTGCCGGGCCGGTTGACCCAGAGGTACGCGTCCACGAGCGGGTCTCCGGTGTCGGTGGTCGGTGCCACCCCCAGGGAGCGGCCCGGCGGATTGCACACGGCCTGCTTCCCCTCGCCGGGCGGCGGGCCGTCGCCGTTGCGGCCGGTGTCGAGGACGAAGTGCTTGCCGCCGGCCGCCTCGGAGATCCTGGCGCCGTACTTCCGCACCGCCGCGTCGGGCTGGAAGCCGGAGACGTTGAGCGCGAAGCCGTCGGCGCGGGCGAGACCGGCCCTGCGCAGGGGCTCGACGAGGTCGCGCGGGTCCGGGATCCAGGCCGGGTGGCCCGCGTCCAGGTAGACCTTGGTGTTCCGGTTCTTCTTCAGCCGGTCCACGGCCTCGGCGAGCAGCCGGTAGCGCTCGGCGCGGTGTTCCGGGGCGATACAGCCGTCGACGGCGTGGGGGAGGGCGCCCGGTTCCAGGATCACCAGGGCCCGGGTGTCGCCGATGCCGTCGGCGAAGGCGCCGATCCAGCCGCGGTAGGCCCGCGCGTCGCGCGCACCGCCGGGCGGATGCTGCCCGCAGTCGCGGTACGGGATGTGGTGCGCGGTGAGCACCAGGGTCTGCCGCGCCGCCCTGGCGCCCGCCGCGGCCCGGCGGATGCCGGGGCCGGGGTCGCCGCCCGAGGGCCACAGGGCCAGCGGCCGGTCGGCGATCCGGCGCAGCACCTGGGCGTCGCCGTAGCGGCCCTGCGCCTCCCAGGCCGCGACCTGCCGGGCGGCTTCGCTCCCCGGGTCGACCCAGAACGGGGAGGCGCCGCTCCCCTTCCCGCTCCCCGCCGGAGCCGGGGCGGGCGCGGCCTCCGGCCGGTCCTCGTCCGCGCAGCCCGGGAGCGCCATGAGCAACAGCGCCAGACCGAGGGCGGCGGGTCCGCGCCGGCGGGAGGCGGCGGGCCCGCGGGCGGGGGCGGCGGGATCGGCGGGGCGGCGGCGGCCTGACATCCGGCTTCCTCGGGGACGAAGGGTCGGGCGGCGAACCGGGACATAGTGGCATGACGGACCGTCAGCCCCGGGGTGCGACACCGCTAGGGGGTGTCCGGTGCCAGGCGGGCCGGGCCCGGCCATGATCCACCGGACACCCCCTGGTGCTGTGGCCGTCCCTACTCCTGGTCGCCCGTGGTGAGGGCGATGGCCAGGGGGGTCCGTTCGTAGAGGATCTGGTGCCCGTGGCGGGCCGAGACGAGGAGGCCCGCAGCCCGCAGGACCCCCAGGTGCGCGGAGACCGTGGAGGGCGCCAGGCCCAGGCGGTGTGCCAGGGCCGTGGTGGAGGCCGGCTCGTGCAGGGCGCACAGCACATCGGCCCGGACGCGCCCCAGCAGCCGGGCCAGCGCGGCCGGGGTGTCCTCCCTCGCCGGGGTCCACAAGGCGCCGACCCCGCGGGCCGGATAGACGACGGTCGGCTGCCAGGGCGGGTCGAAGCCGCCCGCGATCTGCGGCCAGACGAAGGCACTCGGCATGAGGAGCAGGCCCTGGCCGCCGAGGACGCGATCGTGGTGACTGGGCCGCTCGATGGTCAGGGTGAGGGAAGCGGCGTCCCAGCGGAGGTCCGGGTGCAGACCGTCGAAGAGCGACTCCAGCCCGCCGGCGGCGAGGCGGCGCGAGTGGAAGAGGATGTCCGCCTCCAACAGGGCCCGCAGCCGCGGCCAGTGCGGCTCGATCAGGACGCTCCAGGCCCGCTCCAGCAGGTCGGCCAGTTCGCGCACCGCCCGCGCCGGATCGGCGAGCAGGGACCGGCCCAGGCCGCTGTCGAGCGCGCCCGGCGTGCAGGCCAGCGACTTGCGCATGTCCTCGCGCGCCTCGGCCGGATCCGCCGCGCGGATCAGCGCGAGTTCCTCCGCGAAGGACACGCCGGGGCCGCTCGGCGGCGGGCTGATGAAGTCCGTACTGTGCCCCCGCCGTGGCATCAGCAGCCACAGCGGCCGCAGGTCCAGCCCGTCGGCGGCGTCGCGGATCCGCTGCAGCCACGGCAGGTGATAGCCCTGCCGGTCCGGGCGGCTCAGGGTGCGGACCGCCTCCTGCGTCTCCCACGCGGGCGACAGCGCGAACCGGCAGCGCAGCAGATCCTCGTGCCCGAACCGGTGGTGCAACCCCATGCCGCACCCTCTCGCTCCCCGGAACACCCGGCTCACCATTGCTCAACATTCGGCTCAGGCCGAATCCCTACGCCCGTCAGCCTAGGCCCGCGACGCTGCGGGCATGGCAACCGTCACCCCGGCCCCGGCCGAAGCCGGCTCCGCCGGTTACCTCTCCGTCTTCCGGGTCAGGGAGTTCCGGGCCGTCTTCGCCGCGCACCTGATGTCCGTGCTCGGCCTCGTCGTCGCCGAGATCTCCCTCACCGTCCTCGTCTACCGCGCCACCGGCTCGCCGCTGATGAGCGCGCTCACCTTCGCCCTCGGCTTCCTCCCCTACGCCCTCGGCGGGACCCTGCTCGCCGGGATCGCCGACCGCTACCCCGCCCGGCGGGTGCTCGTCGGGTGCGACCTCGTCTGCGCGGCGGGCGCCGCGGCCATGGCCTGGCCGGGCACCCCGGTCGCGCTGCTCCTCGTACTGCGCTGCGTCCTGGCCTTCGTGGCGCCGCTGTTCCAGGGCACCCGCAACGCCTCCCTCGCCGACATCCTCGGCGCCGGCGAGGCCTTCGTCCTCGGCCGCTCGCTGCTGCGCATGGTGGCCCAGAGCGCCCAACTGGTGGGCTTCGGCCTCGGCGGGCTGCTGCTGACCGTCCTCGCGCCGCGCGGGGCCGTCGCCCTCACCGCCGCCGGGTTCCTCGGTTCCGCGCTGCTGCTGGGCCTCGGAACCCGCGCCCGCCCCGCCCGCGCGGGCGCCCCGTCCCCCGGGAGCGGCCCGGCACCACTGGGCGGGCTGCGCGCCGGTCTGGGCGCCGTGCTCGGCGGGCGCCGGGTGCGCGCCCTGACCCTGCTGTTCTGGCTGCCGCCCGTCTTCGTCGTCGTGCCCGAGGTGCTGCTGGCCCCGTACGTCGACGGCCTCGGCGCCGGCACCGTCGCCCTCGGCCTGCTGATGTGCGCGCTGCCCGCCGCCACCATCGCCGGTGAGGTGTACGCGGGTTCCGCGCTCACCGCCCGAACGCGTTCGCGCATCGTGGCCCCGCTCGCCGCCGTGGGCCTGCTGCCGCTCCTGCTCTTCGCGGTCCGGCCGGGCGTGCCCGGCGTGCTCGCGGCGCTGCTGCTCGCCGGGCTGGCCCACGCTTACACCCTGGGGCTCGACCAGTGGTGGGTGGACGCCGTCCCCGCCGAGCTGCGCGGCCGCGCGATGACCCTGCTCAGCACCGGAATGATGACCCTCCAGGGCGTCGGCATGGCCCTGGGCGGCCTCGCCGCCGAGTTCCTGCCGGTCCACGCCGTCGTCACCGGAGCCGGGGTCCTCGGCACCGTCGTGGTCCTGGTGCTCCTCGCGGAACTGCGCGCCGCCGGCCCGGGGGGCGGGCGGCCGAGGGGTGAGACGGGGCTGGCCACCAAATGACCGCCCGGTAGGGTCTGGTGCGTGCCCAAGCCGCTCAGTCTTCCCTTCGACCCCATCGCCCGCGCCGACGAGCTGTGGCAGCAGCGGTGGGGGCCGGTGCCCTCGATGGCCGCGATCACCTCGATCATGCGGGCGCACCAGATCCTGCTCGGTGAGGTCGACGCGGTGGTCAAGCCGTACGGACTGACCTTCGCGCGGTACGAGGCGCTGGTGCTGCTCACCTTCTCCAAGGCCGGTGAGCTGCCGATGTCGAAGATCGGCGAGCGGCTGATGGTCCACCCGACGTCGGTGACGAACACGGTCGACCGGCTGGTGCGCTCCGGGCTCGTCGACAAGCGTCCGAACCCGAACGACGGCCGCGGCACCCTGGCCTCCATCACGGACAAGGGCCGCGAGGTCGTCGAGGCCGCCACCGAGGACCTGATGGAGGTCGACTTCGGCCTCGGCGCGTACGACGCCGAGGAGTGCGCGGAGATCTTCGCGCTGCTGCGCCCGCTGCGGGTGGCCGCCGCGGACTTCGAGGAGAAGTAACCACCGTCACGCCACCCCCCGATGACCCGCGTGGGGATCGCGCAAAACGGACGGTTAGGCTCAGTCGCATGAAGAAAAGCGTGCTGACCCGCTACCGGGTGATGGCCTTCGCCACTGCCGTCATGCTGCTGGTGCTCTGCACCTGCATGGTTTTCAAGTACGGCTTCGACAAGGGCGCCGACCTCACCTTCGTGGTGTCCCAGGCCCACGGCGTGCTCTTCATGATCTACCTGGTTTTCGCCTTCGACCTCAGCTCCAAGGCGAAGTGGTCCTTCGGCAAGATGCTGTGGATCATGCTCTCCGGCACGATCCCGCTCGCCGCGTTCTTCGTCGAGCGCAAGGTCCGCGCCGAGGTCGAGCCGCTGGTCAGCGGCGGCCTGGTCACCGCGAAGGCCTGATTTCCCACAGCCCCGGGGCGACTCCCCGGGGTTGCCCATCGACATTTACTAGGACGTCCTAGTAAATTCGAGCCATGGACGCTCACGCCATCGAGGAAGGCCGCCGTCGCTGGCAGGCCCGCTATGACAAGGCCCGCAAGCGCGAGGCCGATTTCACCACTCTCTCCGGCGATGCGGTCGATCCGGTGTACGGGCCCCGGCCCGGCGATGCGTACGAGGGGTTCGAGCGCATCGGGTGGCCGGGGGAGTACCCGTACACCCGGGGCCTGCACGCCACCGGCTACCGGGGGCGGACCTGGACCATCCGGCAGTTCGCCGGCTTCGGGAACGCCGAGCAGACCAACGAGCGGTACAAGATGATCCTCGCCGCCGGCGGCGGCGGGCTCTCGGTCGCCTTCGACATGCCGACGCTCATGGGGCGGGACTCCGACGACCCCCGCGCCCTCGGCGAGGTCGGGCACTGCGGGGTCGCCATAGACTCCGCCGCCGACATGGAGGTCCTGTTCAAGGACATCCCGCTGGGCGACGTCACGACCTCGATGACCATCTCCGGCCCCGCCGTTCCCGCCTTCTGCATGTACCTCGTGGCCGCCGAGCGGCAGGGCGTGGACCCCGCCGTACTGAACGGCACGCTCCAGACCGACATCTTCAAGGAGTACATCGCCCAGAAGGAGTGGCTCTTCGAGCCCGAGCCGCACCTGCGCCTCATCGGCGACCTCATGGAGTACTGCACGAAGGGCATTCCCGCCTACAAGCCGCTGTCCGTCTCCGGCTACCACATCCGCGAGGCCGGGGCGACGGCCGCGCAGGAGCTCGCGTACACCCTGGCGGACGGCTTCGGCTACGTGGAGCTCGGGCTCTCGCGCGGCATGGACGTGGACGACTTCGCGCCCGGACTCTCCTTCTTCTTCGACGCGCACCTCGACTTCTTCGAGGAGATCGCCAAGTTCCGCGCCGCCCGCCGGATCTGGGCGCGCTGGATGAAGGAGGTCTACGGGGCGCAGAGCGACAAGTCCATGTGGCTGCGCTTCCACACCCAGACGGCCGGGGTCTCCCTGACCGCGCAGCAGCCGTACAACAACGTCGTACGCACCGCCGTGGAGGCGCTCGCGGCCGTCCTCGGCGGCACCAACTCGCTGCACACCAACGCCCTCGACGAGACCCTCGCGCTGCCGAGCGAGCAGGCGGCCGAGATCGCCCTGCGCACCCAGCAGGTGCTCATGGAGGAGACGGGCGTGGCCAACGTGGCCGACCCGCTCGGCGGTTCCTGGTACGTCGAGCAGCTCACCGACCGCATCGAGGCGGACGCCGAGAAGATCTTCGAGCAGATCAAGGAGCGCGGGCTGCGCGCCCACCCGGACGGGCGCCACCCGATCGGACCGATCACCTCGGGCATCCTGCGCGGCATCGAGGACGGCTGGTTCACCGGGGAGATCGCCGAGTCGGCCTTCCAGTACCAGCGGTCGCTGGAGAAGGGCGACAAGCGGGTCGTCGGTGTCAACGTCCACCACGGGTCGGTCACCGGGGACCTGGAGATCCTCCGGGTCAGCCACGAGGTGGAGACCGTCCAGGTGCGGGAGCTGGCGGCGCGCAAGGGCCGGCGGGACGACATCAAGGTCGCGGCCTCGCTGAAGGCGATGCTGGAGGCCGCCCGGGACGGGTCGAACATGATCCCGGCCATGCTGGACGCGGTCCGCGCCGAGGCCACGCTGGGCGAGATCTGCAACGTGCTGCGGGACGAGTGGGGCACGTACACGGAGCCGCCGGGCTTCTAGCCGCCCGAGGCTCCGCCGCTGGGGCGGGTGCGGCGCCCTTGCGGGGGCTCTGCCCCCGAGCCCCCGCGCCTCAAACGCCGGCGGGGCTGGATATTGGCTGGTGCCGCCCGCCCCGCGCGGCTCAGGCCGGGGCCGGGCCTCGCAGGCCGTGCATCAGCAGGGCCGTGAAGGTGGACACCCAGAGCTCGTCCACCGGTTCGGAGCTCACCAGCGCCCGGTGCACCACCGTGCCGGCGATCACGTCGAATATCAGGTCCGTGGTGTGGCCCGCGAGGGCCCCGTCCTCCTCGTCCGGGAGTTCGCCACGGGCCTGCGCCCGTTCGCGACCCAGTACGACGAGACGTTTCTGCCGGTCCACGATGGCCGACCGGATCCGGTCACGCAGGGCCTCGTCCCGGGTGGACTCGGCGACCACGGCCATCAGGGCCGTACGGGCCTCCGGGCGCCGCAGCAGCTGCGCGAACTGGAGGACCACGTACTCGATGTCGGCTTCGAGCGAGCCCCGGTCCGGCAGTTCCAGTTCGTCGAAGAGCTCGGCGACCGCGTCCACGACCAGCTCGTTCTTGCCGGCCCAGCGCCGGTAGAGGGTGGTCTTGGCGACCCCAGCGCGCGCCGAGACGTCGCCCATCGTCAGCTTCGACCAGCCCAGCTCGACCAGCGCGTCCCGCGTCGCCTCCAGGATGGCGGCGTCCGCCGCGGCGCTCCGGGGGCGGCCGGTGCGGCCGCTCGCGGAGCCGGTGCCGCTGCTGGTGCCGGTGCTCGTGCCGTGGCTGGGGTTGCGCATGGCCGAGACCATACCCGTCGGTAGCGGAACCGCCGGGTCGGGAATCGCTGTGCTTCAGATCACGGGGCGCGGCGGGGCGCGAGGAGTTACGCTACGGCTCGTAGCGTAAGAGCGACAACCACGCGATGGGCTACTGGCGCCAGGTGGGGACCCGGCGCCGAACATCTCAGGACCGCAGTTCCATGACCGCACCACCCGCGTCAACCCGCAGTACGGCGGGTTTGGCGCGGTAATTCACGCGATCTTTTTCGTTGACGCGCGCACTCGGGGGAGGATGTACGCATGCAGCCCAGAAACATGTCCATGAGCGGCGTCGTCGACCTCGCCGCGGTGAAGGCGGCCGGTGAGGCCAAGGCGAAGGCCGAGCAGGCCCGCGCCGAATCGGCACGGCAGGCCGGCCAGGGCGGTGGCGGCGCGTCCGCCGGCGCCGTCGCGCCGTCCGCGCTCGTCATCGACGTAGACGAGGCCGGCTTTGAACGCGATGTGCTCCAGCTCTCCGCCGAGGTCCCGGTGGTCCTCGACTTCTGGGCCGAGTGGTGCGAGCCGTGCAAGCAGCTCAGCCCGCTCCTGGAGCGGCTGACCGTCGAGGCGAACGGCCGCCTCGTCCTGGCGAAGGTCGACGTCGACGCCAACCAGATGCTGATGCAGCAGTTCGGCATCCAGGGCATCCCGGCCGTCTTCGCCGTGGTCGCGGGCCAGGTGCTGCCCCTGTTCCAGGGCGTGGCCCCCGAGCAGCAGATCCGCGAGACCCTGGCCCAGCTGGTGCAGGTCGCCGAGGAGCGCTTCGGGATCATCGGCATCGAGGTGGACCCGGACGCCGAGGGGGCCATCCCGGGCGCCGCCGATGCCGCCGCCGAGGCCGAGGTTCCGGCCGGTCCGCACGACGCGCTGCTGGAGGCGGCCGTCGTGGCGCTGGACGCCGGTGACCTGGGCGGCGCGGTCCAGGCGTACAAGAACGTGCTGGCCGACGACCCGGGCAACATCGAGGCCAAGCTGGGCCTGGCCCAGGCCGAACTGCTCACCCGGGTGCAGGACATGAACCCGCAGGCGGTGCGCACCGCGGCCGCCGAGAACCCGCGGGATCCGGCGGCGCAGATCGCCGCGGCCGACCTCGACCTGGTCGGCGGTCACGTGGAGGACGCCTTCGGGCGCCTGGTGGACACCGTGCGGGTGACGTTCGGTGAGGACCGGGACGCCGTACGGCTGCGGCTGCTGGAGCTGTTCGAGGTGATCGGCGCGGACGACCCGCGGGTCTCGGCGGCGCGCACGGCGCTCGCCCGGGTGCTCTTCTAGGCCCGCTGCGGGAGGGATCCCGGACGCCGGTCTCCTACCGGCGATTTGTTGACACAGAGGTAAACAGCGGCCGCGTTTTGCCAAAACTTGGCAATCGCGGCCGCTGTTACTCGCAGTAAGTCGAACCCCGTGAACTGTCCGGAGTGTTCACTCTTCCGCCGTTCTGTCGTGGCCCTTGGTAACACCCTGTGTTGCTGGCCGATGGCGGCGGGTCGCCCCCAGGTTATCTGTCCGTTACCCGCCAGTAACGAACCCCCTTGTGCCCCGGCCGGGAATGGACCACGATCGGCGACGCTCGGTCCTTCCCGCAGAGCCGCTCATCCGGAGCCGCGGTGAAGGGTCCCCACCGGGCCGGCCGGTGGCAGTGGCACCGGCCGTGGGACAGGGGGGTCTCTGCCGCACCGGCAGGGCCTGTCCTCCAGGTTGCGCGAACGCGTGGCCGAGTGGTTGTCGCTCGGGGGTGATCGCCGGTGTATCGGACGTGGCACAGCCGCGGCCCGGCCGCCTGCGCTTCTTCCCGAGGACGTAGCACTTCTCCCATCCCAGGACGGGCACGGCCCGGACCGGAGATGTACGTCCGAGAAGGAGGAACGAAATGAGTTCTCAGGTTCGTGGCGGGACCAGATGGAAGCGCTTCGCGCTCGTCATGGTGCCGAGCATCGCGGCCACGGCCGCGGTCGGTGTGGGTCTGGCGCAGGGAGCCCTCGCGGCGTCCTTCAGCGTCTCCGGCCAGGACTTCAAGGTCTCGGCCGACAAGCTCGACGGTGACAACCTCATCCAGTACGGCGGTCTCGCCGAGGGGCATGAACTCGGGACCAACAAGGCGGTCCAGCACCCGGTCACCATCTCCGGGTTCAGCCACGCCGAGATCACGAACATGTGCCAGTCCCTGGTCACCCCGACGCCGCTGGGCAACATCACCCTGCAGCTGAGGACCGGCCACAAGGGCAAGCCGGCCGTGGCCGACAACATCTACCTGGATGTTGCCGAGCTCGACGCCGATGCCGAGTTCAAGAACCTGGACATCGGTGTGGCGGTCGGCGACGCCAGCCACAACGACAGGATGAAGCCGCAGGCCGGCACGGTCAACGAGCGGAACAAGTCCGCGTTCTCGCAGCGCGCCGAGAAGGCGGTCCTGACGAACGTGCGCCAGAAGGCGTGGGCGACCACGGCGGGCACGTTCAAGCTGCCCGACCTGAAGCTGCGCCTGCTCGGCGGCGACCAGCCGTGCTACCAGGACGAGAAGTAGTCCGTCCCGGCGGGTGACCGGAAGGGCGGTCGGCGGCGCGAGTCGCCGCCCGCCCGTCCGGGCTCCACAGAGTTCTCAAGTACCACCGTTTCCAGGGAGCTGTTGTCCATGAACCCCCAGTCCCCGGTGCACGCCGCAGACGACCACTGGCTCACCGTGGCTCGCCACACCTTCAGTGCCTGGAGAGGTAGCCGTCCTTTCTGGGCCGGTCTGTTCACGCTCCTCGGTGGTCTGCCCATCGCCTACTTCCCGTACGCGGACCTGCGGCTGGGCAACGTCACCCTCGCCATGGCCACCACCGGCGGGGCCGGTGCGCTGATCATCGGCGTACTGCTGATCACGCTGGGCCTGGCCCTGTGGTTCCAGCAGACCATCCGCGTCTTCGCGGGCGTCGCGGCGATCCTGCTGGCCCTGGTGTCGATCCCGGTGTCCAACCTCGGCGGCTTCTTCATCGGTTTCCTCTCCTCGCTGCTCGGCGGCGCACTCGCGCTGTCGTGGGCCCCTGGGAACCCGGTGGAGGACGAGGACGAGGCCGCGGCCGACACGGACGAAGAGGCTGACCGGCAGCCGGTCAGCCTGGGCAAGAACGATGCGATGGCGGGCCAGGTCGTCCCCGGACAGCGCGAAACGGAAACGCCGGCACACGCGAGCGAGACGACTGCCCACGCCGATGGCGGGAGGAACAGTGCGGGGTGACGAGACGCAGCGGGGCGTGGCCCCAGGTGCAGAGTCCCGTGAGAGCAAGGGGCCGCGGCACGCTGCCCCCAGGAAGTCACTGCTGAACAAGCTCCAGATACCCGTCGGCAGGACGATGGCGCTGGCCGCGATGCCGACGGCGGTGTTCGTCGGGATGGGCATGGCGCCGAAGCTGGCCGTGGCCGACGACAAGGAGATCCCCTTCGCCCCCGGACCGTGCGTGACGCGGTCCGACGAGCCGGAGGAGTCGGCTTCGCCGACGCCTTCCAAGACGCCCACGCCGAGCACGTCGCCCAGCGCGACACCCTCGCCCTCCGCGTCCGGTACGCCCAAGCCCGGCGTTACCCCGCCGGCGGCCAAGCCGGAGGCCAAGACGGAGTCGAAGCCCACGGCCGACAAGCCGGCCGAGACGCCTGCGACGCCCGAGACGAAGGCGGCGGACCCGGCCACCACGCCGGCGCCGTCGGAGACCCCGAACCCGCTGGACCCGCTGGGCGTCGGCGACGCGCTCAAGGGCCTCTTCGACGGGCTCGGCAAGCCGCTCACCGGCGACCAGGAGAAGACGGCCCCGGCACCTGCGCCCACCCCGAGCGGGTCGCAGACACCCGACCCGGCCGCCGAGGCGATCCGCGACGCGGCGAAGCAGGCCGGAGTCGAGGTCGCGGAGCTGCCGCAGGACGTCAAGGACACCGCGAAGACCCCGAAGGACGAGACGGGCACGAAGCCCGGCCCGTCCGAGGACGCGGACGGGAAGGCCAAGTCCGAGGCCGACGACGAGGAGAAGTCCGAGTCCGAGGCCGAGGAGGAGGCGGAGCCGGAGGAGACGAAGGGCGCGGACGGGAAGGAACCCTTCCCCTGTCCGACGCACGACGCCGAGGCCCTGGCCAACGCCAAGCTGGAGCCGGGCATCCCGCTCCTGCCGGACCAGCCCTGGTACCTCGACAGCTCCCGGCTGACCCTCTACGGCCTGGACTACCACGGCATCGTCGAGGTGAAGACGGGAAGCGGCAAGATCAAGAAGGTCCTGAAGTTCACGGCGGACTCGCTGGACATCAAGGACCTGTACCAGACGGTCGGCAAGGAGGGGAACGTCGCCCACCTGAAGTCCCGTCCGGGCTCCACGTCCAAGATCCGCGGCGGCACGGTGACCATGTACACCGAGAGCCTCAAGGGCAACCTCTTCGGGCTTATCCCCATCGAGTTCACCCCCGACAGCCCGCCTCCGCTGAACGTCCCCTTCGCGTTCTTCACGGACGTCAAGGTCGTCCAGGCGGGCCAGTTCGGCGGCACCCTGACCGTCCCTGGCCTGGAGAACTACATCGGCCCGCCGGAGTAGTCCCGTACGGCCCGTGCAGCCCGTAAGGCCGCGCACACGGAAAACGCCGAGGGCGGCACCCCGCATCACTGCGGGGTGCCGCCCTCGGCCTCTGTGCGGCAGAGTCGTGCGGTGCGGTGCGACGTCAGTCGCGGGCGCCGCCGCCCAGGTGGTGGACCCGGACCATGTTGGTGGTGCCGGGGACGCCGGGGGGCGAACCGGCGGTGATGACCATGGTGTCGCCCTCGTTGTGGCGGCCCAGCTTGAGCAGCTCGCCGTCCACCAGGTCGACCATCGCGTCGGTGTTGTCCACGTGCGGGACGATGTAGGACTCGACGCCCCAGCTCAGCGTGAGCTGGTTGCGGGTGTTGGCATCGGTGGTGAAGGCCAGGATCGGCTGGGTCACGCGGTAGCGCGACAGCCGGCGGGCGGTGTCACCGGACTGGGTGAAGGCGATGAGCGCCTTGCCGTCGAGGAAGTCCGCGATCTCGCAGGCCGCGCGTGCGACGGAGCCGCCCTGGGTACGGGGCTTCTTGCCCGGGACCAGCGGCTGCAGGCCCTTGGAAAGGAGCTCCTCCTCGGCCGCCGTGACGATCTTCGACATCGTCTTGACGGTCTCGATCGGGTAGGCGCCCACCGAGGACTCGGCGGACAGCATGACCGCGTCCGCGCCGTCGAGGATCGCGTTGGCGACGTCGGAGGCCTCCGCGCGCGTCGGGCGGGAGTTGGTGATCATCGACTCCATCATCTGGGTCGCGACGATCACCGGCTTGGCGTTGCGGCGGCACATCTCGATGAGCCGCTTCTGGACCATCGGGACCTTTTCGAGCGGGTACTCGACGGCCAGGTCGCCACGGGCCACCATGACCGCGTCGAAGGCGTCGACCACGGCCGCCATGTTCTCGACGGCCTGCGGCTTCTCCACCTTGGCGATGACGGGGACCCGGCGGCCCTCCTCGTCCATGACCTTGTGGACGTCCTTGACGTCGTCGGCGTCGCGGACGAAGGACAGGGCGACCATGTCGCAGCCCATCCGCAGGGCGAAGCGGAGGTCGTCGACGTCCTTCTCCGACAGGGCGGGGACGTTGACCGCGGCACCCGGCAGGTTGATGCCCTTGTGGTCCGAGATGACACCGCCCTCGATGACGATGGTCTTGACCCGCGGGCCCTCGACCTCGGTCACCCGCAGCTCGACGTTGCCGTCGTTGATCAGGATCTGGTCGCCCTTGGAGACGTCTCCGGGCAGACCCTTGTAGGTGGTGCCGCAGATGGACTTGTCGCCGGGGACGTCCTCGGTGGTGATGGTGAACTCGTCACCGCGCACCAGCTCGACGGGACCCTCGGCGAAGGTCTCCAGACGGATCTTCGGGCCCTGGAGGTCGGCGAGGACGCCGACGGCGCGCCCGGTGTCCGCGGAGACCTGCCGGACGCGGTCGTACCGCTCCTGGTGTTCTGCCTGGGATCCGTGGCTGAAGTTGAATCGGGCCACGTTCATACCTGCCTCGATGAGCGCTTTCAGCTGCTCATACGAGTCGACGGCGGGGCCCAGCGTGCAGACGATTTTGGAACGGCGCATGGAGCGGATCCTATCGGTTTGTTTCGTAGCGGAATATTCCGTCTGGTGGAAAGTCCAAGTGACTAGCGGGTAACGAGCGCGTACGCCTGATTGGCGATCTCCAGTTCCTCATCCGTCGGGACCACGGCCACCGCCACCCGGGCGTACTGCGCCGAGACCAGCCGCGGCTCGGGCGAGCGCACGGCGTTCGCCTGGAGGTCCAGCACCAGGCCCAGCTCGGCCAGACCCTCCACCGCAGCCTCCCGGACCTGGTGCGCGTTCTCGCCGACCCCGGCCGTGAACGCCACCGCGTCCACCCGCCCGAGCACCGCCGAGTAGGCGCCGATGTACTTCTTCAGGCGGTGGACGTACGCGGCGAAGGCCGTCGCCGCCGCCTCGTCCCCCTCGCCCGCGCGCCGCAGCACCTCGCGCATGTCGTTGTCGCCGCACATGCCCAGCAGACCGCTCTTCTTGTTCAGGAGCGAATCGATCTCATCCACCGAGAGGCCGCCCACCCGGGCCAGGTGGAAGACGACCGCCGGATCCAGGTCCCCCGACCGGGTTCCCATGACCAGACCCTCCAGCGGGGTCAGGCCCATGGAGGTCTCCACGCACACGCCGCCGCGGACGGCGGAGGCGGAGGCCCCGTTGCCCAGGTGCAGCACGATCACGTTCACGTCCTCCACCGGCCGGCCGAGCAGCTCGGCGGTCGCCCGCGAGACGTAGGCGTGGGAGGTGCCGTGGAAGCCGTACCGCCGGATGGCGTACTTGTCGGCCGTCGCGGCGTCGATCGCGTACCGGGCGACGTACTCCGGCATCGTCGAGTGGAAGGCGGTGTCGAAGACGGCGATCTGCGGGATGTCCCCGCGCAGCCCGCGGGCCACCTCGATGCCCGTCACGTTCGCCGGGTTGTGCAGCGGAGCCAGCGGGATCAGGCTCCGGATCTCCGCCAGCACCTCGTCGTCGATCACGGTCGGCTGCGTGAACCGCGTACCGCCGTGCACCACCCGGTGTCCTACGGCGGCCAGTTCGGGGGAGTCCAGGCCCATCCCGTCGGCGGCGAGCTCCGCCGCGACGGCGCCCAGCGCGGCCTCGTGGTCGGCGATCGGGCCGAGCCGCTCGCGCCGCCCGCCTGCGGCGCCGGCCCCGGTGAGCGGTTCGTGGACCAGCCTTGAGGTCTCCTCGCCGATGCGCTCCACCAGGCCGATCGCGAGACGGGACCGGTCCGCCATGTCGAGGAGCTGGTACTTGACCGACGAGGAGCCGGAGTTGAGGACGAGTACGCGCGATGCGGTCACGATGCGGGTCTTTCCTTCGAGTGTGGTGGGGGATTACCGGGCGGCCTGCGGCAGCGGCTGCGTCTGTGCCTGGATCGCGGTGATCGCCACGGTGGTGACGATGTCCTGGACGAGCGCCCCGCGCGAGAGGTCGTTGACCGGCTTGCGCAGACCCTGGAGCACCGGGCCGACCGCGACGGCGCCCGCCGAGCGCTGCACGGCCTTGTACGTGTTGTTGCCCGTGTTGAGGTCGGGGAAGATCAGCACGGTCGCCCGCCCGGCCACCTCGGAGTCGGGCAGCTTGGTCGCGGCGACCGAGGGCTCCACGGCGGCGTCGTACTGGATCGGTCCCTCGATCAGCAGGTCGGGGCGCTGCTCGCGGACGAGCTCGGTGGCCTTGCGGACCTTGTCCACGTCCGCGCCCGTGCCCGAGGTGCCGGTCGAGTACGAGAGCATCGCGATCCGCGGCTCGACGCCGAAGGCGGCGGCGGTGGCGGCCGACTGGACGGCGATGTCGGCGAGCTGCTCGGCGCCCGGGTCCGGGTTGACCGCGCAGTCGCCGTAGACGAGCACCCGGTCGGCCAGGCACATGAAGAAGACCGAGGAGACGATGGAGGCCTCCGGCTTCGTCTTGATGATCTCGAAGGCGGGCCGGATGGTCGCGGCGGTGGAGTGCACCGAGCCGGAGACCATGCCGTCGGCCAGGCCCTCCTGGACCATCAGCGTGCCGAAGTAGTTGGCGTCGGTGACCACGTCGCCGGCCAGCTCGACGGTCATGCCCTTGTGGGCGCGGACCTTGGCGTAGTACTCGGCGAAACGTTCCCGCAGCGGGGAGCGCGCCGGGTCGATGAGCTGCGCGCCGGAGATGTCGATGCCGAGGTCGGCGGCCTTCTTCAGGATCGCCTGCTCCTCGCCCAGCAGGGTCAGGTCGCAGACCCCGCGGCGCAGCACCACGTCCGCGGCGCGCAGCACGCGCTCCTCGGTGCCCTCGGGCAGCACGACGCGGCGGCGCTGGGAGCGGGCCCGCTCCAGCAGCTCGTGCTCGAACATCATCGGCGTGACGCGCTCCGAGCGGGACACCGACAGCAGGTCGCGCAGCTCGCCGGTGTCCACGTGCCGCTCGAACAGGCCGAGTGCGGTCTCCAGCTTGCGCGGGGTCGCGGAGTTCAACCGGCTCTGCAGCGAGAAGAGTTCGGCGGCGGTCGGGAAGCTGTTGCCGGCCACCGACACCACCGGGGTGCCCGGCGCCAGCTTCGAGGCCAGCGTCAGGATGTCCTTGCCGGGGCGCTCGTTCAGGGTCAGCAGCACACCGGCGATCGGCGGGGTGCCGGAGGTGTGCGCGGCCAGGGCGCCGATGACCAGGTCGGAGCGGTCGCCGGGGGTGACGACCAGGCAGCCCGGGGTCAGGGCGTTCAGGAAGTTCGGCAGCATGGCACCGCCGAAGACGAAGTCCAGGGCGTCGCGGGCCAGCCCGGCGTCGTCGCCGAGGAGCACCTCGCCGCCGAGCGCCCGGGTGATCTGCGCGACGGTCGGCGCGGACAGCGACTTGTCGTCCGGCAGCACGTAGCAGGGCACGGGCAGCCGGGCGGCCAGCCGCTCGGCTATCGCGTCCCGGTCCTCGGCGGCCACCCGGTTGACGACCATCGCGACGACGTGGCAGCCCAGGCTCTCGTAGGCGCGGTAGGCGTTGCGGGTCTCGGCGCGCACGGCCTCGGCGGGGTGCTTGGTGCCGCCCACGACGGGAACGACCACCGCCCCGAGCTCGTTGGCCAGGCGGGCGTTGAGCGCCAGCTCGTCGGGGAGGTTGGTGTCGGCGTAGTCCGTGCCGAGGACCAGCATGACCTCGTAGTCGCGGGCCACCCGGTGGAAGCGGTCCACCAGCTGGGAGACCAGCTCGTCGGTGCCGTTCTCGGCGAGGAGGACGGAGGCCTCCCGGTACTCCATGCCGTAGGCCGTCCCGGCGTCCTGGTCGATCCGGTAGCGGGCCTTCAGCAGGTCGAAGAGCCGGTCGGGCCCGTCGTGGAGCAATGGCCGGTAGACGCCGACCCGGCCCGTCTGCCGGGTCAGGAGCTCCATGATCCCCAGCTCGACGACCTGCCGGCCGTCCCCCCGCTCGATACCGGTCACGTACACGCTGCGCGTCACGCGTGCTCTCCCGTCCCTGCTGCGAATGTCTGATTGATCTGGCTTGACCTCTTGACAATACCTCCGCCAGTGGTTAGGACGCCCGCCGGAAAAAGGCCTGGCGGGGAGGGTCGAAGGGCCCGGTGGCAGGAGTACCAGAAGACGCGGGGCACCCCCGGCCCGTGGAACAATCGGACAGGCTTCACCATTACGCCCTTCATATGTACGGCAGGAGACACAGGACGATGCGTATCGGAGTTCTCACCGCAGGCGGCGACTGCCCCGGCCTGAACGCTGTCATCCGTTCGGTCGTACACCGTGCCCTGGTCGGCCACGGCGACGAGGTCATCGGCTTCGAGGACGGTTTCAAGGGCCTCCTGGACGGCCATTACCGCCCCCTCGACATCAATGCCGTCAGCGGCATCCTCGCCCGTGGCGGCACGATCCTGGGGTCGGCCCGCATGGAGCGCGCCCGCCTGCACGAAGCCGCCGAGAACGCGCAGGAATTGGCGAAGCGCTACGGCATCGACGCCCTCATCCCGATCGGCGGCGAGGGCACCCTGACGGCAGCCCGGATGCTGTCGGACGCCGGGATGCCCGTCGTCGGCGTGCCGAAGACCATCGACAACGACATCTCCTCCACCGACCGCACCTTCGGCTTCGACACCGCCGTCATGGTCGCCACCGAGGCCATCGACCGCCTCAAGACCACCGCCGAGTCGCACCAGCGCGTCATGGTGGTCGAGGTCATGGGGCGCCACGCGGGCTGGATCGCCCTGGAGTCCGGTATGGCCGGCGGCGCCCACGGGATCTGCCTGCCGGAGCGCCCCTTCGAGGTGGACGCCCTGGTGAAGATGGTGGAGGAGCGGTTCTCCCGCGGTAAGAAGTTCGCCGTCGTCTGCGTCGCCGAGGGCGCGCACCCGGCCGAGGGCTCCATGCCGTACGAGAAGGGCGCGATCGACCAGTACGGTCACGAGCGCTTCGCCGGCATCGGCAACCGCCTCGCCGTCGAGCTGGAGCACCGCCTGGGCAAGGAGGCCCGCCCGGTCATCCTCGGCCACGTCCAGCGCGGCGGCACCCCCACCGCCTACGACCGGGTGCTCGCGACCCGGTTCGGCTGGCACGCCGTGGAGGCCGTCCACCGCGGCGACTTCGGCAACATGACCGCCCTGCGCGGCACCGACATCGTGATGGCCCCGCTGGCCCAGGCGGTCACCGAGCTGAAGACCGTCCCCGAGGAGCGCGTGTACGAGGCCGAGTCGGTCTTCTGAACCGCCCCGGGCGGGACCTGCGGCCCCCGGGGCAGGGGCTTCCGCCCCCGATCGCGCCGCCGAACGGCCCCGGTCCCTCCCCCTCGGGGACGGGCCCGGGGCCGTTCGCCGTCGCGGGGCCCGGCGGGGACGTGTCCTACGCCGCACCGCCCGCCAGGCGCCAGAACCGGTCCACGATCTCCGCGAGGAACTCCCGCCCCGAGTCGCCGCTCCCGGCCTCGCCCTCACCGCCGCCCCAGCTCAGGGTCGCCACCATCCGCGACTGGTACTCCCCGTGCAGCTGGTCCAGCACCCGCTCCAGGTGCGCCTTGGGGATCGGCAGCAGTTTGCCCAGCGGCTTCACGTACGCCTGCCAGCGCGTGGTCACCGAGCTGCGCAGCAGCTCGGCGAGCTCCTCCTGCTTGCCGGTCGCCGTCACGAACTGGGCGAGCGTCAGCCCCAGCAGGGCCGCGAGCGCCGCGGACTGCCGTTCGTTGCCCCGCCAGCGCCCGGTGTCCTCCATCTTCTGGTACGAGTTCGTCTCCAGCCCGACCCGCCGGGCCAGCTCCTCGGCGGTCAGTCCCCTGGAGATCCGGTGCTCCCGCAAGGTGACCGGCTCGGCGAGCAGCTCGCCGGGCGAGCACCACAGGACACCTGCGAGAGCGGTGAGCTCGACGGAAGAGGGCGATATCTCGCCACGCTCCCACGCCATCACGGTCTCGGGCGTGACAAGCAGTCCGTACTGGGCGCGGAGGCCGTAGGCGACATGACCGGGCGCCATGCCCAGGGCCGCGCGCAGGCGACGCGCGGCGGGGGCATTGAAAGGTGGGCTGGAGTGCACATGGCACACCGTAGGAGTGGCTGGGGTGTGGCGACTACAAACCAAACAAACAAGCCCATAACTCGTAGGAAAGTCCTATGGAGTTAGGGGCATTAGTCGGTTTTCTTAGCGACTGTCCGGTAATCGGTGCCGCCGTAAGATCCATTCCAAGGATACGGTTCCAGCCATTGCCCGTCGGTGCAAGACCCGTGACACCGTTCATCCCCCGTGAACCAGCCGCCCCTCCCGTCCGTGCCCCCTATCGGGGCCCCCTCGCATACGGGGGTGGCGAGGGGCCCCGCACCACCTCTTGCCTTGACGTCCGCGTCAAGGATTACGGTCGGGACATGCGCATCGGCGAACTGGCCGAGCGGGCCGGGACCACTACCCGGACGCTCAGGTACTACGAGTCGCGGGGACTGCTGCCCGCGCGGCGGGACGGCAACGGCTACCGGACCTACGACGAGGAAGACCTGCGGCTGCTGCGCCAGATCCGCATGCTCCAGGACTTCGGGTTCGAGCTGGAGGAGACCCGGCCCTTCGTGGACTGCCTGCGCGCCGGGCATCCGGCCGGGGACTCCTGTCCGGCCTCGCTCGCCGTCTACCGGCGCAAGCTCGCCGAGCTGGACGGCCTGATCGGCCAGCTGACCGGCGTACGCGAACAGGTCGCGCGGCAGCTGGCCGGCGCCGAGGAGGCCGCCGGTGCGGCCGCGCCGCCGCGCTGCGAGATGACGGGCTGACCTGCCCGCAGGCGCGGCGACCCACATCACGAACGAGAGGGGAAACGACATGGTGCGCGCACAAGGCGTGGCGGAAGTGACCGACGAGGACTTCGAGGCCGAGGTGCTGGGGGTGCGGGGACGGCCCGTCCTCGTGGAGTTCACCGCGGACTGGTGCGGCCCCTGCCGCCAGCTCGCCCCCGTCCTGTCCGCGGTGGCCGCCGAGGAGGCCGACCGCCTCAAGGTCGTGCAGATCGACGCGGACAGCAACCCCGGGACCGTCACCCGGTACGGGGTGCTGTCCATGCCGACCCTGCTCGTCTTCCGAGACGGCGAGCCCGTGAAGCAGCTGGTCGGTGCCCGGGCCAAACGCCGGCTCCTCCAGGAACTGGAGGAGGAGCTGGCGGCGGCCGCTACGGCCTGAGCCAGACCGTCGCCAGGGGCGGGAGGGTCATCCGCAGGCTCGCCGGCCGGCCCTGCGCCGGAACCGGCTCCGGCCGCAGCGGCTGTGCGTGGTGGACGCCGCTGCCGCCGTAGGCCTGGTGGTCGGTGTTGAGGACCTCCCGCCACAGCGGCACCTCCTCGGGCACCCCGATGCGGTAGCCGTGCCGGACCACCGGCGAGAAGTTCGACACCGCGAGCAGCTGCGACCCGTCCTGCGCGTACCGCAGGAAGGCGAACACGTTGTCCTGCGCCGCGTCCGCCTCCACCCAGGCGAAGCCCTCCGGCACGCTGTCCCGCTCCCACAGCGCGGGCGCCGCCGTATACGCGCGGTTCAGGTCGCGCACGAGGTCGCGCACGCCCCGGTGGTCGGCGGCCGCGGCGTAGGAGGAGTCCAGCAGCCACCAGTCCGGCCCGTACACCTCCGACCACTCCGAACCCTGGGCGAACTCCTGCCCCATGAAGAGCAGTTGCTTGCCGGGATGGGCCCACATGAAGCCCAGGTACGCCCGGTGCGCGGCCCGCCGCTGCCACCAGTCCTGCCCGGGCATCTTCGACACCAGCGAGCCCTTGCCGTGCACCACCTCGTCGTGCGAGATCGGCAGCACGTAGTTCTCGCTGAAGGCGTACACCATCCCGAAGGTCATGTCGTTGTGGTGGTACTTGCGGTGCACCGACTCCTTCGACATGTAGCGCAGGGTGTCGTGCATCCAGCCCATGTTCCACTTCAGCCCGAAGCCGAGACCGCCGCAGTCCGTCGGCCGGGTCACGCCCTCCCAGGCGGTGGACTCCTCCGCGATGGTCACCACCCCGGGGCAGCGCCGGTACACGGTGGCGTTCATCTCCTGGAGCAGCGCCACCGCGTCCAGGTTCTCCCGTCCGCCGTGCTCGTTGGGCGTCCACTCGCCCTCGCTCCGCGAGTAGTCGAGGTAGAGCATCGAGGCCACCGCGTCCACGCGCAGCCCGTCCACGTGGAACTCCTCGCACCAGTACACGGCGTTGGCGACGAGGAAGTTGCGGACCTCCTTGCGGCCGTAGTCGAACTCCAGCGTCCCCCAGTCCGGGTGCGCGGCCCGCCGCGGGTCCTGGTGCTCGTACAGCGGCCGCCCGTCGAACTCGGCGAGGGCCCAGTCGTCGCGCGGGAAGTGCGCCGGCACCCAGTCGACGATCACCCCGATCCCCGCCCCGTGCAGCGCGTCCACCAGGCAGCGGAAGTCGTCCGGGGTGCCCATCCGCGAGGTCGGCGCGTAGAAGCCGGTGACCTGGTACCCCCACGAGCCGCCGAAGGGGTGCTCGGCGACCGGCATCAGCTCCACGTGCGTGAAGCCCAGCTCCTTCACGTAGGCCGGGAGCTGCTCCGCCAGCTGCCGGTACGAGAGACCGGGCCGCCAGGACGCCAGGTGCACCTCGTACACCGACAGGGGGGCCTGGTGGGCCGGGCGGGCGCCCCGCTCCGCCATCCACCGGTCGTCCTGCCACACGTACCGCGAGGCGGAGACCACCGAGGCGTTCGCCGGGGGGACCTCCGCCGACCGGGCCATCGGGTCGGCGCGCAGGGTGTGGCTGCCGTCGGGCCGGGTGATGTCGTACTTGTACAGCGCGCCCTCGGCCACGCCCGGCAGGAACAGCTCCCACACCCCGGTCGCGCCCAGGGAGCGCATCGGGTAGGCGACGGAGTCCCAGTAGGAGAAGTCCCCGGTGACCCGGACCCCCTGGGCGTTCGGCGCCCACACCGTGAAGCGGGTGCCTGCCACCCCCTGGTGCTCCATCGGCTCGGACCCGAGCGCCTTCCACAGCTGCTCGTGCCGGCCCTCCCCGATCAGGTGCAGGTCCAGCTCGCCGAGCGCGGGTAGGAACCGGTACGGGTCGTGGACCTCGATCTCGTCGCTGTCGTACGTGACCAGCAGCCGGTAGTCCGGCACCCCGGTGAGCGGCAGCAGCCCGGAGAACAGCCCGTCGCCGTCGTCGAGGAGCTCGGCGCGCAGCCCCTTGGCCACGACGGTGACCGCCTTGGCGTACGGGCGCAGCACGCGGAAGGCCAACCCGCCCCGCTGGGTGCGCGCGCCCAGCACGGCGTGCGGATCGTGGTGGCGGCCCTCCAGCAGCCGGGCCCGTTCGTCACCGCCGAGGGCGGGCGCCGGCCGGAGCCCGCGCTCGGGAGCCCTCCGGGCGCGCGGCGCCGACGCCTTGGGTTTGCGCGCCGCCGCGACCGGCGCTCCGCGGCCCGGGGCCGCGGCCGGAGCCGGGGCCGCGGGGGCGGCCGGTGCCGGGGACGGCGAGGTGGTGGAGGGGGACTGACGGGCGGGGCTCACGTGTGCGGCCTCCTAGGCGGCTGCGGGCGGGGGTGGGGGGACAGGGAGGGGAAGGTTTCACCGGATCCGGCACCCGGACCGGCACCCGTGGCCGGGCCCGGGCGGGCGACGGACCCCGGGCCCGGCATGGCCCGGCCGAAGCTCCGGTCCGTGCCGGAGGCGAGCCGCCGGATCGCGGCCATCGGCACGTGCAGCCAGTCGGGGCGGTGCCGGGACTCGTACCGGGCCTCGTACACCGCCTTGTCGGTCTCGTACGCCCGCAG
The DNA here is from genome assembly GCF_026340255.1 of Streptomyces sp. NBC_01408. GTDB lineage: Bacteria > Actinomycetota > Actinomycetes > Streptomycetales > Streptomycetaceae > Streptomyces. The sequence goes on along the minus strand of NZ_JAPEPJ010000001.1, from coordinate 128,552 downwards.
CAGTACGGGGTCCTCCCGCGGGTCGCGCCCGGTGGTGCGGGCGTAGCCCTCGCAGAAGGCGGCCCGGCAGTCGTCCGCCCAGGCGGGGGCGAACGGCCGGTGCGAGCGGGCGGCGTAGTCGAAGGAGCGCAGCATCCCGGCGATGTCGCGCACGGCCGGTTCGGGGCGGCGCCGGTCGGCCAGCGGCCGGGCCGGCTCGCCCTCGAAGTCGATCAACGACCAGGAGCCGTCCAGGGTGCGCAGGGTCTGCCCCAGATGGAGGTCCCCGTGGATCCGCTGGGCGGCGACCCCCGTACCGCGCGAGGCGGCCAGCGCGTCGAAGGCCCCCCGCAGCCCCGCCTCGTAGGCCCGCAGCGCGGGCACCTCGCGGGCGGTGGCCGCCAGCCGCGCCGTCATCCCGGCGGCGAGCCGGGCGGTCTGCTCGGGGCCGAGCGCGAGCGTGGGCAGGGTGCCCGCGAGCGCGCTGTGCACCTCGGCGGTGGCCCGGCCGAGCGCGTTCGCCTCGGCGGCGAAGTCCTCCCCGGCCCCCAGCCGGCGCAGCGCCAGCTGCCAGCCGTCGTCGGAGCCGCGCAGGTAGGGCTGGAGGACGCCCAGGGTCAGCGGCTCGCTGCCGGGCAGCTCGGCCTCGTACCAGGCGACGGGCGCCGGGACGCGGGCGCAGCCGGCGGCGGCCAGGGCCCTGGGCAGCTCCAGGTCCGGGTTGACCCCGGGGCCGACCCGGCGGAACACCTTGAGGATGAACGAATCTCCGTAGATGAGGGACGAGTTGGTCTGCTCCCCGGACAGCGGCCGGGGGACCAGGCCGGCCGGTACGGCAGCCTGCGGGTCCCGGTCGAAGCGGAGCGGGCCCAGGGTGCCGGGGGAGCGCAGCCGCTCCAGCAGCATCGCCGCCAGCCGGGGGTCGCCGAGGGCCTCGTACACGGCCCGGCCCGCGTACGGGCCGTCCTCGGCGTGGCCGATCAGGGTGGGCGCGAGCGCGGGCGGCAGGGACGGGCGGATGCCCAGCAGCAGTTGGTAGCAGTCCCCGTCCACGTCGAGGAGCAGGTGCAGCAGTCCGGGGGTGGAGCCCGGGGGCAGCAGTTCGGCGGCCGAGACCGCCCTGAGCCTGCTGATGGTGCGGCCCTTGCCCGCGAACCAGCGCTGTGCGGGCAGCCAGGCCCGCAGCATCGGTTCCAGCGGGCCGATCCCGGCGGCCCGGTCGGCCGCCAGCCGGCTCCGGGCGGATGCAGCCTCCGACATGGCGTCGCGTCCTTTCCCCGGGCCGTCACAGAATGCGCAGAGTGTCCCGGATGTGCGGCAGTTGCTTCTCCGGCGTGTGCGAGTGTCGGGTCAGGATGATCCGTACAGGGGCGGGCGGTTGACCCATTCGAGCTGCCCGCCCCTCTTCGTCCGGGGCTGCCCGCCGACTACTCGGGTCGCGGCTCGGCCCGTTGTTCGGATCGCAGCCGGAACCAGTAGAAGCCGTGTCCCGCCAGGGTCAGCAGGTACGGCCACTCGCCGATCGGCGGGAAGCGCACATCACCCGTGAGCTCCACCGGGACCCGCCCGTTGAACGACCGCAGATCCAGCTCGGTGGGCTGCGCGAAGCGCGAGAAGTTGTGCACGCACAGCACCAGGTCGTCCCCGAACTCGCGCAGGAAGGCGAGCACCGCCGGGTTGGACGAGGGCAGTTCGGTGTACGAGCCGAGTCCGAAGGCGGGGTTCGCCTTGCGGATCTCGATCAGCCGACGGGTCCAGTGCAGCAGTGACGAGGGCGATGCCATCGCGGCCTCGACATTGGTGACCTGGTACCCGTAGACCGGGTCCATGATGACGGGCAGGTTCAGCCTGCCCGGATCGCAGGAGGAGAAACCGGCGTTGCGGTCCGGGGTCCACTGCATGGGCGTGCGGACGCCGTCGCGGTCGCCGAGCCAGATGTTGTCGCCCATGCCGATCTCGTCGCCGTAGTAGAGCACCGGCGAGCCCGGCAGCGACAGCAGCAGGGCGGTGAACAGCTCCATCTGGTTGCGGTCGTTGTCCAGGAGCGGGGCGAGGCGGCGACGGATGCCGATGTTGGCACGCATCCGCGGGTCCTTGGCGTACTCGGCGTACATGTAGTCGCGCTCTTCGTCGGTGACCATTTCGAGGGTGAGCTCGTCGTGGTTGCGCAGGAAGATGCCCCACTGGCAGCGGTCCGGGATCGCCGGGGTCTTGGCCAGGATCTCGGAGACGGGGTAGCGGGACTCCCTCCGTACGGCCATGAAGATGCGCGGCATGACGGGGAAGTGGAAGGCCATGTGGCATTCGTCCCCGCCCTTCGCGAAGTCGCCGAAGTAGTCGACGACGTCCTCGGGCCACTGGTTCGCCTCGGCGAGCAGGACGGTGTCCGGGTAGTGCGCGTCGATCTCGGCCCGCACCCGCTTCAGCAGTTCGTGCGTGCGGGGCAGGTTCTCGCAGTTCGTCCCCTCCTCGGCGTACAGGTACGGGACGGCGTCGAGCCGGAATCCGTCGATGCCGAGGTCCAGCCAGAATCTGAGGGCGGAGACGATCTCCTCCTGCACGGCCGGGTTCTCGAAGTTCAGGTCCGGCTGGTGCGAGAAGAAGCGGTGCCAGTAGTACTGCTTCCGTAGCGGGTCGTACGTCCAGTTCGAGGTCTCGGTGTCGACGAAGATGATGCGGGCGTCCTGGTACTGCTTGTCGTTGTCGGCCCACATGTAGTAGTCGCCGTACGGTCCCTCGGGGTCCTTGCGCGACTGCTGGAACCACTCGTGCTGGTCGCTCGTGTGGTTCATGACGAAGTCGATGATCACCCGCATGCCGCGGTGGTGCGCGGCGTCCACGAACTCCACGAAGTCGGCGAGGTCGCCGAACTCGGGGAGTACGGAGGTGTAGTCGGAGACGTCGTAGCCCCCGTCGCGCAGGGGCGAGGCGAAGAACGGCGGCAGCCAGAGACAGTCGACGCCGAGCCACTGGAGGTAGTCCAGTTTCGCGGTGAGCCCCTTGAGGTCCCCGACGCCGTCTCCGTTGCTGTCGTGGAAGGAGCGGACGAGGACCTCGTAGAAGACGGCCCGTTTGAACCAGTCGGGGTCGCGGTCCTTGGCGGGGGTGTCCTCGAAGGTGTCGGGGACGGGATCGTTGATCATCATGTGGTGGGTGACCCTCCGGTGGGCGGGGACGGTCGCAGAGCGGAAAGTACGTGCGCGGGCGTGCGGCCCGGCTCTAGGCGCACGTAGTTCGCCCTGCCCCAGTGATAGGTATCGCCGGTGAGCTCGTCGCGCACCGCGAGGGACCCGTGCCAGTCGAGGCCGAGTACCGGCATGTCCAACGAGACCGTCGCCTCCTGGGTGTGGTGCGGATCGAGGTTGACGACCACCAGTACGGAATTGGCCCCGGCGTGCTTCGAATAGGCGATCACCTGTTCGTTGTCGGTCGGGTGGAAATGGATGTCGCGCAGCTGCTGGAGGGCGGGGTTGCGGCGGCGCAGCCGGTTCAGGGAGGTGATCAGCGGGGCGATCGTGCGGCCCTCGCGGTCGGCCGCGGACCAGTCCCGCGGCCGGAGCTCGTACTTCTCCGAGTTCAGGTACTCCTCGCTGCCCTCCCGCACCGGGGTGTTCTCGCAGAGCTCGTACCCGGCGTAGACCCCCCAGGAGGGGGACAGCGTGGCGGCGAGCACGGCCCGCACCTCGAAGGCGGGGCGCCCGCCGTGCTGGAGGTATTCGTGGAGGATGTCCGGGGTGTTCACGAAGAAGTTCGGCCGCATCACGGAGGCCGAGCGGTCGCCGGACAGCTCGGTCAGGTACTCGGTGAGCTCGGCCTTGGTGTTGCGCCAGGTGAAGTACGTGTACGACTGCTGGAAGCCGACGGCCGCGAGGGTGCGCATCATCGCCGGGCGGGTGAAGGCCTCGGCCAGGAAGATCACGTCGGGGTCGGACTTGTTGATGTCCGCGATCACCTTCTGCCAGAAGACCACCGGCTTGGTGTGCGGATTGTCGACCCGGAAGATGCGGACGCCGTGCGCCATCCAGTACCGCAGGATCCGGAGCGTCTCCTCGACGATGCCGGCCATGTCGGTGTCGAAGTGGACGGGGTAGATGTCCTGGTACTTCTTCGGGGGGTTCTCGGCGTACGCGATCGTCCCGTCGGCGCGGTGGCGGAACCACTCCGGGTGCTTCTCCACCCAGGGGTGGTCGGGCGAGCACTGGAGGGCGAAGTCGAGCGCGATCTCCAGGTGCAGCTCGCGGGCGCGCGCGACGAAGGCGTCGAAGTCCTCGATCGTGCCGAGGTCCGGGTGGACGGCGTCGTGCCCGCCCTCCGTGGAGCCGATGGCCCACGGCACGCCCGGGTCCCAACTCCCCGCCGACATCGTGTTGTTCGGTCCCTTGCGGTAGGTGCTGCCGATGGGGTGGATCGGCGGCAGGTACACCACGTCGAAGCCCATCGCGGCGACCGCGGGCAGCCGGTCGGCGGCCGTCCGGAAGGTCCCGCTGATCGGTACCTCCCCGGCGTCGACCAAGGCCCCCTCGGACCGCGGGAACAGCTCGTACCAGGAGCCGAAGAGGGCCCGCTTGCGCTCGACCAGCAGCGGCAGCGCCTTGGCGGCGGTGACCAGCTCCCGGTACGGGCGCCGCGCGAGCGCCGCGTCCACCTCGGGGGCGAGGGCGGCCGCGTACCGCACGGCGACCTCCACGTCCTCGTCCCGCATGGCCTCGGCGGCGGACAGCACCGCCTCACGGCCGTCGCGCTTGGGGATCCGGGCCCCGGCCCGCGCGTAGAGCTCGGCGCCCTCCAGCAGGACGAGCCCGGTGTCGATCCCGGCGGGGATCTTGATCGCCGCATGGGACCGCCAGGTGGCCACCGGGTCGCTCCACGCCTCGACGGCGTACGTCCACCTCCCCTCGGCCTCGGCGGACACCCGGGCCCCCCAGCGGTCGGTGCCGGGGGCAAGCTCGTGCATGGGCACGGGGGGCCGCAGCCGCCCGCTCGGATCTCGGAGCACGACATGGGCCGCCACGGCGTCGTGTCCCTCACGGAACACGGTGGCGGAGATCTCGAAGACCTCGTCCACGACCGCCTTGGCGGGTCTGGCGCCGCAGTCGACGGCGGGGCGGACGTCCAGCACGGGAATGCGACCGATCATGATGGGATCACCTGGGGGCAGTTCGCAGGGCTCGGTGACAACAGCGCAGCCGGGGAACCGGCTGGTCGTGCACGCTCTGTTCGCTCTGTTTCTAGCCGCTCGGAAGACGGCTGGGCTGCGGGCATGGCCGCTCCTGTCCGCGTTCACTCGGGTGGCGGGGAGAGGTAGGGGGCGGGTGCGCCGTGCGTGTACCGCGCGTACCCGGTGAGCCCTTCCCACTCTCACCCCGCCCAATCCGGGCGCCCGGTTAACTACTCGTACGTAGTGGCACGGGCAATATGAAGCCCCGGGTCGACATCCGGCGGGGCTCCGTCAAGTCGGGCAGGACTACCTGATGTGGGTACGGACATCAGGCGTCTCATCCACCTCCCGGGTCCCTCCCGTGCGCTGATTCACCCTCCGCGCCCACCGCAACACCCGCTCGGCCGGGCACCGTTCCGGACCGGTCCGAGGAGTCCGTGAGAGGTCCGCGGGCCGGTTCCGTCCTCGCGCCGCTGATCCACCGAGCTGCCGCGCGGGGACGGCGGCCGGGCCGGGGCACCATGGTCGGCGCGAGCCCTCCTCGCTAGCCTTCCGGGGGTGATGCGCGGTGCACAGCGTGGTGCGGCCGCTCCGATCCGCAATCCCCTGCGAAGGTGGAACACGTGAAGGCTATCCGTCGATTCACCGTGCGCCCCGTCCTTCCGGAGACCCTGCTGCCACTCACCGACCTCGCGCACAACCTGCGCTGGTCGTGGCACGCGGAGACCCGCGAACTCTTCCAATCCGTCGACCCCGAGGGCTGGCAGGCCGCCGACGGCGACCCCGTCCGGCTCCTCGGCGCCGTGTCCGCCGCCCGGCTGGCGGAACTGTCCGGCGACCGCCGGTTCCTGCGGCGGCTCGCCGTCGTCGCCGCCGACCTCGATGACTACCTGAACGGCGGGAGGTGGTACCAGGGACACGAGTCCGAGGGTGCCCTGCCCGCCGGGATCGCCTATTTCTCCCCCGAGTTCGGCATCACCGCCGCCCTGCCCCAGTACTCCGGCGGGCTCGGGATCCTCGCCGGGGACCACCTGAAGGCCGCCAGCGACCTCGGCGTCCCCCTCATCGGCGTGGGACTGCTGTACCGCCACGGCTACTTCCGCCAGTCGCTCTCCCGCGACGGCTGGCAGCAGGAGCACTACCCCGTACTCGACCCCAACGAGCTGCCCCTCGCCCTGGTGCGCCAGGAGGACGGCACCCCCGCCCGGGTCTCGCTGACCCTGCCCGGCGGACGCGCCCTGCACGCGCACATCTGGCAGGCCCGCGTCGGCCGGGTGCCCCTCCTGCTCCTGGACTCCGACGTCGAGGACAACGACACCGCGGCCCGCGAGGTGACCGACCGGCTCTACGGCGGCGGCAGCGACCACCGGCTGCTCCAGGAGATGCTCCTCGGCATCGGCGGCGTCCGCGCCGTCCGCCTCTACTGCACCCTGACCGGCCACCCCGACCCCGAGGTCTTCCACACCAACGAGGGCCACGCCGGCTTCCTCGGGCTGGAACGCATAAGGGAACTGGAACGGGAGCGGGGCCTCGGCTTCGACGCCGCCGTCGAGGCGGTGCGCGCCGGGACCGTCTTCACCACGCACACCCCCGTCCCCGCCGGCATCGACCGCTTCGAGCGCGCCCTGGTCGCCCGGCACTTCGGAGAGGGCGGGGAACTGGACGGCGTACCGGTCGAGCGGATCCTCGAACTCGGAGCCGAGTCCTATCCCGGCGGCGACCCCGGGGTGTTCAACATGGCGGTGATGGGGCTGCGCCTGGCCCAGCGGGCCAACGGGGTGTCCACCCTGCACGGCGCGGTCAGCCGCGGCATGTTCGCCGGGCTGTGGCCGGGCTTCGACGCCGCCGACGTGCCCATCACCTCCGTGACCAACGGGGTGCACGCCCCGACCTGGGTGGCCCCCGAGGTGGTCCGGCTCGGCGCCCGGCAGATCGGCGCCGGCCGCACCGAGGACGCCCTCTCGGTCGGCGGCTCCCAGCGCTGGGACGCGGTCGCCGACATCCCCGACCAGGACGTCTGGGACCTGCGCCGGGTGCTGCGCGAGCAGCTGGTGCAGGAGGTACGGGACCGGCTGCGGGCCTCCTGGCGCCAGCGCGGGGCCGCCGAGGCCGAACTGGGCTGGGTGGACTCCGTACTCGACCCGGACGTGCTGACCATCGGCTTCGCCCGGCGCGTGCCCTCGTACAAGCGGCTGACGCTGATGCTGCGCGACCCGGAAAGGCTGCGCAGGCTGCTGCTGGACCCGGACCGGCCCGTGCAGATCGTGGTCGCGGGCAAGGCGCACCCGGCCGACGACGGCGGGAAGCGGCTCGTGCAGGAGCTGGTGCGCTTCGCGGACGACCCGCGGGTGCGGCACCGGATCGTCTTCCTGCCCGACTACGGCATGGCCATGGCGCAGAAGCTCTACCCGGGCTGCGACGTCTGGCTGAACAACCCGCTGCGTCCGCTGGAGGCGTGCGGGACGAGCGGGATGAAGGCCGCGCTCAACGGCTGCCTCAACCTGTCCGTGCTGGACGGCTGGTGGGACGAGTGGTTCGAGCCCGACTTCGGCTGGGCCATCCCGACCGCCGACGGGCTCGGCGCCGACGAGGACCGCCGGGACGACCTGGAGGCGAACGCGCTCTACGATCTGATCGAGGGCCGGGTCGCGCCCCGGTTCTACGACCGGACCGGGGGCACCGGGCTGCCCGTGCGGTGGATCGAGATGGTCCGGCGCACGCTGGTCTCGCTGGGGCCCAAGGTGCTGGCGGGGCGGATGGTGCGGGAGTACGTGGAGCGGCTGTACGCGCCGGCCGCGCTCGCCCACCGGGCCCTGACCGCCGAGGCGGCCCGGGACCTCGCCTGGTGGAAGGGGCGGGTCCGGGCCGCCTGGCCGCGGGTCGCCGTCGAGCACGTGGAGGCTCTGGCCGCCGCCCCCGTCGACGGCACCGCCGAACTCGGCGCCACGCTCACGCTGCGGGTACGGGTGTCACTGGACGCGCTCGCGCCAGAGGACGTGGAGGTGCAGGCCGTCGCCGGCCGGGTGGACCCGCAGGACGTGATCCGGGACGCGCGGGCCTTCCCGCTCAAGCCGGCCACCGGTCCCGACCTGGAGGGCCGCTGGGTGTACGAGGGCCCGCTCGCCCTCGACCGTACGGGGCCGTTCGGCTACACCGTCCGCATCCTGCCCGCGCACCCGCTGCTGGCGACCCCGGCCGAACTGGGCCTGGTCGTGGGCCCGGCGCCGGGTGACGCGGGTCCGGGGGACGGAGTGGTCCTGCGCTGAACCGCAGGCACCACTCCGGACTTACTCGTCCGGGGGACGGGCGGCGGGTCCACCAGCCGCCCGTCCCCCACCTCGGCCAGGCGGCTGAGGGAGGAGGAGGACCGGCCGTCGGTCGTCAAAGCCTGGATCAAGGCTTGATCGAGGGGGTCCGGTTTCACTGGGTTCATGGTTTCCGTCATCCCAGGCACCGCGACGGCGGAAACCAGCCGCCGACCCGCTTCCGGATGCGGGATCAAGGCCCGTGCCTGACACCTCGGGGCGGCCGGGATCCGGCCCCCACCCCGAGGAGAGAACATGCGCAAGTGGCTGCCGCTGACGGCGGTGTGCCTCGGGGCCTTCATGCTCCTGGTCGACGTCACGATCGTGACCGTCGCCCTGCCCGACATGGCCGCCGACATGCACACCTCGTTCGCCGGGCTCCAGTGGGTGCTGGACATATACGCCCTGGCCCTGGCCGCCCTGCTGCTCGGTGCGGGCGCGCTCGCCGACCGGATCGGCCGCCGGCGCCTCTACCTCGCCGGGATCGGGGTCTTCGCCCTCGCCTCGCTCGCCTGCGGCCTGGCCGGCGGCCCGGCCGCGCTGATCGCCTTCCGCGCCGTCCAGGGCGTGGGCGGCGCCGCCATGTTCGCCACCACCATGGCCCTGCTCAGCGGGGCCTACCAGGGCCGCGACCGCGGGATCGCCTTCGGCGTCTGGGGCGCGGTCAACGGCGCCGCCGCCGCGGCCGGGCCGGTCATCGGCGGGCTGCTCACCGAGCAGTTCGGCTGGCGCTGGATCTTCTACATCAACCTGCCCGTCTGCGCACTGGCCGTGTACGTCACCCTCAAGGCGGTCGGCGAGTCCCGCGACCCGCACGCCAAGGGCCTGGACCTGCCGGGCACGGCCACCTTCACCGCGGGCGCCGCCGCCCTCACGTACGGCCTGATCCGGGCCGGCGAGCACGGCTGGACCGCCCCCGCCACCCTCGGCGTCCTCGGCCTGGGCGCCGCCTGCTTCGCGGCCTTCGTCCTCGTCGAACTGCGCAGCTCCCGTCCGATGCTGGACCTCTCGCTCTTCCGCAGCCCGGCCTTCGTCACGGTGATGACCTCCGCACTGCTGCTGTCCGGGGCGGCGTTCTCGTACCTCATGTACGTGTCCCTGTGGCTCCAGTCCGCCGAGGGGATGGGCCCCGTCGGCGCGGGTCTGGTGCTGGTGCCGCTGAGCCTGGCCTCCTTCGTCGCGTCGGCGCTGGCGGGCCGGCTGCTGCACGAGGCGTCCGCCCGGCTGACCATCGGCGGCGGACTGCTGCTGATCGGTGCGGGCGCACTGCTCCAGGCGTGGATGCTGGACGCCGGCGACGGCTGGCCGGCCCTGATCCCGGGGATGGTGGTGGCCGGGGTGGGCGTGGGCATCGCCATCCCGCCGCTGGCGGCCGCCGCGATGGCCGCCGTGGCTCCGGACCGGGCGGGCATGGCCGGTGGCGCGCTGAACACCGCGCGGCAGCTGGGCATGGCCCTGGGGATCGCGGTGCTCGGCGCGGTCTTCCAGTCCGGGCTGGCCGACGGGCTCGACGGCTCGGGCCGGCCGCCGGGCACGGCCGGGGCGCTGGCCTCCGGCCGGGCGGGGGAGCTGCTGGCGGCCTCCGACGGCGCCCGGGGCTGGGTGGAGGAGGCCTTCGCGAGCGGGCTGCGGGAGGTGTTCGTGGTCGCGGGGGTGATGGGCCTGCTGGGCGCGCTGGTGCTGGTCCGCCCGGCCGCTGCGGGCCGGGCCGCCGGGGCGACCCCCGAACGCGCCTCCGTCTGACCCGGCGCCGCTTCCCGTACGCTCCGCACCCTTTGGGTGCGCCGGGGCGTACGGGCCTGCCCGGGCGCTGCCGGATGGGCTCAGAAGGGCCTTCCGGGAGGGTGAACCTTCGAACGTATTCAGCATGCCTAACCGTTTCTGCACCTTTGTCCGCTCCTACGCTGCCCGCGGATGCCACCGGACCCGGCATCCGTGGAACCCGAGAAACGGACTCCCCATGCGTCTTCGTACCACCGCCGCCGCCGTGTTCGTCGGCGCTGTCGCTCTCGTCCTGCCCACCGCCGGCCCGTCGCCGGCCGACGACCAGGGAGGGGGCCCCCTCGGCACGCTGCACTACCGGTTCTTCGAGCAGGACGGGGACGAGCGCCGCGCGCAGATCCGTCCCGCGGGCAACGACACCTGCTACCTGCTGACGCACACCTCCCGCAACGAGCCCGCCGTCGAAGTGGTCAACCAGACCAGGTCGCAGGCCGTCCTCTTCGGCAACCAGGGCTGCTCGGGCAGGGCGGAGAGAGTCCTGGCGCCGGGCCAGCGGGTGCGGGACGTGGAGGTCGTCGCGGTCTTCTTCAGGCCGGCAGACGGGCGCGGTGACGGCCGTGGTGACGGCGGCGGTGACGGCGGTGACGGCGGCGGTGACGGCGGCGGCCGCGGTGACCAGGGCATCGGCGACCAGGGCGGCGCGGACCCGGGCCGCGGCGACCAGGGCCGCGGTGACCAAGGCCGCGGTGACCAGGGCATCGGCGACCAGGGCGGCGGTGACCTCGGCGGCGCGGACCCGGGCAGCGCGGACCAGGGCCGTGGCGACCAGGGCATCGGCGACCAGGGCAGCGGGGGCGGGGCCCGTGAGGACCTCGACGGCAACGGGGGCCAGGGCGGCCGCGGGGAGACCGGCCGAGGGGACAACGTCGCCGACACCGGTGAGGAAGGCGCGGTGGGCGAGGAGGACTTCCTCACCCGGATCTTCCGCTCCATCGGCTGACCGCCCGGCCCGCTTCTCGGCCGCGCGCCGCCGCGCCGGTGGTCCCGGCCGGACACGGCCCATGGGACAGGGCCGCCCGGGGAGGTTTCCTCCCGGGCGGCCCCGTGTCTAGCGGTTCAGCTGTCCTTCACGCGGACCCCGGTGGGGTCAGAAGGTGAGCTTCCAGCTGTCGATCTTTCCGGTGTCGAGGTTCGCGTTGTCGTTGACCCGGAGCTTCCACACTCCGTTGGCGACCTCGGAGGAGGCGTTGACCGTGACGGACTTGACGATGTTGTCCGCGCTGCCGCCGGTGCGGTTGTGCAGGTTGTAGAGGGTGCCGTCGGGGGCGACCAGGTCGACCTTCAGGTCACCGATGTAGGTGTGGACGATGTTGACGTCCACCTTGAGGGTGCTCGGCGCGTTGCCCGTGCGGTTCACGGTGAGCGGGGAGTCGACGGTCGCGTTGTCCGCGATCGCGTAGTCGGTGGTGTTCTCGAAGACGTTCGGCTGCGAGGTGCCGACCGTCCAGGTGAACGCCGCCGTGCCCGTCTTGCTCTGCGAGTCGGTCACCGTGACGGTCACGTTGGACGTGCCCGCGGTGGAGGCCGTACCGGAGATCAGGCCGGTCGAGGAGTTGATCGACAGGCCGGCCGGGAGGCCGGTGGCCGCGTAGCTCAGCGCGCCGGGGTTGGTGCTGGTGGCCTGGACCTGCAGGCTGACCGCGCTGCCCGTGACGGTGGTCTGGTTGCCCGGGTTGGTGACCGTGACGCCGCTCACCACACGGGGGCCGACGTTGATGGCCGCCCAGGCGTTGGCCGCGTTGTTGTACGTGGTCGAGCCGGCGCCGTACAGGTCGGCGGCGGCCTGCAGGGTGGCCGTACGGGCTGCCGCGTAGTTGGTGTTCGACCGGAACAGACCGGTGGTCAGCGCGCGGAACCAGATCTTCGAGGCGGCGTCGCGGCCGATCGCGGTGACCGGGAGGCCGTCGGAGGTCGGCGAGTCGTAGCTCACGCCGTTGACGACCTTGGCGCCGGATCCCTCGGAGGCCAGGTAGTACCAGTGGTTGGCCGGGCCCGAGGAGTAGTGGACGTCGATCGAGCCGATGCCCGAGTACCAGGCGTCCTTGGACGAGCCGTCCTTGCTCGGCTTGTCCATGTACCGCAGCGGGGTGCCGTTGCCGCGGATGTCGATCTTCTCGCCGACCAGGTAGTCGCCGACGTCCTGCGGGTTGTTGGCGTAGAACTCGACGGCCGCGGCGAAGATGTCGGAGGTCGCCTCGTTCAGACCGCCGGGCTCACCGCTGTACGTCATGTTGCCGGTGACCGAGGTCAGGCCGTGGGTCATCTCGTGGGCCGCGACGTCGGTGGAGGTGAGCGGCTTGGCGTTGCCGTCACCGTCGCCGTACGTCATGCAGAAGCAGGAGTCGTCCCAGAACGCGTTCACGTAGTTGTTGCCGTAGTGGACGCGGCTGTACGGGGAGACGCCGTCGTTGCGCAGGCCGTTGCGGCCGTGCACGTTCTTGTAGTAGTCCCACGTGACCTGCGCGCCGTAGTGGGCGTCGGCGGCGGCCGTCTCCAGGTTGGCCGGAAGGCCGTTGCCCCAGGTGTCGTCCGGGCCGGAGAACAGGGTTCCGGTGCCGGAGGTGCCGCGGTTGAGGTTGTTCGTCTTGTGGCCGCCGCGGGTGGCGTCGTTCAGCGTGTAGTTGCTGCCCGACTGCGAGCTCCCGAGCGTCACCTGGCCGCTGTACATGGTGTTGCCGGTGCCGGTCTCGATGGCCTGCCACTCGGTGATCTTCGCGCCGGTCTTGGCGTTGGTCACCACGTGCAGCTCGTTCGGCGTGCCGTCGTGCTGGATGCCGCCGACGACGGTCTCGAACGCGAGGACCGGAACGCCCTCGGCCGCCCAGATCACCTTGCGGGCGTTCTTGGAGGCCTTGGCCTCCTTCGAGCCCTCGGCACCCGCGGCGGAGACGGCCTGGCTCTCGGCTGCCGCCGGGGTGACCGTGGCGTCGGTGTCCGCGACCTTGATCTCGTGGTGCGTGGCCTTGGTGACGCTCTTGGTCACGCCGTCCTTGGCGTGAACGGTGAGGTCGCCGCCGAGGACCGGGAGGCCGTCGTAGGTGCGCTCGTAGGTGGTGTGCGTGGTGCCGTCCGCGTCCTTGACCACATCGCGGACGACCAGCTTCTCGCCGCTGCCGAGGCCCAGGGCCTTGGCAGCCTGCACGGTGGTCGAGTTGGCCTCGGCGAGGAGCGTCGCACGCTCCGAAGCGCTGAGTACCCGGTTGGCCGCGCCCGGGTTGGACTGGACGGCGGTGCCGGCCTGGGACGCGGTGGCGTCGGCGGTGGCGGTGCCGGTCTGTATGCCTACGGCGAGCAGTGCTGCCGCGGCAATGAGCGCGCCGGCCGCAGTGGCGCGCCGCTGGGGGGTGGACCTCAACGCAGACTCCTTCTGCAAGGGGGGTTCCGGACGGCTGGGTGGGCCTCCGGGCAGATCAGGGCTGGTGCGATGAACGGTCGAAGATTGCCACTTAGCGCGCGGAATGTCAGGGCCGCGTCAAAAGGTTGGCTGGAAACGGTTCGTTGTCCGAAGAGACGTATCCGCTATCCGGACCATTCACCTTTGTGTGGGAGAGGAGAGCGCGGTAACAGGAACGGCTGATACCGGTTGCTAACACTTGGGCAACGAGAGGTCGCGTTAACCCAAACGGCATTTACCGTACGGGCGTTTGTCGTACTGTTTCCCGGTGCGACAGATGTCCGTTGCCTGGGGAAGCCGTGGACACTCGCGCTCGACATAGACCACGTGCCAGGGGGGCCCATGAGGCATGTTCATTTTCCTGCGCAAAGAGTGGCCAGAACGGCCCAGGCGTCGACAGCGCCTGCCCGTCGGCTCGGTGACAAGGCGCGGTGGTACCTGCCCGCTGCCCTCGCCGCGGACTTCCTCGGCGCCGCCGTGCCCGTCGGACTCGTCTTCGAGGCCGCCCAGCAGGTACGACCGGTGTACTGCGCCCTCGGTGCCGCCCTCGCGTGGACCGGCGTACAGGCGCTGCGCCGCCGCTACGCGTCCCGGCTGCTCGGGGAATCGCGCGGAGTGCTGCCCGTCCTGCACGACTGGCTGATTCTGATCGGCGTCCTGGCCGTGGCCCGCGTGGTGACCGAGGAGGACACCCCCCGGCTCTCCGCCCTCGGGGCCCTGCTGCCCGCCCTGCTGATCACCGTGGCCTGCCACAAACTCACCTACCGTCATCTCTCGGCGGCCCGGCGCGAGGCCCAGGCCGTCAGCCGGGTCCTGGTCATCGGCGAGCCCGATTCCGCCGAGGACGTCATCGCGCACCTCGCCGCGCGAACCGACCACCCGTACGTCGTGGTCGGAGTGGTCCCGGTCGGCGTCGGATCGCTCGTCAGCGGGGTGCCCGTCGCGGCCCGGCTCGGCGAGGCCAGGCCCCAGGCCCCGGGCGGCGACTCCGAGGCCGTGCTGGGCGCCGTCCGCAGCCACCACGCCGACCTGGTGCTCGTCGCCCCGGGCGCGCGGTTCGCCGGGGACCGGCTGCGCCGGGTCGCCTGGGCCCTGCACGACGCGGGGCTGGAACTCGCCGTGTTCCCGGGGCTGGTCGAGGTATCCGTCAAACGGCTGGAGACCCTGACCGCGGGCGGGCTCGCCGTACTGCGGGTCGTACCGCCCGTCGGCCGGGGCTGGCAGACCCTGCTCAAGTCGGCCCTGGACCGGGCGGGGGCCGGGGTCGGACTGCTGCTTCTGTCGCCGCTCTTCCTCGGAATCGTCCTGGCGATACGTTTCGGCTCCCGCGGCCCGGCCTTCTACCGCCAGCGGCGCATCGGCCGCGACGGCTGCCCGTTCGTCATGTGGAAGTTCCGCACCATGGTCGTCGACGCCGACTCCCGCAAGGCCGAGCTCTCCGGGGCGAACGAGAACGACGGCCTGATGTTCAAGATGCGCCGCGACCCCCGCGTGACCCGGGTCGGCCGGCTGCTGCGCCGCACCTCGATGGACGAGCTGCCGCAGCTGATCAACGTGCTCACCGGACACATGTCGCTGGTCGGACCGCGCCCGCCGCTGCCGGAGGAGGTGGCGGAGTACGACGAGGTCGAGCTGCGCCGGCTCACCGTACGGCCCGGAATGACGGGGCTGTGGCAGATCAGCGGACGGTCGGACCTGTCATGGGACGAAACGATTCAGCTTGATCTCCAGTACGTGGACAACTGGTCCTTCACCAGTGATGTCGACGTCATGGGCCGTACCCTCCGCGCCGTCGTCGACGGTCGCGGAGCGTACTGAGGAGCCCGGTCTTGAGGTCAGCTCTGCTCGCGCCACCACTGGTACGTGGCCGCGATGCCGTCCCGCAGCGGGATGCCGGGCTTCCAGCCGAGCGAGGTGAGGCGGCCGACGTCCAGCAGCTTGCGCGGGGTCCCGTCCGGCTTGGACGTGTCCCAGGCGAGCCGGCCCTCGAAGCCGGTCACCCCGGCGACCGTCTCGGCCAGCTCCCTGATGGTCAGGTCCTCGCCGCAGCCGATGTTGACGGGCTCGTCCCCGTCATAGCTGTTCAGCAGTACCGCGCAGGCCGAGGCCAGGTCGTCCACGTGCAGGAACTCCCGGCGCGGAGTGCCGGATCCCCACAGCGTGACCTCCTCGCGGCCCTCGGCGGCGGCCTCGTGGAACCGCCGGATCAGGGCGGGCAGGACGTGCGAGGACTCCAGGTCGAAGTTGTCGCCGGGGCCGTAGAGGTTCGTCGGCATGGCCGAGATGTACGAGGCCCCGTACTGCTTGCGGTACGACTGGACCTGGACGATGCCGGCGATCTTCGCCAGGGCGTACGCCTCGTTGGTCGGCTCCAGCGGGCCGGTCAGCAGGGCGTCCTCGCTGATCGGCTGCGGCGCCAGCTTCGGGTAGATGCACGAGGAGCCGAGGAACAGCAGCCGGCCCACTCCGGCCGCGTACGACCCGGCGATCACGCTGAGCTGGATCTTGAGGTTGTCCTCCAGGAACTGCACCGGGTACGTGCTGTTGGCCATGATCCCGCCGACCTTGGCGGCGGCCAGCACCACGGCGTCCGGGCGGACGTCCTTCAGGTACGCCTCCGTCGCGGCGGCATCGCGCAGGTCGAGGTCGGCGCGGCCCCGGGTCAGCACCTCGTGGCCGTCGGCGGTGAGCCGGCGGGCGACCGCGGACCCCACGAGGCCGCGGTGGCCCGCGACGAAGACGCGGGCGTTCGGGGGCAGGAGCGGCAGCGAACTTGTCATACCGCCGATGATGCCAGTCCGCTCCCGCGGGGGTGGCAGCAGTCCGGGACCGGTTGGCCGCTTCCCCTGCGGGGGGCTTGGCGGGGCTTGGCCTGTGCGGCTCCGTTGCACGGGGCTCCGCCCCGGACCCCGCGCCTCAAACGCCGGCGGGGCTGGATTTGGCCCTGCGGGGCTTGGCCGGGTGCTGGTGTGGGGCGGGGGCGCTCCGGAGTGTCTCCTCGGCTCGCGCACTTGGCCTCGGCTGCGCATGTCCGGCCCGGGTTGCGCGCTCGTCCTGCGGGGACACTCCTGGGCGACCCCGCCCCACGCCTCTGCTTCGGAAGCCGGGCCTGGCGCCAGGGGAAGGGCGCGCAGGGGCCGTGTACGGTACCCATCCGGTCCCGGGCCACGGACCGGTGCGGCGCGTCCCCCCGCCGGGACTCAACGAACCACATCGAATCACCATGAATCGCAACGAACCTCAGGGGGACCCCACATGGGCAAGACCGCACTGATCACCGGCGTCACCGGGCAGGACGGCTCGTACCTGGCCGAGCTCCTGCTCTCCAAGGGCTACACGGTGCACGGGCTGGTGCGGCGCTCCTCCAGCTTCAACACGGAGCGGATCGACCACATCTACCAGGACCCGCAGACCGCCAACCGGTCCTTCGTCCTGCACCACGCCGACCTGTCCGACGGCGTCGCCCTGGTGAACCTGCTGCGCGAGATACGCCCCGACGAGGTCTACAACCTCGGTGCGCAGTCGCATGTGCGCGTCTCCTTCGACGCCCCGCTGTACACCGGCGACGTGACCGGTCTCGGCGCGCTGCGGCTGCTGGAGGCGATCCGGGCCAGCGGCATCGACACCCGCATCTACCAGGCCTCGTCCTCCGAGATGTTCGGCGCCACCCCGCCGCCGCAGAACGAGGGCACCCCGTTCCACCCGCGCAGCCCCTACGGCGCCGCCAAGGTCTTCGCGTACTGGACCACGGTGAACTACCGCGAGGCCTACGGCATGTTCGCCGTCAACGGGATCCTCTTCAACCACGAGTCCCCGCGCCGCGGCGAGACCTTCGTGACCCGCAAGATCACCCGCGCGGTCGCCCGGATCAAGGCCGGTCTCCAGGAGAAGCTCTACCTCGGCAACCTCGACGCCGTCCGCGACTGGGGCTTCGCCCCCGAGTACGTCGACGCCATGTGGCGGATGCTCCAGCAGGACGAGGCCACCGACTACGTGGTCGCCACCGGCGTGGCCGCCACCGTCCGCGAGTTCGTCGAGGCCTCCTTCACGCACGCCGGTCTCGACTGGAACGAGCACGTGCGCTACGACCCCAAGTACGAGCGCCCCAGCGAGGTGGACGCCCTCATCGGCGACGCCTCCAAGGCCCACGACCTGCTCGGCTGGAAGCCGACGGTCTTGGTTGCCGATTTGGCCAAGATCATGGTTGACGCGGACATCCGCCAGGTCGAGGACCAGCTGGCGGGCGTGACGGTTCGTATCGACCGCTGAGGCCTTATATTTCCCCTACGCTTTGCCGTGTGCCGGTCATACCCGCCTTTCCGTGCGGGCTTGACCGGGGCAAAGCTGCCGTATGTCCGTAGTGCACCCTCCGTGCTGAACCCTGTTGATTCCAAGTTGGTATGCAATAGGTCAAGTGAGGTGACCGGGCCCTCGCGTGAGCCCTAGTCTGCGCCAGTACATATGGCTGTTCGGATAGTTTCAGCCATCAAACCGGGCGATTGCCCTGGGGGGCTCATGCGTAGATCCAGAGGGCTGACTGCTGCCCTCGTCCTGTCACTGGCCGGTGCCGGCACCGGAATAGGCCTGGTGCTGATGCCTCAGGCGTCCGCCATCACCCAGCCCGTGGCATTCACCGCCGACCAGCTGCCCACCTGGCAGCCCGACGGCATCGTCTGGGCCATGGCCCAGGCCAACGGCACCGTGTTCGCCGGCGGCACCTTCTCGGCGGTCCGCCCGCCCGAGGGCTCCGGCAGCGGTACCGAGCAGGAGGCCGTGAACTTCGTCGCGCTCGACGCCGCGACGGGCAACCCCACCGCCTGCAAGCTCGCCTTCACCATCGGCGAGGGCACCGCGACCGTGCGCACGCTGGTCGTCTCGAAGGACAACAAGACCCTGTACGCCGGCGGCTACTTCGGCGCCGTCAACGGCACCCCGGTCTCCAGCGTCGCCGCGATCGACATCGCGACCTGCACCCCCAAGGCCTCGTTCCACCCCAGCTTCCCCTCCACCGTGCGCGGGCTCGCCGTCACCGACGACACCCTGTACGCGGCCGGAGACTTCTACCAGGTCGAGGGCCAGACCCGCGAGCGGTTCGCCGCGGTCGACGCCGCCTCCGGCGCGCTCAAGCCCTTCGTCGCCAACGCCGACGAGCCCGGCCGCGCCATCGAGGTCACCCCGGACGGCAAGAACGTGCTGCTGGGCGGTGACTTCTTCACCGTCAACGGCTCCAACACGCACGCCCTGGCCGTGGTCGACGCCACCACCGGCGCGATCGCCAAGACCTACACCAACATCCCGTCGAACTCGGTCGTCAAGGACATCTCCACCGACGCCACCGGCTTCTACACGGGCAACGAGGGCTCCGGCGGCGGCGTCTTCGACGGCCGCATCGGCCTGCGCCTGAGCGACTTCAGCGAGAAGTGGCGCGACCGCTGCCTCGGCGCCACCCAGTTCGTGCTGCCGTACCAGGGCGTGCTCTACAGCTCCTCGCACGCGCACGACTGCTCCACCGAGCTGGAGTTCCCCGACGGCAAGCGCCACTTCATGCTGGCCCAGCCGACCGACCACGAAGGCGCCGCCCCCGCGCCCGTGGACGGTTTCGTCCGCGGCCCGCGCAAGCTCGGCTGGCACCCCACCGCCAACGACGGCCTCGGCGAGGGCATCGGCCCGCGCGTCATGGCCGTGGCGGAGAAGAACGACGTCAAGTACATGTGGGTCGGCGGTGAGTTCACCCTCATCAACGGCATCCCGCAGCAGGGCCTGACCCGCTTCGCCTCCACCGGCGACGTCGGCGCCCCGACCACCCCGGTCGCCAGTGCCGCCAGCGTCAAGCCCGGCGAGGCCCAGGTCCGCTGGCGCACCAGCTACGACGCGGACGACGGCAAGCTGACGTACCGCATCTACCGCAACGGCTCGGCCACCCCGGCGGCCACCGTGACCGCGGACTCGCTGGAGTGGGAGCGCCCGCAGGCCGCCTGGACCGACACCACGGTCAAGGCCGGCCAGTCGTACACCTACCGCGTGACCGCGACCGACGCGGCGGGCAACACCAGCGCCCTGTCGGCCACCGCCTCGGTGACGATCCCGGCCTCGGTCCAGGCGTACCCGAACCAGGTCCGCACGGACGGCGCCCAGCTGTACTGGCGCTACGACGACACCGTCAGCCCGTACGTCGCCGACTCCTCGGCCGGCAACACCAGCGGCATCCAGGTCAACGCCCCGGCCCTGCGCCAGAGCCCCGGCGCCGTCACCGGTGCCAGCACGGCGATGGGCTTCAACGGCACCAGCCAGCAGCTGCACGGCGACCGCCGCCAGAGCGTCGGCAGCACCTTCACCGTCGAGACGTGGTTCAAGACGAACACCACGCGCGGCGGCAAGCTGATCGGGTTCGGCAACAACACCACCCGCAACAGCAGCCTGTACGACCGGCACCTGTACATGACCAACACCGGCCGTCTGGTCTTCGGTGTCAACGACGGCTCCAACCGGACGGTCTCCACCGGCCTGTTCGACACGTTCAACGACAACAAGTGGCACCACGTGGTCGGCACCCAGGGCCCCGGCGGCATCACGCTGTACGTCGACGGCCAGAACAAGGGCACGCTGAACGCAAAGAGCAGCGGCACCTACGGCGGCTACTGGCACGTCGGCGGCGACAACCTCGCCGGCTGGCCGACCCGCCCGACCAGCAACTACTTCGCCGGTCAGCTCGACGAGTCGGCCGTCTACCCGACGGCGCTCACCCAGGCCCAGGTCAAGAGCCACTTCGACCTGGCCAAGGCCGCGAGCGACACGGTCTCCAAGGTCAGCGCGACCGAGGACACCTACATCAACCAGGGCGCCCCCGGCACCGCCTACGGCACGTCCACCTCGCTCGCGGTGCGCGGCACCTCGGCGTACGAGACGTACCTGCGGTTCGACGTGCCGGCCGCCCCGGCCGGCCAGGTCCTGAAGACCGCCTCGCTCCAGATCAAGACCACCACGCAGGCGGGCGCCGGCAGCGCCGACACCGTGTCCGTGGTCCCGGTCACCGGTACCTGGAGCGGCGCGGGCACCACCTTCAACACCAAGCCCACCCTCGGCACCACCCCGCTCGGCACCATCGCGGGCGTGCCGGACGGCTCGGCGGTCCACAACGTCGAGCTGGACACCGCCGCGGTCTCCGCGGTGCTGGGCAGCAGCTACAGCATGGGCCTGACGAGCACGGGCACCGACCCGCTGTGGATCTGGTCCTCGGAGGCGACCGCCGCGGAGGGAACCCCGCAGCTGGTTCTCACCTTCGGCGCGAAGTGACCGGAGCAACCGCCTGACGGCGTGCGGGGCCCGGCCGTACGAGGCCGGGCCCCGCGCGCCGGGGGAACGCGGCCGTTCCGCGGACGCCCCTCATCCCACCCAGTAAGTACGGGAGCCACCCGATGTACCGACGCTCCGCAGCGGCTGCTGTCCTGCTGGCCGCCGCCCTCACCCTGACCGCCTGCAGCTCGGACGGCGACAAGGCCGGCTCCGGCGCGGAGGCGAAGGCGAAGCCCCCGGCCTCGTCCTCCGCCCCCGACCCCGCGGACACCCCGGCCACCGCCGAGACCCCGCCCGAGGCGAAGCCCACCGGGCCCGTGCTCCCCGACGCGAAGCTCACCCCGAAGACGGGCAGCTTCACGGCCCAGGAGAAGAAGTACCTGAGCGGCCGGGTCCCGGAGAAGATGGACCCGGCGGCCGTCCTGCAGACCGGCCAGGAGGCCTGTCAGCGGGTGGAGCGCACCGCGAAGCGCGACAAGGACGCGGCGACCGGAGCCGTCATCACCGGGGAGATCCCGGGGGCCAAGGACGCGATCCCGCTCCTGTGCCCCGAGCAGAAGCCGATCCTGGCGGCGGCGGAGAAGGGCTTTCCCGAAGGCCCCCGCAAGACTCCCGCGGCGGGCAGCTACCGGGCGCTGACCCAGGCCACGAACTGCACGTGGGAGGCGAAGGACAAGGACGGCTCGGTCCTGGTCTCGGGCCCCGAGGCCCCGCCGAAGCCCGGCGACAAGATCACGGCGGCGATCCCGGCGGGCACGGCGGAGTTCAACTCCACCGGCTGCTACGCCTGGGTGCCGGCGTAGGCCCGCCCCCAGCCGTACGGACACGCCCCCGTAGCCGGAACACCGGCCGCCGGGGGCGTTTTCGCGTCCGGACCGGGTATCCGCGGGGTCGGATCGCGACGACGACACCGACCTTTCGGAGGCGAGTCCCATGAACGGCCTGGGTGGCTGCATCGGTCTGATCGTGGTGGGGGCGATCCTCACCTTCGCGACGGACTGGGAGATGCGCAGCGTCGACCTCGACCTGGTCGGCCTGATCATGATGGCGGTGGGGGCCATCGGCCTCGCCGTGTACACGAGCGTCCTGAAGCGCCGCCGCGCCGTGGGCGCCGTCCCGGTGGTGCAGGAACACCGCCGGGACGGGATCTAGTCCGGTCACAGCGCGAGGCCGTGTCCTGGACGGGTAGGTCCGAAGCGGGACTTACCCGTCTAGGGGCGCAGGGCTGCTTCGTACACCGGGAGCAGGGTGTCCAGCACCGAGTCCATCGAGAAGGGCTTGGCGGCCAGTTCGCGGGCCGCCAGCGCGGCGGCCCGGTTGGCCGCGGGGTCCAGCAGGGACAGGACCGCCGCCGCCACGCCCGCCGGGCCCGGGTCGACCGCCAGCCCCGCGCCCGCGGCGGAGATGTCGCGGGCCAGGCCGTTGGAGTGGGTGACCACCGAGGGGACGCCCACCGACAGCGCCTCCAGGACCGACATCGGGAACGGCTCGTCCACGGAGGGCAGTACGTAGACGTGGGCCCGGCGCAGCTCCGCCAGGACCTCCGCGCTCGACAGGGCCCCCGGGACCGTGAACCGGTCCGTCAGCCCCAGCTCCCCGATCCGGGCGCGTACGGCCGCCAGCTCGCCTTCGTCCGGACCCGCCACCACGAACTGCGCCCGCGGGTGCTCGGCGAGGACCGCCGGGGCCGCGTCCACGAAGTCCACCGGCCGCTTGCGGGCCTGCAGGCGCGCCGAGTACAGGATCCGAGGCGGCCCGTCCGGGGCGGGGCGCGCCTCCTGGGCCGGAGTGCCGTTGACCAGGCGGACCGCGTTCGCCAACGGCGCCCCCACCACGGCGTCCAGGCCCTCCCGCTCGTGCGGGGTCAGGTACAGCACCGCGTCGGCGCCGCGCAGCAGCCGGCGTACGGCCACTGCGTCCAGCACCTTGGCCAGCAGCTTCTCGCTCGGGTCCACCATCCCGTGGGTCTGGAGCACCAGCGGCTTGCCGGCCCGCAGCGCCGCCAGGGCCACCGGCAGGGTCACCAGATCCCGCGCCAGGTGCACGTGGACGGCGTCCGCGTCGCGCACCAGCCGGCCGGCGGAGGCCAGCAGCGCCGGTGAGGTCATCCCGCTGAAGCCCAGCGGGAGCAGCCGCCGGGCGGGGAACAGCTTGGCGGGGACCCCCTCGACCTCCGTCGGCCACGGCTCGGGGAAACCCTCGCCCAGCGCGAGCAGCCGCGCCTCGTGGCCCCGGGCCCGCAGCCCCTTCGTCAGGTTCAGCGCGACCCGGACCGGCCCGCCGAAGGCGTGCGAGGGGGAGTGCAGGGTGACCGCGTGCAGGACTCTCACTTCGGCTCCTCCACCGGGCGGCGACGCCCGTCCTGGGTCTGCAGGGTCAGTTCCGGCAGGTCCTTGTGCACGACGGCGCCCGCGCCCGCGACCGCGCAGCGGCCCACGGTCACCCCGGCCAGCACGGTGGCCCGTACCGCCACCCACGCGCCGTCCTCGATGACGATCGGCGCGTTGCGGTAGCGGAAGTCGGCGGCCCGGTGGTCGTGCGAGCCGGTGCACAGCAGCGCTTCCTGCGACAGGCACACGTTCGCCCCGATGGTCACCGGCTCCAGGTTCAGCAGCCAGGCGCCCTCACCTATCCAGGTGTGGTCCCCGACGGTGAGCTTCCACGGCCACAGCACCCGCACCTTGTGCCGGATCAGCACGCCCTCGCCGATCTCCGCCCCGAACGCCCGCAGCAGCGCTACCCGCAGCCGCGCCGGGCAGAACCAGGTCATGAACAGCGTGTTCATCACGGCGAACCAGAGCGCCTGCGTCAGCAGCCCGCGGCCCTTGTCGTATCCGGCCAGCGTGAAGGCAGGAAGATCACGCAACTGAAGCCCCCTCATCCTCCCCCGTGGACGCCTCCCCGGGCGCCGCCCGCTCAGACTAGACTGCGCCCGGACCAGGCACATGGGGTGGGGGCGGCAGTGGCAACGGACATACGCAAGCCCGCCGTCGCACCCGCGGTGGAACTGTCCCAGGACGAGGCGCAGTGGGGCAGGGCCACCCTGCCGCGCACCCTGCTCTCCCGGGCGCTGTCCGTACCGCTCATCCTCGGGTTCACCGTCTTCCTGCCGCTCTTCGTCGCCGCCCAGTCCGGTGCCGGCCGGCACGACGCGGCCTTCTGGCTCCAGCTCCTGCTCACCATGTACGCGGGCGCCAGGCTCTCCGCGATGGTGCTCACCAGCCGCCGCAAACTGCTCCAGGGCTCCTTCTGGCTCTTCGTCTACATGGCCATGGGCGTGGCCCCGCTCGCGCAGGCCGTCCTCGGCCAGGTCCCGACCCCGGTGGTCGGTCCCCGCTCCGACCTCACCGCCGCCATCGGCCTGGTCCTGCTCGGCTGCACCGCCTTCGACGTCGGTGTGCTGCTCGCCCGCCACCGGCCGACCGGGCGGGCGGGCGGCTCGCAGAAGGAGTCGCGTCCGGTCATGACGCACCGGCGGCGCCTGCAACTGCTCACCGTGCTCGCCTTCCTGTGCAGCGCCGCCTTCGTGATGAAGCTGGGCGGCCCCGCCGTCTTCTTCTCCAGCCGCCAGGAGATCATCGCGGGGATCGAGGAGGCCGGCGTCTCCAACGGCGACGGCCAGGCCGGCCAGGCCCTGCTGCGCGGCTTCGGCACCGTCCCGGCGCTGCTGGCGCTGCTGCTGTACACGCGCTGGCTGATCACCTCGAAGTTCGCCCGCCGCAAGGTGTCGGTCATCGTCACCTGGTCGGCGCTCGCCGCGCTGAACCTGGTGGTCAACAACCCGATCTCGAACCCGCGCTACTGGTTCCTCACCGTCATGTTCGCGCTGCTGTTCACGATCTTCCCGGTGAGCGCCGCGATGTACCGGGTGGCCCTGTCGATGGCCGTGGTCGTGGCGTTGCTGATCTTCCCGTTCGCGGACCGCTTCCGCTACGACGAGAAGAACTACAAGCCGGTCGAGACCACGTCGTTCCTGGAGCCGATGGCGCTCAAGGACTACGACCAGATCGGCATGTTCGCCAACACCATCACCTTCTCGCAGTCCGGCCCCGGCCACTTCTACGGCCGCCAGCTCGCCGGGTCGGTCTTCTTCGCGGTGCCCCGCTCGGTGTGGCCGGGCAAGCCGCGCGACACGGGCGTGATGGTCGGTCAGTGGATGGGCACGGTCAACACCAACCTCTCCTCCCCGATCTGGGCGGAGCTGTGGATCGACTTCGGGCCGCTGGGGATGGGGGCCGGGCTGCTGGGCATGGGGTACGCCTCCGCCCGCGTGGACCGGCGCTATGCGAAACGGGCCACGCGGCGGTCCCCGCCGGGCAGTCTGATCTCGGTCGTGGTCCCGCTGGTCGCGGGCTACTCCTTCATCCTGCTGCGCGGCCCGCTGCTCCAGGCCTCCGGCCGTGTGGCCATCGCGGCCCTCTGCCTGGCGCTGGTCGCGACGTACCGCCAGGACCGCGGCACGACCCTGCGCTGACCGGCGCGCCACCGCTGCTGGGGCTGGATTTCAGCCCCGCCGGCGTTTGAGGCGCGGGTCCGGGCAGAGCCCGGGGAACGGTGGAAGGGCGGGGCGGGGAGAGGCTCCGCGCAGCGGGTCAGCCTGCGGCAGGCGCGGCGGCCCGGTGGGGCTCGTCGTCCTGCCGAACCGGCGTCTTCAGCCGGGCCACCCGCCACCACGCGGCCGTGGCCTTGAGCGCCGAGCCGGCCGCGAGGCCCCACGCCGCGCCGGCCACGCCCCACACCGCGTACCCGCCCAGCAGCAGCCCGACGGACAGCAGCGAGAACACCACCTGCAGGGACAGCGTGGCCTTGGGGTCCAGCACCCGCAGGGTCAGCAGGGCGCAGGTGCCCAGGCCCATCACCGCGTACTGGGCCCCGGTCGCGGGCAGCAGCGCGGAGGCCGCCGCCCAGGTGTCGCCGAGGAGTTCGCGCCCGAGCCGGTCCGGCAGCAGGTACAGGGCCGTCGCCCAGCCCGCGCCGAGCCCGCCCAGCACCAGCCCCAGCAGTACGGTCGCCCGGACCGTGGCCTTCTTGCCGCCGAGCCGCGACAGCACGGGCGGCCCGAAGGCGTTGGCGGAGTTGAACAGCACGTTCAGCGGCCCGAAGAGGGTGGTCGCACCCCGCAGCGCGCCCACGGCCAGCGGCGTGGCGAAGACGCCGAGGCCCAGCACGGCGAGCTGGCTGGAGCCGTTGCCGACGGCGAACTCGACGACGAACCGCTGCCCGAGGTGCCCGCGTACCAGGTACGGCCGCAGCGAGGCCCGCGCCCCGCGCACGTAGGGCCGCTGCAGCCACAGTCCGAGCGCCAGCGCGGGCAGCGCGGACAGGCCCCAGACCAGCACCAGCCGCCCCGCGGAGGCCCCTTCGGGCTGCACGGCCAGCGCGGCGACCACGCACACCAGCCGCAGCGCGTCGGCGGCCAGCGCCCGCTCGGGGGTGCGCAGCGCGGAGAAGCAGTACCGCAGCCCGTCCTGGAGCAGCACCAGGGGCAGTACGAGGCCCAGCGCGAGGAAAGCCCGCCCGGTGGCACCGGGAAGCAGCAGGCCGGTGACGGCCAGCACCGCCCCCGCGCAGGCCGAGGCGGCCGCGGTGAAGGCGGCGCCGGAGCGGCAGGCCGTGGCCAGCTGCTCGCCCTTCTCCAGGACGAGGCTCTGGCCCACGTAGGCCATGTTCAGCCCGAGGAGCACGCTGAAGGTCACGTACACCATCGAGAAGTCGGCGAAGCCGGACGCCGAGGACAGCCGGGCGGCGAGCACCAGCACCAGGATGTTGGTGGCGCTGGAGGCGGCCTGGTCCAGGACGGAGGCGACGGCGGCGAGGCCGCGTCGGCTCATCTGCGGCCCGTGCGGACGGTGCGCAGCGCGACCGTGTCGGAGCCGTCACCGGGGATGTGCTGCTCCGGCTCGGCCACCTCGTAGGGGATCGGCTGGGGCTTCGTCGCCGCGCGCCCTGGACCGGAGGGTTCCGCCGGCTCCGCCTCGGCCGTGCCGCCCTTGCCCCGGCCCTTGACGCGGCCGCGCTTCTCGCCGGGCAGCGGGGTGTGCAGCACCGCGCCGAGCACGGTTCCGCCGGCGCCGCTGATCAGCTCGCGGATGCGGGACAGGTCGGTGCGGTGGACGGCGCGCGGGTCGCAGACGACCAGGACGCCGTCGACGCGGTCGACGAGGGCGAGCGCGTCGGCGTACGAGAGCACGGGCGGCGCGAGCACGACGACGGTGGAGTTGGGGGAGTCGGCCTCGGAGACCAGCCGGGTGGCGCGCGGGGAGGTCAGGGCGCGGGCGACGTTGCGGACCCGCTCGCCCGGGATGAGGTCGAAGGAGCCGGACTCCCCGGCGTCCACGACGAGCTGGCGGCCGTCGGGCCAGTCGGACTCCCCGTGCTGCGGGGAGCGTCCGCCGGCGGCCGGGCCGCCGGGCATCTGGCTCCAGCGCGGGCGCCCGCCCGCGTCGGTCGGCAGCTGGCTGGCGAGGACCGGGGTGCGCAGGTCGGCCTCGATGAGGAGCACGTCCTTGCCGGTCTCCGCGAAGGAGGCGGCGAGGTTGACGGCCACCGCGGCGGCGGTCTCGCTGCTGCCGCGCGGGGCGACGACGAGCAGGCGGCGCCGGTCGGCGAAGCGGGAGTCGTAGGCCAGCCGGAAGGCCACCGAGCGGTACTCCTCGGCGAGCCGGGGGTCCGCCTCGCCGGCCGCGAGCAGCGGCCCGCCGCCGGTCTTGTCCCTCGGCAGGTAGCCCAGGACGGGCGCGCGCAGGGCCCGCGCCACGTCGCCCTCGGAGCGCGGGGCCGGGTCGAAGACGAGCCGGACCCAGGCGGCCAGCAGGCCGAGCGCCAGTCCCACGGCCGCGCCGAGGGCGAGCGACAGGGGGATGCCGGGGCCGTCGGGTGCGTGGGGGGCGGTCGCCGCGCTGGTGACCCGGCCCGGGGTCATGTCCAGGGCCTGGAGCTTGGCGATGTTGTTGCTGAGGGTGTTGGCCTTGCTCTGGAGGTCGGTCTTGGAGGCGTACGCCCCGTCGCGCGCGGGACCCGCGGGCATCGAGTTGATCTGTTTGACGACGTCGTCGAGCTGCTTGTTCACCGGGTCGCGCTGGTCCTGGTAGCCCTTGACCATCTGGTCGCGGGTGAGGTCGAGGGCTTCCTGCCGCTTGAGCAGGTAGGCCTCGGTCATCGCGTTGGCGCGCTTGGCGGCCTCCTTGGGGGAGGACGCGGTGTAGGTGAAGCGGAGCACCATGGACTGCGGCGGGTTGGTCACCTGGAGCCCGCTGCGCAGGGCGGCGAAGCCGGCCGCGGAGACGCCGAGCTTCTTCGCGGCCTCGTTGGCGATGGAGGAGCTGAGCGCGACCTGGCGCTCCGAGCCGATGTTGATCGCCTTGTCGGGGGCCAGGCTCGGGTTGAACGGGTCGTCGGTGGGCGCCCGCAGCACGATGTCGGCGGTCGCGACGTAGGTGTCGGCCGTGGATATGCCGAGGTAGACGCCGCCCAGCAGGCCTATTCCGATGCCCGCGCCGATGAGCCGGCGGTAGCGCAGGAGCTGCCGGAACTGGTCCCGGAGGAGGTCGGGTTCGTCCTCCGCCGGAGCCGCTGCCGGGCGGTTCGTCTCGATCACGGCCTGGGCCCCCCAAGTGCTTCGTCCATCAGTGCGTCGATGCGTGCCAGGCCTGCCTCGCGGCTCAGATGGGCCGCCACGTGGCGCGGTCCGGCCGCTCCCAGCTCGTCCGCGCCCGCCGGGTCCTCGGCCAGGGCCCGTACGGCCTTCAGCAGGGCGTCGGGGTCCTCCGGCGGCACGAGAACCCCCGCGCCCGAGCGTTCCACTTCCTGTGCGGTACCGCCCTGCGCCGCCACGGAGGCGACGACGGGCCGGCCGGCCTGGAAGTAGGAGGTGAGCTTCGACGGCACGCTCATGTCCATCACCGCCGCGTGCTGCGTGACCGCGAGCACGTCCGCCGCGGCGAGGATATCCGGGAACTCGCCGTCGGCGGCAGGGGGGATGATGTCCAGATTCGGTACGTCGGCCGCGAGGTCGGCGAGGGCCGAGCGCTGGCTGCCGTCGCCCATGAGGACGAACCGGACGCTGGGATCCAGCCGTGCGGCGCCCACGAGGACCTCGAGTCCCTGCTTGAGGCCCATGTTGCCGGAGTGCAGGACGACGGTCTGGCCGGGGGCCCAGCCGAGGTGGTGCCGGGTCTCGCCGCGCGGCTTGGTGGGCAGGGCGACGTGGGACCAGTTCGGGACCAGCCGGATCCTGTCGGGGTCGACGCCCATGCCGACGACCCGGTCCACGAAGGTCTCGTGGATGACGCCGACGAGGGTGGCCCGCTTCAGGGCGTAGGCCTCGGCGCGGCCGGCGACCGCGGCCGCCTTGTCGCCGCCGCTGATCCCGCTCTGCGCGGCGGCGGCGCCCATCAGGTCCTGGACGACCGGGACGTACGGGACCTTCCACCGCGCCGCGAGCCGGGCGGCCAGCACCCCGCCGGCCAGGCTGGGCATCTGGGCCATGACCGCGTCCGGCTTCGGCATCCGGGGCGGGGCCACGGCGCCGTGCAGCAGAATCGATCCTTCGAACAGGGCCCGCTTCACGGCGGTCTGGCGTGGCGGCACGGTGTGCGCACGCCGGTGCACAGTGACCCCCGCGCGCTCCTCCGTGCGCCGGAGCGCCCCCTTGTACTCCGGCTCCAGCGACCAGGCCGGATAGTGCGGCATGCCCGCGAGGACATGGGTCTCGTGGCCGAGATCCGCCCAGTGCTCCGCGATCTGGGTGGCGTACGGCCCAATTCCCGCGTGCTCGGGAGCGTAATTGGTGGAAACCAGCAGCAGGCGCCGGTGACCGGATCTGGACACTGAAAGTCCCCTTCCCCCCTGGATGATGCGCACGTCACCCTATTCGTTCACCCGCGTGGTGCGGAACGTGCACGCTATTGTCTGCTAATCCGCTACACCGGGGGGTGTGGCTTCTGGGGGGTAACAGATGACGGAGCGGGACATGTCCGAACTTGGCGCGCCCACGCGCAGACCGTACCGAGTGGGCTACGCGCCAGGAGCGTACGATCTGTTTCATATAGGACATCTCAATATCCTTCGGCACGCCCGGAGCCAGTGCGACTACCTGGTGGCCGGAGTGGTCTCCGACGAGATGGCGGAACTCGCCAAGGGCCGGCGCCCGATGATCCCGCTCGTCGAACGGCTGGAGATCGTCCGCAGCGTGAAGTACGTCGACGCCGCCTTCGTGGAGACCGTCCCGGACAAGGTGGAGACCTGGAAGCAGGTCCGCTTCGACGTCATCTTCAAGGGGGACGACTGGCGGGGCACCCCCAAGGGCCACAAGCTGGAGAAGGACTTCGCCCCCGTCGGCGTCGACGTCGTCTACTTCCCCTACACCGTCCACACGTCCAGCACCCAGCTGCGCCGGGCCCTGGACGCGCTCGCCGAACCCCTCGCGGCGCCGGAGCAGCTCACCGCCGAACGGCGCTGAGCTCCCGGAACCACTTGGCGAGGAACGCCAGCAGGAACAGCGCGGCGACCACGCCGAGCCCCGCGTACGCCCAGCGGAACAGCTCCCCGCCGCCCAGCAGCAGGAACACCAGGCAGAACACCCCGTAGTCCACGGGCAGCAGCGCCACTGCGCGTACGGTCGACGGCGCGGCGGCGGGGAGCCCCGGCGCCGGCTTCGGCTTCAGCTTCTCGGTCAGCAGTCCCCCGAAGAAGGTGACGACCGAGGCGAACTGGAAGCCCAGCGGCACCAGCAGCCAGCCGTCGGAGCCGGTGCCGTACGCGTCGGGGAAGCGGTAGAAGGCGATCAGGACGCAGGTGTGCAGCGCGGTGAGCTTGGCGCAGTCCACGACGTGGTCGAGCCATTCGCCCGCGGCGCTGCCGCCCCCGCGCAGCCGCGCGAGCTGCCCGTCGGCCGAGTCGAAGGCGAACCCGACGGCCAGGGCGGCCCACACGGCGACGCCCAGCCCCCAGGAGGGCGCGGCCAGCGCGACCGCGGCCACTGCGGCGAAGCTGAAGGCGGCGCTGACCAGCGTCACCTGGTTCGGCGTGAGCCCGACGGCGTACGACCCGGCGGCCAGGTACCGGCCGGCGGGCCGGTTGACGAACCGCGAATAGAGCGACACCCCCTTCGCCGACTTCTGCGCCCCGCGCAGCTCCCGCAGCGCGGTCCCGACACTCGCCATGCGTACCCCTGACCCCCTCGATGGAACGCGTGTCCCCGTGCACGCGTGTACGACGGGCACATCATCGCAGGGCGGAGCCCCCCTTCCGCTCCGGATGATCACGTACGTCCGGAAATCAGGTGAGGAGCGGTTCGCGGCGCCGGTCCCTCAGCTCACCACCCTCAGCAGCAGCACCGACCGGGCCGGGACCGTCAGGGTCTCGCCGCCCCGGTGCGCGGTGCCCGGCGCGGTGGCCTGGTCCTCCAGGGAGGTGTCCAGAACGAGCTCGTACCCGGCCGCCCACGGCGCGCCCGGCAGGACCCACGCCGCCGGACGGTCACCGGCGTGCAGCAGGGCCAGGAAACTGTCGTCCGTCACCTGCCGCCCCCGCTCGTCACGGCCCGGGATGTCCCGCCCCGACAGGTACAGGCCCAGTGCGGCGGTCGGCGCGTACCAGTCCCGCTCGGTCATCTCCGCGCCCGCGGGCGTGAACCAGGCCAGGTCCCGCAGCCCGTCCGCGCCCTGCGGACGCCCCGAGAAGAAGGCCCGCCGGCGCAGCACCGGATGTTCCTGGCGCAGCTTCACCAGCCGGGCCGCCAGCGCGAACAGCCCGGCCCACGCCGGGTCCTCCAGCAGCGACCAGTCCACCCATCCCGTCTCGTTGTCCTGGCAGTACGCGTTGTTGTTGCCGCCCTGGGTACGCCCGAACTCGTCGCCCGCCACCAGCATCGGCACCCCCGTCGACAGCAGGAGGGTGGTCAGCAGGTTGCGCAGCTGGCGCCGCCGCAGCGCCGCGATCCGGGGGTCCGTGCCCTCGGGGGGCTCCCCCTCCACCCCGCAGTTCCACGAGCGGTTGTCATTGGTCCCGTCCCGGCCCGCCTCCCCGTTCGCCTCGTTGTGCTTGCGCTCGTAGGACACGAGGTCCCGGAGGGTGAAACCGTCGTGCGCGGTCACGAAGTTCACCGAGGCGTACGGGCGCCGCCCGCCCCACGCGTAGAGGTCGCTCGACCCCGACAGCCGGTAGCCCAGATCCCGTACGTCGGGCAGCGCGCCCCGCCAGAAGTCCCGTACGGCATCCCGGTAGCGGTCGTTCCACTCCGTCCACAGCGGCGGGAACGCCCCCACCTGGTAGCCGCCCGAGCCCACGTCCCACGGCTCGGCGATGAGCTTGACCCGCCGCAGCACCGGGTCCTGGGCGATGACCGCCAGAAAGGGCGACAGCATGTCCACGTCGTGCATCGAACGGGCCAGGGCCGCCGCCAGGTCGAAGCGGAAGCCGTCCACCCCCATCTCCGTCACCCAGTACCGCAGGGAGTCCGTGATCAGCCGCAGCACGTGGGGGCGCCCGGCGTGC
Source organism: Streptomyces sp. NBC_01408 (assembly GCF_026340255.1). GTDB lineage: Bacteria > Actinomycetota > Actinomycetes > Streptomycetales > Streptomycetaceae > Streptomyces. The sequence continues at coordinate 96,145 of NZ_JAPEPJ010000001.1, read as the reverse complement.
AGGGTGTTCCCGCAGCCGGTGTAGTCGGCGTACCGGCGCTGGTCGGACTGGAGCCGGTAGTAACCCCGGTTGTCGATCCCGCGCAGCGACAGCGTCGGCCCCAGCTCGCCCGCCTCGGCCGTGTGGTTGTAGACCACGTCGAGGATGACCTCGATCCCGGCCGCGTGCAGGGCCTTGACCATCCGCTTGAACTCGCCGACCTGCTGTCCGGACGTACCGGAGGAGGAGTACCCGGCGTGCGGGGCGAAGTAGCCGACCGAGTTGTAGCCCCAGTAGTTGCGCAGCCCGCGGCGCAGCAGGTGGTCCTCGTGCGCGAACTGGTGCACCGGCAGCAGCTCGACCGCCGTCACGCCCAGCTTCAGCAGGTGCTCGACCGCCGCCGGGTGGGCGAGCCCCGCGTAGGTGCCGCGCAGCTCCCGCGGAATCCCGGGATGGCGCATGGTGAAGCCGCGCACGTGCAGCTCGTAGATGACCGAGTCGGCCCAGGGCGTCTTCGGCCGCACGTCGTCGGCCCAGTCGTCGTCATCGTGGACCACGACCCCCTTGGGGACGTACGGAGCCGAGTCCCGGTCGTCGCGCACGGTGTCCGCGATGTACTGCTGGGGCCAGTCCCGGACGTGCCCGTACACCTCGGGCGGGAGGGTGAAGTCGCCGTCCACGGCCCTCGCGTACGGGTCCAGGAGCAGCTTCGCCGGATTGAACCGGGCGCCCGTCCAGGGGTCCCAGCGGCCGTGCACGCGGAATCCGTACCTCTGTCCGGGGCGCACGCCCGGCACGAAGCCGTGCCAGATCTCGTGCGTGAGCTCCGTCAGGGAACAGCGGGCCTCGCCGCCGTCCTCGTCGAACAGGCAGACCTCCACCGCCTCCGCGCCCTGGGCCCACAGCGCGAAGTTGGTGCCGGCCGTCCCGCCCGGTCCGGTGTGGAAGCGGGCCCCCAGGGGGTGCGCGGAGCCGGGCCACACCGGTGGCCCCGGGCGCGCGGAGACGCGTAACACCTGCCCTCTGACCTGGCCGTTCGGCAGGCCGTCGGGCCGGCCGTGCAGACCGTTGCGGCTGTTCGGCTGCTCCTCGACCCGCGGTGCGGGCGCGGCTGGGCCGCCCCGTACCGCTTCCGGGGAGTCCCCGGGGTTCCCGACGGCTTCCACCGCCTCTTGCTCGGCTGCGCTCGACACTGCCCGCCTCCACGGCTCCTGGGTACCGGCAGGGGGAGGGGAGTGCGGCCCCGGCGTCCCGGCCCGGGCCTGCCCCCGTGTGGTCCTTCCCACTGTTCTGCCCCGACTGTTCTGCCCGGAACGTACGCCGCGCTCACGTTTCCCCCGGAGGGGCGCGGTCGTTGGACGGTTCGTGACTTTTCTGACGAGGCGGGCAGGGGCGGGCTTGGCCGCCGTGGCGGCATGGGCGGCCCTCCTGGGCGGCCTGGCCGGATGCACCAAGGACGGCGGATCCCCGGTCGAGATCCAGCTGCCCGGAAAACCCCGCTCGCCGGAGGAGGCCATCCGGATCAGCCCCGACGACAACGCCAAGGGGGTCCAGGCCGACGGGAGGCTCGTGGTCAGCGTGCCCGAGGGCCGGCTGGAGCGGGTCGTGGTCACCAAGGTGGAGGACGCCCAGCAGGAGCAGGTCCCCGGCGCCATCGCCGCCGACGGGCTCAGCTGGAGCCCCGATCCGGCGGCGGGCCGGCTCGCGCTCGCGGCCAAGTACACCGTGGACGCGGTCGCCCTCGACGGCCACAACCGCCGCCAGGCCCGGCACACCACCTTCACCACCTACGTGCCCGAGGAGAGGTTCATCGGCTACTTCAAGCCCGAGAACCGCTCGACCGTCGGCACCGGCATGATCGTCTCCTTCAACTTCAACCGCTCCATCGAGCGCCGCGCGGAGGTGGAGCGGGCCATCACCGTCACCTCCAGCCCGCCCGTGGAGGTCGTCGGCCACTGGTTCGGCGACGAGCGGCTCGACTTCCGGCCGAAGCAGTACTGGAAGGCCGGCACCGTGGTCACGGTGCGGCTGAAGCTGCGCGACGTCGAGGGCGCGGCCGGCTCGTACGGCATCCAGGACAAGACCGTCACCTTCACCGTCGGCCGTTCCCAGATCTCCACCGTGGACGCCGCCGAACACACCATGGAGGTCCGCCGGGAGGGGGAGCTGGTGTCGACCCTGCCGATCACCGCCGGGGCGCCGAAGACCACCACGTACAACGGGAAGATGGTGGTCATGGAGCTCTTCGACGTGACCCGGATGAACGGCCAGACCGTCGGCTTCGGCGGCGAGTACGACATCCCCGACGTCCCGCACGCCATGCGCCTGACCAGCTCCGGGACCTTCCTGCACGGGAACTACTGGGCCAGCCCCGACACCTTCGGCACCACCAACGTGAGCCACGGATGCGTCGGCCTGCGCGACGACAAGGGCGGCGGTTCGGACACCCCGGCCGGCTGGTTCTTCGACCGCACGCTGGTCGGGGACGTGGTGGAGGTCGTCAACTCGCAGGACAAGACGGTCTCGGCGAACAACGGTCTGGGCGGCTGGAACATGTCCTGGACGGACTGGGTGGCGGGCTCCGCCATCGCCTGAGCCGCGCGCCCGCACTTGGGACGGAACGGTGACAAGACCGTGCCTATTCGTGTTCTCCCCATGTGATTACCTGTCGACAAGCGCGCGACTGCACGCGCGCGGGGGACTTGGGGAGAACAAGAGTGAACCTGCAGCCGATTCGCGGCCGCGGCCGCACCGGCCTGCCGGCCCTCCTGCTGGGGGCGGCCCTGCTGTTCACCACCGCCTGCAGCGGCGGTGGCGGCAACAGTGGGAGCGGTGGCGGTGACAAGGCCGGGGGCGGCGGCCAGACCGGTAACGAGGCGTCCAAGGCCGTGGTCAGCGTCAAGCCGGACGACGGTGCCAAGGAGGTCGCGACGAGCGGCGTCCTGAAGATATCCACCACCGGCGGCAAGCTGGCCACGGTGACGGTGGCCGACACCAAGGGCAACGCGGTCGAGGGGAAGATCGCCGACGACGGCGCGAGCTGGGAGCCCGCCCGCCACCTGGCCTCCGCCACCGAGTACAAGGTGCACGCGGTCGCCAAGGACGAGGCCGGCCGGGAGTCGGCCAAGGACACCACCTTCACCACCCTGACCCCGACGAACACGTTCATCGGCCACTACACGCCCGAGGACGGCGCGACCGTCGGCGTGGGCATGCCGGTGTCGATCAACTTCACGCGCGGGATCACCAACCCCGAGGCCGTCGAGAAGGCCATCACGGTGACGGCCGAGCCGTCCGTTCCGGTCGAGGGCCACTGGTTCGGCAACGACCGCCTCGACTTCCGCCCCGAGAACTACTGGGCCGCGGGCACCAAGGTCACCGTGAAGATCGCCCTCGACGGAGTCGAAGGCCGCCCGGGGGTCTACGGCAAGCAGACCCGTACGGTCACCTTCAACATCGGCCGCTCCCAGGTCTCCACGGTCGACGCGAGCACCAAGCAGATGGAGGTCGTCCGTGACGGCCAGGTGCTCAAGAACGTCCCGATCACCGCAGGCGCCCCGTCGACGACCACGTACAACGGGCAGATGGTCATCAGCGAGAAGTACAAGGTGACCCGGATGAACGGCGCCACCGTCGGCTTCGGCGGCGAGTACGACATCCCCGACGTCCCGCACGCGATGCGCCTGTCGAACTCGGGCACCTTCGTCCACGGCAACTACTGGGCCTCCTCCGGCACGTTCGGCTCGGAGAACGTCAGCCACGGCTGCGTCGGCCTGAAGGACGCCCGCGGCGGCGGCGACGGGAACCAGCCCGCCGCCTGGTTCTTCAACGAGTCGCTGATCGGCGACGTGGTCGTCGTGAAGAACTCCAAGGACAAGCAGATCGCCCCGGAGAACGGCCTCAACGGCTGGAACATGGCGTGGTCGGAGTGGATCAAGTAGTCCTCCCCGCCCCGTAGTACGGCCGGCCCGGTGCTGTGACACACAGCACCGGGCCGTTCGCCGTTAACCGCCACTAACCTGGCCCGTATGACCCTCTCTCTCGAAGTCTCCGAAGGCGTCGGCACCCTCCGCCTGGACCGGCCGCCCATGAACGCCCTGGACATCGCCACCCAGGACCGGCTGCGCGAGCTCGCGGTGGAGGCCACCGACCGGTCCGACGTCCGCGCGGTCGTCATCTACGGCGGCGAGAAGGTGTTCGCGGCCGGAGCGGACATCAAGGAAATGCAGACCATGGACCACGCGGCGATGATCGCCCGGTCCCGCGCGCTGCAGGACGCCTTCACCGCCGTGGCCCGCATCCCCAAGCCCGTCGTCGCGGCCGTCACCGGCTACGCGCTGGGCGGCGGCTGCGAGCTCGCGCTGTGCGCCGACTTCCGGATCGCCGCCGACAACGCGAAGCTCGGCCAGCCCGAGATCCTGCTGGGCCTCATCCCGGGAGCGGGCGGCACGCAGCGGCTGTCCCGGCTGGTCGGCCCGTCCAAGGCCAAGGACCTCATCTTCACCGGGCGCATGGTCAAGGCCGACGAGGCGCTGACCCTGGGCCTGGTCGACCGGGTCGTACCGGCCGCGGAGGTCTACGAGCAGGCGCACGCCTGGGCGGCGAAGCTGGCCCAGGGTCCGGCGATCGCGCTGCGCGCCGCCAAGGAGTGCGTGGACGCGGGTCTGGAGACCGACATCGACACCGGCCTGACCATCGAACGCAACTGGTTCGCGGGCCTGTTCGCCACCGAGGACCGCGAGCGCGGTATGCGCAGCTTCGTCGAAGAGGGCCCGGGCAAGGCCAAGTTCCTCTGAGTCCGGCGCGACCGGCGTCCGAGTCCGGCGCCGACCGGCGTTCCTCCCTGCGGGTGGATTAGCCAGGCCTTAAGGGAGCCTTAAGGGGAAACGGTGATCCACTCACGGTGATCGGTGTAATGCGGTGTGTCACGCCAGGTCATCGGGTGTGCCGCCGCCCTCCGCTTGCCTTACGCATATGACAGAACACCCCCTGGGAGTTGTTGAATCCGGGGGGTGTTTTCCTGCGGAACCGCCCGGACGGGCAGGTCGGCCGTCCATGATGGGTGCATGGCGGGCCTGGAGGGTGTGGAACAGCCGCGGCAGCGCAGCAGCGCTTCGGCCGTGCGGCTGACGGCGGCTCTTGAGGACGAACAGGGCCTCAAGGCGCTGGAGTTGTACGGGAACCCGGCCGAGGCGGAAGTGACCCTGCCGTCCGAGCCCGAGTCGGCCAGCACCGCGCGCCGCCTCACCCAGTGCGTGGTGGTCCGCATGTGGGGCCTCTCGCCGCAGATCGCCGAGCACGCCGTCCTGCTGGTCTCGGAACTCGTCGGCAACGCGGTCCGGCACACCGGGGCCCGCTCCTTCGGCTTACGCATGCTGCGCCGGCGCGGCTGGATCCGCGTCGAGGTGCGCGACCCCTCGCGCGGGCTGCCCTGCCTGATGCCGGTCCACGAGCTGGACACCACCGGCCGGGGGCTCTTCCTCGTCGACAAGCTCTCCGACCGCTGGGGCGCGGACCTGCTGCCCCGCGGGAAGATCACCTGGTTCGAGATGCGGGTAGCCGACCGCTGAGGGGGGCCGCCACCCCCGGAACGCCAGAAACCCCCTGTCGCCGTGGTGGGGGCGTCGCGGGGGTTTCATGGGTGCGCCGAGGATCGATTGGGGTGTGATCCTCGGCGTGGCGACTTCGCTCGGGTCAATGGGGAAGCCGTGGTCTCGACTATGGCAGACGTGACCCCAAATGCCAAAAGTCCCTAGTCGGACATAAGTGTGCAAATAGTGAGAGTTTCTAGCTAAATCCTAGGTGAGGTGGGCCACTCGCCTGGTAATCGATGAATAAGCATCGACCGCTCTGTGTGAATCGTTGATCACGTAGCGGTCAAGCCGCTCGTCCGGCCCCTTCCGGTGGACGTACCGAATTGGGTCAATCATTACCTTCCGGGTCATCCACCTCTTAAATGGGCAAGTGCTCTCACAACCAGGCCGCCGCGCGGTCCTGCGCGCGGCCGCCCTCGCCACGGCCGGCGCCGGCGCGGCCGCTCTCAGCGCCGCCTGCGGACCGGGCCGCCCCGCCACCGCACCCTCCGCGGCGCCACCCGGCTCGGCCGGACCGGCCAAAGCCGCCAAGGCGGCACCCGCAGCGCCGCGCCGGTTCGCCGGGCAGCCCGTCGAGATCGGCCACGGTCCGCGCGACCGGCCCCGGGTCGCCCTCACCTTCCACGGAAACGGCGACCCCGCCACCGCCCGGGCGGTCCTGGCGGAGGCCGAGAGAGCGGGCGCGCGGGTCACCGTACTGGCCATCGGCAGCTGGCTCGACGCCCACCCGGAACTGGCCCGCCGGATCCTCGACGGCGGCCACGAGCTCGGCAACCACACCCAGCGCCACCTCGCGATCAACACCATGCCGGAGGCGGAGGCCTACGCCGAGATCACCGGCTGCGCCCAGCGGCTCCGGCGCCTCACCGGCTCCATCGGCACCTGGTTCCGGCCCTCCCAGACCCAGTACGCGACCCCGCTCGTCCAAAAGCTGGCCCAGCGCGCGGGCTACCCGCACGTCCTCTCGTACGACGTGGACTCCCTCGACTTCACCTCGCCCGGTGCCGCGGCCGTCATCCGCACCGTCACCGGGACGATCCGCAGCGGATCGGTGGTGAGCCTGCACTTCGGCTACGCGGACACGGTCGACGCGATGCCGCCCCTCCTCGAAGAACTCGCGCGCCGCAACCTGCGCGCGGTGACCACCACGGAGCTGCTGACGCCATGACGACCATCCGCCTTCCCCGGAAGGCCACCGTGCTGCTCGCCGGTCTGGTCCTCGCCGCCCTGGCCGGCTGCGGATCAGCCGACAAGGGACCCGCCGAGGCACTCGGCACCAAGGGCCCGGCCAAGCCCGTCAAGGCCGTACCGGCGGCCCCGCCCGGCCTGCCCGGCATGCCCCCGCTCCTCGATCCGCACGACGTGTACGCGGCGGACCGGCCGAACCAGCTCTCCCCGGTGGTCAAGGACTTCCCGTCCCGCGTCTACGTCCCGAACACCAACTCCAACACGGTGTCCGTCATCGACCCGGTGACCTACAAGGTCATCGACACCATTCCGGTCGGCATCCAGCCCCAGCACGTGGTCCCCTCCTGGGACATGAAGACGCTGTGGGTCAACAACAACCGCGGCCACACGCTCACCCCCATCAACCCGGCCACCGGCGAGGCCGGAAAACCCGTCGAGGTGCACGACCCGTACAACCTGTACTTCACGCCGAACGGCAAGTACGCCATCGTCATGGCCTCGCTCGACCAAGAGCTGGTCTTCCGCGACCCGCACACCATGGACCGGGTGAAGACCGTCCCCGTGACCTGCTTCGGCGTCAATCACGCGGACTTCTCCGCCGACGGCCGGTACTTCATCGTGAGCTGCGAGTTCTCGGGTGAACTGCTCAAGGTCGACACCGAGCGGATGGAGGTCGTCGGGCAGCAGAAACTGCCTTTCGAGGGCGCGATGCCGCAGGACGTCAAGGTCTCGCCCGACGGAAAGACCTTCTACGTCGCGGACATGATGGCGCACGGCATGTGGGTGCTCAGCGGCGACACCTTCGAGACCCCCAAACTGCTCCCCACCGGAAAGGGCTGCCACGGGCTGTACGTGAGCCGTGACTCCAAGGAGATGTACGTCTCCAACCGGGGCGAGGGCACCGTCTCCGTCTTCGACTTCCCGCAGAACAAGCTGACCAAGAAGTGGGAGCTGCCGGACGGCGGCAGCCCCGACATGGGCGGCGTCTCCGCCGACGGCAAGGTGCTGTGGCTGTCGGGCCGCTACAACGACGAGGTCTACGCGATCGACACCGTGACGGGCAAGCAGCTCGCCCGCGTCCCGGTCGGCGGCGGCCCGCACGGCCTCGCCGTGTACCCGCAGCCCGGCCGCTACTCGCTCGGCCACACCGGCATCTTCCGCTAGGGAGTGTCCCGCGGACACGGCGGTGCCCCGGAAGCTCGCACAGCTCCCGGGACACCGGCCCGCGCTCCCGCGCCGCCGTACTACCAGGCGACGGGGAGCCGCTCCGGAAGCCGCTTGATGAAGCCCGTGCGCCAGACGAGGTTCTCCGCGGGCACCGCGAGCCGCAGCTCGGGCAGCCGCTCGACCAGCACCTCCAGCGCGATCTCGGCGTGCGCCCGGCCCAGCGCGGAGGCCGGGCAGAAGTGCCGGCCGGCGCCGAAGGCGAGGTTGGCGTTCGGGCTCTCGCGCTCCAGGTCCAGTACGTCCGGGTTCTCGAAGGCCTCCGGGTCGAAGTTGGCCCCCTCCAGCAGGACGAGGACGAGCTCGCCCTCCTTCACCAGGACGTCACCGACCTGGACGTCCGCCAGGGCGATGCGCGGCAGGCCGTCGCCGACGGACAGGTTCCAGCGCAGCAGTTCGTCCACGGCCATGCCCATGCGCTCCGGGTGCTCGCGCAGGTACCCGATGAGCTCGGGCCTCTGGAGCAGCGCGAGGACCGCGAGGGTGAGGAAGGCCGAGGTGGACACCGCGCCCGCACCGAAGAGCGAGACGGCGACCGTGGCGAACATGTCGTCGGTCAGGTGCGCCGACTCGGGGTCGGCCTCCTTCAGCTCGGCGAACTTGCCGAGGAGCCCCGTACGCTCCTCGGCAGGCAGGGCGAGCTGGACGTTCAGCTGCTCGACGAAGTAGCCCACGTCCTTGTACCAGTTGAGCGCCGAGTCGGCGAAGGGCTCGGGCGCCGTCATGAAGGCCACGTCCAGCCCCGACATCAGCCGGCGCCAGTCCTCGAAGGGCACCCCGAGCACCTGACAGTGCATCGCCGCCGAGAAGGGGTCGGCGAACCCCGCCCGGAGGTCGGCCGGGCCGCCCTCGGCCACGATCTGGTCGACGAGCTCGCCGGCGATGGCGCGCAGCCGGTCCTGGAGCCCTTTCTGGCGCGGGTTGAGCGCCTTCATCACCGCGTTGCGCAGACCCGCGCTGTTGATGTTGCCCATGTTGTTGACGACCTCGGGCGGGATCGTCAGCGCGTACTGGCGCGGGACCCCGGCGTTCGCCGTGTCCTTGAGGCTGAACCGCTCGTCCTCCAGCACCTGCTTGGCCAGCGCGTAGCTGCTGACCAGCCAGGCCGGGTCCCCGGTGAGGGTACGGACCTTGGCGACCGGAGCCTTCTCGCGGAGCCAGCCGCACTCCTCGGGAAGCACGTCACCGCGCCGCGAGAGCGGGAAGTCGAGGAGCGGCTGCTCCTGGGTCCCCCGGCCCTCAAGCTGCTCGACGCTCATCGACGATCCTTTCGGTCGGTACGTGGTTCACGCTGTGCTGTGGTGCCGTGCCCTCGGGCGCCGCGCGCTCGGGCACCTCCCGCACGGATTCGGCGGCCTCGGGCCGTACGACGGCGTACGCCTGGTTCCTGGTCGCGCGCAGGCCCCCACCGCGCGCGAAGAGGACATCGGTCAGCGGCATCTTGACGTGGTAGGCCGCCACCGAGGACGGCACGTCGAGAATGCTCGGGGTGTCCACGAAGAACGGCAGCTCGGCCGCCATGTAATCGAAACAGACTTGCAACTGCTCCGCCGTGATGGATTCACCTTCCGGCAACTTGGAGCCGACAAAGTGCAGGGCCATTTTCTCGCAGCCCTTACGGAATTCGTCGTCGGTCTCCAGGAAATGCAGTACACGCCGGTGCAGTAGTTGGTAGACGGGGTTCTTCTGGAACTCCGAAAGTGCCCTGACGCGGATCTCGGCGGGTGAGGTTCCTGATTCCTCCACGCCCTTGAGAATCCTTCGCCGGACCGCCTTGATCTCCTTCGTGGCGCGCTTCTCCGCGTGCTCCTGGGTGTAGCCGAAGGCGGCGAACATCCGGTCCACGTGGAGGTCTGCGTAGACGAAGTCGACCTGTGCGAAGCGGCTCGTGGCCCACTGGGCGAGACCGGTGATGCGCTCGGAACTGAAGTAGCTGTTTCCAGGACTCACTCCGATGAGCACATGGTCGCCGTCTTCCCAGATATGGCGGCAAGTGCGGGTGAAGGGCAGAACTTCGAATGATGCGTCGGCTGTGATCGTCACCTGTGTGATCGCCCTCATTGCCGCTTGTCCCTGGGAGCCCTGCGCTCCTGGTGTGGCGGCAATGTCGGTACGTTATGCCGTGGTGCCGGAGCGTGACAAGTCCGGGCCGGATTTGTTGGCTGGAATTATCGCTTCCGCGTTACGGAAGGGTAATGGAATTTCTATCTGCCGCTCGAACGGGACCCGCGGCGGGGGAGCTCCGCGCAGGCCGCTACCCTGAGCCGGTCAACAAGCACCAAGAAGGGGTGGACCCAGTGGCGGACATCGAGAGCGCACGGACGACGTTCGACAGGTTCGACGTGAACGGTGACGGCTTCATCACGGCCGACGAGTACAGCGCGGCCATGAAGGCGATGGGCGACGCGTACGTCACCGGTTCGGTCGCGGACGCCGTGGTCGCCTCCAAGGACGCGAACGGTGACGGCCTGCTGACCTTCGACGAGTTCTGGGCCGCCCTGAACAAGTAGCACCGCTCCGTCCCCCGCACGCGCCTCCGCCCCACCAGCCCGGGACGGGGGCGCGTCAGGCCGCCGTGGTGCCGTCCGGGGGCGTCAGGTCCTCGACCTCGGCGAGGGCCTCCTCCAGCCAGCTCAGCCAGAAGGTCTCCAGGGCGATCCCGCCGTGCAGGACGAGCCGGCGCAGCCGGTCCTCCGCCGCGGCACGATCCGGCGGGAAGTCCTTCGCCTCGATGGCCTCGTACTTCCCCAACTGCTCCCGGTGCAGCTCCAGATGGCGCCGCAGCTCGGGAGCCAGCCGCTGCGGCCCGACGACCGCCGCCGCGCGGATCCGCAGCAGCAGCGCGTCGCGCAGCGGCTTGGGGTCCTGGCTCTCGTCGACCCACCGCGCCAGCTCCGCGCTGCCGTCGGGCAGCACCTCGTACTCCTTCTTCTGCCCGCGCACGGGCACCTCGCTGGGCAGTTCCCGGATCAGCCCGGCCTCCTCCAGCCGGCCCAGCTCCCGGTAGATCTGCTGGTGCGTGGAGGACCAGAAGTACCCGATCGACTTGTCGAAGCGCCGGGTCAGCTCCAGCCCCGACGAGGGCTTCTCGAGGAGGGCGGTGAGGATGGCGTGCGGGAGCGACATGCGGCCATCCTAGGGAGTGCCGCCCCCGCCGGACCCTGACGCCCGCGGGGCGGACGAGGTCAGAGGGGCGAGGTCAGGGCGACGAGGTCAGGGGGTGTCCGGGCGCCAGGCCGCCAGCGCCTCCGGCACGCGCGGACCGGGGGAGTCCGCGTCGAGGAGGCCGTGGGCGCGCAGGAACGCGGTGACCGCCGGGGACCAGGCCTGGCGCAGGCCCGCCGAGGCGAGCAGTTCCGGGTCCGACAGGAGGTCCCGCGCCGCCCCCGTCCGGATGCCCGACGGGGTGAGGACCGCCGCGTCGTCGGCCCAGCGGACCGCCAGTTCCACGTCGTGGGTGGCCATCACCACCGTGGTGCCGTCCGCCCGCAGCCCCGCGAGCACGTCCAGCAGCCGCTCCTGCCCGTCCGGGTCCAGCCCGGCCGTGGGCTCGTCCAGGATCAGCACGCGCGGAGCCATCGCCACCGCCCCCGCGATCGCCGCGCGCTTGCGCTGCCCGTACGACAGCAGGTGCGTCGGGCGGTCCCGGAGCGCGGTGATGTCCAGCGCCGCCAGGGCGGAGTCGACCCGCTCGCGGACCTCCGGCGCCGGCAGGCCCAGGTTCATCGGGCCGAAGGACACGTCCTGCTCGACGGAAGCGGCGAACAACTGGTCGTCCGGGTCCTGCACCACCAGCTGGACGCCGGTCCGCAGCCGGGTCAGCCCCGCCCGGTCGTACGTCACCACCGCGCCGTCGAGCCGCAGTTGCCCCGAACCAGGCCGCAGGCCCCCGCTCAGCAGCCGCATCAGCGTGGTCTTGCCGCTGCCGTTGCGGCCCAGCAGGACCAGCGCGCGGCCCTCCTCGATGGCGAAGTCCACGCCGGACAGCACGGACGGCCCGTCCTCGTAGGCGTAGCCCGCGCCGACCAGTTCCACCAACGGGGTCACAGGTAAAGCTCCTTCAGTACGAGGGTCAGGGCGACCAGGCCGGTCAGCAGGGCGGCGGAGCCTGCCAGGAACCGCCACGACAGCGTCGCCTCCGGTACGAGCACCCGCAGCGCGCCGTCGTAGCCGCGCCCGGCCAGCCCGTCCTGGAGCCGCGCCGCACGGTCGAAGGCCCGGACGAACGAGGTCGCCGCAAGCCCGGCCAGCGAACGCCACAGCGCCGCCCGGCCGCGCTGCCCGAGACGGGCCGCCTGGGCCCGGCGGACCTGGGCCATCGAATCCAGCAGCAGGAACCCGATCCGGTACATGACCAGGGCCACGTCCACCACGGGAGCCGGCACCCCGGCCCGCACCAGCCGGGGCAGTACGTCCGAGACCGGCGTGGTGAAGGCGAACAGCAGCACCCCGAGGGAGGCCGCCGAGGTGCGCAGCAGCAGTTCCGCCGCGTGCCGGGGGCCGTCCGGGGCGAGCGCCACGAACCCGGCCGGCCCGCCCACCGAGACCAGCAGGGGCAGCGCCCCGGTGAAGCAGAAGCCGAGCGGGATCCGGAAAGCCCGCCACAGCTGCCGCCCGGCCACCCCGGCGGGTCCGAGCAGCACCGCCAGGGTGGCGGCGGCGACCAGCGGCCCGCCGGGCCAGGGCGGCAGGCACACCGCCGCGACGGTCAGCCCGATCCCCAGCAGGGCCTTTTCCAGGGGATGGCGGTGACGCCAGCGGCTGCTGTGCGCCGCCACGTCGATCGGCAGCACCGCCTTAGCGCTCCGCGCCGGCTGCCGGGCCCGGGGCGGGCGGCGCCGCATCCCCGGGCGCAGCCGCGGCCGGGCCCGGGGCCGCTTCCTTCCCGGCGGCGGATGCCGCGGCCGTTCGGGTGTCCGCGTCCGCGTCCGCCGGCGCGGCGGTGGCCCGGTCCGTACCCGCGGCACCCGCGATGCCCGCGGCAGCGGCCTGGCGGCGGCCCTTGCGGACTCCGAAGTAGTACGCGAGCACGCCCGCGCCGAGCGCCGCCTGGAGGGCGAACAGCGCCGACTCGATCTCGCCGGAGGGGGGTTCGTACAGCGGGGTGAACCACGGCTCGTAGTCCGGCTTCAGCTCGGTGATCGCCGCTTCGGCCTGTGCGTCCGCGCCCGTGAACGGCTCCTCCTTGCCGTCGCCGAGCCCCAGCGCGAGCGGGAGCACGGCCAGCGCCGCCACCAGGAGCAGCAGCAGGGTGTTGATCTTCGCGTTCCTGGTCATCAGACTGCCGCCTCCTGCTTCGCCTTGGCCCCGGTCAGCTTGGCGACGCCGAGGCGCACCATGTCGGACTTGCTGGACTGCATCAGCAGCCGAACGACGAGGACGGTCAGCAGCCCCTCGCTCACGGCGAGCGGGATCTGGGTGACCGCGAAGATGCCCGCGAACTTCTCCAGGGAGCCCACGAAGCCGCTGCTCGCGTCCGGGAAGGCCAGCGCCAGCTGGACGGAGGTCACGCAGTAGGTCACCAGGTCGGCGAAGAAGGCGCCGAAGAAGACGGTCACCATCAGCGGCAGGTCGAACTTCCGCAGCAGCCGGTAGACGCCGTAGCCCGCCCAGGGCCCGGCGATCGCCATCGAGAAGACGTTGGCGCCCAGGGTGGTGAGCCCGCCGTGCGCCAGTAGCAGCGCCTGGAAGAGCAGGGTGATGGTGCCGAGCACCGCCATGATCGGCGGCCGGAACAGGATGGCCCCGAGTCCCGTACCGGTGGGGTGCGAGCAACTGCCCGTCACCGAAGGGATCTTCAGGGCGGACAGGACGAATGTGAACGCTCCGGACGCGCCGAGGAGCAGGGTGCTCTCCGGGTTGGCCTTCACCTCGCGGGTGAGGGCGCGCACGCCGTGTACGACAAAGGGAGCGGACGCGGCGCCCCAGGCGACCGCGTGCAACGGGGGCAGAAACCCCTCGGCTATATGCATGAGTGGGGAGACCTCTCCAGCACCTCGTGGATGGACAACGCGCCCCGGCCGGTCTCCTGGCTCACGGGTACTGATGCCCGGACTCCGCCTTCCCGGGGCCGTGCGGTCTCCCGCGCGGTCCCAGTGGCTTCCCGCAGGAGTGGAGCCGGACTTCCCGATCACAGTGGCGAGGGCCGCACCGGTTTCACACCGGTTTCCCGAACACCAAGGCCCGCTGACCCTAGTCGGCCGCGCGGACCTGTACCAAACCCCGGCCGAACGCGCCGACCGGAGCCCGGATTCCGTTGTCCTCACCCCGCAGGTTCGACCCGGTACCTTCCGCGTCAACGGCCCCCGTCACGGACGGGCGCGGCCGGCTGGCGGCCGCGCCCACCGGTGCGCAGGCTGAGGGGGTGGCTGCCGACTACGACTACTCCGACCTGACCGCCGTCTATGTGAACTGCACGCTCAAACGCTCGCCCGAGACCAGCAACACCGAGGGCCTGATCGACAAGAGCCGAGCGGTCATGGAGGCGGCCGGTGCCCGGACCTCCCTGATCCGCGCCGTCGACCACGACATCGCGACGGGCGTCTGGCCGGACATGACCGAGCACGGCTGGGAGAGCGACCAGTGGCCGGTCCTCTACAGCCAGATCATGGACGCCGACATCCTGGTGCTCTGCGGCCCCATCTGGCTCGGCGACAACAGCTCGGTGATGAAGCAGGTCGTCGAACGCCTCTACGCCTGCTCCTCGATCCTGAACGAGCAGGGCCAGTACGCCTACTACGGCCGTGTCGGCGGCGCGCTGATCACCGGCAACGAGGACGGGGTCAAGCACTGCGCCATGAACCTGCTCTACAGCCTCCAGCACCTGGGCTACGCGATCCCGCCGCAGGCCGACGCCGGCTGGATCGGCGAGGCCGGGCCCGGCCCCTCCTACCTGGACCCGGGCTCGGGCGGCCCCGAGAACGACTTCACCAACCGGAACACGGCCTTCATGTCCTGGAACCTGATGCACCTGGCCGCCCTGCTCAAACGCTCCGGCGGCATCCCGGCGCACGGCAACCAGCGCTCGCTGTGGGACGCGGGCTGCCGCTTCGACTTCCCGAACCCCGAGCACCGCTAGTACGCGTGCACGCAGGACCGGTTCGGCAACGGGGACCCGGGCATGATGCGGATCCGCCCGGCGGCCTGACGGAGCGCGCCCGGGGTGTGCGAGGCCCCGGGCCGCCTTTCTCAGCAGACGTTCGGGTGCGAGATGTCCAGCACGAACCGCTCGGGCGAGTGCAGGACGGTGGTGCTGTAGTACGGCTTCGTGTCGAAGGCGGCGCCGAAGGTCACGTACCCCTCGTAGTCGCCGGTCAGGGCGATGCCCTTGAGCTTGCTCAGGTAGATCTTCTGGAGCCGCGGGCCCCGGTAGACGTTCTGTCCCGCGTCGTCGTGCCCGGCGGCGGGGTTCAGGCGGATCTCCAGGAAGTACTTCCCGGCCAGCGGGACGGGCTTGCCGGACCCGTCGTAGAACAGCTGGGAGACGGGAGTGACGGTGACCCCGGGGACGTACCCCTCCAGGTCGATGACGAGCCGGTCGTAAGTGCAGTGCCCGCCCCAGCGGGCGTTGACGACGAGCGGGGTCTGGGTGCTCGTGGCGGTGGCGGTGGCCGTGGTGGCGGCGGATGCCGGGGCCGCGAGCGCGATTGCGGCGGTGAGCAGGGCACCTGTGGCCAGGGCCACGAGCTGCCGACGGCGTAGACGAGAACGTAGGCGGTTCATGACGTCCCCCCGATTCTCCAGAGACGGGGACAGTGCTGTCACCCGTAGAGACACCGGCCGCCCCCCGGCGGTTGCACCCGGGGGACGGGAGATGACCGACGCCTTCCCGCCCGCCGTCGAGGGCCGGGAAGACGTGAATCCACCCGTGGGCAACTCGCTTTGATGGCAGGGTGGTTGACTGACCAAGGCCCCGTGTGACTGGAGAGAACCGGATGCGTTTTCACCGCTTTCCCCGTCGTGTACTGGTCGCCGCGGCCCTCGTCCTGGCGGCCACCGCCTGCGGCGGCGACGCGGACGGCGAGGTCGCGCAGGAGGGTGCGGGGGGCTACCCCTGGAAGGCCACGGACGAGATCTGCAACGCGCTGCCGTACGGGGAGCTCGCCGACCCGCTGGGCGCCCGGGAGGAGGCCGCCGACCGGAACAAGAGGGCGGGCGGGGGCGCGCCCGGCGTCCAGTGCGTCCAGCCGCTCGTCGAGACCGGCCCGGCGAAGTACGGGAACGTCAAGGTGGAGCTGGACTTCTCCTACGGAGACAGCGTCGACTTCGCGAAGGACGTCTTCGGCAAGGTGAAGGCCGACCCGGCCCGGGTGCAGCCGGACGGCGGCCTGGCCGAGGTGCAGGGCGTCGGCAAGGAGGCGTACCGGATCCTCTTCAACAAGCCGACCGAGCTGCGCCAGGTCCGCGAGCTGCGCCTGCGGGACAGCAACCTGATGATCGACGTGACCGTCACGGCCGAGGCCCGCACGCCCCCCACCCCCGAGAGCCTGAAGGCCTTCGACGCCTCGGTGGACGACTTCGCCCGGGGCGCCCTGAAGGCCCTGCGCGGCTAGCAGCGGGGGCGCGGGAGGGAAGGGGGCCACGAGGCCGGGAGAGGCGGCGCGGCGCAGCGCAGGTCCACGCCGAGGGCCGGCCGCAGGGCTCGGCGCACGCGCGCCGGGCCCCCGCGGGTCACTCGTACGTGATCAGTACGGAATCAGTGCGGGATCAGCACTCGATGACGTTGACCGCGAGGCCGCCGCGGGCCGTCTCCTTGTACTTGACCTTCATGTCCGCGCCCGTCTCCTTCATGGTCTTGATGACCTTGTCGAGGGAGACCTTGTGGCTGCCGTCGCCGCGCATCGCCATCTTGGCGGCGGTGACCGCCTTGACCGCGGCCATGCCGTTGCGCTCGATGCACGGGATCTGCACCAGGCCGCCGACGGGGTCGCAGGTGAGGCCCAGGTTGTGCTCCATGCCGATCTCGGCCGCGTTCTCGACCTGCTCGGGGGTGCCGCCGATGACCTCGGCGAGGGCGCCGGCCGCCATGGAGCAGGCCGAGCCCACCTCGCCCTGGCAGCCGACCTCGGCGCCGGAGATGGAGGCGTTCTCCTTGAAGAGCATGCCGATCGCGCCCGCCGCGAGGAGGAAGCGGACCACGCCGTCCTCGTCCGCGCCCGGCACGAAGTTCATGTAGTAGTGCAGGACCGCCGGCAGGACGCCCGCCGCGCCGTTGGTCGGGGCGGTCACCACGCGCCCGCCCGCCGCGTTCTCCTCGTTGACCGCCATCGCGTAGATGGTCGCCCACTCGCTGCGGTGCATCATCGGGTCGCCCTCGGTGCGCAGCTGGCGCGCCGTGGAGGCGGCCCGGCGCTTGACCCGCAGGCCGCCCGGGAGGATGCCCTCGCGGGACATGCCGCGCGAGACGCAGGACTGCATGACGCGCCAGATCTCCAGGAGCCCCTCGCGGATCTCCTCCTCCGTACGCCAGGCCTTCTCGTTCTCCAGCATCAGCGAGGAGATCGACAGGCCGGTCTCCTTCGCCAGGCGCAGCATTTCGTCGCCGCTGCGGAAGGGGTACTTCAGCACCGTGTCGTCGAGCTTGATCCGGTCCTCGCCGACCGCGTCCTCGTCCACGACGAAACCGCCGCCGACCGAGTAGTAGGTCTTCTCCAGCAGCGGGGCGCCGGAGGCGTCGTACGCGAAGAGCGTCATGCCGTTCGCGTGGTACGGCAGGGAGCGCCGGCGGTGGAGGATCAGCTGGTTCGGCTCGTCGAAGGCGATCTCGTGGCCATCGCCTATCTCCGTGCCCAGCAGGCGCAGGCGGCCGCTCTTGCGGATGCGCTCGACCTCGTCGTCGGCGGTCTCGACGTTCACGGTGCGGGGGGAGTGCCCCTCCAGGCCCAGCAGGACCGCCTTGGGGGTGCCGTGCCCGTGGCCGGTGGCGCCCAGCGAGCCGTACAGCTCCGCGCGCACGGAGCTGGTCTGGGCGAGGAGACCGTCCTTCTTCAGCCGCATCACGAACATGCGTGCGGCGCGCATCGGGCCGACCGTGTGGGAGGAGGAAGGACCGATGCCGATGGAGAAGAGATCGAAGACCGAAATGGCCACGGTGGCGGACTCCCTTGTCTGCTCGTGGGGTGGGAGGGGGGAGGAGTGGTGGATTGTTCGGATTTTGTCCGACAGACGAGCTTAACGCGGCGAGGTGAACGGCTCGTCTCCCCGACGAGGTCGGGGAGGGGTACCGGGCGGGTCGGACGGGTGCCGGTTTCCGGATGTTCCGGCGGCAGGGGGCCGCATCCACCTGCGGCCCCGGTCATGGGGAAGGCCCGGCCTGTGCGCAGACAAAGGCCGGGCCCCTCCCGTGGCGCCGCTTAGAGCGTCGGGTACAGCGGGAACTTCGCGGCGAGCGCGGAGACGCGCGCCTTGAGGTCCTCGCTGTCGTAGGCGGGCTTCAGTGCGGCCGCGATGATCTCCGCGACCTCGGTGAAGTCCTCCGCGCCGAAACCGCGCGTGGCGAGCGCCGGGGTGCCGATCCGCAGACCCGAGGTGACCATCGGCGGCCGCGGGTCGTTCGGGATGGCGTTCCGGTTGACCGTGATGCCGATCTCGTGGAGCCGGTCCTCGGCCTGCTGGCCGTCCAGCTCGGAGTTGCGCAGGTCGACCAGGACCAGGTGGACGTCCGTACCGCCGGAGAGGACGGAGACGCCGACCTCGGTGACGTCCGGCTGCACCAGGCGCTCGGCGATGATCTTCGCGCCCTCCAGGGTGCGCACCTGGCGCTCCTTGAAGTCCTCCGAGGCCGCGATCTTGAAGGAGACGGCCTTGGCCGCGATCACGTGCTCCAGCGGGCCACCCTGCTGACCCGGGAAGACCGCGGAGTTGATCTTCTTGGCCAGCTCCTGCGTCGACAGGATCACGCCACCGCGCGGACCGCCGAGGGTCTTGTGCGTGGTGGTGGTGACGACGTGGGCGTGCGGCACCGGGTTCGGGTGCAGACCTGCGGCGACCAGACCGGCGAAGTGCGCCATGTCGACCATCAGGTACGCGCCGACCTCGTCCGCGATGCGGCGGAAGGCGGCGAAGTCCAGCTGGCGCGGGTAGGCGGACCAGCCGGCGACGATCAGCTGCGGCTTGGACTCCTTGGCGAGGCGCTCGACCTCGGCCATGTCCACCTGGCCGGACTCGTCGACGTGGTACGGGACCACGTTGTAGAGCTTGCCGGAGAAGTTGATCTTCATGCCGTGGGTCAGGTGACCGCCGTGGGCCAGGCTCAGACCCATGATCGTGTCGCCCGGCTTGAGCAGCGCGAACATCGCGGCGGCGTTCGCCTGCGCACCCGAGTGCGGCTGGACGTTCGCGGCCTCGGCGCCGAACAGCGCCTTGATGCGGTCGATCGCGATCTGCTCGACCACGTCGACGTGCTCGCAGCCGCCGTAGTAGCGGCGGCCGGGGTAGCCCTCGGCGTACTTGTTGGTCAGGACCGAGCCCTGGGCCTCCATGACGGCGACCGGAGCGAAGTTCTCCGACGCGATCATTTCCAGGGTGGACTGCTGGCGCACGAGCTCGGCGTCGACGGCGGCGGCGACGTCCGGGTCGAGTTCGTGGAGAGGGGTGTTCAGTACAGACATCAGGGTCCCCTGGGGTCAGTTACCGGCGGTGAGAGCGGCGTACTGCTCGGCGGAGAGCACGTCCTTGGGCTCCTCCGAGATGCGCACCTTGAAGAGCCAGCCACCCTCGAGGGGGGCGGAGTTCACCAGCGCCGGGTCCTCCACGACGTCCTGGTTGGACTCGACGATCTCGCCGGAGACGGGGGAGTACAGGTCGCTGACCGACTTGGTCGACTCCAGCTCGCCGCAGGTCTCGCCCTCGGTCACGGTGTCGCCGACCTCGGGGAGCTGGGCGTAGACGACGTCACCGAGCGCGTTGGCCGCGAACTCCGTGATGCCGACCGTCGCGACGCCGTCCACGGCGTCCGACAGCCACTCGTGCTCCTTGGTGTAACGCAGCTTCTCGGGGTTGCTCATGACCTGATTCTCCTGGATGCGGGGGAGTGGATACGAACAGTGGTCTTGGGTACTGAGACGGAGCCGTACGGATGCCCGGAGGCCTTCCGAACGGCGGAGATCGTCGCGGAACTACTTCTGCCGCTTGTAGAACGGCAGGGCCACGACCTCGTACGGCTCATGCGTACCGCGAATGTCGACGCCGACGCCGGAGGTGCCGGGCGCGGCGTGCGCCGCGTCCACGTACGCCATCGCGATCGGCTTGCCCAGGGTCGGGGAGGGCGCGCCCGAGGTGACCTCGCCGATCACCTGGCCGGCGGGCCCGCCGACGGCGACAACTGAGAACCCGGCGCGCGGGACGCGGCGGCCCTCGGCGATCAGGCCGACCAGCTTGCGCGGCGGGTTGGTGGCGGCGCGCTCGGCGGCGGACTCCAGGGCGGCGCGGCCGACGAAGTCGCCCTCCTTCTCGAACTTCACTACCCGGCCCAGCCCCGCGTCGAACGGGGTGAGGGAGGTGTTCAGCTCGTGCCCGTACAGCGGCATGCCCGCCTCCAGGCGCAGGGTGTCGCGGCAGGACAGCCCGGCCGGGACCAGGCCGACGCCCTCGCCCGCCTTGGTCAGCGCCTGCCACAGCTCCACGGCGTGCTCGGGCGAGACGAACAGCTCGAAGCCGTCCTCGCCCGTGTAGCCCGTACGCGCGATCAGCGCGGGCACCCCGGCGACCGTGCCCGGCAGGCCGGCGTAGTACTTGAGGCCGTCCAGATCGGCGTCGGTGAGCGACGCGAGGATGCCGGGGGACTCCGGGCCCTGCACCGCGAGCAGCGCGTACGCGTCGCGGTCGTCACGGACCTCGGCGTCGAAACCGGTGGCACGCTCGGTGATCGCGTCCAGGACGACCTGGGCGTTGGAGGCGTTGGCGACGACCATGTACTCGGTCTCGCCCAGGCGGTAGACGATCAGGTCGTCGACGATCCCGCCGTCCTCCTGGCAGATGTGCGTGTAGCGGGCGCGGCCGACACCGACGGTCGAGATGTTGCCGACCAGCGCGTAGTCCAGGACCTTGACGGCCTCGCGGCCGGTCAGCGTGATCTCGCCCATGTGGGAGAGGTCGAAGAGGCCGGCCTTGGTGCGCACGGCGTTGTGCTCGTCGCGCTCGCTGCCGTACCGCAGCGGCATGTCCCAGCCCGCGAAATCGGTCATGGTCGCACCGAGGGAACGGTGCAGCGCATCGAGGGCGGTCAGACGGGGGGCAGTGCTCATGGGTGTGGCTCCCGGGTCCCAGGGCATCGACATGACATGACGAGGACGTTCCTCCCCATCTGTCATCGGAACCTGAGAGGTTCGCCGAGAGCCCCGGTCACCGGGGAGCGTCGACTTGCACCTTGGGTGGAGCTGCTGCAACACAGCTCGCTTTTCAGATCTGCCTCATCCACGCGGTACGGGGCCTGAGAGATTCAAGGGAGGTTCTTGCTCCTTCGGCGCCCGCGCACGGCCTTGCGGCGTGCCGGGACTCTCCCGCGCGGATTCAAGCGGCCGGTATGCAGTTGGTCCAGATGGCGCACATCATTGCACGCCATGCTCGTGATCGGGCGTGCGGGCCCGGAAGTCTGTCCGGGCTTCGGACAGCCGGACCGGAACCGGGACTGCCGGATTACCGTCTCTTTACACTCAGTGGGCAAGGGTCCTGGTGACCCGATTCGGGGGAGGCGATCACTGTGCGGCGATTCGGACTGCTGGCGACGACCGGGACCGTGGACGGGGTTCCGGCACAGCGTGGTGCGCGGGGGCGCACGGGCGCGCCGGAAGCCGGTCTCGGCCGGGTCCGCGACCTGCGCGGGCCGGGCGTCAGCGGCCCCCAGCGGCTCGGTTTCGCCGAGGGGGACATCGTCGTGGTCTCCGGCCTGCCGGGAGGCGGCAAGAGCACCCTGATCAAGCGGGCGGCCGCCGAAGGCGGCTCCATCGACTCCCAGGACACCCGTGAGCGCTGGGAGCGCCGGATGCCGGCCGCGCTGCCCTACGCCGTGTACCGGCCGCTGGTCCGGGCCGACCACTACTGGGGACTGTGGCGGACCCTGCGCTCCGGCGCCTCGGTCGTCGTCCACGACTGCGGTACGCAGACCTGGGTACGGGCCCTGCTCGCGGCCTCCGCGCGCCGCCGGGGCCGGGCGCTGCACCTGCTGCTGCTCGACAGCAGCGCCGAGGAAGCGCTGGCCGGGCAGGCCGCCCGGGGCCGGCGCGTGTCCGCGTACGCCTTCGCCCGGCACCGCGGGGCCGTGGCCCGCCTGCTCCGCGACGCCGAGTCCGGCCTCCCGCCGGCCGGCTGCGCCTCGGCGACCCTCCTGGACCGGGCCTCCGCGACGACGGTCAGCCGGATCTCCTTCCACGGCTGACCATTCCAGCCCCGCCGGCGTTCGAGGCGCGGGGTCCGGGGCGGAGCCCCGGCAGCGGCGCGGCAGCCGAATCCGCCGGAGCCCCGTACAACCGGCGGAGCCCGGGCCGATAACCTCGGCCACGACAATCCGCAGCATCACGGAGGCACAGGACATGCAGGGCAGCGGCTGGCCGGGGAATGAGCTGGAGCAGGTGCTCGGGACGGCACTGGGGCAGCCGGACGCCGGCGGGCGGATCCTCGAGGTGCTCGGGCGCAGCCAGGTGTGGGTGCCGCTGCCCGGCGGCGGCGGTCCCGACTCGGCCGGCCTCAGCCTGCCCACGATGGACATCGGCGGGGCGGCGTACGTGCCGGTGTACAGCTCCGAGGCCCAGTTCCTCGCCTGCGTCGGCCCCGGCATGGACTTCGCGGTGGCCCCCGCCGTCGAGTTCGCCCGCGGGCTGCCCCCGCAGCTCGGCATCGCCGTGAACCCCGAGGGCGCCGTCGGCGTCCCGCTGCCGCCCGCCGCCGTCGCCGAGCTGTGCCGGACCGGCCGGACCCCGCTCGACGGGCCGGCCACCGGTGGCCGGGTCCGGCTGTACGAGCCCGACTGGCAGGACGACCCTGTGGACTTCCTGGCCGCCGCCGCCGAGGAGTTCCGCGCCGTCGGGGTGGTCACCGCGGCCTACCGCTGCCTCGCGAGCGTCGAGGGCGGGGCGCCGCAGCTGTTCATCGGTGTCCGCCTGGTGGGATGGGACCCCGGGACGCAAGGCGCCCCGATGGAGGCCCTCGGGCGGGCCCTGGCCCGCGTCCCGGCGCCCTGGCCCGTGCAGTTGATTCTCCTGGACGCCGCGGAGGACCCGGTCACGGACTGGATTCGTGAGCGCGTACGCCCCTTCTACGTCCCGTAGCGCCGCTTAAGCTATTCACGCGTTGGCGATGGGCGGAATGAAGAGACGAAGAGGGGTACCGGGTGAGTGCGTCAGGCACGGCCGCGGCCGGGCAGGTCGAGCACATGCTGCGCCAGGTGACTCCCGGGCGCTTTGAGAGCTACGAGTCACTCCTGCACGCCCTCGCCGAGGGCCGGCTGTGGATGCTGCTCTGGCAAGGGCAGCCGGGCTCCCCGGACGCCCAGTACGGCGGCATGGAGGTCGAGAGCCTGGGTTACGCGCCCTGCGTGACCTCGCCGCAGGAGCTGGCCGCCAGCGGCTGGAACCGGGGCTACGAGGTGGTCACCGGGCGGGACATCGCCCGCGCCCTCTACCCGGACCGCTGGGGACTGTGGCTCAACCCGCACGCCCAGGGCGGCGGCATCGGCATTCCCTGGGCCGACCTGCGCCGGATCGCGACCGGGCTGGACCGGATGCCGGCCGGGCCGCTGCGGCTGTCGGAGCCCGCCATCGAGCTCCCCCAGTTCTACGGGCTGCTGACCCAGCACGCGCACCGCACGCCCGCCGTCCGGTCGCTGCGCCGGGCCTGGGTGCAGCCCGCGATCGGGTCGGCGTACCTCGCGGTCGGGCTCGACCTGTACGACGCCTCCGCGCCCGCGCTGGAATCCGTACGGGAGATGATGCGCCAGTCGGTCGGCGTGGTCCCCGAGGGCGTCCCCGTGTGCACGGTCGCGCTGGGGGACGAGCACGACCCCGTCGCGATGTGGCTGCGCGCGCAGACCCGCCCCTTCTACGACCGCGAGGGCCAGGCCCCGTCGTACTGACCGCATCCGCATATTGAGACATCCGTCTCGAAGGCCGCACCGGAGCCCATCGGTGCGGCCTTCGGCATATCCGGGAATGCGTCCAAGAAGCGTGCCGCAAATGGCAGTTGGGCGGGATGTCCGTTCCGGGCTGAACGGGCAGTGTTTCACCGCTGAACAGGGCCCGCGGTTCGGATAACGGAAGGTGTAGACGCAGATCACGGTTGCGCATCACATCCCCGGGGGGTCTGGCGGGCGATTGAGCGCCCGATGAAGACTCCCCACCCAAGAGCCGCTCAGTCCTCCGAGACCCGGCTCGGTACGTGCACTTCGCTTGTTGCTCCGCACAGCATTGCCCGCACTTCCTGCATGAGATTCCTGCACTTCATACGCGTCCTGTGTATCCCACGCACTCCGAGCGCCACTCCGCACCAACGCCGCCACAGCGGCGGGCATGGGCCGGCCACCCGTCGGCCGAGAGGGGTCCCCACCACGATGACGGCACCACTGCATGACACGAGCGCGGAAACCCCCGCTCCCGTGTCCGTAGCCGACGTCCCTGCCAAGGCCATCGAAGGCCGCTCGCCCGGCCGCATCGCCTGGATGCGGCTCAAGCGCGACAAGATCGCGCTGACCGGCGGCGTGGTCGTGATCCTCCTGATCCTGGTGGCAGTCTTCGCGCCGCAGATCGTGAGCCTGCTGGGCCACCCGCCCAACGAGTTCCACGAGGACCTGCTCGACCCGGACCTGGGCACGCCGATCGGTTCGTTCGGCGGCATGAGCTCCGAGTTCCTGCTGGGCGTCGAACCCACCAACGGGCGCGACGTCTTCAGCCGGATCGTCTACGGCGCCCGGATCTCGCTGGTCGTCGCCTTCCTGGCGGCCTTCGTGTCGGTCGTCATCGGCAGCCTGCTCGGCGCGCTCGCCGGCTTCCTCGGCGGCTGGGTCGACGGCGTCATCAGCCGCGTGATGGACCTGCTGCTGGCCTTCCCGCAGCTGCTGTTCACCATCGCCCTGGTCTCCGTGGTGCCCAACTCCCTCTGGGGATTCGAGGGTTCGGGCGTCCGGATGGGCGTACTGGTCGTCGTCATCGGCTTCTTCGGATGGCCGTACATCGGCCGTATCGTCCGCGGCCAGACGATCTCCCTGCGGGAGCGCGAGTACGTCGAGGCCGCACGCAGCCTCGGAGCAGGCCGCGGCTACATCCTGATCAAGGAGCTGCTGCCCAACCTGGTCGCCCCGATCCTCGTCTACGCGACGCTGATCATCCCGACCAACATCCTGACGGAGGCGGCCCTCAGCTTCCTCGGCGCCGGCGTCAAACCGCCGACCGCCTCCTGGGGAAAGATGCTGTCCGACGCCGTCCCCATCTACCAGGACGACCCCATGTACATGGTGGTCCCCGGTATCACGATCTTCATCACCGTCCTGGCGTTCAACCTCTTCGGGGACGGGCTGCGTGACGCACTCGACCCCAAGGGCAGCTGAACAGCTTCAACGATTCACCCACCTATGGAGGTTGGACAACCGTGATCCGCAGAAAGCAGGCACTCGCGATCACCGCCGTGATCGCCGCCCTGTCCCTGACCGCCGCGTGCGGTGGCAAGGACGGCGAGAAGAAGCCCGAGGGCAAGGGTGGCGGCGCCGCCGCCTTCAACGCCGCCACCACCGGCGTCGTGAACCCCTCGGACGCCAAGGGCGGCGAGCTCAAGCTCTGGTCCCCGCAGGACGTCGACTACCTCGACCCGGCGCGTGCCTACTACGGCTTCGTGTGGAACATGCAGCGCCTCTACGTGCGCCAGCTGCTGGCGTACGACAGCAAGCCGGGTGAGGCGGGCACCAAGCTGGTCCCGGACCTCGCCGAGGCCCTGCCGGTCCTGAGCAACGACGGCAAGACGTACACCGTCAAGCTCAAGGACGGGGTGAAGTTCGACGACGGCACCCCGGTGACCTCGAAGGACATCAAGTACGGCATCGAGCGCGTCTTCGCGCAGGACGTGCTGTCCGGCGGTCCCACCTACCTGCTCGACCTGCTCGACCAGGGCCAGAAGTACCCCGGCCCGTACAAGGACACCGACCCGGACAAGATGGGTCTGAAGTCCGTCCAGACGCCGGACGACAAGACGATCGTCTTCAACCTGGCGAGCGCCAACTCCGACTTCAGCTACCTGCTGGCGATGCCGTCCTCCTCGCCGGTCCCGAAGGCCCGTGACGAGGGCGCCACCTACACCAACAAGCCGGTGTCCACCGGCCCGTACAAGGTGGAGAGCTTCACCGCGGGCAAGGGCGCCACCTTCGTCCGCAACGAGCACTGGGACCCGAAGACGGACACGATCCGCACGGGTCTGCCGGACAAGGTCTCCTTCACGGTGACGACCAACCCGGACGACATGGACCAGCGCCTGCTGTCGGGTGACATCGACCTCGCGGTCGACGGCACGGGCATGCAGCAGGCCGGAAAGAACAAGGTTCTCAAGGACGAGGCGCTCAAGAAGAACGCGGACAACCCGTTCACGGGCTACATCCGTTACTTCGCCTTCCCGCAGACGGTCGCGCCGTTCGACAACATCGAGTGCCGCAAGGCCGTCATCTATGCGGCCGACCCGAAGTCCCTGCAGACCGCCCGCGGCGGCCCGACCAGCGGTGACCTCGGCGCCAACATGCTGCCGCCCGGCATCCCCGGCTCGGACAAGTCCTACGACCCCTTCAACCTGACGAAGGGCGAGCCGCAGGAGGACAAGGCCAAGGAGGCCCTCAAGGCCTGCGGCAAGCCGGAAGGCTTCGAGACCACCATCGCCGTGCGCAACAACCGCGCCCCCGAGGTGAAGTCCGCGGAGTCCCTCCAGGCGGCGCTCGCGAAGGTCGGCATCAAGGCGACGATCGACCAGTTCGACGGCAAGCTCTCCTCCTCCACGATCGGTTCGCCCGAGAACGTGAAGAAGAAGAACTACGGCATCATCGTCATGGGCTGGGGCGCCGACTACAACTCCGGCTCGGGCTTCCTGCAGCCGCTGGTCGACGGATCGTTCATCCTGCCGAACGGCAACAACAACTACACCGAGCTGAACGACCCCGAGGTCAACGGGCTCTTCGACAAGGCCGCCGCAGCCGCGACGCCCGAGGCCGCGGCCCCGTTCTACACGGACGTCAACAAGAAGATCATGGAGAAGGCCCTCTACCTCCCGATCAACTTCGACAAGGCGTTCGTGTACCACAACCCGCGCCTGACCAACGTCTACTTCAACGACTCCATGGGCAAGATCGACCTCGCCACCCTGGGTATCGCCGCCAAGTAGTCGCCGCCCCGGCGGAGAACCAACTCAGCACATAAGTAAGTGCCTTCACCGCACATGCGCTAGTCCGAAGGGCAGGTGAAGGCCGCAGGCGGTGGCCGCCGTCCCCACAAGGGGCGGCGGCCACCCGCCCCGGGCGGCCGACTGCAGTGCTCGTCTACCTCATACGGCGTCTGTTCAATGTCGCCGCCACGCTGCTGGTGGTCTCCGTGGTCACCTTCGGCATCTTCTTCGCGGTCCCGAAGCTGACCGGCAGCGACCCCGCGCTCATGTACGCCGGACGCGAGACCAACGAGACCGCCCTGGCGGGCATCCGCGTGAAGATGGGCTTCGACAAGCCGATCTCCGAGCAGTACCTGCTCTTCCTCAAGGGCATCTTCGCCGGCCGCGACTACGACGGCGGCACGGATGTCACCCACTGCGCGGCGCCCTGCTTCGGGTACTCCTTCAAGACCGAGGCGCCCGTCTGGGAGACCATGATCGACCGGATGCCGGTCACCCTCTCGCTCGCCCTCGGGGCGGCCGTGATCTGGGTGATCGCCGGTGTGGCCACCGGCGTGGTCTCGGCGCTCAAGCGCCGGACCGCCATCGACCGCACCGTCATGGTCGGCGCGCTCGCCGGCGTCTCCCTGCCGATCTTCTTCACCGGCATGGTGGCTCCCGCGATCTTCGTCTACAGCCTCGGCTGGCTGGACGTCTCCAACTACCAACCCCTGACCGAGGATCCAGGAGCCTGGCTCAACAGCCTGATCCTGCCCTGGGTCACCCTGGCCTTCCTCTTCGCCGCCACCTACGCCCGCATCACCCGCGCCACGATGCTGGAGGTGCTCGGCGAGGACTACATCCGAACGGCCCGCGCCAAGGGGCTCAAGGAGGGCGTGGTCATCCGCAAGCACGCCCTGCGCTCCACCCTCACCCCGATCGTCACCATGTTCGGCCTCGACCTCGGCGGACTCCTCGGCGGTGCGGTGCTCACCGAGACGACCTTCAACTTCCAGGGCCTGGGAACGGCCGCCGTGGCCGCGATCGGCGCCGGCGACCTCCCCGTGATCATGGGAGTCACCTTGCTCGCCGCGCTCTTCGTGGTGATGGCCAACCTGATCGTGGACCTGCTGTACGCCGTCATCGACCCGCGCGTGAGGCTGACGTGACCGAGAACCCCGCCTCTTCCCCCGGCACCGGCACCGGTACCTCCGGCGAGCCCGCCTTCGTCCCCGAGCAGGCCGGGCCACGGGACGGCGCCTACCTGTCCGTGCGCGACCTCAAGGTGCACTTCCCCACCGACGACGGACTGGTCAAGTCCGTCGACGGGCTCTCCTTCGACCTCGAACGCGGCAAGACGCTCGGGATCGTCGGCGAGTCCGGCTCGGGGAAGTCGGTGACCTCGCTGGCCATCATGGGCCTGCACCGCACCGGCAACGCCCGCAGCCGCCCGCACATCTCGGGCGAGGTACGGCTCGACGGCGAGGACCTCGTCAGCGCCGACGCCGACTACGTGCGCCGGCTCCGCGGCCGCAAGATGGCCATGGTCTTCCAGGACCCGCTGTCCGCGATGCACCCGTACTACTCGGTCGGCGCGCAGATCATCGAGGCCTACCGGACCCACCAGAACGTCGACAAGAAGACGGCCCGCAAGCGGGCGGTCGAGATGCTCGACCGGGTGGGCATCCCGGAGCCCCACCGGCGCGTGGACGCGTACCCCCACGAGTTCTCCGGAGGTATGCGTCAGCGCGCGATGATCGCCATGGCGCTGGTCAACAACCCCGAGCTGCTCATCGCGGACGAGCCGACCACCGCCCTGGACGTCACCGTCCAGGCGCAGATCCTGGACCTGATCCGCGATCTGCAGAAGGAGTTCGGCTCCGCGGTCATCATGATCACGCACGACCTCGGCGTCGTCGCCGAGATGGCCGACGAGATCCTCGTGATGTACGGCGGCCGGTGCATCGAGCGCGGCACCGCCGAGAAGGTGTTCTACGAGCCCCGCCACCCGTACACCTGGGGGCTGCTGGGCTCGATGCCCCGCATCGACCGCGACCAGACCGAGCGCCTCATCCCGGTCAAGGGCTCGCCGCCCAGCCTCATCAACATCCCCAGCGGCTGTGCCTTCAACCCGCGCTGCCCGTACGCCGACGTCCCCAAGGGCGGCATCACCCGCACCCAGCGGCCCGAGCTGATCCAGGACGACAGCCGGCACTGGTCCGCCTGCCACATGTCGCAGGAGGAGCGGACCCGGATCTGGACCGAAGAGATTGCGCCGAAGCTGTGACCGACATGAAGAAGACCGGCGCGCCGAAGGCCTCCGAAGAGGCGTCCGCGGAACCGCTGCTGAAGGTGACCGGCCTGGTCAAGCACTTCCCCATCAACAAGGGGCTGCTGCGCCGGCAGGTCGGGGCCGTCAAGGCCGTGGACGGGATCGACTTCGACGTCCGGCGCGGTGAGACGCTGGGCGTGGTCGGCGAGTCCGGCTGCGGCAAGTCCACCATGGGCCGGCTGATCACGCGGCTGCTCGAACCGACGGGCGGAACCGTCGAGTTCGAGGGCAAGGACATCACCCACCTCGGGGTGGCGGGCATGCGCCCGCTGCGCCGCGATGTGCAGATGATCTTCCAGGACCCGTACGGATCACTGAACCCGCGGCACACGGTCGGCGCCATCGTCTCCGCACCGTTCAAGCTCCAGGGCGTCACCCCGGACGGCGGGATCAAGTCGGAGGTGCAGCGGCTGCTGTCCCTGGTCGGCCTGAACCCGGAGCACTACAACCGCTACCCGCACGAGTTCTCGGGCGGCCAGCGCCAGCGCATCGGCATCGCGCGGGCGCTGGCGCTGAACCCGAAGCTGGTCGTGGCCGACGAGCCGGTCTCGGCGCTGGACGTGTCGATCCAGGCCCAGGTGGTCAACCTGCTGGACGACCTCCAGGAGGAGCTCGGCCTCACGTACGTGATCATCGCGCACGACCTGTCGGTCATCCGGCACGTCTCCGACCGCATCGCGGTGATGTACCTGGGCAAGATCGTGGAGCTCACCGACCGCAAGTCGCTGTACGAGTCCCCGATGCACCCCTACACGCGGGCCCTGCTGTCGGCCGTACCGGTGCCGGACCCGAGGAGGCGGGGCGCC
This sequence comes from Streptomyces sp. NBC_01408, assembly GCF_026340255.1. Lineage (GTDB taxonomy): Bacteria > Actinomycetota > Actinomycetes > Streptomycetales > Streptomycetaceae > Streptomyces. The sequence goes on along the minus strand of NZ_JAPEPJ010000001.1, from coordinate 65,702 downwards.
AAGAGCGGCCGCATCCTGCTCAAGGGCGACGTGCCGTCGCCGATCTCGCCGCCGAGCGGCTGCCGCTTCCACACGCGGTGCTGGAAGGCGACCCAGATCTGCACCACGCAGGAACCGCCGATGCTGGCACTGAAGACGGGTCACCAGGTGGCCTGCCATCACCCGGAGAACGCCCCGGACCAGGCCCCGGGCGACCAGCCCCTGCCGGGTGCGGCGGAAGCGGTGGCGCTGGTGACGGACTGACGACCACCCCCCGGGCGGGGCCGAAACCGCGGCACGCCGCACACCGGCCCCGCCGAGGGAATCTCCAGCCCCGCCGGGGGGCACATCCAGCCCCGCCGGGGGCGCCGCGGCAAGCCCTCCGGCGATGAGGCGCGGCGGCCATTCCAGCCCCGCCGGCGTTTGAGGCGCGGGGTCTGGGGCGGAGCCCCAGGTCCTGAAGCCGCACCGGCCCGGGCCCGGCGGTGCGCCCCGCACCCAGCGCCCCGCACCCCCGAGCCCCCGCGGCGGCCCGCCGGGCAGCGGCCCGCGCCCCGCGGCGCCCCGCGCCCCGCCGCCAGGCGACAATGACCCGGTGCTCCACGATCTCTTCCCGCCCGGGATCCAGCATGCCCTGGACCTCGCCGGCATCTTCGTCTTCGCCACCGCGGGCGCCCTGCTCGCCGTCCGCAAGAACTTCGACGTCTTCGGCATCGCTGTCCTCGCCCTGGTCACCGCCCTCGGCGGTGGCCTCTTCCGCGACCTGGTGATCGGCGCCGTCCCGCCGGCCGCCTTCGGCGAGCTCAGCTTCTTCGTCACCCCGCTGGTCGCCGCCGCGCTCGTCTTCTTCCTGCACCCCGAGGTCCAGCGGATCAACCGGGCCATCAACGTCTTCGACGCGGCCGGCCTCGCGCTGTTCTGCGTGACGGGCACCACCAAGGCCTACGAGTACGGCCTCGGCCTGACCGCGTCCGCCGCGCTCGGCCTGGCCACGGCCGTCGGCGGCGGCGTCCTGCGCGACGTACTCGTCAACGAGGTGCCCTCGCTGCTGCGCGACCGCGAGATGTACGCCGTACCCGCCACGGTCGGCGCCGCGATGGTCGCCGTCTCCATCGGCCTGGACTCCCTGAACGCCTTCACCACCGGCCTCGCGATCGTGACCACGTTCGTCCTGCGGCTCCTCGCCATGCGCTACCACTGGCGGGCGCCGCTGGCCTGGAACCGCCGCTCGTCCGTGGCCGAAGAGCCGTAACAAAAAGAAAGCTACCGCTTAGTAGCAAGCCGGTGTACCGTCGATTTCATGGCATACGCAGCGGCCCAGGCATCCATCGGCGACAGCGAGTTCGACCGCGACACCACCATCGTTCCGCGCGCGGACGAGCCCGGGGTGTACGACGCGGAACTCTCCGCGGGATGGACCATCATCACCGCCGTCAACGGCGGATATCTGCTGGCCCTGGTCGGCCGGGCCCTGTCGGCGGCCCTGCCGCACCCGGACCCCTTCACCGTCTCCGCGCACTACCTGACCTCCTCCGTGCCCGGCCCCGCCGTGATCCGCACGCAGGTGGTGCGGATCGGCCGCACCCTCTCCACCGGCCAGGCCTCCCTCTTCCAGTACGACGAGAGCGGCGCCGAGATCGAGCGCATCCGCGTCCTCGCCTCCTACGGAGACCTCGGGGCCCTGCCGGACGACGTGCGCACGGTCGCGCTGCCGCCCGCCATGCCCGCCTACGAGGACTGCCTCGGCGCCGAAGCCGGCCCGGCCCCGATCCCCGGCAGCTCCGCCATCGTGGACCGGCTGCGGCTCCGGCTGGACCCCGCGACGGCGGGCTGGGCCGTCGGCGCACCCTCGGGCAAGGGGGAGATGCGCGCCTGGTTCGAGCTGGCCGACGGCCGCGACGCCGACCCGCTGTCCATGCTCCTCGCGGTGGACGCGCTGCCGCCCACCGCCTTCGACCTGGGCCTGATCGGCTGGGCGCCGACCGTCGAACTCACCACCCACATCCGCCGCCGTCCCGCTCCGGGCCCGCTGCGGGTCTCCATCACCACCCGCAACCTGGCCGGCGGCTTCCTGGAGGAGGACGCCGAGGTCTGGGACTCCGCCGACCACTTGGTCGCCCAGTCCCGCCAGCTGGCCCGCGCACCGCGCCAGCAGTAATCCAGCCCCGCCGGGCACCGCCCCCAGCCTCACCGGGCACCCTCCAGCCCCGCCGGCGTTTGAGGCGCGGGGTCTGGGGCGGAGCCCCAGGAAACGGAGAAAGGGCGGGGCGGGGACCAGCTCCGCGCAGCGGCCCCCACCCGCCCCGACCCGCCCCGCCCCGCAGGGCACGGCCCCGCGGGGCGGAGCCCCACCGGCGGACTCGTAGAATCGGGGGATCATGGCCTACCTCGACCACGCCGCCACCACGCCGATGCTGCCGGAGGCCGCTGCGGCGATGACCGCGCAGTTCGCCGCCACGGGAAACGCGTCCTCCCTGCACGCTGCCGGCCGCCGCGCCCGCCGTACCGTCGAGGAGGCCCGCGAGGCCCTCGCCGAGGCGATCGGCGCCCGCCCGAGCGAGGTGGTCTTCACCGCCGGCGGCACGGAGGCCGACAACCTCGCCGTGAAGGGCCTCTACTGGGCCCGCCGGGACGCCGATCCCCGCCGGACCCGGGTCCTCGCCAGCCCCGTTGAACACCACGCCGTCCTCGACGCCGTCCACTGGCTCGCGGAGCACGAGGGCGCGCAGGTCGAGTACCTGCCCGTGGACCGCTACGGGCGGGTACACGCCGAGGCCTTCCGCGAGGCAGTCGAACGCGCCCCCGACACCGTGGCCCTGGCCACGGTCATGTGGGCCAACAACGAGATCGGCACCGTCATGCCGGTCCGCGAACTGGCCGCCGTCGCCCGGGAGCACGGGATCCCGCTGCACTCCGACGCCGTCCAGGCCTTCGGGCAGCTCGACGTTCGCTTCGGGGACAGCGGCCTCGCGGCCATGACCGTCAGCGGCCACAAGATCGGCGGCCCGTACGGCATCGGCGCCCTCCTCCTCGGCCGGGACCAGAGCCCCGTACCCGTCCTGCACGGCGGCGGCCAGGAGCGGCACGTCCGCTCCGGCACCCTCGACGTGCCGGCTGTCGCCGCCTTCGCGGTGGCCGCCGTCCTCGCCGCCGAGCGCCGCGAGCGCTTCGCCGCCGAGATCGGCGCCCTGCGGGACGAGCTGATCGGCGCCGTCCGCGCGGCCGTGCCCGACGCGGTCCTCGGCGGAGACCCCGACGACCGGCTCCCGGCCAACGCCCACTTCAGCTTCCCCGGCTGCGAGGGCGACTCCCTGCTGCTCCTGCTCGACGCCCAGGGCATCGAGTGCTCCACCGGATCGGCCTGCACCGCGGGCGTCGCCCAGCCGAGCCACGTCCTGCTCGCCACCGGGACCGACCCGCAACTGGCCCGCGGCACCCTGCGCTTCTCGCTCGGCCACACCTCCACCAAGGAGGACGTTGCCGCCCTGGCCGCCGCCATCGGCCCGGCGGTGGAACGAGCCCGCACGGCCGGACTCAGCTAGAGCTGCGGCAGCACCAGCGCTGTGGCCGGGCCCCGTCCGGCCACAGCACTGGCCCGTCCCCCAGGGGGAACACGCTCAGGCGGCCTGGGTCCGCAGCGCCTCGCCGACCATGCGGACGTAGCGGTCCCAGTCCCAGTGGCGGCCCGGGTCCGTGTGGTCGGCGCCCGGGACCTCCGAGTGGCCCACGATGTGGGTGCGGTCCGCCGGTATGCCGTACCGGCGGCAGATGTCGGCCGCCAGCCGCGCCGAGGCCGCGTACATCGCCTCCGTGAAGTCCCGCGGGCGGTCCACGAAGCCCACGTGCTCGATGCCGACGCTGCGCTCGTTCATCGAGCGGTTGCCCGAGTGGAAGGCCACGTCCAGCTCGCGCACCATCTGCTCGATGTGCCCGTCCTGGCGCACTATGTAGTGCGCCGACGCCTTGTGCCACGGGTTCCTGAAAGCATCCACCGAGGACTCGAAGCCGCCCTGTGTGACATGGACGACGATCCGGTCCACCCGGTAGTCGTCCGGCCGGTCCGCCAGCCGCCAGTTCGCCGGAGACGCCGCGGTCCAGCTCGCGCCAGCGTGGTCGAGCTCACCCTCCTTGCGCGGCTTGGCCACCCCCGGCAGCAGCCACCAGGCCCGCGCGATCTCCTCCCGGCCGGCGACGGCAGCCACCGTGAGAACCCCCAGCCCCCCGAACAGCACGGCCCTGCGGGTCCTGCCGCGGCCCGCCTCGGCCTTCTCGCCCTTGATCCCCATGTGATCCACCCCCTTGCACCCGATAACGCGCTGTGACCCCGCGCGGTTCCCCGTACTCTGGACGGTGCTATGACTGAGAACCTGCCGCGCACCGCCCGCCCCCTCCGCGTCCTGGCCGCCATGTCCGGCGGCGTGGACTCCGCCGTCGCCGCCGCCCGCGCGGTCGAAGCCGGGCACGACGTGACCGGCGTCCACCTCGCGCTGTCCGCGAACCCGCAGTCCTTCCGGACCGGCGCCCGCGGCTGCTGCACCATCGAGGACTCCCGCGACGCCCGCCGCGCCGCCGACGTCATCGGCATCCCCTTCTACGTCTGGGACCTCGCCGAGCGCTTCCGCGAGGACGTCGTGGAGGACTTCGTCGCGGAGTACGAGGCCGGGCGCACCCCCAACCCCTGCCTGCGCTGCAACGAGAAGATCAAGTTCGCGGCGCTGCTCGACAAGGCCCTCGCCCTCGGCTTCGACGCCGTCTGCACCGGCCACTACGCCACCGTCGTACTGAACGAGGACGGCACCCGCGAACTGCACCGCGCCTCCGACATGGCCAAGGACCAGTCGTACGTCCTCGGCGTCCTCGACGAGAAGCAGCTCGCCCACGCGCTCTTCCCGCTCGGCGACACCCTCACCACCAAGGACGAGATCCGCGCCGAGGCCGAGGAGCGGGGCCTGGCCGTCGCGAAGAAGCCCGACAGCCACGACATCTGCTTCATCGCCGACGGTGACACCCAGGGCTTCCTCGCGAACCGCCTCGGCAGGGCCGAGGGCGACATCGTCGACGAGTCCGGCGAGAAGGTCGGCACCCACGAGGGCGCCTTCGGCTTCACCATCGGCCAGCGCAAGGGCCTGCGCATCGGCCACCCAGCCGCCGACGGGAAGCCGCGCTACGTCCTCGACATCTCCCCGGTGAACAACACCGTCACCGTCGGCCCCGTCGAAGCCCTGGACGTCACCGCGCTGACCGCGATCCGCCCCCGCTGGTGCGGCGGGGCCGCCGCCGCCCCGGGCACCTACACCGCGCAGCTGCGCGCCCACGGCGGCGAGACCGAGGTCTTCGCCGAACTCGTGGACGGCGAGCTGCGCGTCTCCTTCACCGAACCGGTCCGCGGCGTGGCCCCCGGCCAGGCGATCGTCCTCTACGACGGCACCCGCGTGGTCGGCTCCGCCACGATCGCCACGACCACCCGGGCCACGGCCGCCGCCGTCTAGGGGGTCCGGGGCGCTGTCCAGGGCCTTTCCCGGGCCCTGTCCGGGCCGGACGACTCAGACGACCGTCAGGACGATCTTGCCGGTCGTGCGGCCCTGCTCGCCGATCTCGTGGGCCTTCGCGGCCTGCTCAAGCGGCAGCACCGTGTCGACCAGCGGCTTCAGCAGGCCCCGGTCGACCAGGTCCGTGATCTCCCGCAGGCCGCCCAGGTCCGGCTCCACGAGGACCCAGGCGGCGTGCACGCCCTCCGCGTCGTCCGGGACGGAGTCGCCGAGCAGGGTCACCAGGTGCCCGCCGGGCTTCAGCACCTTGAGCGAGCGGCGCGCGTACTCCCCGCCGATCGCGTCGAGCACGACGTCCACGCCGGAGACGGCGTCCTCGAAGTCCGTCGTGCGGTAGTCGATCACCTCGTCGGCGCCCAGCTCGCGCAGCACGTCGTGCTTGGCGGCGCTGGCGGTGCCGATGACGTACGCGCCGCGGGCCTTGGCGATCTGCACGGCCAGGTGGCCGACGCCGCCCGCCGCCGCGTGCACCAGCACCCGCTGCCCGGCGCTCACCCCGGCCGTGTCCACCAGCGCCTGCCAGGCGGTCAGCGCCGCAAGCGGCAGCGCGGCCGCCTGTACGTGGTCCAGCGAGGCCGGCTTGCGGGCGAAGTGCCGGGCGGGGGCGGTCACGTACTCGGCGTACGCGCCGGCCTGCTGCGGGAAGCGGGGCATCCCGTACACCTCGTCGCCCGCCCGGTACAGGGTCACGCCCGGTCCGACGGCCTCGACGGTGCCCGACACGTCCCAGCCGACCGCCGGAACCGGACCCCAGGCGATGAAGGCGCCGCTCTCGCGGGTCTTCCAGTCCACCGGGTTCACCCCGGCGGCGTGCACCCGCACCAGGATCTCGCCCATCCCCGGCTCCGGACGCTCGGCCTGCGTCTCGACGAGGACCTCGGGTCCGCCCCACTTGCTGACGACGACGGCGCGCATGAATGTCTCCTTGAGTCATGATCTGTGCCGGTTTCCCGGCCGATGGCCCCAGCTTCGCCGTCTGCCGTTCCGCATGGTGTTGGCCGTACGGCCACCATGTGACAGGATCTGGCCATGCACCGGATCGCCGTACTCGCCCTGGAGGGCGTGCCCCCGTTCGAGCTCGGGATGCCCTCCCGCGTCTTCGGAAACGCCCAGGCAGAGGACGGGAGCCCGCTCTACGAGGTCACCGTCTGCACCGCCGACGGCCTGCCCGTGGCCAGCGACGCGGGCTTCACCATCGGGGTCTCGGCGGGCCCCGAGGCGCTCTCCGTCGCCGACACCGTGATCATCCCGCCCACGCACGCCATGGACGACCTGGCCGAGGGTGCACCCCTGCCCCGGCCGCTGGTGGAGGCGCTCGCCCTGATCCGGCCGGGCACCCGGCTGGTGTCCATCTGCACCGGCTCCTCCGTGCTCGCCGCGGCCGGGCTGCTCGACGGGCGCCCCGCCACCACCCACTGGCTGCACGCCCCCGAGTTCCAGCGGGCCTTCCCGCGCGTCCGGCTCGACGAGGAGGTCCTCTTCGTCGACGACGGCGACATCCTCACCTCCGCGGGCGTGGCGGCCGGCGTCGACCTCTGCCTCTACCTGGTCCGCCAGGACCACGGCACGGCCGTCGCCAACCGCGCCGCCCGGCTGTGCGTCGTACCGCCCTGGCGCGACGGCGGGCAGGCCCAGTACATCGACCGGCCCGTGCCCGAGCCCACCGTGGCCACCACCACCGCCACCCGCGCCTGGGCCCTGGAGCGCCTCGGCGAGCCGATCACCCTCGCGGAGCTCGCCGCCCACGCCCGGATGAGCCTGCGCACCTTCACCCGGCGCTTCCGCGACGAGGTCGGCATGACCCCGGTCCAGTGGCTCACCGTGCAACGCCTGGAGATCGCCCGCCAGTTGCTGGAGTCGAGCGACCTTCCCGTCGACCTGGTCGCCCACCGGGCCGGCTTCGGATCCGCCAACTCCCTGCGCCAGCACATGCGGAGCTCCCTGGGGATCTCCCCGATCGCCTACCGCCGCACCTTCCAGCCGCACGCCCCCGCGCCCGCCCCGGCATGACCTCCGGGGTAATCGCCCCGGCCGCGGCCCCTCGGGCAGGCTGTGGGCAACAGCCCGGAGAACCGGGCCGGTTGTCGACAGGGGAGACCGCCATGACCGCGTACGCCATCGCCCACATACGCCCCGAGACCATGAACGAGGACATCCTCCGCTACATCGAGGAGATCCAGCCGACCATGGAGCCCTTCGGCGGCCGCTTCCTCGTCCACGGCGCCGAGGTCGAGGTCCTGGAGGGCCCCTTCCCCGGCACCCTCGTCATGGTCGGCTTCCCTGACATCGAGCAGGCCCGCGCCTGGTACGCCTCGCCCGCCTACCAGGCGCTCGTCCCGCTGCGCGCCGACCACATCGAGGGCACCGTCGTCCTCGTCGAAGGCGTGCCCGCCGACTACGACGCGCGCAGGACGGCCGCCGCCCTGCGGGAGGCCGCCGGCCTCTGACGTACCGCGCCGCCCGCGCACAGGGCGGCCCGCAGGGGTACCGCCGCCGCGCGACGGGGCCGCCCCCGCGCCCCGGGCCCGGCCGGAAGGCGGCGCCCACCGCCCGCCCGTACCGGCCGGGCGGGCCCGGGGTGCGAGCATGGGCCCCATGGCTACTCACCTGATCACCGGTGCCGGTTCCGGCATCGGCGCCGCCGTCGCGGCCCGGCTGCACGCCCGCGGCGACGACCTCGTCCTCCTCGCCCGCGACGCCGGCCGCGCCCGCCAGCTCGTCGACCGCTACCCCGGCGCCGCGGCCCTCGTGGGCGACCTCGCCGATCCCGACCGGCTTTCGTGGGCCTTCTCCAAGCAGGCCGTCCCCGAGCGGATCGACTCCCTGCTGCACATCGCCGGAATCGTGGACCTCGGACCGGTTGGGGAGCTGCGCCCCAAGACCTGGCACCAGCAGCTCAACGTGAACCTGATCGCCCCCGCCGAGGTCACCCGGCTGCTGCTGCCCACCCTGCGGGCCTCGCACGCCACCATCGTCTTCGTGAACTCCGGGGCCGGGCTGCACGCGCACGCGGACTGGAGCGCCTACGCCGCCTCCAAGCACGGGCTGAAGGCCCTCGCCGACTCGCTGCGCGAGGAGGAGAAGGCCAACGGGATCCGGGTGACCTCCGTGTACCCGGGCCGCACCGCCAGCCCGATGCAGGCCAAGGTGCACTCCCAGGAGGGCAAGGAGTACGACCCCGCCGCCTGGATCGACCCCGAGTCGGTGGCTACCACCGTCGTCATGGCCGTCGACCTGCCCCGCGACGCCGAGGTCAACGACCTGAGCGTCAGGCCGGGCCGATGAGCGCGGGCGCCACCGGCATCGGCTCGCTGCCCGGCGGCGACGCCCGCGAGGCGGCCAAGACCGTGACCGGGTCCTTCGAGGAGTTCCCGTACCTCGCCGAGCTGCCCGCCCGCGGGCCCGGCGCGGACATGATCGGGCGTTCCCTCGGGCTGCTCGTCGAGATGTACGCGCACGTCGAGCCCAGCGGCTGGCGGATCAGCGACCGCCCCGGACGCGACACCCGCCGGGCCCGGTCCTGGCTCGGCGAGGACCTGGACGCCCTGGAGGAGTTCACCCAGGGCTACACCGGCCGCCTCAAGGTCCAGGCGGTCGGGCCCTGGACGCTGGCCGCGGCCCTGGAGCTGCACGGCGGCGAGGCGATGCTCCAGGACCCGGGAGCCTGCCGCGACCTGGCCGGATCGCTCGCCGAGGGCCTGCGCGGGCACCTGGCCGACGTCCGCAAGCGGATCCCGGGCGCCGAGGTCGTGCTCCAGTTCGACGAGCCGTCCCTGACCGCGGTACTGCTGGGCCGGGTCCGGTCCGCGAGCGGCTACCGCACCTACCGCGCCGTGGACCGGCAGGTGGTGGAGGGCACCCTCCGCGAGCTCTTCGCCGTCCACGACGGGGAGGTGGTCGTCCACTCCTGCGCGCCCGAGGTGCCCTTCGGACTGCTGCGGCGGGCCGGGGCGACGGGCGTGTCGTTCGATTTCTCCTTGCTCACCGAGCGCGAGGACGACGCCATCGGCGAGGCCGTCGAAGGCGGGACGAAACTCTTCGCCGGAGTGGTGCCCGGCACCGACGGCCCGTTGTCAGACCCTGCCGGTAGCGTCATGGGTGTCAGGAAGCTCTGGCGCAGGCTGGGGCTGGCCCCGGGGACTCTGGCGGAGTCCGTCGTGGTCACCCCGTCGTGCGGTCTGGCAGGTGCCTCACCCGCCTACGCCCGCGCGGTGCAGGCGCATTGCGTCAGGGCGGCGAGGTCGCTCGCCGACAACCCTGAGTGACGGTCGAGACGGGCCACGGGAGGACACGGCATGGCAGCCGAACAGCAGGACACGGCAGTACCGACGGCGGTGCGTGAGCAGCACGCGCTGCTGGCCGAGCAGGTCGAGGAGCACCGCTTCCGGTACTACGTGAACGACCAGCCGGTCGTCAGCGACGCCGAGTTCGACAAGCTGCTGCGCTCGCTGGAGGCGCTGGAGGAGCAGTACCCGGAGCTGCGTACGCCCGACTCGCCCACCCAGAAGGTGGCCGGGGCGTACGAGACCGACTTCGCCTCCGTCGAGCACCGGGAGCGGATGCTCTCCCTCGACAACGCCTTCGACGACGAGGAACTGGCCGCCTGGGCCGAGCGGGTGGCCCGCGACGTGAACACCTCGGACTACCACTACCTGTGCGAGCTGAAGGTCGACGGCCTCGCCGTGAACCTCACCTACGAGAACGGCCGCCTCACCCGCGCCGCCACCCGCGGCGACGGCCGCACCGGCGAGGACATCACGCCCAACGTCCGCACGATCGCGGAGATCCCGGACCGGCTCAAGGGGGACCGGATCCCGGCCGTGGTCGAGATCCGCGGCGAGGTCTTCTTCCCGATGGAGAAGTTCGAGGAGCTCAACGCGCGCCTGGTGGAGGCGGAGGGCAAGCCCTTCGCCAACCCGCGCAACGCGGCGGCCGGTTCGCTGCGCCAGAAGGACCCCAAGGTCACCGCGAGCCGCCCCCTGCACATGGTCGTGCACGGCATCGGCGCCCGCGAGGGCTTCGACATCGAGCGCCAGTCGCAGGCGTACGAGCTGCTGCGCGAGTGGGGCCTGCCCACCGCCCGGCACAACGAGGTGGTCTCCTCGCTCGCCGAGGTCCGCGCGTTCATCACCCGCTTCGGCGCGGACCGGCACTCGGTGGAGCACGAGATCGACGGCGTGGTCGTCAAGCTCGACGAGATCGCCCTCCAGGGCCGCCTCGGCTCCACGGCGCGCGCGCCGCGCTGGGCCATCGCCTGGAAGTACGCCCCCGAAGAGGTCAACACCAAGCTGATCGACATCAAGGTCGGCGTCGGCCGCACCGGCCGCGTGACCCCGTACGCGCAGGTGGAGCCGGTGACGGTGGCCGGCTCGGAGGTCGAGTTCGCGACCCTGCACAACCAGGAGGTCGTCAAGGCCAAGGGCGTGCTCATCGGGGACACCGTCGTCCTGCGCAAGGCCGGCGACGTCATCCCCGAGATCCTCGGCCCGGTGGTGGACCTGCGGGACGGCAGCGAGCGGGAGTTCGTGATGCCGGCCGAGTGCCCCGCGTGCGGGACGGCGCTGCGGCCGATGAAGGAGGGGGACATCGACGTCCGGTGTCCCAACGCGCAGACCTGCCCCGCCCAGCTGCGCGAGCGGCTCTTCTACCTCGGCGGCCGGCAGAGCCTGGACATCGAGAACTTCGGGATGGTGGCGGCCGCCGCGCTGACCGCCCCGCTGGAGCCCGCCGAGCCGCCGCTGCTGGACGAGGGCGACCTCTTCGGCCTGACCATCGAGCAGCTGCTGCCCATCAAGGCGTACGTCCTGGACCAGGACAGCGGGCTGCCCAAGCGGGATCCGAAGACGGGCGAGGAGAAGATCGCCACGGTCTTCGCCAACCAGAAGGGCGAGCCGAAGAAGAACGCCCTGGCGATGCTGGAGAACATCGCCGCCGCGAAGGAGCGCCCGCTCGCCCGGATCATCAACGGCCTGTCGATCCGTCATGTCGGGCCGGTCGCCGCCGAGGCCCTCGCCCGCGAGTTCCGGTCCATCGAGCGCATCGAGCAGGCCACCGAGGAGGAACTGACGGCGACCGACGGGGTGGGCGCGATCATCGCCGCCTCCCTCAAGGAGTGGTTCGCCGTCGACTGGCACCAGGAGATCCTGCGCAAGTGGCGGGAGGCCGGGGTCCGGATGGAAGAGGAAGGTTCCGCCGAGGAGCAGGGGCCGCGGCCGCTTGAGGGGCTGACCGTCGTCGTCACCGGCACCTTGCAGAGCCACACCCGCGACGGGGCCAAGGAGGCCCTGCAGAGCCGCGGCGCCAAGGTCACCGGCTCCGTGTCGAAGAAGACCTCGTTCGTCGTGGTGGGCGACAACCCGGGGTCGAAGTACGACAAGGCGGTGCAGCTGAAGCTCTCCGTCCTCGACGACGCCGGTTTCGCGGTACTGCTCGAACAGGGCCCGGACGCGGCGCGGGAGGTCGCGCTCCCGGTGGACGGCGACGGCGAAGCGGAGTAATACCCCATGGGGGACCCGTCCCCAAGGAGTAGCGCGGGCGGACCGATGCGTGGCGTGCGGCCGTACGGGCGGGCGCACGCCAGGCGCGATAGCCGGTGGTAAAAGGCTGGTACAAGCCTGGTCGCAGGGCGGTGACCTGTCGGATCATCGGAAGGGTGACAGGGGGGCCCGAGTCCAAACTCACCCGTTCGGCGGATACCGTACTGATGAGGATGGCTGGGTCGCATTCGGGCAACCGCCGCCGACCGCTGCCCCTGGGAGCCTCTCGCGTCCTACTGTTGAGGGGTGCGCCCGTCGTGCACGGCTGCGTGGTGCGATTCCAGCCGTGATGGCATGACATCGGGGCCATCGCGTGACATCGGCATCGCCGGCTCTGAGAGGGACGGGCATGAAACCCACCGAAAGCGCCGACCCGCCACCTGAGTTCGGCGGGGACCTCCCGTCCATGCGGGCGGGCCGGTTCGGCGTCCTGGCTGCCAGGACGCCGGAGACGCGACCGCTCGACGCCTGTTCGGGCGGGCCGAAGCGGCCCACCGCACTGCCCTTCGTCATCGTGGGCCTCTCCGTCGTGGTGCTCGCGGTCGGCATCGTTTCCGCGCTGACCAGCCGTCACGCCCTGTTCCCCGGAGGCGCGGTGGGCTGGGCGCTCGCCCTGCTCACCGGAGTCATCGTCGGCCACCTGGTCGCGCTCGGCCGCGACCGCTGGTGGGGCGGCACCGGATCGGGCGCCGCCCTCACCCTCGGCGTCCTGCTCCTCTTCGGGTGGGTGCCGGCGGGACTCGTCTCGCTCGCGGTGGTCTCCCTCGTCGGGGCCGCGCGCCGGCACCGCTGGCGGCAGGGACTGCTGCACGGCTCCGTCGACATCCTCGGCATCGGCGCGGGAGCCCTCGTGCTCGCCGCCTTCGGGGAGTCGCCGACCGTGGAGACGCCGTGGAAGCCCGACACCTGGGGACTGGAGGCCGTACCCGAGGTCGTCCTGGTGGCCGTCGCCTACCTCCTCGTCACGCGGATCCTGCTGTGGCTGGCGCTGTCCCCGCACGGGGCGGGCCTGCCCACCATCGCCCGTACGGCCCTGCTCCGGCAGGCCCTGGTGGCCGTCGCGCTGCTCGGCATCGCCCCGCTGATCTGCGTGGTCGCCGTGACGCAGCCGGTGCTGCTGCCGCTGTTCGCCGTACCGCTGATCGCGCTGGACTCCACCCTGTGGATCGCCCGCGCCCGCGCCGAGGAACAGCTGCGGGACCCGCTTACCGGGCTGCCGAACCGGCAGTGGCTGCTGGAGCGGGCCTGGAGCGCGCTGGACGAGGCTGAACGTTTGGGCACCCGGTCAGCTCTTGTGCTGATCGACCTGGACCGCTTCCGGGCGGTCAACGACACCCTCGGCCACCTCGCGGGCGACCGGCTGCTCCTCCAGATCGCCGACCGGCTGCGCCAGGCCCTGCCCGAGGACGCCGAGGCGGCCCGGCTCGGCGGTGACGAGTTCGCCGTCCTGCTCCCCGTCGCCGACTCCACCACCAGCGCCCAGCGGGTCGCCCGCAACCTGGTCGCCGAGCTCAGCTCCCCCCTGGACCTGGACGGACTCACCCTCGTCCTGGAGGCCAGCGCCGGCCTCGCCGTCTTCCCCGACCACGCCCTCGACGCGGAGGGGCTGCTGCGGCGCGCCGACGTGGCGATGTACCAGGCGAAGCGCGACCGCACGGGCGTGGAGGTGTACGAGTCCAAGCGGGACAGCAACACCCCCGACCGCCTCGGCCTCCTCGGCGACCTCCGCCGGGCCCTGGACGCCGGTGAAGTGGAACTCCACTACCAGCCGAAGGTCCGCTTCGACGGACAGGTGGCCGGGCTCGAAGCCCTGGTGCGCTGGGTGCATCCGGAACGCGGGCGGGTGTCCCCCGACGAGTTCATCGCGATCGCCGAGACCTCCGGCCTGATGCCGCACCTGACGGAGTACGTCCTGGAGACGGCCCTGGCCCAGGTCGCCCGCTGGCGCGCGCAGGGCCTGAAGGTCCCGGTGGCCGTCAACGTCTCGCCGCGCGACGTCCACACCCCGGGCTTCGCGGGGGCGGTGGCCGCGCGGCTGGCCCGGCACGGGGTCCCGGCGAGCGGGCTCCAGCTGGAGATAACGGAACACGTGCTCCTCGAAGACCCCCAGCGGGCGGCGGACACCATGGCCGGGCTCACCGGCCACGGCGTGAAGATGTCCCTGGACGACTTCGGAACGGGCTACTCCTCGCTGGTGCACCTGCGCCGCCTGCCGGTCAGCGAACTGAAGATCGACCGGTCCTTCGTGGGCCGGCTGGCGGTCGACGCCCAGGACGCGGAGATCGTCCGCTGCACGGTGGACCTGGCCCACTCGCTGGGCCTGCTGGTCGTGGCCGAGGGCGTCGAGGACGACGAGACCTGGGAACGGCTGCGGGACCTGGGCTGCGACGCGGTGCAGGGCTGGCTGGTCGCCGCCGCGATGCCGCCCCAGGAGGCCACCGCCTGGCTCCTGGCCCGAGGCGAACGCGGCTGGCGCCGCCCGGCCGACATCACGGCGGAGCTCGCCGCAGCCGAGGCCGACGCGGTCTGACCGCCCCAGCGGCGCCGCTGCTGGGGCTCCGCCCCAGACCCCGCGCCTCAAACGCCCGCCAGAACCAGCCCCGCCGGCGCTCGAGGCGCGGGGTGCGGGGCGGAGCCCCGGTCTTTGAGCCGCGCCGGCGTCTGAGGCGCGGGTCCGGGCGGAGCCCAGGAGGCCCCGCGCAGCGGCCCGGGCCCGCCCCCGTACCGGCACAAGGTCAAACCGTTTCGTGGGTCAGGGCCCCGGCCCCATAGGATTGGCCCCGAACCTAAACATCCACCCACCCCCAGAGGATCGCTGCATGCCTGGCATTACGCGCGAGGAGGTCGTCCACCTCGCTCGGCTGGCGCGCCTTGAGCTGTCCAGCAACGAGCTGGATCACTTCGCCGGACAGCTCGGCGACATCATCGGCGCGGTCGCCCGTGTTTCCGAGGTCGCCGACCAAGACGTCCCGCCGACCTCCCACCCGCTGCCGCTGACGAACGTCATGCGCGCGGACGAGGTCCGTCCGTCGCTCACCCCCGAGCAGGCGCTCTCCGGCGCTCCCGCCCAGGAGCAGCAGCGTTTCAAGGTGCCGCAGATCCTGGGGGAGGACTAACAACCATGACTGACCAGATCATCAAGCTCACGGCAGCCCAGACCGCCGAGAAGATCGCCTCCGGCGAGCTCACGGCCGTCGAGGTCACCGAGGCCCACCTGGCCCGTATCGACGCGACCGACGAGAAGGTCCACGCCTTCCTGCACGTCGACCGCGAGGGCGCGCTCGCCCAGGCCCGCGCCGTCGACGCCAAGCGCGCGGCCGGCGAGAAGCTCGGCCCGCTGGCCGGCGTACCGCTCGCCCTCAAGGACATCTTCACCACCGTCGGGGTCCCGACCACCGTCGGTTCGAAGATCCTCGAAGGCTGGATCCCGCCGTACGACGCCACCCTGACGCGCAAGCTCAAGGAAGCCGACGTCGTCATCCTCGGCAAGACCAACATGGACGAGTTCGCCATGGGGTCCTCCACCGAGAACAGCGCCTACGGCCCCACCGGCAACCCCTGGGACCTCACCCGGATCCCCGGCGGCTCCGGCGGCGGCTCCGCGGCCGCGCTCGCCGCGTACCAGGCGCCCCTCGCCATCGGCACGGACACCGGCGGTTCCATCCGCCAGCCCGCCGCCGTCACCGGCACCGTCGGCGTCAAGCCGACGTACGGCGGCGTCTCCCGCTACGGCATGGTCGCCTTCTCCTCCTCCCTCGACCAGGGCGGGCCCTGCGCCCGTACGGTCCTGGACGCCGCGCTCCTCCACGAGGTCATCGCCGGCCACGACCCGCTCGACTCCACCAGCATCGACGCCCCGGTCCCGCCGGTCGTCGAGGCCGCCCGCAACGGCTCCGTCGCCGGCATGCGCGTCGGTGTGGTCAAGCAGTTCGCCGGCGAGGGCTACCAGGCCGGCGTCGTCCAGCGCTTCAACGAGTCGGTGGAGCTCCTCAAGGAGCTCGGCGCCGAGATCGTCGAGCTGGACTGCCCGTCCTTCGACCTCGCGATGGCCGCGTACTACCTGATCGCGCCGTCCGAGTGCTCGTCCAACCTGGCCCGTTTCGACGCCATGCGCTACGGCCTGCGCGTCGGCGACGACGGCACCAAGTCCGCCGAGGACGTCACCGCCCTGACCCGCGAAGCCGGTTTCGGCGACGAGGTCAAGCGCCGCGTCATCCTCGGCACGTACGCGCTCAGCTCCGGCTACTACGACGCGTACTACGGCTCCGCCCAGAAGGTCCGCACGCTCATCACCAAGGACTTCGAGAAGTCCTTCGAGCAGGTCGACGTGATCGTCTCCCCGACGACCCCGACCACCGCCTTCCCCATCGGCGAGCGCACCGACGACCCCCTCGCCATGTACCTCGCGGACCTGTGCACCATCCCGACCAACCTGGCCGGGAACTCCGCCATGTCGCTGCCGTGCGGCCTGGCGCCCGAGGACGGCCTGCCGGTCGGCCTGCAGATCATCGCCCCCGCGATGAAGGACGACCGGCTGTACAAGGTCGGTGCGGCCGTCGAGGCCGCCTTCGTCGCACGCTGGGGTCACCCGCTGCTTGAGGAGGCACCGTCGCTGTGAGCACCAGTGCACTGTCCAAGGCCAAGGGCTTCAAGAAGTCCAAGTCCGGGACCTACCTGTCGATCGGCACCACCGCGTTCGGCGCGATCAGCGTGATCAAGCAGGTCAAGAAGGCCCGCGCCGAGCACGACACGCTGAAGCTGGTCGACGCCGTCGTGTCCGCCGCCGCCATCGTCACCGGCCTCGCGATCCTGTACCGCGAGCTGAAGCGTCTGGGCGACGACGACGTCCTGCTGGGCTGAGAGGGAAAGTTTCACCGTGACCACCTTCACCGAACTGCTGTCCTACGAGGACGCTCTCGCCTCGTACGACCCCGTCATGGGCCTCGAGGTCCACGTCGAGCTCGGCACCAGGACCAAGATGTTCTGCGGCTGCTCGACCGAGCTGGGCGCCGAGCCCAACTCGCAGACCTGCCCGGTCTGCCTGGGCCTGCCCGGCGCGCTCCCGGTCGTCAACGAGATCGGCATCGAGTCCGCCATCAAGATCGGCCTCGCGCTCAACTGCGAGATCGCCGACTGGTGCCGCTTCGCCCGGAAGAACTACTTCTATCCGGACATGCCGAAGAACTTCCAGACCTCCCAGTACGACGAGCCCATCGCCTTCAACGGCTTCCTGGACGTCCAGCTGGAGGACGGCGAGATCTTCCGCGTGGAGATCGAGCGCGCCCACATGGAGGAGGACACCGGCAAGTCGCTGCACGTCGGCGGCGCCACCGGCCGTATCCACGGCGCGTCCCACTCCCTGCTGGACTACAACCGCGCCGGCATCCCGCTCATCGAGATCGTCACCAAGCCCATCGAGGGCGCGGGCGAGCGGGCCCCCGAGGTCGCCAAGGCGTACGTCGCCGAGCTGCGCGAGGTCATCAAGGCGCTCGGCGTCTCCGAGGCCCGCATGGACAAGGGCCAGATGCGCTGCGACGTGAACCTGTCGCTGCGCCCGAGCCCCGAGTCGCCCTTCGGCACCCGCTCGGAGACCAAGAACGTCAACTCCCTGCGCTCCGTCGAGCGCGCGGCCCGCTTCGAGATCCAGCGCCACGCGGCGGTGCTCTCGTCGGGCGGCTCGATCGTGCAGGAGACCCGGCACTTCCACGAGGAGGACGGCTCCACCACGGCCGGCCGCATCAAGGACAACGCCGAGGACTACCGGTACTTCCCGGAGCCCGACCTGGTCCCCGTGGCCCCGGCCCGTGACTGGGTCGAGGAGCTGCGCAAGGGCCTGCCCGAGATGCCGCGCGTGCGCCGCAACCGGCTCCGCGAGGAGTGGGACGTCACCGAGCACGACATGCAGTCGATCCTCAACGCGGGCGCGGTGGACTCCATCGTCGCCACGATCGAGGCCGGTGCCGACTCGGCCGCCGCGCGCAAGTGGTGGATGGGCGAGCTCGCCCGCAACGCCAACGAGCAGGGCGTCGTCGTCGACGAGCTGCCGATCACCCCGGCGCAGGTCGCCCGGGTCGCGGCGCTGGTCGCGGCCGGCGAGTTGAACGACAAGCTGGCCCGCCAGGTCCTCGAAGGCGTCCTCGCCGGCGAGGGCACCCCGGACGAGGTCGTCGAGAAGCGCGGCCTGAAGGTCGTCTCGGACGAGGGCGCGCTCGGCGCGGCCGTGGACGAGGCCATCGCCGGCAACGCGGCCATCGCGGACAAGATCCGCGGCGGCAAGGTCGCCGCCGTCGGCGCCCTGGTCGGCGCGGTCATGAAGACCACCCGCGGCCAGGCCGACGCGGCCCGCGTCAAGGAGCTCATCCTGGAACGCCTGGGCGTCTCCGAGGGCTGATCCCCGTTCTCCGCGAAGGGCCCCGCACCCATGAGGGTGCGGGGCCCTTTCGGCAGGCCGGGGCCGGGGCCGGGGCAGGGGCTCAGGCGCCGGTGGCGCCGTCGACCGCCTCGCGCAGGAAGTCGGCGTGGCCGTTGTGGCGGGCGTACTCGTGGATGAGGTGGAGCATGAGCAGGCGCAGCGAGGCCTTCTCCTCCCAGCGCGGTACGAACGCCGTCACCTCCAGGGACTCGGCGGCGGCCTCGATGCGGCGGGCCTGGGCCACCTCGGCCTCCCAGGCGGTGAACGCCTCGGCGCGGCTGGAGCCGGAGGCGTCGTAGGCGGCCTGGAAGTCGTGGGTGTCCGACCACAGGAGCGGAAGCTCCTCGCCGCTCAGGACCCGGCGGAACCAGTGCCTCTCGACCTCCGCCATGTGCCGGACCAGCCCCAGCAGGGACAGGGTGGACGGGGGCATCGAGGCGCGGCGCAGCTGCTCGTCGGTGAGGCCCTCGCACTTCATGGCGAGGGTGGCCCGGTGGAAGTCGAGGTAGGCGCGGAGGGTTTCGCGTTCGTCGCCGGTCATCGGCGGGCTGATGCGTTCCATGGTCGTGATCCTGCCGGTTGCCCGGGCGGTGGCGGAAGGGTGCGGGGCGGACCTCGGCGCCCGCCGACGTACCCGGTGCCCGCGACGTAGCCGGTACCTGCCGACGTAGCCGGTGCCTGCCGACCGACGCGTCCGGCCTCGCCCGCTCCGCTCCGTGTTCCCGTTGCCGACAGCGGCTACGCGGCCGTCCACAGGTACGGCACCGTCACGCCCAGGACGCCGAATCCCAGCCGTTCCAGGATCGGGCGGCTGTCGTCCGACGCGTCCACCTGGAGGTACGGGATTCCGCGCTCGGCCGCGACGCGGGCGCGATGGGCCACGAGGAGGCGGTAGATGCCGCGGCCGCGCCACTGCGGGACCGTGCCGCCGCCCCACAGGCCCGCGAACGACGTCCCCGGCCGCATCTCCATCCGGGCCGCGCTCACCGGGATGTCGCCCGCCATCGCCAGCACGGCCGTGATGGCGTCCGGCTCGTGCGTGAGCAGGCTGAGCATCTGCTCGCGGATGCGCGGGCGCTCGGTGCCGAAGGCCCCCGCGTGGACCTCCATCATCAGGTCGACCCCCGCCTCGTCGGTGACCGTCCGCAGGGTGATCCCCTCCGGCGGTTCCACCGGCAGCTCCATGAGGTCGGCCACCCGCCCCACCATCAGCGTCTCGGCCGGTTCCGGCACGAGACCGGCTGCCCGCAGCCGCTGCCCGAGGTCCGCCGGGCGGTCGTAGTCGTACAGCTTCCACTCGAAGTCGGACGGCGCCCCGCGCCCGTCGAAGAACGCCACCTGCGCCGCGATCTCCGCGTCCGCGCTCTCCTCGTCGAGGTCCGACCAGAGCACTCCGTTCCATCCGAGCCCGGGCACGGTCTGCCGTACGACCGCGCCCACCCGCTCCACGCGGGCCTGCGCCGCGTCGGGCTGCGCGCCCCGGCGCATCTCGGCGTCGTATTGGGCCCGCACCCTCTGCAGTTCTTCCTTATTCATGGTCATCCGCTCACCTGACCAGTGTCCGGGCCTGCCGCACAACTGCATTAGCCTCACCCCGTGAACGACGACTCCACCATCTACACCGGCAAGGCCACCCCCGATGCCGCCGCCGACCGCGGCTGGCTCCTCGGCCACTTCAAGGACCCCGCGGATCCGCGTCACAGCGAGGACGTGGAGATCAAATGGGGCGTCCACCCGAAGGGCGACGAGCGGGAGCGCTGGGCGACCGGGGAGAAGCGCACCGCGCTGCTGGTGCTCATCAGCGGACGCTTCCGGCTGGAGTTCCCGGGGCGGACGGTGGTCCTCGCCGAACAGGGGGACTACGTGCTCTGGGGGCGCGGCGTCGACCACTCCTGGTACGCGGAGGAGGAGGCGGTGGTCCTCACGGTCCGCTGGCCTTCGATCCCCGGCTACCGGGTCGAGCAGACCGAGCAGTCCTGACCCGGGTCCCGCACCTGCCCGCGCCCCTGTGACGATGCACACGTAAGGGGCCAACGATCACGAATCGCTGAGATCGTTCAGGTGTAGACCATATGGGCCGAAATCCCGGGGCGATCCCCCGGTCCTCGGCCGGGCCTTCACGAGTTCAAGAGTCTTTGCGACGGGCTGTCTCCCGGTAAAGATCCGAACCCCCCAGGGAGCACGTCCGTTGGCAGCAATCGCGCGGTGGTGTATGCGCCACCGTCTCCTCGCCGTCCTCATCTGGCTGATCGCCTTCGGTGGGACCGCGGTGGCCGCGGGGAGCGCCGGAGCGGCGTTCTCCAATGACTACGCCGTCCCCGGCACCGAGTCCGGCAAGGCGGGCGACCTCCTGCGCGAGGGCTTCCACGGCCAGGGCGGAGACACCGACACCATCGTGTGGCGGGTCCCGGACAAGCACGGCCAGCAGGGCGAGCCGGACCAGCAGGGCGAGCCGGACCGGCAAGGCGTCCGCAGCCCGGCGGTCGAGCAGCGCATGACCCGGGCCCTCGACGTGATAGCCGAGCTCCCCGGCGTCGGTTCCGTCAGCAGCCCGTACGGGGCCGGCCCCGAGAGCGCCGCGCAGATCAGCCCTGACGGGCGCACCGCCTACGCCGTGGTCACCTTCGACCAGCAGGCCGACGCCGTGCCCAAGGCGCAGGCCAAGGCGGTCGTCGACGCGGCGAAGAACCCCACCACCGAGGCCGACGGCCTCCAGGTCGAACTCGGCGGCCGCGCCATCGGCCTGACAGAAGCCCCCACCGCCCACCTCGCCGAGGTCATCGGCGTGGCCGTCGCGGCGCTCGTGCTCTTCCTCGCCTTCGGCTCGCTCGCGGCGAGCCTGCTGCCCCTCGCGACCGCCCTGGTCAGCGTGGGCACCGCCTACTTCGGCATCACCCTCCTCGGGCACGCCATGCCGGTCGCCGACTTCGCCCCGATGCTCGGCACCCTCGTCGGCCTCGGCGTCGGCATCGACTACGCCCTGTTCATCGTCACCCGCCACCGCAAGGGACTGCTGCGCGGCCTGGCGGTCGAGGAGGCGGCCGAGAGCGCCGTCGCCACCACCGGCCGGGCCGTCGTCTTCGCCGGGGCCACCGTCTGCATCGCCCTGCTCGGCATGCTCGTGCTGCGGCTGAACTTCCTGAACGGCGTCGCGATAGCCGCCTCAGTGACGGTGGTGCTGACCGTCGCCGCCTCGGTCACGCTGCTGCCGGCCCTGCTCTCGTACATCGGCATGCGCGCCCTCTCCCGCCGCGAGCGCCGCCGGCTCGCCGCCGAAGGCCCCCGGCCCGAGCGGACCACCGGCTTCGCCGTGCGGTGGTCCGCCTTCGTGGAGCGGTACCCGAAGCTCCTCGGCCTCTTCGCCACCGTGGTCATGCTGGTGCTCGCCCTGCCCACGCTCTCGCTGCACCTGGGCACCTCCGACCAGGGCAACAACCCGGCCACGTCCACCACCAGGAAGGCCTACGACCTCCTGGCGGAGGGCTTCGGGCCGGGCATGAACGGCCCGCTCGCCGTCGTCGCCCGCCTCGACGGCGCCGACGACCGGCTCGCCGTCGACCAGCTGGCCGAGGAACTCCGTACGGCCGAGGGCGTCGCCTCCACCGGCCCGGCCGTCTTCAACCGCAGCGGTGACACCGCCGTACTGACCGTGGTCCCGGACTCCGCACCCCAGTCCAGGGCCACGAGCGACCTGGTCGACCGGCTCCGCGAGGACGTCGTCCCGCGCGCCGGGCACGGCACCTCCATGGAGGTGTACGTCGGCGGTGTGACCGCCGGCTACGACGACTTCGCCGAGGTCATCATCGGCAAACTGCCGCTCTTCGTCGGGGTGGTCATCGCCCTCGGCTGCGTGCTCCTGCTGCTGGCCTTCCGCTCCATCGGCATCCCGCTCAAGGCGGCGGCCATGAACGTCGCGGCCGTGGCCTCCTCCTTCGGCGTCGTCGTGGCGATCTTCCAGTGGGGCTGGGGCAGCGAACTGCTGGGCCTCGGCAGCGCCGGACCGATCGAACCCTTCCTGCCCGTGATCATGGTGTCGGTCCTCTTCGGCCTGTCCATGGACTACCAGGTCTTCCTCGTCAGCCGGATGTACGAGGAGTGGCTGGAGACCGGTGACAACCAGCGCGCCGTCCGCGTCGGTCTCGCCGAGACCAGCCGGGTGATCAACTCCGCGGCCGTGATCATGATCGCGGTCTTCCTGGCCTTCGTACTCAGCGGCGACCGGATCATCGCCATGTTCGGCATCGCGCTCGCCGCCGCCGTGGCCCTCGACGCCTTCGTGCTGCGCACCCTCCTCGTTCCCGCCCTGATGCACCTGCTCGGCGGCGCGAACTGGTGGCTGCCCGCCTGGCTCGACCGGCGGCTGCCGAAGATCAGCATCGAGCCTCCCGAGCGCCGTCCCCATGCGAAACTTCCGGTGCAGCGGCCCGGCTCGGACCCCGCCACGAGCGAGGACGGCGCCGAGCCCGCGACCAGCTCCCGGTGATCCGGCCATCCGCCGCAAGAGACCCAAGGAAGAACGCGCATGTTCTCGATAGACCTCGCTGACGACGCCCAGATGTTCCCGCTGGAAGCCCGGCACGCGGAGGAGTTCTTCGCGCACATCGAACGCGGACGCGAATTCATCGGCCAGTACGTCGGCTTCCCGGACCGGTCCCCGGACCTCGACTCCGCCCGGGCCCTGCTGGCCAAGTACGCCGTGAAGGCCGGGGAGGACGGCGCTCGGTTCTTCGGCATCCGGCTCGACGGCACCCTGGTCGGCGGGGTCCTCTTCCCGGCGTTCGAGGCGGAGACCGGCAACTGCGAGATCGGCTGCTGGCTGGAGCCCGCCGCGGCCGGCCGCGGCCTGGTGACGAAGGCCTGCCGCGTCCTGCTCGACTACGCCTTCGGCGAGCGCGGCATGCACCGCGTCGAGTGGCACGCCGCCACCGGCAACAAGAAGAGCCTCGCCGTGGCCGAACGCCTCGGCATGACCCGCGAAGGCGTCATGCGGCAGAACCACCTCCACCGCGGCGTCCGCCAGGACACCGAGATCTGGGCGATCCTCGCCCCCGAATGGTCCGCCTCCCGCGGCTAGTGCTGTGACCGCCGGTCGAGCCGGGCCCCGCAGTCGGCGGGGCCCGTGTCGCATCCGTCACCGGATTCTCAGGAAGCTCTCATTCGGGCCGCCTACGGTGCCCCGCATGGACACCACGAAGACCCCCGCCCCGAACGCCCCCGAGGCGGACACCACCCCCGCCGACCTCGTGAAGGCCGAGGCCCCCCGCGCCGCCGAGACCGAGAGCGCGACCGCGACCGCCGCGGAGACCGAGACCGACGCCGAACTCACGGACAAGACCGCGGACGACGAGGAGTTCGACGAGGACCTGGCCGAGGACGAGGAGCAGCCCGGCGGCGTCGGCGCCGCGGCCTCCGCGATCGTGGCGGCCGGACTCTCGCTCGTCGCCCTCAGCGGCACCTGGGGTGCCCGCGTCCTCGCCGAGCGCCAGGGCCTCATGGGCCAGATAGAGGGAGACAAGTCCGCCCCGCCCGCGGAGCAGATCGCCGCCCTCTACGGTGACGGCTGGCAGCTCACCGCCCTCGTCAACGGCGTCCTGTCCACCCTGGCCCTCCTCATCGCCGTCTTCGTCCTGGCCCGCCCCGCCTTCGGCGCACCCGGCCGCGAGCTTCCGGCCTGGGTCCGGGCCGTCTCCTGGGCGGCCGTGGTGCTCGGCGCCATCGGCGCGCTGGTCTTCGGCTTCCTGTACTTCCTCCCCCTCCCGAAGGTCCCCGCCTAAGCCGTCGGGTCCGCGCGGCCCGCACGTACGGAGGTGCCTTAGTCCCCCTGGGAGATCTCCGGCCCCGGACTAAGGCCCCCTGCCGCCCGCAGATGCGGCATGATCCCGATGTGCCCGCACCCCCTGGGAAGCGAATCTTGGATCACACCGAACGAGGTGCCCGAGAGAAGCAACCAGGGAGTACGAGATGTTCGAGCACGAGATGGCCTCCGCCCGCCACGCCGCCCTCATCCGCGAGGCCGACGCGTACCGCATGGTCCTGGAGGCCCGCAAGGCGCGCCGCGCCGCGTCGCGAAGCCAGGAACCCGAAGGGCTGGTGAGAGGGGTCCGCAGCCGCTTCACCCGCGCCGCGTGAACCGCGTCGCGACCTGCGTGGACTGACACGTGATGAGGAGCGCGCCGATATCGAGTGCCGCTGAACAGGACGGCTGTGCGATGCTCGGCGGCGTGGAAACCAGATCTGTCAGCCCGGTGTTCGTCGGCCGAGCCGACGAACTGGCCGCACTCACCGACGCCCTGACACGCGCCGCCCGCCAGGAGCCGCAGGCCCTGCTCATCGGGGGAGAGGCCGGGGTCGGCAAGACCCGCCTCACCGAGGAGTTCCTCTGTGAGGCGGACCGTCACGGCGCCGTGGTCGCGGTCGGAGGATGTGTGGAGATCGGGGCGGAGGGACTTCCCTTCGCCCCGTTCTCGACGGCCCTGCGCACCCTGCACCGTCAGCTCCCCGGGGAACTGGCCGCCGCGGCCGCGGGCCAGGAGGACGAACTCGCCCGGATCCTCCCCGAACTCGGCGACACCCCGCGCGGACCGCACGACGAGGAGAGCACCGCCCGGCTCTTCGAACTGACGGCCCGCATGCTCGAACGGCTCGCCACCGACCGGACCGTCGTCCTCGTCCTGGAAGACCTGCACTGGGCGGACACCTCCACCCGCCACCTGCTCTCCTATCTCTTCCGCACCCTCGCCAGCGGCCGGCTCGTCGTCGTCGCCACCTACCGCGCGGACGACGTCCACCGCCGCCACCCCCTGCGCCCGCTGCTCGCCGAACTGGACCGGCTGCGCACCGTCCAGCGCATCGAACTGCCCCGCTTCAACCGGGCCGAAGTGCGCCGCCAGCTCGCGGGCATCCTCGCCTCGCAGCCCGAAGAAGACTTCGTGGACTCCGTCTTCGACCGCTCCGACGGCAACGCCTTCTTCGTCGAGGAACTCGTCGCCTCCCGGGAGAACGGCTGCCGCGCCGGCCTCACCGAGTCCCTGCGCGACCTGCTCCTCGTCCGCGTCGAGGTCCTCCCCGACGCGGCCCAGCGCGTGGTGCGGATCGTCGCCGAGGGCGGCTCCACCGTGGAGTACCCCCTCCTGCGCGCCGTCGCCGGGCTGACCGAGGACGAGCTGATCGAAGCCCTGAGGGCCGCAGTGGGGGCCAACATCCTGCTCGCGACCCCGGACGGCGACGGATACCGCTTCCGCCACTCGCTGGTCCGCGAGGCCGTCAGCGACGACCTGCTGCCCGGCGAGCGCTCCCGCGTCAACCGCCGTTACGCCGAAGCCATGGAGGCCGACGACATCCTGATCCGCGCCGAGGAGCGGATCATCCGGCTGGCCAGCTACTGGTACTACGCCAACGACCCTGCCAAGGCGTTGCCCGCCGTGCTCGCGGCCTCCGTGGCCGCCCGCCGCCGACACGCCTACTCCGAGCAACTGCGGCTGCTGGAGCGGGCCATGGACCTGTGGGAGAGCGCCCCGGAGGAGGTCCGCGAGTCGCTGCGCCCGGCGGACTACACCGAGGTGTACCCGCCGTGCGGCTGCGACCCGGCCACCACCCCGCTGAGGCGGCTCGACCTGCTCGCCGAGGCCACGGTGGCCGCCCGCTACGGAGGGGAGCGCGAGCGCGCCCTGAAGATTACCAAGATGGCGCTGCGGCTGCTGGAGGAGGACCCGGACCCGCTGCGGGCCGCCTGGTTCTGGACCGAACGCTCCCGGCTCGTCTCCAGCCTGGCCCGCGGCGACGGCTGGGAGGAGATCGCCAAGGCGCAGGAGCTCGTCCGCGGGCTGCCCCCGTCCCAGGTGCACGCCGAGGTCCTGGTCCGGGCCGCGAGCTGGGGAATGCTCCACAACCCGGGCCGCGGGAGCCTCGCCGCCGCCGAACGCGCCGTCGAGTACGCGCGGATGCTCGGCGCCGAGGACATCGAGCTCAACGCCCGGATAACGGCCGGCGCACTGCTCACCGACGCGGGCGACGCCGAGGGCGGACTCAGCGAGATGCACGCGGTCAAGGACCGGGCCACCGCACTCGGACTCACGGTGCTGGCGGGACGTGCTCATATCAACCTCACCTCTCAGTTGGAAAGCATGGGCCGCTCACGGGAAGCCGTGGAGCTGGCCGAACAGGGCGCCGAACTCGTCGGCAAATCACGGTTGTTCGATACCGAGGCATGGCTGCGGGGCAACCTGGCGGATAGCCTGTACAGCCTCGGCCGCTGGGACGAGGCCGCCGAGGCGGCCCGGCGTACCCTGCTCGTCGGCCAGAGCGCGTCGCCCCGCGGCTCCGCCTCCGCCCGCATCGCGTACCTGGCCCTGGCCCGAGGCGAACTGGCCGAGGCCGCCCAGCAGCTCACGGCGGCCCACGCCCACTTCGGCACCCACGAGACACAGCCCCAGCACCGCCTGCCGCTCTTCCGCCTCGCGGTCGGCGTGGCCGCGGGGGAGGGGCGCATCGCCGACGTCCGCACCGAGATCGCCAAGGCCGTCGCCTTCGGGTTCGCCCTCGGGCAGCACCGCTATGCCTGGCCGCTGCTGCTGGCCGCCGCCTCCGCCGAGGCGGACGCCCGGGGACTGCCCGCTGCCGAAGCCGGCCGGGAAGCCGCCCTGGACCTGCTGCGCACCGCCGCCCGCCCGCTGGCCACCCCGGTACCGGTGTGGACCGCCCACTCCGAGTTCCTGCGGGCCGAGTTGCTCCGGGCCGAGGCCCGGGACACCGTCGCCGACTGGACCGCCGTGGAGGAGGCCATCCGCCCGCTGGAGCGCCCGTACCTGCTGGCCCGGGCCCGCTACCGGCTCGCGGAGGCCCTGCTGGCCGCCGGCGCCGACCGGGAGTCCGCGGCCGCCCTGCTCCGCGAGGCCCACGCCACCGCCGACCGCCTCGGCGCACGCCGGCTGCGCGAGGACCTGGCCCTGCTGGCGCAGCGTGCCCGGCTCCCCCTCGCCGCCGCCGACGAGCCCCCGGCCCCGCCCGTACCCGGGACCGACCCGGCCGAGGCGCTCGGCCTCACCAGCCGCGAGCGGGACGTGCTGCGCCTGGTCGCGGCCGGCAACACCAACCGACAGATCGCCGGGGAGCTCTTCATCTCCCCGAAGACCGCGAGCGTGCACGTCTCCAACATCCTGGCGAAGCTGGGTGTGTCCGGCCGCGGTGAGGCGGCCGCCCTCGCCCACCGGCTACGGCTCTTCGCCCCGGCCGCGCCCGTCAGCCGGAGTCCGGAGGCTGCTCGTCCACGCGTATGACCACCTTGCCGGACTCCAGGTCTATCGGACCCCGTCCCGGGTCCCCGTCATTCAGGTCGACCCGGGACAACTCCAGCCGCTTCTTCTCCTCGTCCGTGTGCTTGCGTCCCGGGTTGAAAAGCTCCTCGATCAGGTTGAACAACGCACCCACCGCACCCTTCGCCCCCCAGCGGGGCCACGCCGGTCACCGCACCGTCAGTGTCAGGATCCTGTCGTCGCCCGGTTCCGGCGACCCGCGTCCGTCCGTCTCGCTCGTGACCAGCAGCAATCTGTCCCCGCCGAGGGCCACCACCGTGCGCAGCCGGCCGTACTTCCCCTCCAGGAAGGCCTCCGGCTCCGCCACCGGCTCGGTCCCCGCCAACGGGATCCGCCACAGCCGGTCGCCCCTCAGACCCGCCATCCACACCGATCCCTCGGCCCAGGCGATCCCGCTGGGCGAGGCCTCATCCGTCTTCCACACGGCCACCGGGTCCCGCAGGCCGGGCTTCCCCGCCTTCCCCTCGGCCTCCGGCCAGCCGTAGTTCCCGCCGGGCTCGATCAGATTCAGCTCGTCCCAGGCCTTCTGGCCGAACTCGGCCGCCCACAGCCGCTTGTCCTTGTCCCAGGCGAGCCCCTGCACATTGCGGTGCCCGTAGGAGTAGACGACGGAGTCCGCCTCCGGGTTGCCGTGGACCGGGTCCCCGTCCGGGGTCATGCGCAGGATCTTGCCGCCCAGCGACTTCTTGTCCTGCGCGAGCCCGGTGTCACCGGTCTCGCCCGTGCCCGCGTAGAGCATCCGGTCCGGGCCGAAGGCGATCCGGCCGCCGTTGTGGATGAGGCCCTTGGGAATGCCCCGGAACACCGTGTCGGGCGCGCCCAGTTGCTGTCCGGCAGGTCTCTGCTCGTCATAGCGCATCCGCGCGATGCGGTTGTCGGACTCGGTGGTGAAGTACGCGTACACCAGACGGTCCGAGGCGAAGGTGGGGGACAGGGCCAGGCCCATCAGCCCGCCCTCGCCGCCCGGGGCCACGCCGGGCACCTCGCCGATCTGTGTCACCGCGCCCGACCCCACCGCGACCCGGCTGATCGTCCCTTTGTCCCGGGAGGCCACCAGCAGGTCCCCTCCGGGCAGCGGTGCCACGCCCCAGGGCGACTCCAGCCCCTTGGCCACCTCGCCGGTGACCGTCACCGCGCCCTTGGCGGGCGGGACGACCGACCCGGGAGACGCGGACGCACTCCCCGAAGGGGCCGGTGACCCGGCCCCCGGGGACGCCGTACCCGGTGGTGAGCTGCCGGGGAGCGCGTCACCGCCGGCCTGGGAGCACCCCGTCGCCAGCAGGGCGCCGCACCCGGCCAGGGCGACGGCCGCCAGCACCCGCCGACGCCCCGCACCGGTACCCGTACCGACGTCCTCGTACCGTCCCGGCCCGGACAACCCGGCCGCCGACGTCCCGGCCCCCGGCATCCCGGCTCCCAGCGTCCCGGCCCCGTACCCCGCACGGAAAACCCGTCCGTATCGCATCGCCCTGCTCCCTTCCGGTCCTTCGATCGTGCCCTTCATCTGTCTCAACAGCCGAGGCAGTTCCCGAAGTTCCGTCACTCGTACACCCGATCGAGTGGTTGTGGGGGCCGGCCCGTCCGGCCGGGTCAGTCCCAGGCTCCCACCGCCGCCGGGAGCGCGGCTATCTCGGCGAGGTCCCCGGCCGTCAGCCGCACCTCGGCCGCCCGCGCGTTCTCCGCCGCCCAGTGCGCCCGGTCGGCCCCCGGCACCGGCACCACCTGCGGCCCCTGCGCCAGCACCCAGGCCAGCGCCACCTGCGCCGCCGTGACCTCGGGGCCGTGCCCCAGCGCCACCCGCCGCAGCCCCGCCACCAGCACCTGGTTCGACGCCATCGCATCCGCCGTGAACCGGGGGTGCCGCGCCCGCACGTCCTGCGACTCGAAGCCCTGACCCGGCGTGAGCGTCCCGGTCAGGAACCCGCTGCCCAGCGGCATCGCCGCCAGGAACCCCACCCCCCGCGCCGCACACCACGGCAGCAACTGCCAGGCGGCCTGCGGCGACCACACCGACAGCTCCGCCTGCACCGCGCTCACCGGGAACACCTGCTGCGCCCGCTCCAGGTGCCGCACGGTTGTCCCGTACGCCAGGTCCCCGCGCCGCCCCGTACCCGGTCCGGCACCCGCGCCCAGCGCGCAGAACCCGAGCGCCCGCACCTTGCCCGCGCCCACCAGTTCGGCCATGGCACCCCAGGTCTCCTCCACCGGCACGTCAGGATCGACCCGGTGCAGCTGGTAGAGGTCTATGACGTCCGTCCGCAGCCGCCGCAGCGAGGCGTCGCAGGCCCGCCGTATGTACCCCGGCCGCCCGTCGGCCACCACGTGCTGGTCGCCGGCCCGCAGCCCGACCTTGGCCGAGACGAACGCCTCGGAGCGCCGCTCGTGCAGCACCCGGCCGAGCAGCAGCTCATTGGTGTAGGGCCCGTACAGATCGGCCGTGTCCAGGAGGTTCGACCCCAGGTCCAGCGCCGCGTGCACCGCGGCCAGCGATTCGTGGCCCCGCCTGCGCGAAGGCGCGTACCCCCAGCTCATCGGCATGCAGCCGAGCCCGACGGCGCCCACCGCCAGCGCCCCCGCCCCGATCGACCTGCGCTCCACCCCTGCGTCCCCCTCCTGCTGCCGCCCCCAAACTAACGGCTTGATCCGGATGGCCTGGCATAGCCTCGGGATCATGACTGCAAAGACCCCGGACGTCTGGCTCCCCTTCCCCGCCGAAGAGGTCGACGGCCTCCCCGACTCCTTCCGGTACCGCCAGTGGGACGGCGAGGAGGACTTCCCGGCCGATCCGGCCGACTGCGTCTTCTACGTGACCCCCTACATGAAGTCCCCCGAGGTCACCGTGCGGCCGCTGGCCGCGATGCCCGCCGTCCAGGTCGTCCAGACCCTCACCGCCGGCATCGACCACGTCCTCGGCGGCCTCGGCCACCTGCGCCCCGGCGTTCGGCTGTGCAACGCCGCCGGGGTTCACACCGCCAGCACCGCCGAACTGGCCCTCGCCCTGACGCTGGCCTCGCTGCGCGGCATCCCCGGCATGGTCCGCGGACAGGACCGCGAGGAGTGGCACGGCGGCTTCTACGAGGCCCTCGCCGACAAGTCCGTCCTGATCGTCGGCTACGGATCGATCGGAGCCGCCATCGAGGACCGGCTGGTGCCCTTCGAGTGCGGGCCCGTCACGAGGGTCGCACGGTCGGCGCGCACCACCGCGCGCGGGGCGGTGCACGCCCTCGCCGACCTGCCCCGACTCCTGCCGCGGGCCGATGTGGTGATCCTGTCCACCCCGCTCACCGAAGACACCCGCGGACTGGCAGGCGCCGGCTTCCTGAGTCGTATGAAGGACGGCGCCCTGCTCGTGAACGTCGCGCGGGGACCCGTGGTCGACACCAAGTCCCTGCTGGCGGAGGTGGAGTCCGGCCGGCTGCGCGCCGCGCTCGACGTCACCGACCCGGAACCGCTCCCCGCCGGCCACCCGCTCTGGCACGCTCCGAACGTCCTGATCACACCTCATGTGGGCGGGAGCAGCAGCGCGTTCGAGCCACGGGCCAAGCGCCTGCTGGCCCGCCAGCTGACCCGGTTCGCCGCCGGCGAACCCATGGAGAACACCGTACTGATCGCCGAGTGACCGAAGATGGGTACGCTCCGCATTCGCCCGAATGCACGCAGTCGCCGCAACTCCCCAGGTGGTAACGGAGAGTAGAGAAGGTATGTCCCTGAGTGACGAAAGTGGTGTATCGTCCGGAAGAAGGGGCTGCGCCACGAACGTCTGGCGCTGGGGAGTGATCGGACACTTTGGGGGGCGACGGGCGATGCACGGCCAATGGGCGAAGGATCCGACGCGGCAGAGCCGCCGGAGGCGACGGTGTCGGGACTGGGCTGCGCCGGAACCAGCCAGCGAGGGGGACCGGTGAGTGCCCAGGGGGCGGCGCTCCTGAACCGGCCGCCCGGCGCGGCCGGAGGCAGAAGCCTGGCGATGCAGCTGCTCCTCGCGGTGGTCAGCGGCGGGTACGCGGTCGGCGCCGCCCTCAACTGGGGGTCGGAGGAAGTCGCTGAGATCATGGGCGACTTCGGACTCAGCGCGGCAGGGCTGCTCGCCGCCGTCTCCTGCTACTCCTACGCGCGGGCGATCGACAGCCGCGAACGCCCCGCATGGCTGCTCTTCGCCTTCTCCTCGCTCATGGGCGCCTGCGGCAACGCGGTCTGGGGCTGGTACGAGGTGATCCTCGGCGAGGAGGTGCCCAAACCCTCGGTCGCCGACTTCGCCTTCCTCTGCTTCGCACCGCCCGCCATCGTGGGCCTGCTCGTCCTCGCGAAGCGGCCGGTCACCCGAGCCGGCTGGGTGTGCCTGGGCCTCGACTCCTGGCTCATCGGCGGCTCCCTGCTCACCCTGTCCTGGAGCCTGGCCCTCGCACACGCCGCGCAGACCGCCCAGTCCGGCGCCCCCGGCAGCGTTCCGCGCGCCGCCCTCTCGCTCGCCTACCCGCTGCTGGACATCGCGCTCGTCTCGATGGTCCTGGTCCTGCACTTCCGGCGATCCGAGACCAACCGCTCCGCCGTCAACACCGCCATCGCGGCGCTCGCTCTGACCGTGCTCAGCGACGCCCTGTTCACCTCGCCCCTGCTGAGCGCCGGGTACCAGTCCGGCCAGCTGCTCGACGCGGGCTGGTTCGCTGGCTCGCTGCTCCTGGCCTACGCGCCCTGGGGTGCCCGGCGCATGCACCCGGGCCCGGAACCGGCCGTCCATCCGCGTGGGGAGCGGCTGCACAGCCGCCCCATCACCGGCTCGCTGCCCGCCCTCACCCCGTACCTCGCGGCCGCCGTCTGCACCCTCGGCATTCTGTACAACGTCGTCGACGGCCGGAAGGTCGACCGGATGGTCGTCTTCACCGGCTGCACGGTCGTGCTCGCCCTCGTCATCCGGCAGGGCATCATGCTCCTCGACAACATCGCCCTGACCCAGGAACTGGCCCAGAAGGAGAACCACTTCCGCTCCCTGGTCCAGGGGTCCAGCGATGTGATCATGATCGCCGCCCCCACCGGCACCCTGCGCTACGTCAGCCCCGCTGCCGCCGGGGTCTACGGGCGCGAGGCGGAGGAGCTGGTCGGCACCGAGCTCGCCACCCTGATCCACCCCGACGACCTCGGCCGCGTGGTCCACGAGGTACGCCGCTTCCTCGCCGCGCCGCCCGCGGAGGAGCCCACCACCCGCATCGAGTGCCGCTTCAAGTCGGGCGGCGGCGAATGGCTCAACGTGGAGTCCACCGTCAACCGGCACCAGGGCGGGCTCATCCTCAACAGCCGGGACGTCACCGAGCGGGTCCGGCTCCAGGCGCAGCTCCAGCACAGCGCCGAGCACGATCCGCTGACCGACCTGCCCAACCGGGCCCTGTTCACCCGCCGCGTCCGCCAGGCCCTCACCGGCCGCCGGGCGGGCGACCACAGCACCGCCGTGCTCTTCATCGACCTCGACGGCTTCAAGGCGGTCAACGACACCATCGGCCACCAGGCCGGCGACGAGCTGCTCATCGAGGCCGCGCGCCGGCTCCAGGACTCCGTCCGGGCCGGGGACACAGCGGCCCGCCTCGGCGGTGACGAGTTCGCCGCGCTGATCCTGGGCGACGGCAGCCGGGACCGCAGCGCCCGCGAGTACCAGGTGCACGAGATCGCCGACCGGCTGCGCACCACCCTCTCCCAGCCGTACCGGATCGCGGGCAGCGAGGTCCGGGTCGCGGCCAGCATCGGTGTGGCCTTCGCCGACCCCGGCATCACCCCATCGGACCTGATGCGCAACGCGGATCTCGCGATGTACCGGGCCAAGGCGGGCGGCAAGGACCGCGTAGAGATGTACGCGCCGCAGATGCAGGCCGAGGTGGTCCGCAGGGCCGAGCTGGCGGGGCGGCTGCGGACCGCCCTCCACGAGGGAGAGTTCGCCCTGCTGCACCAGCCGGTGGTCTCGCTGGCCACCGGGGAGATCTCGGCCGTGGTCGCGCAGGCCCGCTGGCGTTCGGCCCAGGGGATCCTCTTCACGCCCGCCGAGTTCCTCCGGGTCGCCGAGTACAGCGAGGGCGGTGCCTCCGCCGCCGCGGGGGCGGACGCCTCGCGCGCCGCCGAGCTGGGGCGCTGGCTGCTGGAGGAGGCCGTGGAGGAGGCCGCCGACCGGCACCGGGCCGGGCACGACGTACCCGTGGCCGTGCGGATGACCGCCCAGCGGCTCCTGGACCGCGCCATGCCCGTGGGCGCGGTGGAAGCCCTGCTGACCAGGCACGGGCTGCCCTCCGGCGCCCTGATCCTCGAGCTGGCCGTCTCCGACCCCAGAGTGCCCTTCGAGGACCTGGAGCGCCGCCTCGCGGCCCTGCACCGGCTGGGCGTGTCAATCGCCCTGGACGGTTTCGGCAGCGGCTACGCGGCCATCAGCGCCCTGCGCCGCCTCCCGGTCGACATGCTCAAGCTCGACCGGGGCCTGGTGGAGGGGGTCGTCGAGTCCGCCCGCCTCCACAAGATCACGGCAGGCCTGTTGCGGATCGCGAACGACCTCGGCATGCAGTCGGTGGCCGACGGGGTCGACCTCCCGGAGCAGGTCATGGCGCTGCGGGCGATGGGATGCACCCACGGGCAGGGAGCGGCATTTTCTGGCCCCCTTGACGAGTACAGGCTGCGGCGGGCGCTGGTGCGGGGTACGTTCCCAGTACCGGGTGGAGCAGGCCAGCCGGCCTTGGCCGGAGGCTCCACCGGTGGCTCGATGGTCATCCGTAGGGGCTCACATAATGAGACGCCCGTCCCACCTACTTGACATCAACCTCACGCCGGAGGGAGGGTCAGTGCCATGCGCACCCGAATTCTCGTACTTGGAAAGCGCGTCGGCTGAAGCTGGGGCCAGCATGTCCCCGCTCAACGCACCCGACGCGCTCCCCTCGCTTGCCTCCGGCACGAGGGGTTTTTTGTTGCACTGGCACAGAGTCGAACCCTCGTAAAACCCTCAGCTTCGAGAAGAGAATGCCGATGACCGAGC
Organism: Streptomyces sp. NBC_01408; assembly: GCF_026340255.1. GTDB lineage: Bacteria > Actinomycetota > Actinomycetes > Streptomycetales > Streptomycetaceae > Streptomyces. The sequence continues at coordinate 30,912 of NZ_JAPEPJ010000001.1, read as the reverse complement.
AGGCCACCGGGGCCCACCATCCGCAGCCGCGGCCCCGTTCCGGCGGACACCAGTCCGCCGCCATTGAGCACGTCACGGGTGCGCAGTCCCTCATCCGCTCTCTCGAAGAGGTGGGGTGCGACACCGTCTTCGGCATCCCGGGCGGCGCCATCCTTCCCGCGTACGACCCGATGATGGACTCCAAGAAGGTCCGTCACATCCTGGTCCGCCACGAGCAGGGGGCCGGCCACGCCGCCACCGGCTACGCGCAGGCCACCGGCAAGGTCGGTGTCTGCATGGCCACCTCCGGCCCGGGCGCCACCAACCTGGTCACCCCGATCGCCGACGCGCACATGGACTCCGTCCCGCTCGTCGCGATCACCGGCCAGGTCTCCTCCAAGGCGATCGGCACCGACGCCTTCCAGGAGGCGGACATCGTCGGCATCACGATGCCGATCACCAAGCACAACTTCCTGGTCACCAAGGCCGAGGACATCCCGCGGACCATCGCGCAGGCCTTCCACATCGCCTCCACCGGCCGCCCCGGCCCGGTCCTGGTCGACATCGCCAAGGACGCCCTCCAGGCGAAGACCACCTTCAGCTGGCCGCCGACCATGGACCTCCCCGGCTACCGGCCGGTCACCAAGCCGCACGCCAAGCAGATCCGCGAGGCCGCCAAGCTCATCTGCCAGGCCAAGCGCCCGGTGCTGTACGTCGGCGGCGGCGTCATGAAGTCCGGCGCGACCGCCGAACTGAAGGTCCTCGCCGAGCTGACCGGAGTCCCGGTCGCCACCACCCTGATGGCGCTGGGCTCCTTCCCCGACAGCCACCCGCTGCACGTGGGCATGCCGGGCATGCACGGTTCCGTCACCGGCGTCACCGCGCTGCAGAAGTCGGACCTGCTGATCGCACTGGGCACCCGCTTCGACGACCGCGTCACCGGCAAGCTCGACAGCTTCGCCCCCTTCGCCAAGGTCATCCACGCGGACATCGACCCGGCCGAGATCGGCAAGAACCGAGCCGTGGACGTCCCGATCGTCGGCGACGCCCGTGAGGTCATCGCCGACCTGATCCAGGCCGTCCAGGCCGAGCACACCGAGGGCAACGCCGGGGACTACACCGCCTGGTGGAAGGACCTCAGCCGCTGGCGCGACACGTACCCGCTGGGCTACGACCTGCCCGAGGACGGCAGCCTGTCGCCGCAGCAGGTCATCGAGCGGATCGGCGCGCTCGCGCCGCAGGGCACCGTCTACGCGGCGGGCGTCGGCCAGCACCAGATGTGGGCCTCGCACTTCGTCAAGTACGAAGAGCCGCGCACCTGGCTGAACTCCGGCGGCGCCGGAACCATGGGCTACGCGGTCCCGGCCGCGATGGGCGCCAAGGTCGGCATGCCGGAGCGCACGGTCTGGGCGATCGACGGCGACGGCTGCTTCCAGATGACCAATCAGGAACTGGTCACCTGTGCGCTGAACAACATCCCGATCAAGGTCGCGATCATCAACAACGGCGCGCTGGGGATGGTCCGCCAGTGGCAGACCCTCTTCTACAACCAGCGGTACTCCAGCACCGTGCTGCACGCGGACGAGACCGGCTTCGACGCGGTGGGCTCCCAGATGGGCGAGTCGATCGCCCCCCGCAAGGGCACCCGCGTCCCGGACTTCGTCAAGCTGTCCGAAGCCATGGGCTGCGTGGCGCTGCGCTGCGAGGACCCGGCCGACCTGGACAGGGTCATCGCCGAGGCCAACGCGATCAACGACCGTACGGTCGTCGTCGACTTCATCGTCCACGAGGACGCCATGGTGTGGCCGATGGTCGCCGCCGGCACCTCCAACGACGAGGTCATGGCCGCCCGGGGCGTCCGTCCCGACTTCGGCGACAACGAAGACGACTGAGCCGAGAGAGCCTGAGAGAGAGAACGCCTCACATGTCCAAGCACACGCTCTCCGTCCTGGTCGAGAACACGCCCGGCATCCTCGCCCGGATCGCCGCGCTGTTCTCCCGCCGCGGATTCAACATCGACTCCCTCGCGGTCGGCGTCACCGAGCACCCCGACATCTCCCGCATCACCATCGTCGTGAATGTCGAGGACCTCCCGCTCGAGCAGGTGACCAAGCAGCTCAACAAGCTGGTCAACGTGCTCAAGATCGTCGAGCTGGAGTCGCACAACGCCATCGAGCGCGAGCTCGTCCTGGTGAAGGTCCGCGCCGACAACGAGACCCGCTCGCAGATCGTCGAGATCGTCCAGCTCTTCCGCGCGAAGACGGTCGACGTCTCCCCGGAGGCCGTCACCATCGAGGCGACCGGCGGCGCGGACAAGCTCGGCGCCATGCTGAAGATGCTGGAGCCCTTCGGCATCAAGGAACTCGTGCAGTCCGGCACGATCGCCATAGGGCGTGGCGGCCGGTCGATCACGGACCGCAGTCTGCGCGCGCTCGACCGCAGCGCCTGACCCGCCGCGACAACTCCGCGACACCCCTGAACGACTCGACCGCTCGTATAGCGAGACCGAGAAACTTAGATTCCGTTCCCCACCGTACGGTGGGAGCAACACCAGCGCACCAAGGAGATATCCCAGTGGCCGAGCTGTTCTACGAGAACGACGCCGACCTGTCCATCATCCAGGGCCGCAAGGTCGCTGTCATCGGCTACGGCAGCCAGGGCCACGCCCACGCGCTGTCGCTGCGTGACTCCGGCGTCGACGTCGTCGTCGGTCTGAAGGAGGGCTCGAAGTCCAAGGCCAAGGCCGAGGAGCAGGGTCTCAAGGTCGTCTCCGTGTCGGAGGCCGCTGCCTGGGCCGACGTCATCATGATCCTCACCCCGGACCCGCTCCAGGCCGAGATCTACGAGGAGTCCATCAAGGACCACCTCAAGGACGGCGACGCGCTGTTCTTCGGCCACGGCTTCAACGTCCGGTACGGCTTCATCAAGCCCCCGGCCAACGTGGACGTCGCCCTGGTCGCCCCGAAGGGCCCGGGTCACCTGGTGCGCCGTCAGTACGAGGAGGGCCGCGGCGTTCCGTGCATCGCGGCCGTCGAGCAGGACCACTCGGGCAACGCCTTCGCCCTCGCGCTCTCGTACGCGGCCGGCATCGGCGGCACCCGCGCCGGCGTCATCAAGACCACCTTCACCGAGGAGACCGAGACCGACCTGTTCGGTGAGCAGGCCGTCCTCTGCGGTGGCGCCTCCGCCCTGGTCAAGGCCGGTTTCGAGACCCTGACCGAGGCCGGCTACCAGCCGGAGATCGCGTACTTCGAGTGCCTGCACGAGCTGAAGCTCATCGTCGACCTCATGTACGAGGGCGGCCTGGAGAAGATGCGCTGGTCGGTCTCCGAGACCGCCGAGTGGGGCGACTACATCACCGGCCCCCGCATCATCACCGACGCCACCAAGGCCGAGATGAAGAAGGTCCTCGCGGAGATCCAGGACGGCGAGTTCGCCAACACCTGGATGGCCGAGTACAAGGCCGGTCTGCCGAAGTACAACGAGTACAAGAAGGCCGACGAGGCGCACCTGCTGGAGACCACCGGCAAGAAGCTGCGCAAGCTGATGAGCTGGGTCAGCGACGAGAGCTGATCTCGTGCGGGGCGGGGCCGGGGCGGTGCGTCCCGGCCCCGCCGCCCTCCACCGGACGGCCGGGACCGCCCGGGCAGCCGGGAAACCGGCCCTCCCCGCGCGTTCCTTGTCCACCCCGGCCAACCACGGACGGGTGATCCTTCCGTACAGGCGGAAATCCGGCCCCTCAGCGCCACTACACTGCTCAACACATACGCGTCAGGCCCACAGTGTCGTGCGTCTTCCACGCGGCTACCCCCTCCACCGCCTGCGGCCGTCGGGACGGCCGTCCGCACTGGACTTGTGAGGACCCACGTGAGCTCGAAACCTGTCGTACTCATCGCCGAAGAGCTGTCGCCCGCCACCGTGGAGGCGCTCGGCCCGGACTTCGAGATCCGGCACTGCAACGGCGCCGACCGCGCCGAGCTGCTGCCCGCCATCGTCGACGCCGACGCGATCCTCGTCCGCTCCGCGACCAAGGTCGACGCCGAGGCCATCGCCGTCGCCAAGAAGCTGCGCGTCGTGGCCCGTGCCGGTGTCGGTCTGGACAACGTCGACGTCTCCGCCGCCACCAAGGCCGGCGTGATGGTCGTCAACGCCCCGACCTCGAACATCGTGACCGCAGCCGAGCTCGCCTGCGGCCTGCTCGTCGCGACCGCCCGCAACATCCCGCAGGCCAACACCGCCCTGAAGAACGGTGAGTGGAAGCGGAACAAGTACACGGGTGTCGAGCTCAGCGAGAAGACCCTCGGCGTCGTCGGCCTCGGCCGCATCGGCGTCCTGGTCGCCCAGCGCATGTCGGCCTTCGGCATGAAGGTCGTCGCCTACGACCCCTACGTACAGCCTGCGCGCGCCGCCCAGATGGGCGTCAAGATGCTGACGCTGGACGAGCTCCTCGAGGTCGCCGACTTCATCACCGTGCACCTGCCCAAGACCCCCGAGACCCTCGGTCTCATCGGGGACGAGGCCCTGCACAAGGTGAAGCCGTCCGTGCGCATCGTCAACGCCGCCCGCGGCGGGATCGTCGACGAGGCCGCGCTGTACTCGGCCATCAAGGAGGGCCGGGTCGCCGGCGCCGGTCTCGACGTGTACGCGAAGGAGCCCTGCACGGACTCCCCGCTCTTCGAGCTGGACCAGGTCGTCTGCACCCCGCACCTCGGCGCGTCCACGGACGAGGCCCAGGAGAAGGCCGGTGTCTCGGTCGCCAAGTCGGTGCGCCTCGCGCTCGCCGGTGAGCTGGTGCCGGACGCGGTCAACGTCCAGGGCGGCGTCATCGCCGAGGACGTCCGTCCGGGCCTGCCGCTCGCCGAGAAGCTCGGCCGCATCTTCACCGCCCTCGCGGGCGAGGTCGCGGTCCGCCTCGACGTGGAGGTGTGCGGCGAGATCACCCAGCACGACGTCAAGGTGCTCGAACTCTCCGCGCTCAAGGGTGTCTTCGAGGACGTCGTCGACGAGACGGTCTCCTACGTCAACGCCCCGCTGTTCGCGCAGGAGCGCGGTGTCGAGGTCCGCCTCACCACCAGCTCGGAGTCCCCGGACCACCGCAACGTGGTGACCGTCCGCGGCACGCTGTCGGACGGTCAGGAGGTCTCGGTCTCCGGCACGCTCGCGGGCCCGAAGCACCTTCAGAAGATCGTCGGCATCGGCGAGTACGACGTGGACCTGGCGCTCGCCGACTTCATGGTCGTGCTGCGCTACACCGACCGCCCCGGCGTGGTCGGCAAGGTCGGTCAGCTCCTCGGCGAGGCCGGCCTGAACATCGCGGGCATGCAGGTCGCCCGCGCGGAGGAGCACGGCGAGGCCCTCGCGGTGCTCACCGTCGACGCCGAGGTCCCGGGCGGAGTCCTCGCGGACATCTCCGCCGAGATCGGCGCGGTCTCGGCGCGTACGGTCAGCCTCGGCTGAGCCGTCCCGCACAGGCGAAGGGCCCGGGGGAGACCCCGGGCCCTTTCGCGTCCCGCCGACTGCCGACCGCGCCGTCCCGCGCCGGGCCGGGCCGTCTCCGGTCGGTGTTACGGGGTCCCGTGCGCGAGGGCTGCGGGCCCGTCGGCCGGCTCCGCCGGGGCGGGGGCCGGGGCTTCGGTCCCCCGCAGCAGGGCCGCGGCGAGCAGTGCCGCCCCGAGCAGCAGCGCCGTACCGCCCCAGGCCGCGTACTGCATGCCGTGGACGAAGGCCTCGCGGGCCAGGGTCAGCACCTGCTCGCCCGCGGCCCCGCCCATCTGCTGGGCCGTGGCCACCGCCCCGCCCAGGGTCTCCCGTACGGCGGGCTCGGAATCCGCCAGGTCGCCGCGGTAGACCGCGGTGCCCACGCTGCCCAGGACCGCCATGCCGAGGGCGCCGCCGAACTCGGTGCCGGTCTCCAGCAGGGAGGCGGCGGAACCGGCCTTCTCGGCCGGGGCCGCGGCCAGTGCCATGTCGGAGACCAGGGACATCACGGTGACGATGCCCGAGGCCAGCACGCCGGCGCCGGTCAGCAGCAGCCACAGCGCGTCGGTGTCCACCAGGCTGACCAGGGCGAACCCGGCGGCGGCGAGGACGAACCCGCCGGCGATCACGTAGGCCCGGTCCGTCGTGCGGGCCAGGGCGGCGGAGACCGGGGCGGCGGCGCCGATCACGACTGAGGGGGCGAGGCTCCACAGGGCGGCTTCCAGGGTGCCCATGCCGAGCACCGACTGGAGGTACTGGGTGGTGAAGTAGGCCGAGCCCATCATGGCGAAGGCGGCGATCGTGTTCAGGCCGATGCCCGCCCCGAAGCCGCGGTGGCGGAACAGTGCCCTGCTGACCATGGCGTCGTCACGGGTGCGCTGGCGGCGGACGAAGGCGTACCCGAAGGCCAGGCCCACGGCGAGGCAGCCCAGGGAGAGGGGTTCGAAGCCCTCCGCGGCGATCTCCTTCAGGCCGTAGACGACCGGCAGGACGGCGGCCGCCGACAGCGGCACGCTCAGCAGGTCGAAGCGGCCGGGGGCCGGGTCCTTGAACTCCGGGACCAGCACGGGGACCAGGAGCAGCAGGAGCAGCATCGCGGGCACGTTGATCAGGAAGACCGAGCCCCACCAGAAGTGGTTCAGCATCAGACCGCTCATGACCGAGCCGAGGGCGATGCCGCCGGTCATGGCCCCGGACCAGATGGCGATGGCCTTGCCGCGCTGCCGGTCGTCCTGGAAGAGGTTCCGTACGAGGGCGAGCGTGGACGGCATCAGGGTCGCGCCGCCGATGCCGAGCAGGACGCGGGCGGCGATGAGCATCTCGGCGCTGGTGGCGTAGGCGGCACCGACCGAGGCGAGGCCGAAGGCGGCCGCGCCGATCAGCAGCAGCTTGCGGCGGCCGATCCGGTCGCCGAGCGAGCCCATCGTGATCAGCAGGCCGGAGAGGGCGAAGGCGTAGCTGTCGAAGATCCAGAGCTGCTGGCCGGCGCTGGGGCCGAGCTCCCGGGTGATGGCGGGAATGGCGAAGTAGAGGACCGAGACGTCCATCGAGACGAGGAGCAGGGGCAGCAGCAGGACGGTGAGGGCGGTCCATTCGCGGCGGCCGGCGAGGCGCGCTGTGGCGGCGGGGTTCGTCATGAGAAGCAAGGTACAGACGTCATAAACGATTGTCTAGAACAGATGTATAGAACTTCCGTCTAGGACGGCTGTCTTGCTACCGTGGCGGCATGGGACATCGTGAAGATCTGCTCGAAGGCGCCAAGAAGTGCCTGGTCGAGAAGGGTTTCGTGCGGACCACCGCGCGCGACGTCGTCAGCGCCTCGGGTACGAACCTGGCGTCGATCGGCTACCACTACGGCTCGAAGGACGCCCTGCTCAGCCAGGCCTTCATCGCCCTGATGCAGGAGTGGGGCGAGGTCTTCCAGTCCGGCCTGCCGGAGGGAGGAGGCAGCCTGGAGCGGTTCCGGGCGGTCTGGGAGGGGGTCCTTGCCCAGCACGAGGCGTCCGGACCCGTCTGGGCGGCCAGCCTGGAGGTCGCGCTCAGCCGCGACGAGCGGCCGGAGCTGCGGGCGCTGCTCGCGGCCTCGCAGGCCGAGGGGCGCCGGGGCCTGATCTCGATGCTGACCGGCACCCCGGAGGACGAGCTCGACGAGCGGGACGAGCGGACCCTGGGCGCCTTCTACCAGGCGCTGCTGAACGGCCTGATGATCCAGTGGCTGTTCGACCCGGACTCGGCGGCCACCGCGGAGGAGTTCACCGAGGGCATGAGGCGGGCCGCCGAAGCGGTGACGGGGCCCGCGGACACCGCCTGACCGGAGCGGGACGCCGAGCCGGGCGGCCTGGGCCTACCGGGCATCCGCCGGCCTACCAGGCGTCCGCCGGCCTCGCCCCGGCGGGCGGAGTGCCCTCACCCAGGTCCAGGGAACCACCGGCGCCGATGCCCCGTGCCGCCCCGCATCGTGACGGATCGTCATGGAGTCGGGGTCGTCGGGTCAGCCGTGCAGGCGGGCCGCCTTCAGGGCCATGTGGAGCAGCAGGCGGTCCTCGCCCTCGGCCAGGTCGAGGCCGGTGAGCTGCTCCACCCGTGCGAGGCGGTAGTACAGGGTCTGGCGGTGGATGCCCAGGGCCGCCGCCGCGCGGCCCGCCTGGCCGGCGCAGTCCAGGAACACCTCGGCGGTGCGGGCGAGTTCCCGGTGGGCCGGGCCCAGCAGGGCGCGGGCCGCCGGGTCGTGCGCCGGGTCGGAGGCGAGGTCCGCCAGCATCCGGTACGGGCCGATCGCCGACCACTCGGCGACGGGGCCGAGCCGGGGCTGCGCGGCGGCCGCCCGGGCCGCGGCGGTGGCCTGCCGCCAGGCGGTGGACAGGTCCGCGAGGGCCCTGACCGGGTCGGCGACCCCTGCCGTAGGCGCCGCCGGCACACCAGCGCCCCCCGCTGAGCCGAGGCCGCCGGAGCCGGGGCCACGGCCTGAGCGGGAGCCGCTGCCGCTGCCCGAGCTGCCGCTGCCTGTGCCCGAGCCGGGGCCGCTGCCTGTGCCCGAGCCGCCGGCCGAGCCCTGGCCTGAGCCCCCGCCTGAGCCCCCGCCTGAGCCTGAGCCCCCGCCCGGGCCGGGGCCGTTGCCCGGGCCCGCGCCGGCGCCCGGGCTCGGCAGGAGGCGTGACGCCACGTTCACGGCGGGCGTCAGCGTGTCCGTCGAGCGGAGGCGGACCAGCACCGCGAGTGCGCGTCCGCCGCCCCGGCCGGCCTCGTACGCCGGGCCGGAATCGGGGCCGCCCGCCGCCCGCCAGGGCGCCACGCACACGGCCGCCGCGCCCGGCACCGACTGCGGGGCCTCGCCGGACCAGGGGGCCAGGCACACCACCGCGTGCGCGCCCTCCCCGCCCGCGCCCAGCGCCGCCCGCAGCGCGGCCACCGCCATGTCCTGCTGCCAGCCCCGCCCGGCCGTGAGCACCGCGAGGAACTCCCGGGACAGGTCGGCCCCCGCCTTCGCCTCCTCGGCGAGCAGCACCCCGATCCGCTGGGCCACCTCCGTCGCCGAGGCCAGCGCGTCCGGCCCGGGGCCGGGCTCCTGGTCCAGCAGCCACACGTAGCCCTGCACGATGCCCCGGTACCGCACCGGCAGGCAGATCCGCCCCCGGAACACCCCGGCCTCCGGGGCCGCGGGGATCCGTACCGGCCCGGTGGCGCGGGCGATGCCGAAGCCCTCGAACCAGGACCGTACGGCCGCCGTCGACTGCCGGGTCAGGATCGAGCGGGTGCGGACCGGGTCCATGGCCGCGTCGTCGTCGCTGTCGTGCGCGCCGAAGGCGATGAGGCGGAAGTCCCGGTTCTCCAGGGTCGCCGGGGCGCCGAGCAGCGCCGAGATCTCGTCCACCAGGTCCTGGTAATCGCCTTTCACCCGGACATTCTCCCACCCCCGGACGGGTCCTTCAGACATATGTATGAGATCCCGGCCACGGATGCGTGACAGCTGTCGATGGCAGAGGATCAAAGCGATCCTTAGGTTTCACGGTGGTTTTACTTGCGTTTTCCTTACGGCCCCGCCCGACCGGCGACGGACCCGTAATGCCCGCTTCTGCCACCCGTTGGAGGTGCCCCCGTGCTGGGTCCCGTGATCCTCGCCGCTTCGCGCAGCGACAAGATGCGCCGTATCGTCTCTGCCGCTCCGGTGACCAAGCCCGTGGTGACCCGGTTCATCCCCGGCGAGACGGTCGACCAGGTGATCCCGATCGTCGAGGACCTCACCCGCAAGGGCCTCGAGGTCACCCTCGACGTGGTCGGCGAGGACATCACCGCGGTGGAGCAGTCCTACGCCGCCCGCGACGCCTACCTCGAACTCATCGAGCACCTCGCGGGCCTGGGCCTGGGCGAGACCGTCGAGATGTCGGTCAAGCTGTCGATGTTCGGCCAGGCGCTGGAGGGCGGCCACGAGCTCGCGCTCGCCAACGTCCGCCCGGTCGTCGAGGCCGCCGCCGCCATCGGCACCACCGTCACGCTGGACGCCGAGGACCACACCACCCTCGACTCGATGTTCGCCATCCACGAGGAGCTGCGCCGGGACTTCCCGCAGACCGGCTGCGTGATCCAGGCGTACCTCTTCCGCACGGAGGCCGACGCCCGCCGTCTGGCCGCCGCCGGCAGCCGCGTCCGGATCGTGAAGGGCGCCTACAAGGAGCCCGCCGAGGTCGCGTACCTGGACAAGGGCGAGATCGACAAGGCGTACGTCCGGATCATGAAGATCCTTATGGAGGGCGAGGGCTACCCGATGATCGGGTCCCACGACCCGCGCCTGATCGCCATCGCGCAGGAGCTGGCCCGGCAGGCCGGGCGCAAGCTGGACGAGTACGAGTTCCAGATGCTGTACGGCATCCGTGGCGAGGAGCACCTGCGGCTCGCCGCCGAAGGACACCGGATGCGCGTCTACACCGCGTACGGGACGGACTGGTACGGCTACTTCATGCGCCGCCTGGCGGAGAAGCCGGCCAACCTCCTGTTCTTCCTCCGCTCGATGATCACCAAGAACTGAAGCATGCAGTGAGCGGCGGTTGCCGTCACCCAGGAAGGTCCCGGGCGATGGCAACCGCCGCTCATCGGCCGGCTGAGCCGGTCCATGCTGGTTGTAGATCCACGAAGGAGTTACCAGCCCCGTGACTCCGCCCCGTAGGGCTTCTCACTCGCCCGCTGCCGCGAACTCGTGATGGTCAAGCCCTGACCGCCACCCAATTTATGCCGCCGCTTCAGTCCCTCTCGGCTGAAGTCAACGATTTCACTCGGAAGAGGTGACCCCCATGGATGCTGTGACCCAGGTCCCCGCGCCCGTCAACGAGCCGATCCACTCGTACGCCCCCGGTACCCCGGAGCGCGCACGGCTCGAAACGCAGCTCAAGCAGCTGGCCGAGAACCCGATCGACCTGCCTATGACGATCAACGGCGTCAAGCGGATGGGCGGTGGCGAGCGTTTCGACGTGGTCCAGCCGCACGACCACAAGTCCGTGATCGGCACCTTCGCCCACGCCACCCAGGCCGACGCGCAGGAGGCCATCGACGCCGCCCTCGCCGCCGCCCCGGCCTGGCGTTCGATGTCCTTCGACGACCGCGCCGCGATCATCCTGCGCGCCGCCGAGCTGCTCTCCGGCCCCTGGCGCGAGAAGCTTGCCGCCTCCACCATGCTGGGCCAGTCGAAGACGGCGCAGCAGGCCGAGATCGACACGCCCTGCGAGCTCGTCGACTTCTGGCGCTTCAACGTCCACTTCGCCCGCCAGATCCTGGCCGAGCAGCCGGTCGCGAACTCCGCCGGCGTGTGGAACCGCAGCGACCACCGTCCCCTCGAGGGCTTCGTCTACGCGATCACGCCGTTCAACTTCACGGCCATCGCGGGCAACCTGCCGACCGCCCCCGCCCTCATGGGCAACGTGGTCGTCTGGAAGCCGTCCCCGACGCAGACCCACTCCGCGGTCCTCCTCATGGAGCTCCTCGAAGAGGCCGGCCTGCCCAAGGGCGTCATCAACCTGGTGACGGGCGACGGCATCGCGGTGTCGGAGGTGGCCCTGAACCACCCCGAGCTGGCCGGCATCCACTTCACCGGCTCGACCAAGACCTTCCAGTACCTGTGGAAGACGGTCGGCAACAACATCGAGAAGTACAAGTCCTACCCGCGCCTGGTCGGCGAGACCGGCGGCAAGGACTTCGTCGTCGCGCACCCGTCCGCGGACCGCGCCACCCTGAAGACCGCCCTGACCCGCGGTTCCTTCGAGTTTCAGGGCCAGAAGTGCTCGGCGTCCTCGCGCGCCTACGTCCCGGCCTCGATCTGGAACGACGGCTTCAAGGAGGCCTTCGCGGCTGAGGTCGACGGCATCGCCATGGGTGACGTCCGCGACCTGACCAACTTCATCGGCGCCGTCATCGACGAGCGCTCCTTCGCGAAGAACAAGGCCGCGATCGACCGCGCCAAGGCCGACCCGACCTGCGAGATCGTCGCGGGCGGCACGTACGACGACTCGGAGGGCTACTTCGTCCGCCCGACCGTCATCGCCTGCACCGACCCGGAGAACGAGGTCTTCACGACCGAGTACTTCGGCCCGATCCTCGCCGTGCACGTCTACGAGGACGCTGACTTCGACGCGATGCTGGCCCAGATGGAGTCCGTCTCGGCCTACGCCCTGACCGGCTCGATCATCGCCGCCGACCGGTACGCGGCCGCGGACGCGATGGAGAAGCTCCGCTTCGCGGCGGGCAACTTCTACATCAACGACAAGTCCACCGGCGCCGTGGTCGGCCAGCAGCCCTTCGGCGGCGGCCGTGCCTCGGGTACGAACGACAAGGCCGGCGCGGCGACGAACCTCCAGCGCTGGACCTCGACCCGCTCCATCAAGGAGACCCTGGTCGCGCCGACCGAGTACGGCTACCCCCACATGGGCTGACCAGGCCCCGCTGAACCCCGCCCCCGCTCCGGTACCCCCAAGTCCGGAGCGGGGGCGGTATCCATTTCCCCACCGGGCAACTACTGCTAGCCTGACCGCAGTTGTCGTGTACGGCGACACGCTCCAGGACTCGGGCCCGGTTACCCGAGGGAGCCGAGGGCTCTGACGAGTTCCCGTACGGGGTGGGATGTTTTGCCAGGAGATACGAGACCTCTACGCGTCCGTGCCGGGACGACGCCCGGGGAGACGTATGTCCAGGCGCACCGACAACCGCCACCGCGTGGCGACCATCTGCCGTGAGGCCACCGGGCTCGCGCACCACACCTGCCTGCGGTGGGCGGAGCAGGGCCTGATCACCCGCGGGCGGCCGGTGCCCGACGCGGCCGACCCGGCCCAGCGCGCGTTCGAAGCGATGGTCGCGCTGACCGCGGGCGACGCCCTTCGCGACGGACAGCTCGACGGAGCGGTGTTCGGCGTCGTCGCCGCTGTGCCGTCGGCGGGCGGCCTCGCCCTCCGCCTCCACGAGCGTATGGCCCGGTGGGTCGTCACCGAGCTGCTGCCCCGCCTCGACGAGGGGTACGGGGGCCTGCGCGGGGTGCCTGGCCTGCGGGTCACCGCCGACAGGGAGGGGCTGGCCCTGCGGGATGCCGCCGGGGGTGGGACCATCCGCCTTCAGGGCGTCCCCGGCTCCTGGCGGCTACCGGACGACGGCGACGGGCTGCGGTACGTGGGCCGCATCGCAGGCAGGGCGCCGCATGCGGCGGAGCATGAGGAACTGCACCGCTGGAGGGGCACCGCGATGGCCGGACCGGACCCTGCCTCCCGCGACCACCTGCTCAGCCGGCTGCTCCGCCGTCCGGCGCTGATCAACCGTACGGGGAACGCTCACGGCTGGGTGAACTCCTACTGCCACCAGTACCAGGACCTCGTGCTGGAGTGGTGCTGCGCGCCGGGCGCTCCGGCGATGGAGCAGTCGCTGCGCCGCAGCGGTCTTGCCGCGCCCCCGGAAGGGGCTCCCCCCGAACCGGGTGCGCCAGCTGTCCGTCCCGGCGTGATCAGGCTCGGCCGTGCGGAGGTGACCGTTCGGTGCATGGACTTCGCACACACCGGCGGGGAGATCGCCGAGATCACCGCGTCGGTCGAGCGGAGGTACGAGTGATGCTGCTCGCGGCGATCGTGACGGCGGCCGTGCTCGGCGTGGCCAAGGTGGTCCGGGACGCGCTCATCCTGCGCCACGTACGGGCGGCCATGGAGGGCTGCTCGCCGGAGGACCGGGTCCGCATCGGGATGCGGCTGGCCGGGGCGCTGGGCGGCGGTCAGGCCGGGGAGCCGGAGCCGGGCCCGGCACCGCTTCCGGGCCCGCCCACCGCGCCCGGTGCCTAGGGGGTGTCCGGTGGGTCAGGGCCGGGCCCGGCCCTGACCCACCGGACACCCCCTAGACCTCGACGATCACCTGGTCCAGGGACTTGCGCAGGAGGTCCGGGACCTCGCAGTCTTCCGCCGGGTAGCCGACCGGGACGACCGCGAAGGCCTTCTCGTTCTCCGGGCGGTTCAGGACGTGGCTCAGGAAGCGCATCGGGCTCGGCGTGTGGATCAGTGCGGCGAGGCCCGACAGGTGGAGGGCGGACAGGAGCATGCCGACGGCGATGCCGACCGACTCGTCGACGTAGTAGTGCTTGCGCTTCGCGCCGTCCGGGCCGAGCCAGTAGCGCTGCTGGAAGACCACGATCAGCGCCGGGGCGTCGGTGAGGTGGGTCTTGACGGCGTCGGTGCCGAGCGGGCGCAGGGCGGCGAGCCATTCGTCGCCGAGGCGGCCGTCGTAGGAGATCAGTTCCTCCTGCTCGGCGGCGGCGCGGATCTGCTGCCGCACGGCCGGGTCCTTGACCAGGACGAAGGTCCAGGGCTGCTGGTGCGCCCCGGAGGGGGCGGTCGCGGCGCAGGCGATGGCGTCCCGGACGACCTGCTCGGGCACCGGGTCGGGGGAGAAGTGGCGTACGGTGCGCCGCTCGTCCATCCGGGCCCGCAACTCGGCGGCGCGCGCCAGGGATTCCCGGCTGGGCATCCGTGCGGGCCGGTAGGCGACGGGCCGGTACGGCTGATCGTGGGTGGGGGTCCACTGCTCGGTCTCAGGCGACATGGAGCGAGTGTCCTGGCGCGGACCTGCGGACGGCCAGGGAGATGCAGGCCGAATCGTGGCGGGAGGACACTGGTTCCATGACCGATACACGGACACGCCTCGCGCACACCTCCCAATTGGGCCCCGGCACCCTGGAGGAGGTCCGGGCCCTCCTCGACGCGGCGTTCGACGGGGACTTCTCCGACGAGGACTTCGAGCACGGGCTCGGCGGGATGCACGCCCTGCTGTACGAGGGCGGCGCGCTCGTGGCCCACGGGAGCGTGGTGCAGCGGCGGGTCGTGCACGGCGGCCGGGCCCTGCGCACCGGATACGTGGAGGCCGTGGCCGTCCGCGCCGACCGGCGCCGGCGCGGATTCGCCGGGATGGTGATGGCCGACCTGGAACGGGTGATCGGCGGGGCCTACGTACTGGGCGCGCTTTCGGCGTCCGAGGCCGGGGCGGCCCTGTACGAGAGCCGGGGCTGGAGCCCGCATCCCGGGCCGATCGGGGTCCTCGGGCCGGACGGCCCCGAGCGGCTGGCCGAGGAGGAGGGCTCCACCTACGTGTGGCAGCCGCCCGGCGGGGTCCGGCTGGACCCCGCCGGGCGGCTCGACTTCGACTGGCGGGACGGGGACGTGCTGTAGCCGGGCCGGCGGCGCGCTAGCCCGAGATGCTCGGGGCGCCCGACTCGATGTGGCCCGTGTAGCGGCGCGACCAGGTGCCGTCGGAGTCGGCCAGGATCGTGAAGTCGTACCAGCCGTTGCTGTAGGCCACGGCGTTGAAGTAGTCCTCGCGGGAGGAGTTCGCCGGGACGGTGTAGGTCCACGGACCGTCCGTGCGGTAGGCGTTCGCGCGGATGGTGAAGGTGACCGGGGCGGCGGAGGTGTTGGTCATCTTGAAGTAGACCGCCGTCTTGCCGGAGCCCGGCTCGACCGCGAAGCGGGCCGCCACCTCGACCGCCTTGCCCGGCTTCGAGGCGTCACCGGTGAAGCGGCGCAGGAAGCGGTTCGGGCCGTGCATCGAGATGTCGTACTTGCCGGAGCCGTGGCCCAGGCCGATGTTGAAGTAGTCCGAAGCCGTGGCCCCGGCGTCCACCGTGTACTGCCAGGCGGCCGTGTCCCGGTGCTGGTGCGGGTGGATCGAGAAGTGCGCCGCCCGCGTGGCCTGCGCCCCCTGGTTCGTCATCGAGAACCAGGCCAGGATCTTGCCCGCCGAGCCGAACTCCAGTCGGTCCAGATTACCGTTCACCTGGTAGGGGAGGGCCCGCGCCGGGCGGGTGCCGGGCTCCTGCGCCGGGAGGGCGTTGTCCTGCGGCACCGGGTTGGGGAGCGGGCCGCAGGTCGCCTGGCCGATGACCTTGGCGGTGGACGGCAGGCCCGCGGGGACCCCGTAGACCGGGTGCGCGAAGTCGAAGACCCCGGTCAGGTCGCCGGTGACCTTGCGGCGCCACGCGCTGATGTTCGGGCAGGTGGCCGGGGTGCCGAGGGCGGCCGTCCAGGTCTCCATGAACCGCAGCACCGAGGTGTGGTCGAAGACCTCCGAGCTCACGAAGCCGCCGCGCGTCCACGGGGACATCACGATCATCGGTACCCGGAAACCCAGACCGATCGGGAGGCCGTCCAGGTACTCGCCGGGGGTGCCGGGCGGGGCGACCGGCGGCGGCACGTGGTCGAAGAACCCGTCGTTCTCGTCGTAGTTGAGGAAGAGGACCGTGGAGTCGAAGACCTCCGGGTTCGCGGCCAGCGCGCGGTAGACCAGGTCCACGAAGTGCGCGCCGTCGCCGGGCGGGGCGTACGGGTGCTCGGAGAAGGCCTCGTTGGCCACGACCCAGGAGACCTGGGGGAGGGTGCCCGCGAGGACGTCGGCGCGGATGGCGGCCGCGATGTCGTCCGGGGTGGAGCCCGTGACGCGCGGGACGGAGGACATGCCGCGGTCGTGCAGCGGGTTGCCGGGGGCGGCGTCCGTGAACTTCTTGAAGTACGCCAGACCGTTGTCCCCGTAGTTGTCCTGGGCGTTCTGGTAGACCTTCCAGCTCATGCCGGCCCGCTGGAGGGCCTCCGCGTACGTCTCCCAGGTCAGCCCGGACTCGTCGCCGCCGTCCTTGCTGGAGGCGTCGATCTTGCCGCTCCACAGGAAGGTGCGGTTGGGGCCGGTCGCGCTGAGCGCGGAGCAGAAGTAGGCGTCGCAGACGGTGTAGTTGTCGGCGAGGCCGTAGTGGAAGGGTATGTCGCCGCGGTCCAGGTAGCCGAGGGTGCGGGTGTTTCCGACGCCCAGGACCCAGTTGTCCATCCGGCCCTTGTTCCAGGCGGCGTGCTGCGAGGTCCAGCTGTGCGGGAGGTCGCCGTTGCACTGCGCCAGGGTCTCGCCGTCGACGCCGCCCGCCGGCGGGGTGGCGGCGAGCTTCCACGGGTACTGGCGGCCGCCCCAGTTGGGCTGGTTGAACATGCCCCAGCCGCCCGGGATGTTGCCGGCGGCGCGGTCGCCGAAGCCGCGGACACCCTTGAGCCTGCCGAAGTAGTGGTCGAAGCTGCGGTTCTCCTGCATCAGGATCACCACGTGCTTCACATCGGTGATGGTGCCGGTCGCCGCGGCCGCGGCCGCGGCCGCCGTCGGCGTGAGCGCGGGCACGGCCGCCCCCGCCACCAGCCCGGCGCCGATTCCCACGAACCCTCTGCGGCTGATCGGTGTCACTGGCCCCTCGCCTCCAACTCAAGTGCCCCGCTGGCACATCGACGGCAAGAGTGGCGGTGCCCGGCCCAAAGGTCTACAGCCGTGCGGTAAGAAGTCGGTGAACATCCGGGTGGCTGGAAACGGCCGCCGCTCCGGACGGGCGCCCTGCCCGGATTCTCCCCGTGGGACAGGCCCGGGAGGGCGCCCGCCGAGTGGTCGAGTCCCTGCCCCGGCCCTCCCGAAGATTGGTGTGATTCCGAACCAATGCCCCGTCCGGGCGAAGGGCGGCCCCGCCCCGGGCCGGCGCCCCACGGGGCGGGGGAGGCGGTGGAGTTCACCGGTCCGGGTGACTCCGGAGGCCGGTGAGTCAGGTGGGATACGTCACCCCGCCGGAACGGGCCGCCGTCCTGGCCGCAAGGGCTCTGATCAGGGAATTTCGGTCCGGGAAGGGCTCGAAGAGGAGCCTGCGGAGGGGGCCTACCGAGGGGTTGGGCGTCTCAGATAGTAGGAAGTCCGAGTAATTGCGAAGACATACAGCGGGACCTGCCCTAGCTTTGTAGGAGCCGAACGTCTCGCCGATCAGGCGAATGGCGGTCGAGAGCGCGCGCCCCTGGCAGGCAACCCCTGCGGCGCACCGCTCCCCGCCTCTTCCGGCGCCTTGAAGGAACCCCTCATCCGTGGCCCGGCCACGCCGTGATCTCAAGGAGTCGATCCATATGACCCCCACCTCCGCTGCCGTCCGCCGCGTCCGCCACTCCTCCACGGCCGACGCCGACCGCAAGAACGCCGCCGCAGCCCTCCAGCGGGCCCTCGACCGCCGCGACAACGGCGGCTCGACCGGCCACTGACCCCCGACCACTGGCCCGCCCGGACATGTTGCGTCCCGATTGGTCCAAATGCTGGACGCAATATGTCTGAGGGCTGGGACACGGAGTACGGTTTCGCCATGTCGACCAGCATCAATCTCGCAGTGATCCCCGGTGATGGCATCGGCCAGGAAGTCGTGGCTCAGGGACTCAAGGTCCTTACCGCGGTCCTGCCCCAGGATGTGAAGCTGGAGACCAAGGAATACGACCTCGGCGCCCAGCGCTGGCACCGCACCGGTGAGACCCTCCCGGACGAGGAGCTCGAAGCCCTCAAGCGCCACGACGCGATCCTGCTGGGCGCCATCGGCGACCCCTCGGTCCCGTCCGGCGTGCTGGAGCGCGGTCTGCTGCTGAAGCTCCGCTTCGCCTTCGACCACTTCATCAACCTGCGCCCGTCGAAGCTGTTCCCGAACACCGCCACCCCGCTGGCCGGCCGTCCGGAGATCGACTTCGTCGTGGTCCGCGAGGGCACCGAAGGCCCGTACACCGGCAACGGCGGCAGCCTGCGCACCGGCACCCCCGCCGAGGTGGCCACCGAGGTCAGCCTCAACACCGCGTACGGCGTCGAGCGCGTCGTCCGTGACGCGTACGAGCGGGCGAACGCCCGCCCCCGCAAGAAGCTGACGCTGGTCCACAAGAACAACGTCCTCGTGTACGCCGGCCACCTGTGGAAGAACATCTTCGACAAGGTCGGCCAGGAGTACCCCGAGGTCACCACCGACTACCTGCACGTCGACGCCGCGACGATCTTCTTCGTCACCCAGCCCGAGCGCTTCGACGTCATCGTCACGGACAACCTCTTCGGTGACATCCTCACCGACCTGGCCGCCGCCGTGACCGGCGGCATCGGCCTCGCCGCCTCCGGGAACATCAACCCGACCGGCGCCTTCCCGTCCATGTTCGAGCCCGTCCACGGCTCTGCCCCGGACATCGCAGGCACCGGCAAGGCCGACCCGACCGCGACGATCCTCTCCGTCGCCCTCCTGCTGCGCCACCTCGGCTACGAGCCCCAGGCCGCCCGCATCGAGGACGCGGTCTCCGTCGACCTGGCCGAGCGCGACGGCACCTTCCGCTCCACCGACGAGATCGGCGACGCCCTCGCCGCCCGAGTAGCCGGCTGACCCTGGCAGCTCGACCTCGGGAAGCCGCCAGGCAACAAGATGCCCGGCGGCTTTTCCTGTGCGGCCCCGGGTGTCACCATCTCCCCTGGGCCGCATCCCCCATTTCACCGAAGCCTCCATGCGCGCGATAATCGAACGCGAGGCCGCGGAATACGGGGAAGCTCGGACGTCCTAGTACGCCGTGAGCGCGGTCCGCCATACACAACCGGTGAAGGACAAGCACTCATGACGATGCCCACGATCGAGCTCAAGCCCTCCTCGAACCCGCTGTCCGACGCGGAGCGCGAGGCGATCCTGGCCAGCCCCGGCTTCGGCCGCCACTTCACCGACCACATGGTGACGATCAAGTGGACCGAGGGCCGCGGCTGGCACGACGCCGAGTTGGTCCCGTACGCGCCGCTGTCCATCGACCCAGCGAACATGACCCTGCACTACGCGCAGACGATCTTCGAGGGTCTCAAGGCCTACCGCCAGCCCGACGGCACCGTCGCCACCTTCCGCCCGCGGGCCAACGCCGAGCGCTTCCAGGCCTCCGCGCGCCGCATGGCGATGCCGGAGCTGCCGGCCGAGCTGTTCATCGAGGCCTGCGATGCGCTCATCAAGCAGGAACGCGCCTGGGTTCCGGACTCCGGCGAGGCCTCCCTGTACCTGCGGCCGTTCATGTTCGCCAGCGAGGTCGGCCTCGGCGTCCGCCCCGCCAACGAGTTCCTCTTCATCGTGATCGCCTCGCCCGCCGGCGCGTACTTCCCCGGCGGCGTCAAGCCCGTCTCGGTCTGGCTCTCCGAGGAGTACGTCCGCGCGGTCAAGGGCGGCACCGGCGCGGCCAAGACCGGCGGCAACTACGCGGCCTCGCTCGTCGCCCAGGCCCAGGCCGCCTCGCACGGCTGCGACCAGGTGGTCTGGCTCGACGCCGTCGAGCACCGCTGGATCGAGGAAATGGGCGGCATGAACCTGTACTTCGTGTACGGCGACCGCATCGTCACCCCGGAGCTGACCGGTTCGCTGCTTCCCGGCATCACCCGCGACTCCCTCCTCACCATCGCCCGCGACCTCGGCTACACCGCCGAGGAGGGCCGGATCACCACCGAGGACTGGAAGCGCGACAACGAGAACGGCACCCTGACCGAGGTCTTCGCCTGCGGCACCGCCGCCTGCATCACCCCGGTCGGCTCGGTCAAGTCCGAGCGCGCCGACTGGACCCAGGGCAACGGCGAGCCCGGCGAGGTCACCCTCAAGCTCCGCAAGGCCCTGCTGGACCTCCAGACCGGCCAGGCCGCCGACAGCCACGGCTGGATGCACCCGCTCGGCTAGGTCGTCTCCTTCCGTACGTACGAAGGCCCGCGCCCCTGATCCCAGGAGCGCGGGCCTTCGTACGTACGGGGAGCCCTACACGGCGGCCGGCTCCTCGGCCGCGGCGCCGGCGGGGGCCGGTGCCGGTGCGCTGCGGGCGGTCAGGGCCGTGTAGACCAGCGCGCCCGCCAGGCCGGACAGGACGAAGGAGCAGTCCACGCCGCCGGTGAGGGAGAGCAGCGGGCCCTGGTAGAAGGGGGTGGTCACGGAGAGCAGGCCCACCCCGGCGCCGATCGCCCAGGAGGCGGTGGCGGCCACGTTCCAGCCGCCCCGGTACCAGTAGATCCCGCCGACGGAGCGGCGGTTGAAGACCTGGAGGGCGTCGGCGTCGTACCGGCCGCGGCAGCGCACGTAGCCGATGAGGGTGATCACGGCCCACGGGGTGCCGAGCGCGGTCAGCAGCAGGACGAACGAGGTCATCGCGGACTGCACGTCCCACTCGAAGGAGCCGATGAAGACGAAGGCGGTGGCGACGGCCGCGGCGACCAGCGTGGCGGTGGTCCGGGTGGCCCTGGGCACGATCGCGTCGAGGTCGAGGCCCATCGAGTACAGCATCAGGCCGGCGTTGCCCACCGAGCCGGCCGCGGCCGCGGCGAGCAGCGGCACCAGGTACCAGAACGGCGCGGCCTCGACCAGCGGACCGGAGTAGTCGGCGCCGGCCCGGGCGGCGAGCGCGGTGTAGGTGCCGAACAGCTGGGGTATCAGCAGCCCGGCCAGCAGGCCGAGGCCGGTGGCCCACAGCACCTTGCGGGAGCCGTGCCTGCGCGGGGAGATGTAGCGGGTGTAGTCGCCGAGCAGGGTGATGAAGGCGACGGGGCCGCTGAGGCCGGCGGCGACGGTCGCGAGCAGCCAGGTCGGCCAGAAGGAGCCGAGCAGGTACGGGGTCTCCGGCGGCGCGGCGGTGGTGAAGTCCCCGGCGTAGGCGAAGACGCCGACGGCCAGCAGGACGAGCATCCCGACGGACAGGATCTTGCTCATGCGCAGCAGCAGCCGGTAGCCGAAGACGGCCGCGACGACGGTGAACACGGCCAGGGCCCCGTACATCACGGCCCGTGAGACGCCGGTGTCCGGGAGGCCGGTGAGCCGGGAGAGGACGCCGACCATCACGTCGCCGCCGATCCACAGGGTGAGCGCCGTGTAGCCGAGGGAGAGCAGCAGGCCGACCACCGAGCCGACCAGGCGGCCGCGGACGCCGAACTGGGCTCCGCTGGAGGTGGAGAGGTTGGTGCCGGTCCGCAGCGAGACCAGCGCGAGCGGCGCGGTGAAGGCGATGCCGACGAGGGTGCCGGTCACGATGGCGGTGACCGAGGGCCACAGGCCCAGTCCGAAGGACGGGGGCAGCCAGCCGAAGACGATCACGCCGAGGCAGAGGTTGGAGCCGAGCAGGATCGAGACCAGGTCGCGAGGACCGCTCGTCCGCTCCTCCTCGGGGATGGTGTCGACTCCGCGCTGTTCGATGGGCATAGGGGGACTCCCTTGGCAGGGCGGCGGGGGTACAGGAGGGATGCAAGGTATTTGAGCGACACTCAATGTGACTCAAGCCTTGCGCCCAGGTCAATGATTCCCAGCAAGGAAATGAAGAGTTAGAGTGATGCTCTAACCCATCGACTCAAGAGGTGGTGGATCGGCGTGCGGCTGACCCCTACGGAGCGCGACCGGCTGCTGCTCCGCAGCGCAGCGGAACTGGCCAGGGCCCGGCGGGCCCGGGGCCTGAGGCTCAACGTCCCGGAGGCCACCGCGCTGATCGCGGACACGGTCTGCGAGGCCGCCCGCGACGGCAAGCGGCTGGCGGAGGCCATCGAGGAGGCCCGCAGCGTGCTGGGCCCCGGCGACGTCCTGCCCGGCGTCGCCGACGTGGTCACCGAGGTGCACGTGGAGGCCGTCTTCGACGACGGATCCCGCCTCGCGGTGGTCTCGTCCCCCATCCAGGGCGCCGCCTCGCTGGGCGACGACGCCCCGGGTGCGATCGTCCCCGGCCCCGGCGCCCCCCAGCCGGAGCCCGTCCTGCACCTGCGCGTGCGCAACACCGCCGCCGTGCCGGTCAGCGTCACCTCCCACTTCCACTTCTTCGAGGCCAACCCGCGCCTGGACTTCGACCGCGCCGCGGCCTACGGGATGCGGCTGTGCGTCCCGGCGGGCTCCTCCGTACGGTTCGACCCGCACGGCGAGGGCGAGGTCGGGCTGGTCCCCATCGGCGGCGACCGCATCGCGATCGGCTTCGCCGGCCTGGTCGACGGGCCCCTGGACGCCCCGGGCGCCAAGGAAGAGGCCCTGCGCCGCGCGGCGGCCTGCGGCTACCTGGGCACTGACGTGCACCGGGACGCCGCCATCGACGGCCCGGCGGGTCAGGTCCCCGGCACCGGTACCACCGAGCACGCGGACGGAGACCAGGCGTGAGCAAGAAGACCCCGCACAGCGATCACTGCGCGCCGGGCAGCCGGCACATCGACCCGCACGAGTACGCCTCCGTCTTCGGCCCCCGCGCCGGGGACCGGGTCCGGCTCGGCGACTCCGGGCTCACCGTCCGGGTCGAGTCCGACGCGCAGAAGCCCGGTGACGAGTTCCTGGCCGGCTTCGGCAAGACCGCCCGCGACGGCCTGCACCTGAAGGCCGCCGCCGTCCGCGAGACCTGCGACGTCGTCATCAGCAACGTGCTGGTCATCGACGCGGTGCTCGGCATCCGCAAGGTCTCCGTCGGCATCCGCGAGGGCCGGATCCACGCGATCGGCCGGGCCGGCAACCCCGACACCCTCGACGGGGTCGACGTGGTCGTCGGCACGGGTACCTCGATCGTCTCCGGCGAGGGCCTGATCGCCACCGCCGGCGCCGTGGACACCCACGTCCACCTGCTCTCCCCGCGGATCATGGAGGCCTCGCTCGCCGCGGGCGTCACCACGATCATCGGCCAGGAGTTCGGACCCGTCTGGGGCGTCGGCGTCAACTCCCCGTGGGCCCTGAAGCACGCCTTCAACGCCTTCGACGCCTGGCCCGTCAACATCGGCTTCCTGGCCCGCGGGTCCTCCTCGGACGCGGCCCCGCTGGTCGAGGCCCTCGCCGAGGGCGGCGCCTCAGGCTTCAAGGTTCATGAGGACATGGGCGCGCACACCCGCGCCCTGGACACCGCCCTGCGGGTGGCCGAGGAGTACGACGTCCAGGTCGCCCTGCACAGCGACGGCCTGAACGAGTGCCTCTCCGTCGAGGACACCCTGCGGGTGCTGGACGGCCGGACCATCCACGCCTTCCACATCGAGGGCTGCGGCGGCGGACACGTACCCAACGTGCTCAAGATGGCGGGCGTGCCGAACGTCATCGGCTCCTCCACCAATCCCACCCTGCCCTTCGGCCGGGACGCGGTCGCCGAGCACTACGGCATGATCGTCTCCGTCCACGACCTCAAGCCGGACCTCCCGGGCGACGCGGCCATGGCCCGCGACCGGATCCGCGCGGGCACCATGGGCGCCGAGGACGTACTGCACGACCTGGGCGCGATCGGCATCACCTCCTCTGACGCCCAGGGCATGGGCCGTGCGGGCGAGACCATCCGCCGCACCTTCGCGATGGCGGCCAAGATGAAGGGCGAGCTGGGTCCGCTGGTCGGCGACGGCGAGGGCGACGACAACGCCCGCGTCCTGCGCTACATCGCGAAGCTGACCATCAACCCGGCCATCGCCCACGGCCTGGCCCACGAGATCGGCTCCATCGAGGTCGGCAAGCTCGCCGACATCGTGCTGTGGCGCCCCCAGTTCTTCGGCGCCAAGCCACAGCTGGTGCTGAAGTCCGGCTTCCCGGCGTACGGGGTCACCGGCGACCCCAACGCCGCCACCGACACCTGCGAACCGCTGGTCCTCGGGCCGCAGTTCGGCTCGTACGGGGCCACCGCCGCGGACATCTCCGTCGCCTTCGTCTCGGCCGCCGCCGCGGCCCTCGGCAGCGACGAGATGCCCACCCGCAGGCGCCGCGTCGCCGTCCGCGGCACCCGCGGCATCGGCCCCGGCAACCTGCTCCTCAACTCCCGGGTGGGCGCGGTCGATGTGGACGCGCGCAGCGGCCTCGTCTCCCTCGACGGGGAACCGCTGCGCTCCGAAGCCGCCGAATCGGTCTCCCTCAACCGCCTGTACTTCTTGTAAAGCCCTTTAAGGACCCCTGCCATGACCACGAACAAGCCCGTCGACGCCGGATTCCGGATGCCCGCCGAGTGGACCCCGCACGAGCGCACCTGGATGGCCTGGCCCAGCCCCAACCCGACCTTCACCACCGCGCAGGAGCTCGCCGAGGCCCGCGAGGCCTGGGGCGCCGTGGCCCGCGCGGTGCGCGCGTACGAGCCCGTGACCCTGGTGGTCTCGCCCGGTGACGCCGACAGCGCCCGCGCCATCGTCGGTGACGACGTACAGCTCGTCGAGCAGGAGCTCGACGACGCCTGGATGCGCGACATCGGCCCGACCTTCGTGACCAGCGACGCGGGCGAGCTCGCGGCCGTGGACTGGACCTTCAACGGCTGGGGCGCCCAGGAGTGGGCCCGCTGGGACCACGACTCGAAGATCGCCCGGCACGTCTCCGACGTGGCCGGCACCCGTACCTACAGCACCGAGCTGGTCAACGAGGGCGGCGCCATCCACGTAGACGGCGAGGGCACCGTGCTCCTCACCGACACCGTGCAGCTCGGCGAGGGCCGTAACCCCGGCTGGACCCGCCAGCAGGTCGAAGCCGAGATCCACGCGCACCTCGGCACCACCAAGGCCATCTGGCTGCCCTACGGCCTGGCCGGCGACTACGGCACCTACGGCACCCAGGGGCACGTGGACATCGTTGCCGCCTTCGCCCGCCCCGGCGTCGTGATGGTGCACACCCAGCCCGACCCGGCCCACCCGGACCACGAGCGCTGCAAGACGATCGCCGCCATCCTGCGCGCCTCCACCGACGCCCGGGGCCGCCGGCTGGAGGTCGTGGAGATCCCGGCGCCGACCGTGCTGGAAGAGGACGGGGAGTGGGTGGACTATTCGTACATCAACCACTACCTGTGCAACGACGGCGTGGTGCTGTGCTCCTTCGACGACCCGCGCGACGAGGAGGCCGCCGAGATCTTCCGCGGACTGTTCCCGGAGCGGACCGTGACCCTCGTTGACGCACGTACGATTTTCGCCGGGGGTGGCGGTATCCACTGCATCACCCAGCAGCAGCCGAAGGTCTGACCGACGACGGCGTACGGACGAGGAGTGGGGCCATGACGGCGGGTGGAGTACCGGTACGGGCGGCGCGCAAGAACGCGCCCCCGCGCGAGGACGTACTCGTCGCCGCCATGGCCACGATCGCCGAGCGCGGCCTCGAAGGCCTGACCATGGCCGGGCTGGGCCGCGAGGTCGGCATGAGCAGCGGCCACCTCCTCTACTACTTCCGCAGCAAGGACGAGCTCCTGCTGCAGACCCTGGAGTGGAGCGAGGCCGCGCTCGGCACCGAGCGGCGGGCCCTGCTCGCGCGCCGCGGCCCGGTCGGCGAGCGCCTACGGGCGTACGTCGACCTGTACGTGCCCACGAAGGCCCGCGACCCCCACTGGACGCTGTGGCTGGAGGTCTGGAACCGCTCCCAGAACGCCGGCCCCCAGGAACGCGACCGGCAGGCGGCCATCGAGGGCGCCTGGCACCGCGACCTGGTCGCGCTGCTCGCCGAGGGCATTTCGCGCGGCGAGTTCCGCCCGGTGGACCCCGACCGCGTCGCGGCCCGCATCCGGGCCCTCCTCGACGGCTTCAGCATCCAGCTGGCGGTGGGCCTCCCGACGCTGGACCGGGAAGCCATCCTCGACCACGTCCGAGAGTTCCTCACCGAATCCCTCACCCCCACCCCTTAGCCCCGCCGACGCGTGGGGCGCGGGCCCTCTTCGGCCTCGCCGACGCGTGAGGCGAGGGGCCACTTCAGCCTCGCCGGCGTTTGAGGCGCGGGGGGCCCGGGGGCGGAGCCCCCGCAGCGGCGCCGCAGTCGGCCACGCCCGGGTGCGCCTCAAAACGCCGACGAGGCCGAGACTGCCCGGCGGGGCCGGGGGGAACGGCCCGTGCCCGCATGCTGAGATCCCTGTCCATCCGCGGCGAGCGGTGTGGCACACTGCGAGCGTGCCTGCTCAGCTCATGATTATCGCCAGCAGCGCGCCGGTCCCCAGTGGCCGCTGAACCGTGGAAGACCTTCGCGGGAAGCGGCCACCGTGCCCCAGACCCGCGCGCAAACCTCTCGCACCCGCGAGAGGTTTTTTCGTTTCCCGGCCTCATCCCTGCCGGGAAACGGACGCGCGCGATGATGGGGGCAGTGGATCCCGGGTATCCGGAACCACTCATCCGACAGGAGTCAGATCAGCATGACGACGACACCAGAGGCGGCAGCAGCGGTCCTCGACGACAGCTTCCACGTCTTCGACACCACCCTGCGCGACGGTGCCCAGCGTGAGGGCATCAACCTCACGGTCGCGGACAAGCTGACGATCGCCCGGCACCTGGACGACTTCGGAGTGGGCTTCATCGAGGGCGGCTGGCCCGGCGCCAACCCCCGCGACACCGAGTTCTTCGCCCGCGCCCGCGCCGAGATCGACTTCAAGAACGCGCAGCTCGTCGCCTTCGGAGCGACCCGCCGCGCCGGCGGTTCGGCCGCCGAGGACCCGCAGGTGCGGGCCCTGCTGGAGTCGGGCGCCCCGGTGATCACCCTCGTGGCCAAGTCCCACGACCGCCACGTCGAACTGGCCCTGCGCACCACGCTCGACGAGAACCTGGAGATGGTCCGCGACACCGTCTCCTACCTGGTCGGCCGCGGCCGCCGCGTCTTCGTCGACTGCGAGCACTTCTTCGACGGCTACCGCGCCAACGCCGAGTACGCCAAGTCCGTCGTACGCACCGCCCACGAGGCCGGCGCCGACGTCGTCATCCTCTGCGACACCAACGGCGGCATGCTGCCCGCGCAGGTGACGGCGACCGTCGCCACCGTCCTCGCCGACACCGGCGCCCGGCTGGGCATCCACGCCCAGGACGACACCGGCTGCGCCGTCGCCAACACCCTGGCCGCCGTCGACGCGGGCGCCACCCACGTCCAGTGCACCGCCAACGGCTACGGCGAGCGCGTCGGCAACGCCAACCTCTTCCCCGTCGTCGCCGCCCTGGAGATCAAGTACGGCCGCAAGGTGCTCCCGGACGGGGCGCTCGCCGAGATGACCCGGATCTCGCACGCCATCGCCGAGGTCGTCAACCTCACGCCCTCCACGCATCAGCCGTACGTGGGTGTCTCCGCCTTCGCGCACAAGGCGGGCCTGCACGCCTCGGCGATCAAGGTGGACCCGGACCTCTACCAGCACATCGACCCCGAGCGGGTCGGCAACACCATGCGGATGCTGGTCTCCGACATGGCCGGCCGCGCCTCCATCGAGCTCAAGGGCAAGGAGCTCGGCGTCGAGCTCAACGGGGACCGTGCGCTGATCTCCCGGGTCGTGGAGCGGGTCAAGGAGCGGGAGCTCAAGGGCTACACGTACGAGGCGGCCGACGCCTCCTTCGAACTGCTGCTGCGCGCCGAGGCCGAGGGTCGCGCCCGCAAGTACTTCCGCATCGAGTCCTGGCGGGCCATCGTCGAGGACCGCCCGGACGGCACCCACGCCAACGAGGCCACGGTCAAACTGTGGGCCAAGGGCGAGCGGATCGTCGCGACGGCCGAGGGCAACGGCCCGGTCAACGCGCTGGACCGGGCCCTGCGGGTGGCGCTGGAGCGGTTCTACCCGCAGCTGGCCAAGTTCGAGCTGGTCGACTACAAGGTCCGCATCCTGGAGGGCACGCACGGCACGGAGTCCACGACCCGCGTCCTGATCTCCACGACCGACGGGGTCCGCGAGTGGAACACGGTCGGCGTGGCCCAAAACGTGATCGCGGCCTCCTGGCAGGCCCTGGAGGACGCCTTCACCTACGGCCTGCTCCACGCCGGGGTCGAACCGGCCGAGTAGGGCAGGGCTGAGCTGCCCTTATGTCCAGCTCACACAGGAAAGGCCCGATTCGGGTAGCGTCATGGATATGAGGACCAGGCTGATATCCGTACGCTTCGGAACGCTGCTGTCCGGTCTGCTGCTGGGCCTGTCGGCGACCGTCCTCGCGGTCGCCCCGCAGGCGTCGGCCGCCACCGGACCGGCCGTCGTGGCGGAGGCCCTCAAGGAGGGCCCGGTCTACGTCGATCCGCGCGCCGAGGCACAGCTGCCCAAGGCCGAGGCGGACGCGCTCGCGCAGAAGATCAAGGACGCGGGGAAGCCGGTGTTCGTCGCCGTGCTGCCCGCCACGAGCGAGTTCCCGGCCGACGGACTGCTGTCCGCGCTGCGCACCCAGACCGGCATCACCGGGCTCTACGCGGTCCGGCTCGGCGAGGGCTTCGACGCCGGCGCCGACCCGGCCGTCATGCCGGCCAACGCCGTACGCAACCTCACCGCCGCCGTGAAGACCGGCGAGCCGGTGGACGCGGGCACCCAGCTCAACAACTTCGTGGACCAGGCCCTCAGCCAGGCCAAGGGCGGGGCGCCCGCCTCCTGGGGGACCAGCGGCGGCGACACCGGCGCTCCCGTCGGAGCCCTGATCGCGCTCGGCGCGGTGGCCGTGATCGGCGGCGGCGGTGCGTACACAGTGGTGCGCCGCAACCGCAAGAAGAAGGAAGAGGTCCGGCGCGAGGCCATCGCCCGTCTCGGCGTGGTCGTCGACGAGGACATCACCGCCTTCGGCGAGGAGCTCGAACGCCTCGACTTCCACCCCGGGGAGCCGGGCGCGGACGATGCCATGCGCAAGGACTACGAGCAGGGGCTCGACTCCTACGAGAAGGCCAAGCGGATCATGGCCTCCGTGCAGCATCCCGAAGAGGTCAGGGGAGTCACCCAGGCGCTGGAGGACGGCCGGTTCGCCCTGGCCCGTCTCGACGCGCGCCGTCAGGGCGAGCCGCTCCCCGAGCGGCGCGCCCCCTGCTTCTTCGACCCGCGCCACGGGCCGAGCACCGAGGACGCCGCCTGGGCCCCGGCGGGCGGTGCACGCCGTACCGTGCCGGTCTGCACGGCTGACGCCGTGCGGCTGCGCGACGGGCTGGACCCGGCGGTGCGCACGGTCGACACCGAGTACGGGCCGCGCCCCTACTACGACGCAGGCCCGGCGTACGGTCCCTGGGCCGGCGGCTACTTCGGCGGCGGCATCCTGCCCGGCCTGCTCATGGGCACGATGCTCGGTTCGATGATGTCCAGCCCCGCCTACGCCTCCGACTTCGGCGGCGGCGCGGGCTTCGAGGGCGGGGACGTCTCCGGGGCCGACTTCAACCCCTCCGACTTCGGCGGCTTCGGCGGCGGCGACTTCGGCGGTGGCGGAGGCTTCGACGGCGGAGGCGGCTTCTAGGCCCTTCCAGGCCCTTCTAGGCCCTGTCACCCGGATCGCCCGGACAGGGCCTGGCGGGCGTCAGGCCTGCTTGATGGCCGAGATGTCGAAGGTCAGCTTCACCTTGTCGCTGACCATCACGCCGCCGGTCTCCAGCGCGGCGTTCCAGGTCAGGCCCCAGTCGGAACGCAGGATCTCGGCGCTGCCCTCGAAGCCGACGCGCTCGTTGCCGTAGACGTCGGTGGCGGAGCCGTTGAACTCCAGGTCGATGGAGAACGGACGGGTGACGTCCTTGATCGTCAGGTCGCCGGTGATGCGGTACGCGTCGCCGCCGAGCTGAAGCGCTGCGGTGGAGCGGAAGCTCATCAGGGGGAAGGTCTCGGCGTCGAAGAAGTCACCGCTGCGCAGGTGGCCGTCCCGGTCGGCGATGCCGGTGTCCACGGAGGCGATCTTGATGTCGATGGCGGCGGTGGAGCGCGCCGGGTCGCTGCCGTCGAGGTGCAGGGTGCCCTCGTGCTCGGTGAAGGAGCCGCGGACGTTGGTGACCATCGCGTGGCGGACGGTGAAGCCGATGCTGCTGTGGGCGGCGTCGATGACGTAGTCGCCGGTGAGCGCGGCGAGAGCCGGGTCGACTTCGAGCGTGGCGACGGCGGCTCCGTCCTTGCCCTGCGACTCCTGGCTGCGGCGGGTGAAGATACCCATGGCTTCCTCCTCGGTAGTGTGCTGCTGTGGTTGTTGAAGTTTCAACGAGAATGACACTAGACCCATTCCGTTCAAATTTCAACTTCTAGGCGAGGTGTCGCGAGGTTTTGTGGGGTCCGGACAAAGGACGAAGGTTCCGTCTGGTGGAGTCGATGCATCGCCCGGCGGTTCTGTCCGGGCCGGACAGCGGAACACTTCCGAGACTGTGTGGAATCAACGGAGGTTTTTCATGTACGGCTTCGTAAGGTCGGTACATGACCGTTGTGGACCAGACTCCGAGCGAGCCGACCGACGCCCGCGGGCGCGTCGCCGAGCTGCACTCCCTGCGCGAGCAGGCGCGTCGCGGCCCGAGTGACCGGG